>NZ_CP024869.1:840000-1560077 GCF_003052165.1 Dietzia sp. JS16-p6b | reverse complement strand
CCAGCCGACGAGGACGCGGTCCGGGCCGAGCTCGGCGACCCAGCCGACGAGGACGCGGTCCGGGCCGAGCTCGTGCCCGTCAGGGCAGTGGGTGGGGGCGTCCTCGGTCCAGCGCATGAGTAGAACGTAGAACGGACGTGCGACACCGGGCCCGTTGCAGAATGAGCGCAACGTTGCCTTCCTGGTTGCTGATCGCCCGAGCGACGCCAGGACTCCGCAGCGAAAGGCCCCATGGGGTACCACTGTCTTCACCTGCATCAGGGCTCTGGAGTTTCCTTCGGACTGCGGGAGCCGGACTCCTGGCAAGGCGCCCGAGACGCGAACGTAGCGGTCTCGACGTGGAGAGTCGGAGGATGACGGTGCGTCTCGATAAAGGACGCCTCCCTTCGGCGAGCGACCACTAGCTCCGTAGTCTCCCCGGTGTAACGGTTAGCAACCGCTGGAAGGCTGACGGTACGCAGAGAGTACGCAGGAGCTCCGGGAAGGCACCGCACGTGCCAATAACCGCCTCGAGATCTCCGCAGGTAGAAGCGCTTCTGATCTGAACGGCCATCACTCCCCCACTTGGGACAACGCCCTTAGAGCGGATTCAAAACCCGTCCAGTGTCGGTTCGGGTCCGACCGGGGGCACCACTGAGCCGCGGGTCACGCCGACGTTATCGGCTGGTGTGAGGCAACGAAGATCTCCGTCGAATCCCTCTGGGGAGCACGCATTCTCCAACCTAGCTGCGTCCGAACAGTGCCAGAACCGACGATCCGGATCCGGGTTCCGGACCCACGGGCGGCGGCTCGGAGAGATCGGGGCCGGGCTCAGGAATCGTCACCTGGGTGGGTGGCACGAGCCCCAGGTAGTAGGTCGTGGCCAACAACCGACTGTCCGTGGTCCCGTCCCCGCCTTCACACTGCCACTCGATACCGAGCGGACCGACCCCCGCGTTCTGCACCAACTCGACCGAACTGTTCGGCGAGACGGTGACGGTCGGCCCCGGATACGGGGCGAGGCCGGTGTAGTTGCCCTCCGCGTCGGTCGGGCGGGCTTCGAAGGAGCACTCGAACGATGAGGTGCTGGACTTGTTCGTCCAGGTGGTCTTCAGCGACCACGCGGCGTACCCCTTCTCCGCCGTTGCTGCCAGTGCAATCGGTCCGCTGTCCGGCGCCGGGGGCGGAGGCGAAGGCGTGTACCCGGGAGGGCCTGCGAGCGGCGTCCCGGTGGAACCAGCCAGGTCAACCCCGATGGCGTCGGTGAAGATCGCGCCTGTGACATCGGCGTAGATCCTCGCACCCGTCAGATCCGCGCCCGTGAAGTCCGCACCCGTCAGGTCGGCCATGTTGAACTGCGCGTTGGTCAGATCCGCGTCAGCGAATGTCGCGTCCCGTGCATTGGTCTGCCACAACCGGGCGCCGGTGAGGACTGCACCCGTCGCGTCCAGCATCTGCATACCGGCATTGTTGAAGTACGCGCCGACGGCGGAGACCGATCGCAGATTCGCGGCAGCCAGATCAGCACCGGAGAAGTCGGTGCCTACGGGGAATGCGCGCCCCTCCATGTTCACGCGTTCGAATTCTCCACTCACCCAGAGCACGTCGACGAACGGTGGGGTGGAGAGGTCGTAGCCACTCAGGTCCGCACCGAAGCAACTGGCGTTCACGCCTCGGACATAGGGCAGGGTGCACCCGGGGACGGTGACACCGCTGCTGTCCACAATCGGGTCCGCCGGAGCGGCATACGCCGCGGGCAGCGCAGGCCAGAGACCCGCCGCGACGACGAGCGCCACGACGCCCACCCGTAGTGCGCCCCGCCCTGATACCGACCCGAAGCTAATGACAGACGTGGACATCGGTGGGATTCCTGACGCTCTGGCCTCGACCGGGGAAGACCCCCGTGACTACGCCAATGGTTACCACGGATCTCGCGGACTCGTGAGCGTTACCCGATCAGACGACGAGTCCGGGCGACGCTGCCTGGACAGCTACCGGTGGCCGGCCCCGTCCGCCCCCCGTAACCGGGCGCTCAGCGCGGGGAGATCGAGGGACGGGGTGTCCACGAGCAGTTCGATCAACCCCGCGGCCTCGTCCGCCGTCCAGCCCGCCAGACGCAGGTTCCGGTCGGCCTTCGCGCGGATCGCCTCTTCGGGGACCGGTCGCCCGGCCCCTCCGAGGACGTCGCGGACCGTTGTGGTGAGCACGCGACCGTCTGTGGTCCGCGCGTCGACACGAGCCGGGTACCGGGCGGGGAACCCGGAATCGTCCCAGAGCTCGTAGGTCATCCGGCCGGCCACCGCGGCCCGCTGCCCACCGATCGGGTCGGTGAACAGGGAGTTCCTGACCTCGCCGTCCACCAACCGAGCCGCGAGGACGTACGGGAGGCTCCACCGCGCGTCGTGTCCGCTCGGGGGCGACTGTCTGGCACCCCACGGTTCGGCGATCACCGGTGCGGCCCCGGTGGGGACGTGACAATGGAGACTGTCGATGTCCGACGGCCGGAGACCCTCCGCGAGCAACTGCTCGACGGCCTCCACGAACGGATGGATGAAGTGACAACACGGGATCAGCTTGTACGCGGCGTCCGGGAGATGCCATTTGTCACCGAGGTCGCCCAGCAGCACGTCGAGCCTGGCCGGCGCCTCGGGATCGTCCGCGAACAAGGTGTAGAAGCCGTGGTCGCCGTCGAGAACTCTCGACGGCCCGGTGATCCCCGCCCGGGCGAGCTCCGCCGCCCACAGTCCCGAATGTGCGGCCCACGCCGGCTGTGCGGCCTTGACCGTCGCCCCCTCCGCGAGGAAGGCGAACGTTCCGCCGGGTTGGCTGCCGGCGATGCCTAGGGCGTCGGCGCCGTTATCCGTGTCCCCTCGGATCAGGATCGACACCAGTGCGGCGGCGAACGGGCCGGCGGCGCTCGTGGTCTGGAAGCCGCGGGACTGCAGCGTTCCCGGGCTGGCCAGGCCCATCCGGATGAGGACCTCCCACCCGACGGCATAGGCGGCGGTCATCCGGTCGCCGTCCGCGCCACTGGACTCGGCCGCGGCCAGCGCCGCCGACGTCAGGGTCGAACTCCCGTGCATCACCGAGGCGACGTGGGTGTCGTCGAACTCCAGGGAGTGGATGAGGGCACCGTTGGCCAGAGCCGCGACCGGGGCCGGTGCGCCGTCCTGTCGTCCGAGGACGGTGCAGGGGCCGTGACCGGACGAGTCGGCGATGCTGGTGACTGTCCTGACAGGACCGCTGACGGATCCCAGGATCCCGACGCCCAGGCTGTCGAGCAGATGGAGCCTGGCGGACGCCAGGACGGGGTCGGGGACCGAGGTCATCGCCTCCGCGGCCGCTGCCACCAGCTTCTCCGACAGCGTCAGTCCGCCGTCGAGCACAGGATTCACGTTCGAGTTCATCGACAGGCCTCCGGGAGGAGTGAGGTCAAGACTGCTGACCACGGTGCGTTCCCCGCCACCTCGCCGTTGACGATCTGCGCGGCGACGCCGGCGAAGTCGGGAAGGTGCCTGGACGTGAGGTCCGCCGCCTTCTGTAGCACCTCGGCCTCGCCCAATGGCCTGTCCGGACCGCCGACGGCGCTGAGGCATTCGGCGTCTCGCCGCGACCCGTCGGTGTATCGGACCGTCACCCTGGCGGGACGGTCGTGGGGCGGTTCCGGCAGGGGGTCGTACGGCGTCAGCTGGACTAGATCACGCAGTGCCGCGACAGTGGGGTCGCCCAGACCGCCGGAGGCGAAGACGCGGGCGTCACCGGACCCGGACGCCAGGACCGCCGCGACGACGTGCGGAACGGAGAACTTGCCACCCAGGGCCGTGGTCGGGGCGCGGTCGTCGAGGGCCATCGCCAGCGGATGGGTGGCCACCTCGATCGCCGCCACCTCGTCGGGGGACGGAAGCGGCGCTCCGCCGGTGATCTCCAGCGCGCACTCGAGGGCCGCGTGGGTGTACTGACAGGCGGCGTACCGTTTGTGGTAACCGTCGATGATGGCCCATGAGTCGCGCTCGGATGCCAGCTCTGCGGGATCGACGCTCTGCCCGTAGGTCGAACCGAAGACGTCGAACAGCGTGACGGCGTCTCCGCGGAGGCCGGCTGCGGCGGCGTCGGAGGCGAGGAATCCCAGCACCGCTCCTCCCCCGGCCCAGACGTTGCGGACCTGGGCTCCCACCGTGGCGTGACGGAACGGCCCGGCCATGCTCATGGTGGCCGCCGCGTCCACCGCGCCGAGGACGGCCCCACCGCTCCGCGTCCTGAGCCAGGTCACCGCCGCGGCGGCGCCGATCGGCGACAGAGTGGCGTGCGGATGCAGGGTCAGCGGACGAGGTGCGGGAAACCCCCTGGCCACCGCCGTGGCGACCTCATAGCCGACGACCACCGCATTGAGAAGGTCGTCGACCGACGCATCGGTGACCTCGGCCTCGGCCATCGCGGCGGGAATGGCGTACAGCCCTCCATGACACGTCGCGGGCCGGTACCCCTCGTCCAGCTCGTCCCATCCTGCCGCGACGGCGTTCGCCGCCGCGGCCCGCTCGCGCGGGGCACGGCCCCCCGCGACGACGGTGGCCTCGCCGCGCACGTCACCACGGGACATCGCGTCGGCGAAGGTCCGGATCTCGTCGTGCTGTCGACCGAACACCATCGCGGCGAGGTCGTCGACGAGCACCAGCGCGGCCTTGCGCCTGAGCCGGGGGTCGGCACCGACCGGATCACCCGACAGCCGGTCGGCGAGGCGGTCACGCCACTCGACCCACCCCTTAGCGCCGCTCATCTGGCGGCCGCCGCGGCGGCACCGGCCAGCTGACCCAGACCGATCGCCGTGAGCAACCCGTTGCCGGACGAGTACCCGCGGCCTCCGCTCTGACCGCTCACGCCGGCCGCGACGCCGCCCACGGCGAGCAGACCCGGGATCGGGGAGCCGTCGGCCCGCAGGACTCGCCCCTCGTCGTCGATCCGGAGCCCGCCCTGGGTGTGGAACAACCCCGGGGTGACCCTCGCCGCGACGTAGGGGGGCTCCAGCGGCGCCATGGCGAACTCGTTTCGTCCGTGTTCGTCAGCGCGTTCTCCCCGGGCGGCCGCCTCGTAGTTCTCGAGTGTCCGGATCACCGCCTCCTCCGGCGCGCCCGTCACCGCGGCGAGCTCGGCGGTCGTCGCACACTCCTTGGCACCGCCCATCTCGACGAGGTCCCGGAACTCGTCCTCGAGCGAGGTCACGTCCCTGATCCGGGTGTCGAACACCGCCCAGATGGGGCCCTGACCGGCCAGGACCTCGGTCGTGAAACCGGAGTATCCGACGATCTCGTCGCCGAGCCGGCTACCGGTCGAGTCGATGAGCACCCCGCCCTTCTCGACCGTGGTCCACGACAGGATATTGCCGTACGGGTAGGCCACAGCGGCGTACCCCTGGTAGGCCGCACGGTTGTCCATCTCGCCGCCGAGCTCGAGTCCCCACTCGATCGCCTCCCCCGTCGATCCTGGTGCACCGAAGTACTCGAGCCCGACGAGTTCGGGGGCCCACTCACCGACGAGGGTGCGATTGGCCGCGAACCCGTTGGCGGCGAGGATGACCGCATGGGTGCGCAGCGTGTACTCCTGCACCCGCTCCCCGGCCACCCGGACGCCGCGCACGACCCCGTCCTCCACGAGCAGACCCGCGACGGGGTTCCCGGTGACCACCTCGACGCCCGCGCGGCCGCACGCGGCCACCAGGTCGTCGACCAGGTCCTGACCGCGACGGGACGGCGGGGCGTGGAGCCGGTTGACCGAGTGGCCGACGTGCTTGTACTCCATGATCAGCTTGAGGTTGATCCCGTGGGTGTCCACGAGCCAGTCCACCAGCCCACCGGACGATCGGGCCAGTCGTCTGGTCAGATGTTCGGCCTCGTGCGGTCCGCTCTGGCGGAGCAGGTCCGTCGTCATCCGCTCGGCGTCGTCCTCCACACCCGCCTCTCTCTGTTGGCGGGTACCGGCGCCCGGCACCGATCCGGTGGACAGCGCGGTGTTACCGCCGGGGACGTCGAGCTTCTCCAACACGACCACGGAGGCGCCGGCGTCCGCGGCCGCGAGGGCGGCGGTCAGACCGCCTCCGCCTGCTCCGACGACCACGACGTCGATATCGACCTCGGTATCGACGTCGGACTGGGGTGAGAACTCGTTGACCATCTGAACGGAACCTGTTGCTTTCTACATCGGTGAGTCAAGTGTTGTCCGGTCGCCACGACCGTCGGCCGTGCTCGTCGTTCCCGCCGGTTATCCGGGCACCCGTGCCATGAGGCCACCGTCGACCAGAATCGGCGTACCGGTCACGAAGGCCGCATCGGGTGAGAAGAGGAAGGAGATCGCCCCGGCGACGTCCTCCGGACTCCCCATCCGGCCCAACGGGGCGGCAGCAGCGGCGCCGTCGGCAGACCCGGACGGGTCGTCCTGGGAATCGAAGAAGCCCTGGAGATTGGGGGTCAGGATGAAACCGGGGCACACGGCGTTCACGCGGATGCCGTGGGGCGCCCCGTCGAGGGCCATCGCCTTGGTGAGGGCCAGCACGGCTCCCTTGGACGCCACATACGCGGCGTCCTGGGGGAACGCTGCGAACGACGCGGTCGAGGCCACCAGAACGATGCTGCCCCCGCGCGGGACCATCGCGGGCCACAGATACCTGTTCAGCGCGTAGATGCTGGTGAGGTTGACGTCCATCTGACGTTGCCACTCGTCCGGCGTGAGCTGGTCCAATGCCCCGACTATCGTCTGCCCGGCGTTGTGCAGCACGGCGGTGGGCGGTCCGTGCTCCTCGATCAGCGCCGGCAGCGTGGTGCCGACCGCGGCGGGATCGGTCACGTCGAAGGCCGCGTACCGGGCGTCGTCTCCACACTCCGCGGCCGCCTCGGCGAGCCTGGACTCGTTCCTGCCCAGCAGGACGACCCGGTAGCCGTCCGCCGCCAGACGCACCGCGGCTCCCCGGCCGATCCCCGAACTCGCCCCCGACACGTAGGCGGTGCCGCGATCACTCATTCCGCACCACCCATCGGCAACGCCGGCTCACCGGCGGTCCAGCCGCCGTCGACCGGCATGACGACACCGGTGACGGCGGAGGCCGCGGGGGACGCCAGGAATGCGATGACCGCGCCGATCTCCTCGGTCTCGAACATCCGCCCCAGCGGGACCCGGCGCGACACGGCGGCGTCCAACTCCGGGGTCATCTGCTGCTTGGCCATGGGGGTGAGGGTGAAGCCCGGACAGATGGCGTTGACCCGGACGCCCGCCGGGGCCCAGTCGATCGCCATCGACCGCGTGAGCGCCGCGACGGCGCCCTTGGACGCCGAATAGGCCGACTGGTCGGGCAGGCTCACCAGAGCCGCCTGGGAAGCGATGTTGACGATCGCCCCACCTGCGGCCGCCAACGCCGGATGCAGCGCCTGGCTGGCATGGACGATGCCCATCACGTTGACGTTGAAGCACCTGAGGAAGTCCTGCGGGTCGACGCGCTCGAACGGCAGGTTCTCGGTGATCACACCGGCGCAGTTGACCAGGGCGTCCACTGCGCCGTGATCGGCGAGCACGGCCTGCGCGGCCGACTGCACGGATTCGGGGTCGGTGAGATCGAGCGGGCCCGCCTCGGGCGTACCCGCCAGGTCCCACCCGACGACGGTGGCACCTTGCGCGCGGAGGACCTCGACCGCGGTGGCACCGATTCCGGAAGCCGCCCCGGTCACCACCACCACCTTGCCGCCGAGTGGAGCCGGAATCGTTCTCTGTTCGGACATGGTCTTCTCCTGCCGAGGTCGTTAGTGCTGCACTGCCGGGTAGTCGATGTACCCTCTGTCGCCACCGGTGTAGAAGGTGGATTCGTCCCACCCCACCCGCTCGATCCCGCGCCTCCACCGGTCGAGTAGATCCGGGTTGGAGATGAACAGCCTGCCGACGCTCACCAGGTCGGCCTGCCCGGCCTCCAGGAGTGGCTCGAGGTCCCCCCGCTCGCTGGGCCCGTGGAATCCGGTGTTCAGCATGTAGGTGGTACTCCACCGTGCGCGGAGCTGCTCGTGCAGCGGCGTCGACCGGCGACGCAACGTGTGTAGGTAGGCGATCCTCAGTTCGTCGATCTGGTCGATCAGAGAGAGGTACGTCTCGTCGTTGCCCTTGTCCGCCATGTCGTTGAACTGGCCTCCGGGCGAGATCCGCAGACCCACCCGGTCGTGGCCGATCCGGTCACAGACCGCCCGCAGCAGCTCCACCACGAACCGTGACCGGGCCTCGGGGCTGCCCCCGTAGGAGTCGGTGCGGTGATTGGTCCCCGGGGAGAGGAACTGGTGGGGCAGGTAACCGTTGGCCCCGTGGATCTCCACTCCGTCCATCCCGGCGCGCACGGCCCGCTCGGAGGCGTCGGCGAAGTCCCGGATGATCCCGTCGATCCCGTCCTGGTCGAGCTCGGTCGGCACGGGCGCCGGGACCATCACGCGGTCGATGGTCTCGACCTCGATCTCCGCGCGGATCGGGCTCGGCGCGACCACCTTCGCACCGGGCGGCATGAAGCTCTCGTGGCTCATCCTCCCCGTGTGCATGAGCTGGCAGAAGATCTTGCCACCGCCGGCGTGCACCGCGTCCGCGACCCTCGCCCACTGCGCTTCCTGCCGGTCGTCGTGGATCCCGGGCGTCCCGGGGTAGCCCTGCCCCGCCGCTGAGGGCTGGGCGGCCTCCGAGACGATGAGGCCCGCTCCGGCACGTTGTCCGTAGTAGGTCACCGCCGAGTCCGGGAGCACTCCGGCCCTGTCGGCTCGGTTCCGCGTCATGGGAGCCATCACGACGCGGTTCGCCAGTTCGATACGACCGAGCTGCCATGGCTGGAACAGCAGCGACGACTCCGTGGACTGCGCGTTCACGATCCCACCGGTCCCGTTCACTCGGCGATGTCCACGCAGACGGTCTTGAGGTCCGTGTAGTCGTGCAGGACCTCGTGGCCCATCTCCCGTCCCCAGCCCGACTCCTTCATGCCGCCGAAGGGCATGCTCGGGTCGAAGATCCCGTAGGTGTTGACCCACACCGTGCCCGCCCGGAGCTTCGCGGCGACACGATGTGCCCGGCCGACGCTGCCCGTCCAGATCCCGGCCGCGAGCCCGTACCGGGTGTCGTTGGCGAGCTCGACGACCTCGTCCTCGGAGCTGAACCGCGACACCACCACCACCGGCCCGAAGATCTCCTCCTTGACGATCCTCGAGTCCTGACCCGCGTCCGCGAGGACGGTGGGTTCGATGAAGTACCCGCGGTCGCCCTTGCGCGAGCCGCCGGTGAGGACGGTGCCCTCGGAGCGGCCGATCTCGAGGTAGGACGAGACGGTGTCGAACTGGGTCCTGCTGGCCACCGGGCCGATCTCACTGGCGGGGTCGAAGCCGTCGCCGACCGTGATCGCCTCGGCCTTGGCGACCAGGCCCTCCACGACCCGGTCGTACACGTCGTCGTGCACGTACAACCGCGCACCGGCGGCGCATGCCTGTCCCGCGTTGTAGAAGATCGCGTTGGCCGAGCCCGCGATGGCCTTGTCCAGGTCCGCGTCCGGGAAGATGATGTTGGCGCTCTTGCCGCCGAGTTCGAGGGTGACCCGCTTGAGATTGCCCCCCGCGGCGTCGAGGATCCTGCGGCCCGTGGCCGTCGAACCCGTGAACGAGACCTTGTCGATGCCGGGGTGCTCGGAGATCGCCTGCCCGGCGGTCGGTCCGAAACCGTTGACCACGTTGAGGACCCCGGGAGGGATGCCGGCCTCGAGGGCGAGGTGGGCCAGGCGCAGCGCCGAGAGAGGGGTGGCCTCGGCGGGCTTGAGCACCACGGTGTTGCCCGCCGCGAGGGCCGGCGCCAGCTTCCAGGCGGTGATGACGAGAGGGAAGTTCCACGGCACGATCAGGCCGACGACGCCGAGGGGTTCGCGCCGCGTGTAGGTGTGGTACTCGCCCGCAGCGGAGATCGGGATCGTCTCGCCCTCGATCTTGGTCGCGAAGCCGGACATGTAGTGGTACAGACCGGCGGCCGTGGGGACGTCGCCGTCCCGGGCCGCGAGGTACGGCTTGCCCTGGTCGAGAGTCTCCACCCGGGCCATCTCCTCGGCGTCGGCCAGGAGCAGGTCGCCGAGTCGCCAGATCGCGGCGGCGCGCTCCTTGGGCTTCATCCTCGACCACGGCCCGTTCTCGAACGCCTCCCGGGCTGCTGTGACGGCCCGGTCGACGTCCTCGGCGCGGCCCTCCGCCACCGAGGCGAACGCCTCGCCGGTGGCGGGGTTGACGGTGTCGAACTCAGCGCCCGCGAGGCCGTCCACCCACTGCCCGCCGATGTGCAGTCGGGTGTGCTCGATCGGCCTACCGGCGTCGGGCTGGTTCTGCGAAGTCGTCATCACATTCCTTACGTAGCTGCGTGTGTGCCACCGGTTCGCGGTGTGCGGGGACGGGTCACCCTGGTGGGGAGTGCGACCGTTCTCAGTGCTCGTGGACGACGACGCCGCGGATGTTGCGGCCGGCGTGCATGTCCTCGACGGCCTGGTTGATGTCGTCCAGCTTGTATCGGGTGGTCACCAACTCGTCGAGCTTGATGCTGCCCGTGCGGTACATGTCCAAGAGCCGCGGGATGTCGCCCAGGGGACGGCAGTTGCCGTACATCACGCCCTTGATGGACTTGGCGAGATTCGTCATGTCCTGGGGGCTCACGCTCAGCGAGCGCTCGTGCGAGCCCACGGACACCAGGACGAGGCTCCCCGCCTTGCCGACGGTGTCGAATCCCTCGCCGATGATGTCGCCGTCCACCCGGCCGACCGTGACGATGGTGACGTCCACGCCCTGTCCATTGGTCAGCTGGGCGATCAGCGGGCGCGCCTCGTCGATGGAGGTGAAGGCCGCGGTGGCACCGAAGCCCGTGGCGAGCTCCATCTTGTTCTCGGCGGGGTCCACCACGATGATGTGATCGGCACCGGCGTGCTTGGCCCCCTGGACCGCGTTGGCGCCGACGCCACCCAGTCCCATGACCAGGACGACGTCGCCGGGCCGGACCGGAGCGGCGTTGACGGCGGCACCGTAGCCGGTCGCGACTCCACACGAGACCAGGCACGCGAGGTCGAACGGGATGTCGTCGGGCAGTTTGACCGCCTGTGTCTCGTGGCAGACGAGGTAGTTGGAGAACGACCCCAGCCGGGTCACGCCACCGATCGGGTTCCCGTCGGTGTCGTGGAACCGGGCGGTGCCGTCCATCGCCATCCCGGTCTCCATGCCGGCGCCGTTGTTACAGATGTAGCTCTGACCCCGGACGCAGTACTTGCACACCCCACAGGCGGGGATGAACAGCGTGGCGATGTGGTCGCCCGGCTTGACCCGGGTGACGCGCGAGCCGACCTTCTCGACGATGCCGGCGCCCTCGTGTCCTCCGACCATGGGCAGGTTCACCGGGATGTCGCCGGTGACGAAGTGATCGTCGGAGTGGCACAGGCCACTGGCCATCACCTTGACGAGGATCTCGTCCTCAGCCGGTTCGCTCACCTCGAGGTCCTGGACCTCCCACTGACCGCCGACCTGGTGGATTACTGCGCCGCGTGCCTTCATTTCTCGTTCCCTTTCCGTTGCCGACCGGTGGTCGGTGGTGTCGCGCCGTCCCGAGAACCGGGACGCCGGGCCTTCTGTGGCCCGAGGTGGACGCTGGTATGACTACGCGTTCTGGACCTGTGACCTGCGGATCCGCTCACCGCGGGTGCGGATGACCTTGGACAGGATGACGGCGATGACCAGAGCGCCGCCGTAGAAGAGCTCCTGCACGTACTGCTGGGCGCCGAGGAGCTGCAGTCCGGTGATCCCGGTGACCAGGAAGTACACCGCGATGAACGTGCCCCACGGGTTGAACCGCCCGATCTTGAGAACGGTCGAACCCAGGAAGCACGCCGCGAACACCGGGAGGAGGAACGCGCCCCCCGAGACGGGATCCGCGCTGGCAGTCGTGCCCGCGTAGACCACGCCGGCGAGACCGGCGAAGCCCGAGGAGATGATCAGTGCCCGCCAGCGCAGTCCCTTGACGTTGACGCCGTTGAGTCGGGCGACCTCGCTGCCCTGACCGACGAAGAGCAGCCGCTGGCCGAAGGCCGAGTGGTCGAAGATGTACCAGACCAGCAGGCACAGGATCACGGCGTAGTAGAAGCCGATCGGTACCGACAGGAACGGTCGGGTGAGGACCGCGTCGGTGAGCTCGCGGTCGATGCCACTGATGGTGACCGATCCCGAGATGAAGTAGATGAAGCCCTGGACGACGGTCCCCACGCCGAGCGTGACGATGAACGAGTGGATGTCGAACTTGGTGACGATGTATCCGTTGACCACCCCGACGACCAGGCTCGCCAGTATCGCGACGATCACCGCGGCCCAGATGTTCCAGCCCTGTTTGACGTTGAGGACGGCCACCAACACCATCGACATGTTGAGGGTGGTCGCGACCGACAGGTCGAAATCCCCCGCGCGCAACGGAAACACCAGTCCGAGAGCCAGGATCAGCAGGACGACCTGAGACCCGAGCATGTTGGCGACGTTCGCCGTGGTCGGGAACGTCTGAGGGGCCAGGACACTGAACGCGATGATGAGGACGACCCACACCCCCAGGAGCGCGAAACGCTCCGGTTGAGCCGGTCTCTTGACCGCCTGCGACGGCCGTCGGGAAGCGACCGTCGTTCCCGCATGATTCTTCTCCGAGGCGGTCATGCCACTTCCTCCGAATAGACGGCGGACGCGAGGGCGTCCTTGGTAATGTGAGCTCCGCGCAGTTCCGCACGGACCTCGCCTTGGTCGAGGACCACGACTCGATCGGCCATTTCGACGAGCTGTTCGTAGTCCGTTGTGGCGCACAGCACCGCCATGCCCTTCTGGGTGGCCTCGCGGACGAGTTTGAAGATCTCGCGGCGGGCCCCCACGTCGACGCCCTGCGTCGGCTCGTTGAGCAGCATGACCGTCGGCTGCGTGTCCATCCACTTCCCGATCAACACCTTCTGCTGATTACCGCCGCTGAGGTGCCCGAACATCGCTGAAGAGTCCTGGGGTTTGACCTGGAGACGGGCGAGCATCTCGTCGGCCTGCCGCCGCAATCCGCCCCAGTCGATCAGCGCACCGCGGGCCCGCCGGCCGAGGAAGGGCAGAGCCGTGTTCTCAAGAACGCTGAGCTCCAGGGAGCCGCCCTGTTCCTTCCGGTTCGCGGGGATGAGGACTACCCCCGCCTCCATTGACCGAGCCGGGGTGGGTTCGTGCACCTGAGCGCCACGGTGCTCGACGGATCCCGACTTGGCGCTACTCGCGCCGAACAGCAGGTCGGGAAGCTCCTCGGTTCCGGATCCGGCGAGTCCGGTCACACCCACGACCTCACCCGCATAGACCTCGAGGTCGAGGTTGTTGACCCGCTCCCCCGTGAGTGCGCGGGCCGCCAGCACCGGCGGCGCACCGGAATCGACCACCGCGTCGTGTTTGGTCACGTGCTCCGCCTTCGACCCGAGGATCAGGCTCACCAGATCGTCCCGAGTGGCGCCCTCCGTCTCGCGGGTGCCGGCCAGTCGACCGTTCCGGAAGACGGTCACCCGGTCGGTGACCTGCAGGATCTCGTCGAGGTCGTGGGACACGAGCAACACCGCGTCGCCGCGATCGCGCAGGCGATCCAGTACGGCGAAGAGGACGTCCACCTCGTGCCGCGGCAGGAAGACGGTGGGCTCGTCGAGGACCAGTATCTGGGGACGTCCCGGCTCCGACTTGAGCTCCTGCCCACCCACGGCGCGGACGACAGCCAACATGGCGCGCTGGACGGGGGTGAGCATGTCGATCGTGGCATCCGGGTGGATGTCGATGCCGAACCGGTCGAGCAGTCCGGAGACACGCTCGCGTTCCTGCCCCCACGGCACCCGCCTGAGGCCCACCGACGACCCACCCGAATCCAGGGCCATGTGCTCGAGCACGGTTCCGGAGGGGGCCAGTCCGAGATCCTGGTGGACGAATCCCAGTCCGTGATCACGGAGGCCGCGGGCACCGAACGGGGTCGACACCCGCGTGCCGTGCACCGTGACCTCGCCCCCGTCGGCGTCATGGACCCCGGCGAGAACCTTGATCAGGGTCGACTTGCCGCTGCCGTTCGCGCCGAGCAGACCGTGCACTTCCCCGGGATACATCGCCAGGTCGACCCCGCTCAACGCTGAGACTCCGTTGAAGGACTTGGTGAGCCCGCGGATCTCCAGAAGCGGGACGGATCCTGCGGCCGCGCCCACTGAGGGAGGATGCTGGACGACCATGATCAGATCAGTCCCCACAGCTCGCGGTAGGCGTCCCGGTACTCGTCACCGAAGCCCTCGCCACTGCGCGGCGGGTTGCCGGTCTCCTCGACGTTCGTCTCATCGATGACGCGGACCGGTCCGGAGACGCCCTCGATGGGCTCCTCTCCGAGCATCGCCCGGAAGGCGGTGTCCATGTTGACGTAGGCGACCCAGTCCGGATTCTCTGCGACGTTCATCGCGACGGTGCCGTCGGCCACCATCTGGAGGATGGACGGCGTGCCGTTGAACGTGAAGATGGGCACATCCCGTCCGGCCGCGGCCTGCTGGATGCCGGGAGACGCGTAGGTCGCCATGTTGTCGTAGATGGGGAGCACCGTGTTGATCGTCGGATCGCGGAGCAGGTTGGACTGGACCTCGTCCTGGATCCGTGTCGACCACTGCGGGACGGACACGTTCATGACGCTGGCCTTGGAGCCCTCCGGACCGAACTCCTCGAGCGTCTCCTCCATCGTCTCGACCATGCCCGCCGATGGGCCGGTCTCCGAGGACTGGATGATGAGCGCGTTGACCGGGGCGCCTTCGTGATAGGCGATCGCGTCGAGTGCCATCAGACGCGCGGCGAGGTTGAAGGGGGCGAACGCCTCGTACTCGAGTCCCTCAGACGTCCCGCTGTCCATGTCGTTGATGTGCAGGGGCACCACCGGGATCCCGGCGTCCCGCGCAGCGTCGATCTGCGGGCCGAGCGTCTCCGGCAGGGGCCCGTTGAGCAGGATCGCGCCGGCCCGCGCATTGATCGCCTGCTGGATGCCCTGCTGGTAGGACGTCTGGGTGCCATCAGCGGGGAATGTCACGTAGTTGATGCCGGCGTCTTCGGCCACGGCGGCCATGGCTGCCTCGCCGTCGGCGTAGAACTCCGCGCCGCTGTCGATCGGGATGCTGTAGATGGTCTCGCCCTCGAGCTCACTGATGTCGATCGGGGCGCCGAGATCGTCGGGGCTCGGAACACCCCGGTACTCATCGACCATGGCCGCGGCTTCCTCGGCCAGCGCGGCGCCGTCGGCGGTGGCGGCCGACGATCCACCGTCCGACCCGGACTCTGCTCCGCATCCCGCCAGGACAAGGGCGGTGGCGGCGGCCAGTGCCGCCACGGATTTGCTGATCTTCATGCTTGCTCCATCATTCGGGGGGGTGTTACCGGGCGAACTCGGGCCGCTCGGAAAGGTCGTGGTAGATACGTGCGATCGAGTTGCGCTGAAACATCTCGATGAGTGAATCCGGATAACCGGTGTAGCCCTCGTTCCCGACGTGGATCAGATCCGCGAACCGGATCTCGTCGCAGGCCTGCTCGAGGGTCCGCCCGGCGTCGA
Source organism: Dietzia sp. JS16-p6b (assembly GCF_003052165.1). Taxonomy (NCBI): domain Bacteria; kingdom Bacillati; phylum Actinomycetota; class Actinomycetes; order Mycobacteriales; family Dietziaceae; genus Dietzia; species Dietzia sp. JS16-p6b. The sequence continues at coordinate 1,544,477 of NZ_CP024869.1, read as the reverse complement.
TCGCGGCGGCGACCTCCCCCGCCACGTCCCGTCCCCACTGCCGGTACCGCTCGACCGCGCTGCGGTCGGTGACCTCACCGTGTCCGGGGACGAGGACGTCGAAGTCGTAGGACTCGACGGCGTCGATCGCGTCGAACCAGTCCCACAGGCGGCAGTCCTGGAACGACGGGAGGCTCGACTCGCACACGATGTCGCCGGTGAAGATCACGCCGTCCTGGGGGAGGTAGGCGAGCAGGCTGTTCGCCGTGTGTCCGGGTTGGAAGCGGAGTTCGAGATGGACGTCGCCCAGGTGCAGATCGAGACGATCCTGGAACACCACCTCGGGGACGCGCACGGAATAGGACGGGAGCAGATCCACCGCGTCCGGGTCGATCACCTCGAACAGGTCCCGTAGGTACTCCTCGGTGGGTGCATCCCGCAGGAGCCGATCGCGGGTCCCACGGTGGGAGACGACCTCTCCACCCATCCAGAAGTTCCCGATGGTGTGATCGGGGTGATGGTCCGTGTTGACCACGAAGCGGGTGGTCCCGAAGCCCTCGACGACCCGTCGCCATGCCTGCGCGTCGGTCGGTTTGTGCGGGGTGTCGACCAGCGCGACCCCGTCCGTGCCCACGATGATCGAGTTGTTGGATCCCAAGTACGCGGTCTCCACGTGGACGTGCGGACTGACCTGCGTGACGCTCATGCGCCCGTCCCCTCGTCCGGATCGGGCATGGACGAGGACCCGACGAAACCGACCAGGTTCTCGATGCGGGTGGGGGCGAAGATCTCGATGAACTCCGCCTCACCCTCGATGCTGCGGCCACCGTGGGGAACGTTGCGGGGAAGAATGGCGATCTCGCCCGGCTCGAGGGTGAACTCGTCGTCCTCGACGGTGAAGATGACCCTCCCCTTGGTGACGATCACCGTCTGTTCGCAATCCGGGTGGGAGTGGGTGGGGACGACCGTCGGGTGGATCCAGCGGATCCGGTTGACGCCGGTCTCCTTACCGGTCATCGCGGTACGGAAATTGTTGGTCAGCACTTCCCTCTCGGGAAGGTCGTCCCATCGTGCTCGAAACGAGCTCATCGGACCTCTCCTGTTCCATTGAGGCACCCGTGCGGGCTGCCACTGCGGACCGCCCTTTGTGACGGAACCCACATTATTCTGTCGTCTGCTAACTGTCAACAGTTTTCTGGCCATTCTCGGTGTCCATCGTGTTACACCGTCGCGGGCCCGGTAACGGCGCCGAAACACCATCGACCTGCGGCGATTCGACTCACTGCCGCAGCCCGGTCACCGTCACCTCACGCGCCCAGCGGTCAGTGGCGAGCAGGAACCCCGTCCAGCGCGCTCAGAAGAGCGTCGGTGGTAGATACGTCAGCGTATTTCTGGGCCATGTCGAACAGATTGACCTCGTGGACCGTCGGACTCCGGTCGTACACCGCATCCGAGGGCACCGCGACCTTGTAGTTGTACGAGAAGGCGTCGACGACGCTGGCCCGGACACATCCCGAGGTCGTGCATCCGGTCACGACGAGCGAATCGACATCCGCCTGGACCAGATAGCTGGCCAACGGCGTGCCGAAGAACGCGCTCGGATGGCGCTTCGGCAGCAGGACGTCGCCGTCCCGCGGCGCGACCTCGGCCACGAACTCGTACCCCTTCGCGGGGATGGACATGATCCCGGGGACCTTCGCCCCGAGGGCGCCCTGGTCGTACTCCTTCTTGGGAGCAACGTGCGGGTAGAGGACCGGCCACCCCTTCGAGCGGAACACCGCCAGGAGCCGTTCGATGTGATTGACCGCCTGCCAGCCGACCTCGCCGCAGCTCGTGGGGAACTCGTCGAGTGCGTCGTCGAAGGGCATCGGGGTGGTTCCGACGGTGCGGTACTGCACATCGATGATGAGCAGACCGGGACGACGGCCCAGGCCGACCGGCCGGCCGAAGCCCGCGGCCTCGTACCGTCGGCGGGTGAGGTCATCGATCGTCGAGGGCTCGTTCATCGCTCCTCCTTCGGGAGACTGGTCAGCTCGGCGAGTGCCGTCGCGCCGCTGTGGGGACGGGGAATGTACTCGCCGGTGGTGGTCGCGGACAGTTCACCGTCGCGCATCGCGAAGTGCCCACGGACCAGGGTGTGCACGACCCGCATCGGTACCCGCGTCCCCTCCCAGGGCGTGTACTCGGCGGCGGAGTGCTGGGTCGCCGCCTCGATCACGGTCTCTCCCGACAGGTCGACCACCGCGAGATCGGCATCCGATCCGACCTGGATCGTGCCCTTTTTCGGGTACATGCCGAACAGTTGGGCGGACCTGGTGGACGTGGCGTTCACGAGCCGGTCGAGCGGGACCCCTCGGCGAAGCCCCTCCGTCAGGGTCAGGGGCAGGACGCCGCCCACCCCGGGGAAGCCCGCACTGGCCTTCCAGATGTCCTTCTCCTTGTGCGTGCGGTGCCGGGCGTTGTGGTCGGAGCCCACGGTGTCGACGTCGCCGTTCGCCAGTCCGGTCCACAACGCCTCGAGGTCCCTCGGTTCACGGAGCGGAGGGTTGACCTTGCCGTAGGTTCCCGGCCCGGGATCGGTCTCGGTGGTCAGCGTCAGGTACTGCGTGCACGTCTCGACGAAGAGGTTCTCGTAGGACTCCCGCTGACGCAGGACCGCGTCGAGAGCCAGCGCGCTGCTGGTGTGGACCGAGTACATGGAGGCGCCGGTGACCTGCGCCATGAACGAGACCCTCTGCACCGCTTCCGCCTCGACGAACGACGGTCTCGACATGTTCCAGGCGTGCAACGGGCCGCGGGACTCGTCGATCGGACGGCCCTTGAGCTTCCAGACCAGTTCGATGTTCTCCGGGTGGGGGTTGATCATGGCTCCACGATCGGCAGCCATACCGAGCACGTCGTACATGTAACCGTCGTCGTTGCCGGGGAGCCCGAGGTACGCGCCTTCCTCACCGCGGAAGTTCATGAAGAACTTGAAACTCGAGACACCGAACTCGTCGATGTAGTGAGGCATCTCCTCGTAGTGCGCCTCGGAACCGACGACGATGTGGAACCCGAAATCCACGTGGGAGTCACGTGACATCACGTCGCGGGACCCAGGGAGCACATCCGAATAGGACTCGCCGCTCATCAGGTAGACCAGCATCGTGGTGACGCCGCCGGCCACGGCCGACGCGGACTCCAGGAGGGCGTCATCGGGATCGCGGGGGACCCTGATGTCCTTTCCCAGGTGCACGTGCGGGTCGATCGCCCCCGGGAGGACGAGCTTTCCGTGAAGGTCCACCACCTCGGCGGCCTCGACCTCGACATCCGGGGTCACCACCCCCGCGATCGTCCCGTCCTTGACGAGTAGGTCCACCCGGCGGACTCCCTCCCCGTTGAGGAAGACGTCGCCGCCGTGCAGACGAAGGTCATACGTGGTCATACGACTGCTCCATTCTCCGTGTTCTGCGCCACCGCGTACTTCGTGTCGAGCTCGTCGAACTCCGGTTTGCGCACCAGGGCCTGACGGTCCGTCCAGCTGATCATCAGCTCGCCGGCATCCCGGGTGTCCCCGATCTCCGCGAGGTGGTTCATCACCTGACGCATCCCGGCCACCGCGCCCCGCATCGCTGCGTTCGCGTAGAGGGCCACCGCGAAGCCGAGTTCCCCGAGTTCGTCCCGGGGAAGCAGCGGGGTCAGGCCACCCTCGACCATGTTGGCCATGTGGATCCCCGGCACGGATGTCGTGATCCTGCGCATCTGGTCCACGTCTCGGGGGGCTTCGACGAAGAGCACGTCCGCCCCGGCCTCCAGGTACCGGCCGGCGCGGTCGATAGCCTCATCGATCCCCTCGATCGCCAGGGCATCAGTCCGGGCGATGATGACGAAGTCGTCGTCTCTCCGGGCGTCGACGGCGGCCTTGATCTTTCCGACCATCTCGTCCGCCGAGATGACCTCTTTCCCGGTGAAGTGGCCGCACTTCTTGGGGCTGACCTGGTCCTCCAGTTGGAGGGCGGCCGCCCCGGCCCCTTCTATCAGCCGGACCGTGCGCTGCACGTTCAGCGCGTTGCCGAATCCCGTGTCACCGTCGACGACAACGGGGATCTGCACCGCGTCGGCGATCGCGTTGACGTGACCCACCAACTCGCTCAGGGTGATGAGTCCGAGGTCGGGGGCCCCGAGGTAGGAGTTCGTCACACCCGCACCGGTCACGTACACGGCTTCGAATCCCGTCTCCTCCACCACCCGGGCGGTGAGGGCGTTGGGAGCACCCGGCACCATCAACGGCGGCCCCCCCGACGAGAGGAGACCTCGCAGCTTCTTGGTTGTCGTCATGGGTTGTTGCACCTTTCCTGGCCCATCTGAGCCGCTATTCGGATGTGATCCCCAGCGCGTCCACGGCGCTCTTCCGCGCCTTGTCGAGGTGCAGTCGCAGGATCTCTGCCGCACGGTCCTCATCGCGCTCGACGATCGCCGCGACGAGTCGCTCGTGCTCGGCGAGCGCCTCACGGGCTCGATCGGGCTTCTTGGCCGATGTCTGCCTCGCGAGGGAGATCTGACGCTGGACCTCGACCGTCGCGGCGGCCAGTGCGTCGTTGCCGCTCATCCACGTCAACCGGGTGTGGAGGTCCCGGTCGGCGGGATACGGGCGTTCGGGATCCTGGGACAGCTCCTCCCCCGCCTCTCCGACCAGCTGCTCGAGCTCCCGCAGCTCCTCGTCCGTCGCCCTCCGGCAGACGAGACGGACACTGTGTGTCTCCAGCGCGGTACGGAGCTCGTACAGATCATCGACCTCACCGGGCTCGAACGTCTTCACGAAAGCGCCGCGGTGGCTCACGATCGTCAACAGGCCCTCGCCCACCAGTCGCTGAATGGCCTCGCGCAGGGGCCCCCGGCTGATCCCGAGCACCTCGGCGATGGACACCTCGTTCAACCGCTCCCCGGGAGGGAGCGTGCCGTCGAGGATCATCTCCCGAACCCGCTCCTCGGTCCGACGGGCGAACGTCCCGTCCCTGGTCAAAGGGGCACTCGTGGACTTCTTCATCCCTACTCCTCTATTCGACTCGATCACTCTCACCGCGGAGGCACCGGCCAACTCACCCGGGCGGTCCCCAGCAGGATGTACTCGGCCCCCTGGGGCACCGCCGTTCAGGGCACACCTATTGTGATGCACATCTCTGTCAACTGTCAACAGTTAGCGGCGCATTGGCCACTCTCATGAACCGCGGGAGCCCACGCCCGCCTCCCGCGATCCACACCCGCCGCGGCGTGCGCGTTGCGCAGGGTGGCCCTCGACGATGTTAACGCCGATGCGGCGCCGTGCCCCACCGGCAGGCAGCTCGAGACGATTCCCGCGCGCCTCGGTTGAGCGCCGAGTTGCCGGCCGGCGGAGAACGGCGTTATGGTTGCTTGCTGCAAGCAACTTAGTTGACCGCGGGAGGTCGGAATGGCGATAGACGCCGAGCAGGGCGGCAAGCTCGTGGTGGACCTGTCCCGCGTGGTCAAGATGCTCCGCGCACTCAACGCGTCGGCACCGCGACTCCACGACTCCCTCGAACCGTCGACCCATCCCCTGCTGTTCGCGATCCACGACGAACCCGACAGAGTCACCGCCCTCGCCGAGCGCGTGCACACCGACATCTCCGTGGTGAGTCGTCAGGTCCGCCACCTCGAGGCCCTCGGCCTGGTCGCCAAGGTCCCCGACCCGGATGACGGGCGCGCGAGCGTCGTGACCCTCTCGGCCGAGGGGCGCGAGCTGGTCACCCGGGTCCTCGACGGACGCGGGCAGTGGATGGCCGATGTCCTGGCCGACTGGACCCCCGAGCAAGCGGCCTCGCTCGACCGGGGGTTGTCGCGCCTCGCCGACTCTCTGCGCTCCGAACTCGACGCCCTCACGTCCGCCAAGGAGAACCGATGACCACCCCTGAGACACGATCCGCCAGCGCTGCCGCGGGCCCGGGCGAGGACGGCGAGTTCTCCCACCGGCAGATCCTCGTCATCCTCGCCGGGTTGATGTCCGCGATGTTCCTCGCCAGCCTCGATCAGACGATCGTCTCGACCGCCATCAGGACCATTGCCGATGATCTCCAGGGGTTGGACGCCCAGGCGTGGGTGACCACCGCCTACCTCATGACGTCCACGATCTCGACGCCGCTCTACGGCAAGCTCTCGGACATCTACGGGCGCAAGCCCTTCTTCGTCATCGGCATCATGATCTTCGTGTTCGGCTCGCTGCTGTGCACACTCGCCGACTCGATGTACACCCTCGCACTGTTCCGCGGCATCCAGGGACTGGGCGCGGGCGCCCTCATGTCGCTCTCGCTGGCGATCATCGGCGACATCATCCCGCCCCGCGAACGCGCGAAGTACCAGGGTTACCTGCTCGCCGTATTCGCCTCGTCCTCGGTCATCGGTCCGGTCGTCGGCGGCTTCTTCGCCGGCGCCGAGACCCTCTTCGGAATCAGCGGCTGGCGATGGATCTTCCTCATCAACGTCCCCATCGGCGCCATCGCACTGACCCTGGTGTTGATCACCCTCAACGTCAAGAACGCCCGCGTGGACCACCGGGTGGACTGGGCGGGCGCCGCCACGATCGTCGTCGGACTGGTACCGCTGCTGCTGGTGGCCGAGCAGGGGAACACCTGGGGCTGGGGCGCGCCTGCCGCCCTCGCCTGCTACGTCGTGGGCCTGGCCGGGATCGGCCTGTTCCTCATCGTCGAGGCGCGCGCGGGCGACGAGGCACTCATCCCACTTCGGTTGTTCCGGGACCGCACCTTCGCGATCGTCACCGCCGGCGGGGTGATCGTGGGAATGGCCATGTTCGGCGGGCTGATGACCCTCCCGCTCTACATGCAGATCGTCCACGGAGCCGACCCCATGGAGTCCGGACTCATGATGCTGCCACTGGTGGCCGGGCTGATGGGCGCCTCGATCGTCTCCGGTCAGCTCATCTCGAAGACCGGGCGGGTCCGCGAGTTCCCGATCTTCGGCACCGCCGTCGCGGCCGTCGGCCTGTTCCTGCTGTTCACCATCGACGCCGACACCTCTCTCACCCTGGTGATGGCCTACATGCTGGTCCTCGGCGTCGGCCTGGGCAACTGCATGCAGCCGCTCACACTGATCGTGCAGAACGCGGTGAGCCCCCGCGAGATCGGTGTGGCCACCGCGTCCGCGACGTTCTTCCGGCAACTCGGCGGGACCGCCGGGGTGGCCGTGTTCCTGTCGATCCTGTTCAGCCGGGTCGGAGGCTCCATCACCAGCGAGCTGCAGAAGGCGGGGGCGGACGGCAGCCTCGCGCGCGGGGTGCAAGAGGGCCTGGCGGACCCGGCACTGCGCGACGACCCCGAGGCTCTCGGGATCGTGCAGGCCCTCGCGGACCCGGCATCCGGCGCGGGCGCGGGTGCGCTTGAGACGGTCACCAAGGACTCGTCCGTCATCAACCGCCTGCCCGAACTGGTGGCCCACCCCTTCGAGCAGGGCTACGCGCTCAGCATGTCGGAGATCTATCTGGTCGCCGGCATCCTCGCCGTCGTCGCCTCGGTGATCCTGGTCTTCCTGCCACCGATCGTCCTCCGGACCGGCTCGGCGCAGGCCGAGGCAGCCCGCGAGGCCGCCGCGGCGGCGGCGCCGTCCGGAACCGATGTCGCCGCGGCAGACACAGCGGCGGGCGGCCCCCCGGAGGGTGGAGAGGTGACCGGGACCGCCGCCCCCAGGCGTGAGGGGTCTGGAACGACGACGAGGCCGACGCCGGACGAGGGCCGCTGACGCGGGGCCTACCCCACCGCGCTGACGCGGGGCCCACCCCACCGCGCTGACGCGGGGCCTACCCCTCGATGTCCGCCTTGAGGTTGGCCAACAACTGGTGCTGGATCCGCTTGAGCCCGGCTGGGGCGAAGGTCCGCTCGAAGAACCCCCCACTCCCCCGGCCCCGTCCCACGACGTGGTCATCTCCACCAGCGCACCCCCGGTGGCCTCGCGGACCGTGTAGGTGGTGGCCATGGACGAATTGGCGTCCTTCTCCACCAGCGACCAGTGCGCCGCGGCCTCGTCCACGGTCACCGTGGCCTTGACGTCCCGGCTGCGCTTCTTGGTGGCCTGGAGGTTCCACGCCGCCACGGTGCCGTGCCCCTGGCCGCCCTCGATCAACCTGTACGCGGTGAACTGCTCGGGCTGGATCCGGGGACGGACCTGGGCGTAGTCCGCGATCGCGGCCGTCACGGCCGCGACGGGCGCCTCGATGACGATGGTGTTGCTGGCGGTGACCCTGCCCATGATCGTGACTCCTCCTCTGCCTGACCACATCGCGCCCGCCGGAATCGCCGGTGGCGGCGCCCTCGACAGGGGCGCGTCAGACCCCCACCATCGTGCCCGATCCCTCCTGCCGCCGAGCACGCCACCTCGCCACGACTTTCCGGAGTTCCTCGAGCCAGAGGATCGACGAGCCCACCGCGACCGCCAACAACCACTCGTCCGCGTGCAACGGGGTGGTGTCGAAGATCCCCTGGAGGAAGGGCACCTGGACCACGGCCACCAACAGCAGCGGGACCGCCGCCAGGGCCACCCAGATCGGGGCGTTGTGCGCCATGTCCCGGGAGAACACCGAGCCGTCCGTGGAGCGGACGTTCATCAGGTTGAACACCTGGAAGAACACGAAGGCGGCGTAGGCGAGAGTGGTGGCGAACAACGGCACGCCCGCGCGTTCGGGGAAGATCGTCTCCGCGAACGCGAGGACCAGCAGTGTCCCGGTGGCCATGACCACGCCCAGCCACAGGATCCGTACCAGTCGTGACGGGGTGAGGATCTGCTCGTCGGCGGGTCGGGGCGGCCGCCGCATCGCGTTCTTCTCCACGGGCTCCACGCCCAGCGCCATGGCCGGCGGGCCGTCCATGACGATGTTCACCAGCAGGACCTGCAGGGCGGTGAACGGCACCGCGGCCAGACCCAGCAGCCCGCTGGCGAGGAACACCAGCACGAACGCCCACGCGGTGGTGAGCTGGAACTTCACGAACTTGACGATGTTGTCGTAGATCCCGCGGCCCTGTTCGACGGCCGAGACGATCGTGGTGAAGTTGTCGTCGGTGAGGACCATGTCGGCCGCGCCCTTGGACACGTCGGTGCCGGTGATCCCCATCGCGATCCCGATGTCCGCCTGACTCAGCGCGGGCGCGTCGTTGACGCCGTCGCCGGTCATGGCCACCACGTCCCCGCCGGACTGCAGCGCCCGGACCATCCGGATCTTGTGCTCCGGGGACACCCGGGCCAGGACTCCCATTCCGGGAGCCCGCCCGCACAGCTCGTCGTCGTCGAGTCCGTCGAGATCGACCCCTCGCACCGCCTCCCCCTCGATCCCCAGGTCGCGGGCGATCGACGAGGCCGTGACGAGGTGGTCTCCGGTGATCATGTGGACGGAGATCCCGGCCGCGCGCGCCACCCGGATGGCCTCGGCGGCCTCGGGCCGGGGCGGGTCGACGATGCCCACCACCGCGAACACGGTCAGCCCCCACACCTCGTCGAGGAGCCTGCTCTCGTCCACTGCGACCTCGTCGGTTCCGTCCTTGAACGGACGCCCCGCGACCAGCAGGGTCCGTAGCCCATGTCCGGCCAGCTCATCGGTCGCGAGACGGATCGCCTCGTGCAGCTCATCGGTGAGCTCCACGGCGTCCGTGCCGTTCCACACGTGGGTCGACCGGGGCAGCAGCGCACCGGTCGCGCCCTTGGCGCTGAGCGCGAGCCCCCCGCCCGGTGAGCGGTTGACGGTGGCCATGAACCTGTAGTCGGAGTCGAAGGGCACCTGGGCCACCCGGGGCCGGGCGGCACGCAGTCCCTCCACGTCGAGCCCGCACTTGGTGGCGGCCACGAGGAGAGCGCCCTCGGTGGGGTCGCCGACGAGTTCGCCGTCGGTCACGATCGCGTCGTTGCACAGCGTCATGGCGACCGCCGCCCTCCGGAGGTCCGGAACGGCATCCGGATCGGACGACAGGACCGTGCCGGTCGCCTCGTACCCGGTCCCGGTGACGGTGTAGGCGGAACCGCCCGCGACGATCCGCGTCACGGTCATCTCGTTGAGGGTGAGGGTCCCGGTCTTGTCGGTGGCGATGTGGCTGGTCGACCCGAGGGTCTCCACCGCCGCGAGGTTCTTGATGATCGCTCCCTCACGGGCGAGCCTCGAGGCGCCCATCGCGAGGGTGAACGCCACCACGGCGGTGAGGCCCTCCGGGATGGTGGCCACGGCGAGCGAGACGGCACTGAGGAGCATGTCCTCCCAGGACTGCCCGCGCACCAGTCCGATCCCCATCACCAGCGTCACCACGACCAGCGCGATCACGGTGAGGACCCGGGCCAGGACCCCGATCCGCCGTTGGAGCGGCGTCTGCTCGCCGCCCGCCCCGTCGAGCAGCTCGGCGATCGCCCCCATCTCCGTGCGCTCACCGGTCCCCGTGACCACTACGCGAGCCCGACCGCGGGTGACCTCGGTGTTCATGAACACCATGCCGGTGCGGTCACCGAGCGGCGCGTCCGCGGCGGCCACCGCTCCCGCCGTCTTGTCCACGGGGACCGACTCGCCGGTCAGGGCCGACTCCGCCACCTGGAACCGGGACGCCTCGAGAACGCGTCCGTCAGCGGGGACCCTGTCGCCGGATTCCACCACCACGACGTCCCCCGGGACGAGATCCGCGCTGTCCACCTCCACCTCGCCGCCGTCCCGCACCACCCGGCTGTGCGGCACCGCCATGTCGCGCAACGCCGCCAGGCTCTCCTCGGCCCGCGTCTCCTGCACGTAGTTCAGCACTGTGTTGAGCACCACCACCAGGAGGATGACGACCGGGGTCTCCCACTCGCGCGAGATCACGGCGCTCACCACGGCGGCCACCGCGAGAACCATGATCATGGGGTCGCGGAGCAGCCGCAGGACCCGCCTCCAGGCCGGCACCCCGGCCGCCACCGGCAGGGTGTTGGGACCGTGCACGGCGAGGCGACGGGACGCCTCGGCGCGGGTCAGACCGTTCGACCCCGCGCCGAGGCGGGAGACCACCTCCGCGGTGGGCAGTGCGTGCCAGGGGGTGCGCAGATCCGTCTCCGGGGCGCGGTCCGTCGTCGTCACCCCCCCATCGTGCCCGGTCAGCTGCCCCGGGCGATCCACTCCTCCAGATGCGGGGACTCTTCACCCACCTTGGTACCGTCGCCGTGGCCGGTATGGACCAGTGTCTCGGCCGGCAGGGTGAGGATGCGGTCCCTGATCGAGGTGATGATGGTGGGGAAGTCGGAGTACGACCGACCGGTCGCGCCGGGCCCTCCGGAGAACAGGGTGTCACCGGAGAACAGGACGCCCGCCTCGGGGACGTGGAAGACGCACGAGCCCGGCGAGTGACCGGGGGTGTTCATGACCGTGAACCCGGTCCCGGCGATCTGGAAGGTCTGCCCGTCCTCGAGGTCCTCGTGGGCGACCGTCGGGTGGGTCTCCTCCCACAGCATCTGGTCACCGGGATGGACGAAGACCCGGGTGTCGAGCTCCCGGGCCAGCTCCGGGGCCACGGTGATGTGGTCGTTGTGGGCGTGCGAGCACAGGATGCCCTTCACCGTGCGCCCGGCCACCGCGTCGATGATCGGCTGGGCGGTGTGGGCGGCGTCGATGACGTACACCTCGGAGTCGTCGCCGAGGATCCAGATGTTGTTGTCCACCTCCCACTCGCCTCCGTCGAGGGCGAACACGCCGCTCGTCACGACCTTCTCGATGCGCAGGCCACCGGCATTACCGGCACTGGTGTGGGTCTCGCTCACAGGGTCACCACCGATCGGAGGACGGAACCGGACTTCATGGCACCGAACGCGGACTCGACCGCGTCCAGGCCGATGCGCTCGCTGACGAACTTCTCGAGCGGGAGCCGACCCTGCAGGTGGAGATCCACCAGCATCGGGAAATCGCGCTCCGGCAGGCAGTCGCCGTACCAGGAGGACTTCAGCGAACCACCGCGGCCGAAGAAGTCCAACAGCGGCATCTCCAGGCGCATCTCGGGCGTGGGCACCCCCACCAGGACCACGGTCCCGGCGAGATCACGAGCGTAGAAGGCCTGCTCGTACGTTTCGGGCCGGCCGACCGCGTCGATCACGACATCGGCGCCGACGCCGCCCGTGAGCTCCTGGATGGCCGCCACTGGGTCCACCCCGGTGGAGTTGACCACGTGGGTGGCACCGAAGTCGCGCGCCCACTCGAGCTTGGTGTCATCGATGTCCACGGCCACGATGGTCGAGGCACCCGCCAGACGTGCGCCCACGACCGCGGCGATGCCGACACCACCGCACCCGATGACCGCCACGGACTGGCCCCGCGTGACATTGCCCGTGTTGACCGCGGCACCGAGGCCGGCCATCACGCCGCACCCCAGCAGTCCCGCCACGGCCGGGTCGGCCGCGGGGTCCACCTTGGTGCACTGCCCCTCATGGACCAGGGTCTTGTCGATGAACGCGCCGATCCCGAGAGCCGGGGTGAGCTCCGTGCCGTCGGTGAGGGCCATCTTCCTCGAGGCGTTGTGGGTGGCGAAACAGTACTGCTGCTGCCCGCGCTTGCAGGCCCGGCACTCACCGCACACCGCTCGCCAGTTCAGCACCACGAAATCGCCCTCGGCCACATGAGTGACGCGGTCACCGACGGTCTCGACGATCCCCGCGGCCTCGTGGCCCAGCAGGAAGGGGTACTCGTCATTGATGCCGCCGTCGCGATAGGCCAGGTCGGTGTGGCAGACGCCGCACGCCTGCACGCGGACGACGACGTCGTTCGGCCCAGGATCGGGGACCACCACGTCGACCAGCTCGACGTCCGCGCCCTTGCTACGGGCGATGACGCCCTTGACGGTCTGTGACATTCCGGATTCTCCTCGAGATCAGTACAGCTCGGGCAGGTGTCGGGCGATGACCGGCACCGGCATCTCCCACCCTGCCACACATGCAGATCCCGCCATCTTTCCTCCCGCCAGACGGCCGGGGCCCCGGACACTCACGGTGTCCGGGGCCCCGGGGGACGAGCAGGCTGCTCGGAGGTCCGCTCAGACGGCGACACCCTGCGCACGCAGCCACGGCACGGGGTCGATCCACTGGCCGGCCGGGTTGCGCACGCCGAAGTGCAGGTGCGGGCCGGTCGAGTAACCGCGGTTGCCCACGGTTCCGATGACCTGACCGGCATGGACGCGCTGGCCCACCGAGACGTAGTTCTGGTCGTTGTGGCCGTACTCGAGGAGGTATCCGTCGTCGGTCTGGATGCGGATCCACAGTCCGTAGCCCGAGGCCGGTCCCGCGGCGACGACCGTGCCGGACTTGGCGGCGAACAGGGGCGTGCCGATCGGGGCGCCGAAGTCCGTGCCGTTGTGGAAGGTTCCCCACCGCGGTCCGAAGCCCGAGGTGATGGGGCCGAAGGTCGGGGCATGGGCTCCGCCGACCACACCGGCGGGGATACCGAGCGAGCCGAACAACGCGGGATCGAGGGCGTACTCCCGCAACTGCTGCTCGTTCAGACCGATGCCCTGGGCGAACTCCTGGGCCATCTGGCCGATCTGGTTCACGTCGATGTCAGCGGACTGGGCGGAGGCGGCGGGGGCTGCGGCCATCGCGACGCCACCGGTGAAAGCGGCACCGGCGACTGCGCCGGCGACGATGCGGCCCATCCCGCTCGCGGACCGGGCTGCGCGGTGGCGGCCGGCGGTCGCGCCGGAGCCGGCCACACCGAGTCGATCGGCGAGCTCGGTGAAGGTGATTCGAGTGGCGTCGGACATCAGGGGAAACCTCGGAGTTCGGTGCGTGGGCGAAGCGGCGGGCCGACCGGCTTCCCCGGTGGCCTCCAAAAAGGTAACAGATGTATCTCGGCCCTGTCACGTCAAAAGCACGAATAGAGTCGAAAGCGCCGGTGAGCGGGTGCCCACCGGCGCTACCGAGTTGTTACCCGAAGGTGATCAGTGGTCCGCCTCGCCCATCCGGTGTACGAGGATGAAGTTGGTCGACCCCTCGACGCCCGGCACGTTGCCCGCGACGATCACGATGAGATCGTCCTCGTTGTACCCCTCGAGGGGGAGCAGCAGTTCGTCGGTCACCTTGACGAGCTCCGCCGTCTCGTGGACCCGGTCGGTCAGGAACGTCTCGGTGCCCCACGTGAGAGCCAACTGGCTCCGGATGCGCGGATCACCGGTGATGGCGATGAGCGGCAGGTGACTGTGCAACCGGGCGAGGCGGCGGACCGTGTCCCCGGTCGAGGTCACGGCGACGAGCGCCTTGGCGCCCAACCGCTCTCCGATCTCCCGCGCCGAGTAGGAGATGACCCCGCGTTTGGTCCGGGGGATGTGGACGAGGTCCGGCGCGGCGGTGGAATCGGACTCCACCGCGAGAGCGATCGACGACATGGTCCGCACCGCGTCGATGGGGTACTTGCCCACCGAGGTCTCTCCCGAGAGCATCACCGCGTCGGCCCCGTCGAGCACGGCGTTGGCGACGTCCGACGCCTCCGCCCGGGTGGGCCGGGAGTTGGTGATCATGGACTCGAGCATCTGCGTGGCCACGATGACCGGCTTCGCGTTCTCCCGGGCGATCTGGATCGCCCGCTTCTGGACCAGCGGCACGTCCTGCAGGGGCAACTCCACTCCCAGGTCGCCTCGCGCGACCATGATCGCGTCGAAGGCCAGGACGATGGATTCGAGATTCTTGACCGCCTCGGGCTTCTCGAGCTTGGCGATCACAGGGACGTGCACCCCGACCTCATCCATGATCGCGTGCACCAGGTCGACGTCCGCCGGAGACCGGACGAAGGACAGGGCGATGAAATCGACGCCCAGGTCCAGGGCGAACCGGAGGTCCGCGACGTCCTTCTCGCTCAGCGCCGGGACCGAGACGTTCATCCCCGGCAGGGACACCCCCTTGTTGTTGGAGACCGTGCCGCCCTCGGTGACGACGCAGTGGACGTCGTCACCCTCGACCCGCTGCACGGTCAGACCGATGTTGCCGTCATCCACGAGCAGTCGGTCGCCGGGGCGGGCATCGGCCGCCAGCCCCTTGTAGGTGGTGGACACGCGCTCCTTGGTCCCCTCCACATCCGCGACGGTGATGGCGACCATGTCACCCTCCGCCCACTCGTGGCGGCCCTCGATGAAGCGGCCGAGCCGGATCTTGGGGCCCTGGAGGTCCGCGAGCACACCGACGGCGTGCCCCGACTCGTCCGAGGCCTGGCGGACCCAGCGGTAGTTCGCTTCGTGGTCGGCATGGTCCCCGTGGCTGAAGTTGAGCCGGGCGACGTTCATCCCGGCATCGACGAGTTCACGGATGCCGGCCTCCGAGGCGACGGCGGGACCCAGGGTGCAGACGATCTTGGTACGACGGTTCACCCGTACCAATCTAGACCCCTCGCCGGGATGACCGGTGAACGCGACGTCAACGACCGGCCAACGGGGGTGCGTCCCCCGGGGACTCCTCGGTCACGTCCTCGGGAGCACGCAGCTCGGACGGGTCCTCGCGGCCCCGGCGTGCCCGCCACACGTAGATCAGCGCGGCCAGCATGACGACGACGGAGACGACGGTGTTGATGCGCAGCCCGAAGATCTCGGTCGCCGCATCCGCACGGAGCAGCTCGACCCAGAACCTCCCGAAGCAGTACAGGGCCACATAGAGCGCGAAGAGTCGGCCGTGCCCGAGGCGGAACCTGCGGTCGATCAGCACCAACGCCACGGCCACCAGGACGTTCCACAGGAGCTCGTACAGGAACGTGGGGTGCACGGTCGAGAGCACCTGCCCGGTGGACCGACCGAGGGTCTGGGAGTATCCGTACGCCTCGTCGTACCGCTGGTAGATCTCCAGGGCCCAGGGCACGTCGGTCTCGCGACCGTAGAGCTCCTGGTTGAAGTAGTTCCCCAGTCGACCGATTCCCTGCGCCAGGACGATGCCCGGGGCGACCGCGTCGCCGAACGCGCCGATCGCCCGGATCCCCTGCTGCCGCAGGCCGATGTAGGCACCGATCGCGCCCAGCGCGACCGCTCCCCAGATCCCCAGACCGCCGTCCCAGATCTTCAGCGCGTCGACCGGGTTCCTGCCCTCCCCGAAGTAGCGGTACCAGTCCGTGGCCACGTGGTAGACGCGACCGCCCACGAGGCCGAAGGGGACGGCCCACAGCGCGGTGTCGAGAACGACCCCCGCGCGCCCCCCACGGGCGACCCACCGCTTCTCGCCCCACCAGATGGCCACGACGATGCCGAGGATGATCCACAGTGCGTACGCGCGCACGGGGAACGGACCGAGCTCCCAGACCCCCTGCGGAGGGCTGGGGATCACGAGTCGACTCCTCGCCGACGCACGCCCGACGCGAGATCGGCCGTCAACCGCGCGAGGGCGTCGCCTCCCTCGGTGGCGGCGGTGATGAGGGCGGAGCCCACGATCACCCCGTCGGCGTAGGAGGCGATCTCCGCTGCCTGGTCCCCGTTGCGCACACCGAGTCCGACTCCACACGGCAGGTCCGAGAGCTCGCGGACACGGGCGGTGAGGGTCCTGGGGGCATCCGAGACCACGTCCCGCGCCCCGGTGACCCCCATCACTGCCTGGACGTAGACGAATCCGCTCGTGTGGGACAGCGTCATGGCCAATCGTTCGGGCGTCGACGACGGCGCCACCAGGAAGACCCGGTCGACGCCGTGGGCGTCCGTCGCGGCGATCCACTCGTCCGCCTCGTCCGGGATCAGGTCCGGTGTGATGACCCCGGTCCCCCCGGCGGCCGCGAGGTCCGCCGCGAACCGGTCGACGCCGTATTGCAGGATCGGGTTCCAGTAGCTCATGACGACCGGGACCGCCCCGGCCTCGGCCACCGCGCGGACCACGTCGAAGGTGTCCCGGATGCGGAAGCCCGCCTCCAGTGCCACATCCGCGGCCGCCTGGATGGTGGGGCCGTCCATCATGGGATCCGAGTACGGGATCCCCACCTCGATGACGTCGCAGCCGCCGGCGACCATGGTGCGAACGGCCTGGACGGACCCCTCGACCGTGGGGTACCCCGCTGGGTAGTACCCGATGAGAGCGGCCCGGTTCTCCGCACGGCACCGCCCGAAGACCTCGCTCAGCGCGCTCATCCCTCGATCCCCCCGTCCGCGTACTCCCCCGCGCCGTCGTCCGCGCCCCGGCTCGAGTCCACCCCGGCCTCCGGGGGGGTCCCTCCGCCCAACAGGCCGAACCACCGGGCGGCGGTGTCGACGTCCTTGTCGCCTCGACCCGAGACGTTGACCAGTATCAGGTCGACGCCCTCGGCGGCGAGCTGCGCTGCTCCGGCGACCGCGTGGGCGGACTCGATGGCGGGGATGATCCCCTCGGTGCGGCACAGTTGGGCGAATGCGTCCATCGCCTGGGCGTCGGTCACCGGCCGGTATTCCGCGCGGCCGATGTCGGCGAGGTACGAGTGCTCGGGTCCCACACCCGGGTAGTCCAGCCCCGCCGAGATCGAGTGCGACTCGGTGGTCTGCCCGTCCTCGTCCTGCATGAGGTGCGCATAGGAGCCCTGGAAGACGCCCGGCCTGCCGGCGTTGACGGTCGCGGCGGTGCGACCGGACGCCACGCCGTCGCCGCCCGCCTCGCAGCCCACCAGGCGGACCGAGGAGTCGTCGATGAACGGGTGGAACAATCCGATCGCGTTGGACCCACCACCCACGCACGCCACCGCGGCGTCGGGCAGTCGTCCCACCCGCTCCAGCATCTGGGCGCGCGCCTCCGTACCCACCACCCGTTGGAAGTCGCGGACCATCGCGGGGAAGGGGTGTGGGCCGGCGGCGGTGCCGAACGCGTAGTACGTGTCGTCCGCACGGGAGACCCAGTCCCGCATCGCCTCGTTGATCGCGTCCTTGAGCGTCGCCGACCCCACCTCGACGGCCTCGACCTCCGCTCCGAGCAGCCGCATCCGGGCGACGTTCAGGGCCTGACGGCGGACGTCCACGGCACCCATGTAGATCTTGCACTCCAGTCCGAGCAGGGCGCACGCCGTGGCGGAGGCGACCCCGTGCTGTCCGGCCCCGGTCTCGGCGATCACACGCTTCTTGCCCATGCGGTGCGCGAGCAGCACCTGGCCGAGGACGTTGTTGATCTTGTGCGACCCGGTGTGGTTGAGGTCCTCCCGCTTGAGGAACACCCTGGCGCCGATCTCCGCCCCGAAACGTCCCGCCTCGTACAGGGGCGACGGCCGACCCGAGTAGTCGCGCTGGAGCCGGTCGAGCTCGTCGAGGTAGGCGTCGTCCGCGCGGGCCTTGGCGTAGGCGTCGGCGACCTCGTCGACGACCGCCATGAGCGCCTCGGGGACGTAGCGCCCACCGAATGCACCCCAGTGGCCCCGCTGGTCGGGCTCGTGTCCGGTGGTCGTCCGGAGCACGTCTCCCATCGAGGGCAGCGGTGTCAGCTCGTTAGAATTCACGGCTCCCAGTCTGCCGGAAGCGTGCGCCGGGGGCCTAGCGGGGTCCCTGCGGACACGACGGGTGGGAACCCGCCGTGGCCAGGGCGTTGCACGCCGCACGGGGGTCGCCTTTGGTCACCAGGCCCTCACCCACGAGGACCGCGTCCGCACCCACGCTGGCGTACGACAGGAGGTCGGACGCGTCACGGACGCCGGACTCGGCGATCTTGACCACTCCGGACGGCAGGCCCGGCGCGATGCGGGAGAACACATCACGGTCGACCTCGAGCGTCTTGAGATTCCGGGCGTTGACTCCGATCACGGTGGCACCGGCCTCGAGGGCGCGATCGGCCTCCTCCTCCGTGTGGACCTCCACCAGCGCCGTCATCCCCAGTGACTCCGTGCGGTCGAGCAGGGACACCAGGGCGTCCTGTTCCAGAGCCGCCACGATCAGCAGCACGAGATCGGCGCCGTGGGCCCGGGCCTCGTGGATCTGGTACGGCCCCACCACGAAATCCTTGCGGAGTACCAGGATGTCGACGGCCCGACGGACCGCGTCCAGGTCCGCCAGGCTGCCGTTGAAGCGGCGCTCCTCGGTCAGGCACGAGATGACGCGGGCACCACCCTCCTCGTACATCCGGGCGAGCACCGCGGGATCAGGGATGTCGGCGAGCGGACCCTTCGAGGGACTCGCGCGCTTGACCTCGGCGATGACGCCGACACCCGCCCCCCGGAGCGCCCTGAGCGCGTCCCGCGGCTCGGGCGCCGACCGGGCCGCCTTCTTGACCGCAGTGAGGTCGGTGACGGCCTCGCGGGCAGCGACGTCCTCGCGGACCCCGTCGATAATCGAGTCGAGCACGGTACCCACCGTGACCTCCCTCTGCAGTGTTCGGGCAGGAAGTGTGATCGAGATCAACAATAGAGGCAGCACATGGGGTTCTCAGAATCGGGACCCGCTCTCGCCGGGCTCACCCCGTGGGATCGCGACCCTCGTCGAGTTCCTGCCACAGGTCAGTGCCGGTGTCCACGGCGGACTCGCCGGTCCCCCGGCCCTGGCGACGTGCGGCGGGCGTCACGTAGCGATCGTCGCGCCGCACCCGACGGGTCGGCCAGATCATGGGGACGGCGCCCGCGGCGAGGAGTGCCGCTGCCCCGGCCCCGGTGAGCGCCGGCCCGGCCGAGCGCGTCGAGACCTCGGTGATCTCCGACCACTCCGGGATCGCCTGGGCGTCGGCGGAGCCCGGGCCGGCGTTGGTGCGTCCGAACTCCTCCTCGCCCGTCACCGTCGAGTGCACGCGGCCGGAGTCCACCCCGCCGACGGCCGAGAACAGCACCGCGCCGGTGGCCAGGCCGAGCAGGGCGATGACGGCGCCGACCACCCGAGCCCCCGTTCCCCTCACCAGGGCCACCGCGGCCACCGCGGCCAGAGCACCCAACGCCACCGCGACCAGCGCCGGCTGCCACTGGGAACCCGTCAGGGCCCGTCGGACCTCGCCCGACTGGTCGTTGAACGCGACCACGTCCACCCACACCATGCGGGAGGCGATCCACAACAGGGCGGCTCCGAGCACCAGCAGGACCACCGGGAGGCGGAGACGTGTGCTCTGACTCACCGGCCCTCCCCCGTGGGGTGGGTTCCACCCGTGGACCCCGCGGGCCGCAGGGTGTCCGCGGCCGCGACGGCCCGGAGGACGGCCATGGCCTTGTTGCGGCACTCCTGGTCCTCCGACGCCGCGACCGAATCGGCGACGATCCCGGCACCTGCCTGGACGTAGGCGGTGCCGTCCTTGAGCACGGCGGACCGGATGGCGATGGCCTGGTCGGTGTTCCCGGCGAAGTCGAGGTATCCGACCACTCCCCCGTAGACGCCGCGACGGGTGTCCTCGAGATCCTCGATGATCTGCAGCGCGCGGGGCTTGGGCGAGCCCGACAGGGTGCCCGCCGGGAAGCAGGCGGTCACGGCGTCGATGCCCGTGCGCCCCTCCGCCAGACGACCTGTCACGGTGGAGACCAGGTGCATGACGTGGCTGTACCGCTCGACCTGACGGAACTCGGTCACCACGACGGAGCCCGGCTCGCAGACCCGGCCGAGGTCGTTGCGGCCCAGATCGACCAGCATCAGATGTTCGGCGTTCTCCTTGGCGTCCTCCACCAGGTCCTTCGCGAGCAGGACGTCGTGCTCGTCGTCGTCACCCCTCGGCCGGGTTCCGGCGATCGGGTGGGTCGTGGCCAATCCGTCCTTCACCGTGACCAGGGCCTCGGGGCTCGATCCCACGATGGTGAACGCGGTGCCACCGAAACCGTCGTCTCCCGACCCGTCCGGCACCGTCATCAGGTACATGTAGGGACTCGGGTTGGTGGTGCGCAGGATGCGGTAGACGTCCCTCGGAGAGGCGGAGGTCTCCACCTCGAAGCGCTGGCTGAGCACCACCTGGAAGGCTTCGCCGGAGTAGATCTGCTCGATGATGTCGGCCACCCGCGCGTGATACGTCGACTCGTCGGTGCGACGGATCACCTGCGGGTCCGGGGTGTCGAACACGCTGACCCCGCCGCCGCCCGGCGCCGCGAGCCTCGCCGTCATCGCGTCCACCCTGGCCACCGCGTCGTCGTAGGCCTGCTCGATTCGATCGTCGCTCCCGTCCCAGTTGACGGCGTTGGCGATCAGGTGGATCCGGCCCTCGTGGTGGTCGAACGCGGCCAGGTCGGTGGCCAGCATCTGGACCAGCTCCGGAACGTGCAGGTCATCGGCGGTGTCAGGGGCGATCCGTTCGAGACGGCGCACGATGTCGTAGCCGAGGTACCCCACCAGCCCGGACGTCAGCGGTGGCAGGCCCGCGATCTGATCGGTTCGCAGCAGATCGAGGGTCCGGCGCAGGGCGTCGAGCGGGTCCCCTCCCGTCGGTGCGCCGGCGGGCACGTGTCCCCACCACATGGCCTCGCCCGTCTCGTCGACGGTCAGCGCGGCGGCCGAGCCACAGCCGATGAAGGACCACCGTGACCACGATCGACCGTGCTCGGCCGACTCGAGCAGGAAGGTCCCGGGTCGGTCGTCCGCGAGTTTGTCGTACGCGGACAGCGGGGTCTCGGAGTCGGCCAGCACCGTGCGCACCACGGGGACGACTCGGTGACCGGCGGCGAGCGCCCGGAACTGCTCGAAGGTGGTGGTCGTGGTACTCATCCGACGACCCGGCCGCCGATCCCGAACGAGTCGCGCGGCATGTCGTTGACGTGCACCCAGACTTTGGCCGGGTCCTTGCCCGAGGCCTCGGCGTAGGCGGCGGTGACGGCCTCGATCACCCGCGCCTTGGACTGCGGGTCCATCCCGTCGAGCTGGTTGATCTGGATGAAGGGCACAGGATCATTCCTCCCCGAGGAGTGTGTGGGTGTCAAAACAGCTCCGCGTGCCGTTGTGGCAGGCGGCCCCGGTCTGGTCCACCTTCAACAACACGGTGTCGCCGTCGCAGTCGATCTCCACGCTGCGCACGTGCTGGACGTGACCGGAGGTCTCCCCCTTGACCCACCGCGTCCCCCGCGAGCGCGAGAAGTACACCCCGCGCCGCGTGGCCAGGGTCTCGGCGAGAGCGGCGTCGTCCATCCACGCCATCATCAGGACCCGGCCGTCGGACGCGTCCTGCACCACCGCCGCGATCAGGCCGTCCGCGGTGCGCGTGAGCCGGTCGGCGACGGACGGGTCCAGGACCGGATCGCTCATCGGACCGTGACCCCCTCGGCCGCCATGGCCTTCTTGACGTCGCCGATGGTCATCTCACCGAAGTGGAAGACACTGGCCGCGAGGACCGCGTCGGCTCCGGCCGCGACGGCGGGAGCGAAGTGCTCCACCGCACCGGCCCCGCCCGAGGCGATCACGGGAATGGTCACCGCCGCACGCACCGCACGGATCATGTCCAGGTCGAATCCCGCCTTGGTGCCGTCGGCGTCCATCGAGTTGAGCAGGATCTCCCCCACCCCCAGGTCCTGTCCGCGACGGGCCCACTCGACGGCGTCGATGCCGGTGCCCCGACGGCCACCGTGGGTGGTGACCTCCCAGCCCGACGGCGTGGGTGGCTCTCCCTGGGGAACCGTTCGCGCATCGACCGACAGGACGATGCATTGCGAACCGAAGCGCCTGCTGAGCTCGTCGAGGAGCTCGGGACGCGCGATGGCGGCGGTGTTGACACTGACCTTGTCCGCGCCCGCCCGCAGGAGTTGGTCCACGTCCTCGGCGGTACGCACCCCGCCCCCCACCGTGAGGGGGATGAAGACCTGCTCGGCCGTGCGGGTGACCACGTCGAGCATGGTTCCGCGGCCCGAGGACGAGGCCGTGACGTCGAGGAAGGTCAGCTCGTCCGCGCCCTGCGCGTCGTAGGCGGCGGCCAGCTCGACCGGATCCCCGGCGTCCCGGAGGTCGAGGAAGTTCACGCCCTTGACCACGCGGCCCGCGTCGACGTCGAGGCACGGGATCACCCGGGTGGCGAGTGTCATACCCGGGTCACCGTTCCCCGTCGAGCCACGGGCGGTTGCCGTCCGGCCCGGGGGTGGCCCGGCGGCGTCCGGCCTCGAAGAAGTTCCCGGGCTCGCCCAGCTCGCGGATGGTGCCGAGCACCTCGGCGTGGGCCCGCGGGCCGGCCGCGAGGATCGACTGGGAGTCGATCGACCACGGCTCACCGGCCAGGTCGGTGACCACTCCACCCGCCGCGCGGATGTGGGAGGCGCCCGCCGCGTTGTCCCAGGCGTAGTTGCCGAAGCTCACGGCGGCGGACAACCGGCTCGAGCCCACGAACGACAGGTCGACTCCCGTCGACCCGAACTTGCGTGTGCGCGCGGCGTCGAGGGTGAGCTGCTCGAACACCTCCCGGCGGTAGGCCGGCGGATAGGTCGTGCGGGCCCCCGTGTTGAGCGACCCGAGGCCCAGCGCCACGTCGCGGATGGAGACGTCGGCGATCCGCGGGATCTCCTCGTCGTTCTCCTTGAGCGGACCCCCGGCGATCGAGGTGAACCGCATCCCGAGCAGCGGGAGCCAGGTCAGGCCCAGAACGGGCTGCCGCTCGTGAACCAGCGAGACGAGGATGCCGGTGGTGGGTATGCCGAGGGAGTAGTTGGCCGTGCCGTCGATCGGGTCGACCACCCAGAGGGTCCCCTCGTTGACCGGCGGCCCGCCGTACTCCTCCCCGTGGACCTCGAGGCCGGTCCCCTCGCGCAGGGCGTCGGAGATCCGGCGTTCGAGCTCGAGGTCGAGCTCGGTCGCGAAATCGTTGCGCGAGCCCTTGACGCGGGTGCCCTCGGCGCCGAGACCCTCGACGAAGCGGGGGGTGACCTCCTCGAGGACGCGGGCCGCCAGTGCCAGCGCCTCCGCGGGGTCGACGGACAGGTCCGTCGGCAGGGTGTTTCCGGTCTGATCGGTCATCTCGGGCCTCCTGCTCGAGGTCAAACGGTCGGATGGAGCCACCGGCTGGTCACCGGTGGCTCAGCGGGCGCTCACCGCGGCGAGCGCCTCGGGGAGGGTGAAACGGCCCGCGTAGAGGGCCTTGCCCACGATCGCACCCTCGACGCCCTGGGGCACCAGCGTCGCGATGGCCTCCAGGTCCGCCACGGACGACACCCCTCCCGACGCCACCACGGGCGCACCCGTGACCGCGCACACCTGGGAGAGCATCTCGAGGTTGGGGCCGTTCAGCATCCCGTCCTTGGAGACGTCGGTGACGACGTATCTCGCGCAGCCGTCCTTGTCGAGACGCTCCAGCACCTCCCAGAGATTGCCGCCGTCGGACACCCACCCGCGGCCACGGAGTCGGGGTTCGCCGTCGATCACGCGCACGTCCAGGCCCACCGCGATGCGGTCCCCGTGGCGGGCGATCGCGGAGGCGCACCACTCCGGGTTCTCCAGCGCGGCGGTCCCCAGGTTCACCCGCGCGCACCCGGTCGCGAGCGCGGCCTCCAACGAGTCGTCGTCGCGGATCCCCCCGGACATCTCGACCCTGACGTCGAGCGCGCCGACGACCTCGGCCAGGAGGTCGCGGTTGGTCCCGCGACCGAAGGCGGCGTCGAGGTCCACCAGGTGGACCCACTCGGCGCCGTCCCGCTGCCACTGCATCGCGGCCTCGAGCGGCGAACCGTACGAGGTCTCGGTTCCGGCCTCCCCCTGCACCAGACGGACGGCCTGCCCGTCGGCGACGTCCACGGCGGGCAGCAGTTCGAGGTAAGAAGCGTTGGTCACGGGCATCAGCGTAGTCCGTCCGCCCGGGGCGGCTCCCCATCGCCCTCGGCCGGTCCCGACGCGCACGGCGGCTCCTCGAGGTGCGTCTCGCCGCCGAACTCCGCCTCGTCACGTGGCTCATCCCCGGGCTCGTCTCCGTACTCGGCACGGATAGCCCGGTCGGTGAGCCGCGTGGACACCCCGCCCATCGCCACGACGGTCAGCAGCACACCGGCCACCGCGACCACGGCGCGACCGGCCGGCGGAAGCGGGAGCATCGCCACCGCCAGGGCGGTCAGACCGAGGGACACCACTCCCGCCCCGCAGACCCCCAGTGCGAGGGCCGCGAACGACACGGGCGCCGGGCGAGCCCGGCGGTCAGCCAACGGATCGGATCCAGTTCTCGAGCAGCTGCAGGCCGGCGTCACCCGATTTCTCGGGGTGGAACTGGGTGGCCGACAGG
Organism: Dietzia sp. JS16-p6b; assembly: GCF_003052165.1. NCBI lineage: Bacteria > Bacillati > Actinomycetota > Actinomycetes > Mycobacteriales > Dietziaceae > Dietzia > Dietzia sp. JS16-p6b. The sequence goes on along the minus strand of NZ_CP024869.1, from coordinate 1,519,469 downwards.
GGGCCGTTCTCCACGGCGGCGACGAACCTCGTGCCGTGCCGGGCCCAGGTGACATCCGGCGGGGTCAGGTGGTCGGACGGCTCCATCGCCCACCGTTGCACGCCGTACGAGTGGACGAAGTAGAAGCGCTCGTCCGAGGGCATTCCGGCGAACAGCACACTGTGCTCGGGCGCCTCGACGGTGTTCCACCCCATGTGCGGCAGCACCGGCGCCTCCAACCGCTCCACCACACCGGGCCACTCGCCGCATCCCGCCGCCCCGGACTCGGCGTGCTCGCCGTCCGAGAACTCGGTCCCCCGCTCGAACATGACCTGCATCCCGACGCAGATTCCCAGGACGGGCCGACCGCCGGCGAGGCGTTCGCCGATGATCCGTGGTCCCTTGACGGCCCGGAGGCCCTCCATACACGCCGCGAACGCTCCGACCCCCGGGACGACGAGGGCGTCCGCCTCGGTGGCCACCCCGGGGTCGGAGGTGAGCTCGACCCGCGCACCGACACGCTCCAGCGCGCGGTGGGCGGAGCGGAGGTTGCCCGAGCCGTAGTCGAGGAGCGCCACCTGCGGGGCCAGTGAGGTCATGACCCCACTTTATCGTCCCGATGCAGCACGGTCAGATCACGCGCGGGCCGGGTGCGCCGGGCGCCCACCGCCGCGGGGCCGCCCACGACGAGGACGATTCCCGCCGCCACCATGAACAGGACCACGTAGCCGAACCCGGCGACCGCTCCCATGACCACCGATCCGAGGCCCGTGCCGGCGTCGAAGGAGATGTTCCACGAGGCGGACGCGGTCCCCAGGCGCGAGCGCGGCATCCGCTCGAAGGACCCGACGAGCGCCTCGTTCTGCACGGCGCCGAACCCGAGTCCGAACACCACGGTGGGGGCGATGAACCACCACGGGTTCGCCGACAGCGTGAGCAGGCCGGCGATCCCGGCCATGCCGAGCGCCGAGAACGCGAGCCCGGGCCAGACCAGCGCGCCGGGCCCGCGCCGATCGGAGACGAGGCCGGCGAAGGTGCGGCCGACGATCACGCCCACCCCGAGGAGGCCGAGACCGACCCCCGCGACGACCGCTCCGCTCCCCGAGACGATCGAGTCCAGGGCGGGTGAGAGGAAGGACGCGGCGGCGCCGTAGGGCAGGGAGACCGCCACCATGACGAGGAACGGCCCGGCGAGCAGCACGATCATCGCCCGGCGGCCGAGCGCGGACGGGTCGGAGGGCCTCGCGGGGGCTGGGTGCACATCGGGGAGTCGTGCGGCGGCGAGCAGGCCGAGAACTCCGAAGGCCGTGGCGCTCCAGGCGACCGTGGCCAGACCGAACACCTCCAGCAGCCACAGCCCGACGGGCAGGAAGATCGCCTCGGAGATGCCCACCGCGAGGCCGATCAGCGAGGTGGCTCGGCCGAGCATCCCGGGTGGCGCGAGCTCCGCGACCAGCGCGGAGCCGGCGACCGTCATCATGCCGAAGCCCGCCCCCGGACACCACTGACCGCCAGCACCGCGACCGGCGCGTCGAACAGGGCGAGCAGACCCGACGGCAGACCGAGGAGCGCGCTCCCGCTCGCGAGCACCCACCGGTACCCGATCGCCGCGGTGATCCTCGGGGTGAGCAGCTGGACCAGCACGGTGACCGTCATGAACACACCGGTGGTCGCCCCGGCGACCAGGTCGCTCCCCCCTCCCCGCAGCACAGCGAGAGGCACCACGGGCAGGAGCAGGGAGAAACCGCCGAAGGCGAGCAGGACCAGGATGAACGCCGCGGGCACACCGCGGGTCCGGGCCAGTTGAGCGAACCCGCCCGGCGTGGTGACGCCGTGTGTCACTTCGCCATCACAGGGCGCCCTTGGTCGAGGGGATCCCACTGATGCGGGGATCCGGTTCGACCGCGGCGCGCAGCGCCCGGGCGACGGCCTTGTACTCCGCCTCGGTGATGTGGTGGGGGTCGCGCCCGTAGTGCACGCGGACGTGCAGCGCGATACGGGCGTGCGACGCGAGGGTCTCGAAGACGTGCCGGTTGAGCACGGTGCCGTACGGGGCGCTGTCGTGCCCCACGACGACGTACCCGATCATGACGTCGGGTTCTCCGCTGTGGACGCAGTACGGGCGGCCCGAGACGTCGACAACCGCCTCGGCGAGGGTCTCGTCCATGGGGATCGAACACTGGCCGAACCGGCGGATGCCCCGCTTGTCGCCCAGCGCCTTCCCGAGCGCCTGTCCCAGCACGATGGCGGTGTCCTCGACGGTGTGGTGCGCCTCGATCTCGACGTCGCCCGTCGCGCGCACGGTGAGGTCGAACGCGCCGTGCTGACCGAACGCGGTGAGCATGTGGTCGAAGAACGGGACGCCGGTGGCGATCTCCGTCCGGCCGGTGCCGTCGAGATCGATCTCGACGACGATCGACGACTCCCTGGTGGTGCGCTCGACGCGACCCACTCGTCCACCCTGCTCGCTCATCGTCTCTCCCTCGTGGTGGTGATCTCTGTTCCCGCCAGCTCGGCGCTCACCTGCAGCAGCCGGTCGTTCTCGCTCTCCAGCCCGATGGTCGCACGAAGACGGCCGGGGATGCCCACGTCGCGGATGAGCACGCCGGAGTCGAGGTAGCGGCGCCAGGCACGGGGCGCGTCCTCGAAGGGTCCGTAGAGCACGAAATTGGCCTCGCTGGGCAGCACGTCGTACCCGAGCGACTCGAGTCCCGCCGTGACACGCTTGCGCTCCTCGGCCAGCAGCGCGACCGAGGCCAGGGTCTCGTCGGCATGCCTCAGCGCGGCCGCGGCGGCCGCCTGCGCGATCACCGACAGGTGGTACGGCAGGCGGACGAGCAGAACCGCGTCGACGAACGCCGGGTCGGCCGCGAAGTACCCGAGCCGCCCGCCGGCGAACGCGAAGGCCTTGCTCATGGTGCGCGAGACGACCAGCTTCGCCGGGAACTCGGCCAGGAGCGTGCACGCGCTCGGCGAGGGGGAGAACTCCGCGTACGCCTCGTCGACCACGACGATCCCCGGTGCCGCGCCGATCAGCCGCCGCAGGTCGTCCAGCTCGATCACGTGGCCCGTCGGATTGTTGGGTGTCGTGAGGAAGACGATGTCGGGGCGGTGGCCGGCGATCGCCGCCAGCGCGGCCTCGACGTCGATCGCCAGGTCCGCACCCCGGTCGACCGGGATCCACTCGGTGTCCGTGCCCGCAGCGAGGATCGGGTGCATCGAGTAGCTGGGGACGAATCCCATCGCGCTGCGCCCGGGCCCGCCGAAGGCCTGCAGCAACTGCTGGAGGATCTCGTTGGAGCCGTTGGCCGCCCACACCATGTCCACGTCCACCTCCACGCCGGTCTGCCGGGTGAGGTAGGCGGCGAGGTCGGTGCGCAGGTCGACGGCGTCCCGGTCCGGGTAGCGGTTGAGGTCGGCCGCGGCCGCGGAGACCGCCTCCGCGATGTCGGCGACCAGCGCCGCGCTCGGCGGGTGCGGGTTCTCGTTGGTGTTGAGCTGCACCGGCACCTCGAGTTGTGGGGCTCCGTAGGCGCTCGTGCCGCGCAGGTTCTCGCGCAGTGGCAGCGCGTCCAGGCCGACGCCGCGACGGGGGGTGTCGTTCACTTCTGTCCCTCCTCGGCGGCGAGGTCCTCGAAGCGGGCCCGGACGGCCTCACCGTGGGCCGGCAGTCGCTCGGCGTCGGCGAGCGACACGACCGTCGGGGCGATCTCCTTGAGGGCGGCCCGGTCGTAGTCGATGACGTGGATACCGCGCAGGAAGGTCTGGACGCTCAACCCGGACGAGTGGCGTGCGGTCCCCGAGGTGGGCAGGACGTGGTTCGAGCCCGCCGCGTAGTCGCCGAGCGGCACCGGGGAGTAGGCACCCACGAAGATCGCCCCGGCGTTGCGGACGCGGGCGGCGTCGCCCGCCGGGTCACGGGTCTGCACCTCCAGGTGCTCGGCCGCGTACGCGTCCACCACGCGCAGGCCAGCGTCGATGTCGTCCACCAGGACGATGCCCGACTGCGGGCCCTCGAGCGCCTCGCGCACGCGGCCCGAGTTGAGGGTGACGGTGTAGCGGGCCCCGACCTCCCGGGCGACGGCGTCGGCGAGCTGCTCGGAGTCGGTGACCAGCACGCTCGCCGCGTTGGGGTCGTGCTCGGCCTGGCTGATGAGGTCGTAGGCGATGTGGACCGGGTCGGCCGTGTGGTCGGCCAGGACGGCGATCTCTGTGGGACCGGCCTCCGAATCGATCCCCACGACGCTGCGGCACAGTCGCTTGGCGGCGGTGACGTAGACGTTGCCGGGGCCGGTGACCATGTCGACGGGCTCGAGCTCGCGTCCGTCGGTGTCCTCGCCGCCGTGGGCGAGCAGGGCCACGGCCTGGGCGCCTCCGACGGCCCAGACCTCGTCCACCCCGAGCAGAGCACACGCGCCGAGGATGGTGGGGTGGGGCCAGCCACCGGAGTCGGCCTGGGGCGGGGAGGCCACCACGAGGGAACCGACCCCCGCGACCTGTGCCGGCACGACGTTCATGATGACGCTCGACGGGTACACGGCCTTGCCGCCGGGAACGTAGAGGCCCACCCGCTCGACGGGGACCCACTTCTCGGTGACGAAGCCGCCAGCGGCGACCTCGGTCACGGTGTCCGAGCGCCGCTGGGCGGAGTGGACGATCCTCGCGCGGCGGATGGCCTCGACCAGGGCCGCGCGCACGTCAGGGTCGAGGGCCTCGCCGGCCTCGGTGATGACCTCGGCGGGGACCCGCACCGAGGCGGGCCGCACCCGGTCGAACTTCTCGCCGTAGCCGAGCGCGGCTAAGGCCCCGTGCTCCCGGACCGCCTCGACCACCGGGCGGACGGTGCCGACGACGGAGTCGACGTCGGCGGCGCCTCGCGGGAGTGTGCGACGCAGCTCGGCGGTACCGAGGGTGCGACCGCGCAGGTCGATGCGGGAGAGCATGGTGTGGCCTTTCCTTTGATCACGGGACGTCGAGCAACCGGCCGACGGCCGCGAACCAGTCTAGGTGCGCCCGGGCCCGGGCCCGTGCCATGCCACCCTCGCGGGTGTCGTCGACGCGGTCGGGCGCACCCTCCGGCCGCTCACGCGCAGCAGGCGCCACCCTCGGAATCGGCGCCGGCCTCGTCGTCGTTCCTGGTGGTGTCACCCACCACCGGCGACGTCCCGAACGTCTCCGAGTCGGCCAGGACCGTGTAGATCTCCCACCGCTCGCCTCCCGGGCCGGTGACCCACACCTTGTCCTGGGTGGCGAAGCAGCAGGTCGTGCCGATCTCCTCGTCGGTGAACAGGCCGGCGTCGGTCAGTCGCGCGATCTCGCCGTGGACCTGCTCGCTGGACTCGACCTCGACGCCCAAGTGGTTGAGCGAGCCTCCCTGGCCCGGGTTCTCGAGCAGGACCAGCTTGAGGGGCGGCTGCTCCACCACGAAGTTGGCGTAGCCGGGCTTGCGCTTGGCTGGCTCGACGCGCAGCAGCGTCGAGTAGAACCGGACGGCCTCGTCGACGTCGTCGACGTTGAGGGCGAGTTGCACACGGGACATGGTCGGAACCTCCACCACTGAGATGTATATCGAAATTGTTGCACCGCCCAGGCAAGCAGCCTTTTCGATATTCGTCAAGAAGCTGGGTTAGACTCGCGGACATGCCCAAGGCCCTGCCCCTCCTCGACGTCAGCTCGCCGGTCTGCTGCGCGCCCGTATCGGCGGGGCCGATCGGCCACGAGGACGCCGTGGAGATCGCGCTGCGTCTCAAGGCCCTCGCCGACCCGGTCCGGATCCGACTGCTGTCGCTCCTTCTCACCAGTGACGACGGCGAGGTCCGCACCGGAGATCTGTCCGCCGCGACCGGCGTCGCGGAGTCGACCACCTCCCATCACCTGGGCCGGCTCCGCGAGGCCGGGATGATCGAGTCGGAGCGGCGCGGGATGAGCGTGTTCCACCGTGCCCGCGGGTCCGCGATCGACGCCCTGCGCGCCGCGCTCGACCCGAACTGTTGCACCTAGCCGAACCGGACCGCACCGTCCACCAGGTGTATGCGTGCGTCACATAGCGCCGCCACCCCCTCGTCGTGCGTGACCAGCATCAGCGCCACGTCGAACTCCCGCGCCGTGGCCAGGAGCAGGTCCATCACGACGGCGCCCGATTCCGAGTCCAGCGCACTGGTCGGCTCGTCCGCCAGGAGCATCGACGGACCGTGGACCAGCGCTCGTGCGACGGCCACCCGCTGGCGCTGCCCTCCCGACAGGGCTCCCACGGACCGATCGGCCATCGGCCCCAGGCCAACCCTGTCCAGGAGTTCGTCGGCTCGCACCCGCACCGCCGTCCGGCGCGCACGCGACGGCCGTCCCCCGAGCCAGGCCATGGCCTCGAGTTGCTCGCGCGCGGTGAGGGACTCGACCAGGTTGGACTGTTGGAAGACGATGCCGATCTCCGTCCGGCGCAGCTCGGCCGCCCGGCGGGCACTCACCGCCGCCAGGTCCACCTCGCCGTCGCGGGTCGCCAACCACACGTGACCGGAATCCGGCGGGGTGAGCGTGGCCGCGGCGGCCAGCAGACTGGACTTGCCCGAGCCGGAGGGCCCGGTCACCGCGAGACTGCGGCCGCGGTCGATCCCGCACGAGACGCGGTCCACGGCGGTGAGCCGGCCGTCGCCGTCGGGGTAGGTCAGGACGACGTCCTCCATCCGCAACCCGGCGGTCGCGGTGGGGTCGAGGCCAGCGGCACCGTGAACGGTGGCATGGGACATGGGGTTCTCCTGGAGAGGTAGAGGGTGTGACGACGAGGTCGCGCCGTCGCGGTGGGGACTCCGGATCACCGGAGCGCACCGAGGGCGGTGGACGGGTCCGCGGAGACGACGGGGCGCAGAGAGACGGCGGCTCCGGCCAGCCCGAGGACCGCCAGGAGGAGGGCGGGGAGCACGGTGGTGGCGGGCGAGACGACGTAGGGCACCGCCCCTGGCGCCACCACCCCGAACAGCGCGGCGATCCCCACGCCGCCTCCGATGCCCACCACCAGGACGATCGCCGCCTGGCCGACGGAGTCGCGCACCACCGCGGCGGTGGACGCACCCAGGGCCTTGAGCACCGCGACGTCACGGCGGCGCTGCAGGCCCCAGACAGCGAAGAACGCTCCCACGACCAGCGCGGTGACCGCCAGCAGCATGAACGTCATGGTGTTCAGCGAGGTGTTCTCGGCGCGGTGCGAGGGCAGCGAGGACACCAGGCCCTCGGCGTCGACCCCCGTCAGACCGGGCTGGGCCGCCGGGCCCCTGGACGCCCCCGGCCCCTCGGATGAGACGGCGACGGCGGTGGCCGCCCCACCGCGCGGGGCGAGCCCGCGCCACGTGGCCAAGTCGGTGACGACGACGGGGGTGTGCGAATGCCACAGGTCGCCGACCCCTCCGGTGACGCGCAGAGCGCTGCCGTCGACCCTGAGTACGGTCCCACCGGCGCCCACCTCGTCGTCGACGCCTGTAGAGGTCAGGACCTCCCCCGATGCGGGCGGCGTCAACGATCCCACGGGGCCGCCGAGACCCACGGCGACGGCCGAGGCGCCGGTCTCGGTCCCGTCGTCCACGCGGATGCGGGCAACGCCCAGGGGGACGGCTGAGGGGTCGGCTTCGGTCACCCGGTCCACCTGCTCGCCGGTGAGGGAGGCGCGATCGAGGTCCACGGCCCCGTCCTCGTCGGCAGGTAGGACGAAGGTCGAGTCGCCACTGCCCAGGGCCCGCAGCGCGGACACACTCTGGTGCGCCAGACCCGCGGTGAGCCCGAGCAGGCCGGCGACCAGTACGGACAGCAGCAGTACGACGCCCGTGATGAGCGCGAAGCGGCCCCGCGCGGTGCGCAGGTCGCGGAGTGCGAAGAACATGGGGTGTCCTCTCGTGGTGGTATGCGTCCAGGTTGGTCGCCGGCCGGGTCCCCCGAATCGCCCGAGCGGATGGTCTCGCGCACCCGGAAGGTCGATCGCCGCATCCATCCTTCGATGGATGCCCGGGGCGACGGCAACGGCTAGCGTCGACCGGGTGACCGGCCCGTCCCGCCCCCGAGCGAGCGCAGAGCTGCCTCCCGAGTCGGCCGGCGTCCGGGCGGTCTTCACCCAACTGCAGGTGGCCCTGCACACCCTCGTGGCGGCCCTGCTCGCGTTCACGCTGGTCAGCGCGCACCGGGACACCGCCGGCGAACCGGACCTCGTGGCGGTGGCGGCTGCGGTCGGATTCACCGCCGTGTACCTGGCCGGGACCGTGTGGGACCACCTACACGGGACCGGCCGGGCCGCGAGACTGTGGTGGCTCGCCGCTGTGCTGGCGCTGTGGTCGGTCCTGGTGATCCGGGTGCCGGAGGCCGCCTACCTGGCGTTTCCGCTGTTCTTCCTGGCCCAGTTCCTCCTGCCCGTGTGGGCCGGGATCGCGGCGGTCGCGGCACTCGCCACGGTGGCGATGATGGCCCTGGGGATGCACGGGGGGTTCACTCCCGCCGGGGTCGTGGGCCCCGCGGTGGGGGCGCTCGTCGCGGTGGGGCTGGGCACCGGCGTCCGGGCGCTCGACCGGGAGTCCCGGGCACGGCGCGAGGTGATCGCCGAGCTGGTCAGGACCCGCTCCGAGCTGGCTCATCGGGAGCGGGAGGTGGGCCGGGAAGCCGAGCGGGCCCGCCTTGCCGGCGAGATCCACGACACCGTCGCCCAGGGGCTCGCGAGCATCGGTATGTTGCTGCACGCCGTCGAGCGCGCGGACCCCTCGCACCCGGCCGTCGACCAGACCCGCCTCGCGCGAGAGGTGGCCGGCGAGAACCTCACCGAGACCCGCCGCCTCATCGCCGCGCTACGCCCGGCTCCGCTCGACGGCGTGTCGCTCGCGGGCGCACTGGGCCGTGTCGCGGAGCGGGCCCGCGCGGAGCATCCGGGGATCGAGGTGACCGCGGACTGCTCCCTCGAGGTCGACCCACCCCCCGAGGTCGCCGCCGTGCTCGTCCGCGTGGCGCAGGAGGCGTTGGCGAACGCGGTCACACACGCCTCACCCTCGAGGGTGGAGGTGACGCTGACCGGGTCATCCACCGCTGTCGCGCTCGAGGTACGCGATGACGGTCGGGGTTTCGACGTCGCCGCGCCTCGGCCCACCGCATCGTTCGGTCTGGACGGGATGGCGCGTCGGGTGTCCGGGCTGGGAGGAGAGTTCGACGTGAGCTCCGAGACCGGCGCGGGAACCACGATCCGCGCCGTGCTCCCGACGGTGGTGGGAGGCTCGGGGACATGACGACGACGAGCGTGCGCGTTCTGATCGCGGACGATCACGCGGTGGTCCGGACGGGACTTCGCGCGTTGGTCGCTTCGGACCCCGCCATCGAGGTGGTGGCCGACGTCCCCACCGCTGACGGCGCCGTCGAGCGGGCGCGGATCGGCGACGTGGACGTGGTGCTCATGGACCTGCGCTTCGCGGGTGACGCCTCCGCGGGCGTCAGGGCGACCCGGCGACTCCGCGCACTCGAGTCACCACCGCAGGTCTTGGTCCTGACCAGCCACGACACCGATGCGGACATCATCGGGGCGATCGAGGCCGGGGCCTGCGGGTACCTCCTCAAGGACGCCGGTCCCGACGAGCTGCTGGCCGCCGTCCGCGCCGCGGCGGCCGGGGAGAGCGCGCTCTCCCCGACCGTCGCCGCCACTCTGATGACCCGGCTGCGCGACCCACGGCCGGTGCTGACCGATCGCGAGGTGGAGGTGTTGCGGGCGGTGGCGACGGGCGAGACCAATCGGCAGGTCGCGACGTCCCTGCACGTGTCGGAGGCGACGGTCAAGACGCACCTCGTGCACGTCTTCGACAAACTCGGTGTGACGTCCCGGACGGCCGCGGTGGCCAGGGCCCGCGAGCTCGGGGTGGTGTAGCGACTACTGCGTGTCCTGACCTCGGCGTGATCTTCAGTCGATACTCATCCGCCCACCTCGCCGCAGTTTCTAAGCTCGTCCCATGCGGAGACTCCCCTGGATCATCGGCGCTGTCGTCGTCATCGTCGTCGTCGCGCTGATCGCAGCGCCCTACCTCTACAAGGCCGTGCGTGGAGGTGACGACGCGCCGGCCGCGACCGTCTCCGTCGACGGAGCCGAGGAGGCGACCGGCACCCTGGAGGGCACGTGGGTGGTGGTGCCGGGGACCGCGCCCAACGAGACGACCGCCGGGTACACGGTCAACGAGATCCTGCGGGGGGAGCCGGTCACCGTCGTCGGCAGCACCGACCAGGTGAGCGGGCGGGCGGTCGTGTCCGGGACCACCCTCGAGTCCGCATCGTTCGACGTGCAGGTGGCGGGAATCGAGACGGACATCGACCAGCGCGACGTTCAGGCCCGCTCCCCCCAGATCCTCGACACCGGGTCCCATCCCTCGGCGACACTCACCGTGGCCGAACCTGTGGATCTGGCTGCGGTGCCGTCGGACGGCACAACGGTATCGATCCCGATGGTGGTCGAGCTGACGATCAAGGGCACGACCGTGCGTGAGCACACCGAGGTGACCGTCCTGCGGACGGGCGACGCCCTGATCGCCTCCGGCGCGGTCCCCCTCACCTGGGCCGAGGTCGGGGTCGAGCCGCCGAGCCTCGGTTTCGTCGCCGTGGAACCGGCCGGAACGATCGACTTCCTGGTGAGCCTGGCCCGGCAGTAGCCGTGCCTCGGTTTCGATACGCTTCCTGCTCCCCCGTCGGAAGCGGATGCACCGCTCCCCCGGGCTAGGCCGCCAGGAAGAGAATCAGGCTCAGGGTGAGCACCGGTTCGGGCCGGCTCCCGGACCGGGCCCACTCGCCGTCGTGCGGCAGCCGACGACAACGACTGTTCAGCTGGTCGCCACCCCGCCGACAGGGACCCGGCACCAGACCCTCCTACGGTCACCTGGTCAGTCACTCAGCCATTGCCCAGGAAAGGCCCCCGATGCGCTCACGGACCATCTGCTCAGGCGTCCTCACGGTCGCTCTCGCCGCCGGCGCGGCGCTGGCGATACCCGCCGCCGCCCCCGCCGCTCCCGCCACCAGCGTGGTGATCAACGAGGTCGAGTCCAACGGTGACGCCGTGGGCGACTGGGTGGAGCTGGCCAACCTCGACACAGAGCAGGACGTGGATGTCTCGGGCTGGACGCTGATCGACGACGACCCCACGCACGATCCGATCGTCATCCCCGAGGGGACCACCATCGAGTCCGGTGGATACTGGTCCGTCCACACCGACGTGGACCCGGACTACTTCGGGCTCGGCGGCAACGATTCGGTGATCCTCCGGGACGCGGGCGGTGAGATCGTCGACTCCACCACCTGGTCGGGTCACTCGCCCACCACCTGGGGCCGTATCCCCGACATGACGGGCGGGTTCGCCGTGACCGGTGAACCCACCCGCAACGCCCGGAACGTCGCGGCAGTCGAGGATCAGCCCGTCATCACGTCTCCATGGCCCTTCGACCCGCTGACGATCACCCCCGTCGCGCTCGGTGGCGCCTTCGCCGAGGACGACGACATGTCGGGCGTCGACATCGCGGCCGACGGCACCGCCTACGTGGTGAACAACGGCACCGGCACGCTGTACGTCCTGGCCTACGATCCGGTCGCCGGCACGTACTCGCTCTCGCGCACCTTCGTCCTGAAGTACCCCGACGGCTCGGGGCGTCCCGATGCCGAAGGCGTCACCGTGGGTCCGGACGGCATGATCTACGTGGCCACCGAGCGTGACAACGAGTCCGGCAGCACCAGTCGCCCCTCGATCCTGCGCTTCGTCCTGCCCGCCGGCCGCGATTCCGGCACGCTCAGCGCCACGGACGAGTACTCGCTGACCTCACTCACCGGGCTGATCGGCGCGAACGCCGGCCTCGAGGCCATCGAGTACCTCCCCGAGGCATTCGGCGGAGCCTTCGCCGTGGGCGTCGAGGGGACCGGGAAGATCCACTTCGTGCGGCTGGGTGCCGAAGGTGCGGTGACCGAGATGCAGACGTATCCCTCCCCGTTCACGGGCGTGATGGCCCTCGACCACGACGAGGTGTCCGGCGTCCTGCGGGTGCTGTGCGACGAGGTCTGCGAGGGACGCTCGGTCGAGATGACCTACGACGGGACCGGGTTCGTCACCGACGGCACCCTCTACGCCCGGCCGGCCGGCATGCCCAACCTCGCCAACGAGGGCTTCGCCTCTCACCGCGAGACCGTCGAGTGCCACCTGGGAGGCGCCACCGGCACCGCCGAGCGGGTCCGGTTCCTGTGGGCCGACGACGCGGGCACCGCAGGGTTTGGTCTGCGTACCGCCGTTTCCGACGCCGGTGAGTGCACCGTGGAGGACGACGCGGACCCCGGCTCGGGATCGGCCTCCGGGTCAGTCTCCGGAGCCGGGCTCGGCGCCGGATCCCTCGCGGGGCTCCTACCCTTCATGCCAGCCGACGCGCTGATCTGAGTGCACCCGACTCAAGCCACATTTTGTGACCTGAGTCGGGAATACTCAACTACGGCGGTGAGTTGAACCGTGTGCGATCCCGGAGACGCCGGGCGCATCCCGACCAGTCCTGAAGGAGACCATCATGGCCACCACCACCCGTTTCGATCCGTTCCGTGAGCTCGATCGCCTCCTGGGCGAGGGGCTGCGCAGCGCGACCGCGTCCACCTCTCTGCCGATGGACCTGTACAAGGAGGGCGATCGCTTCGTGGGCCTCATCGACCTCCCGGGCGTCGATCCCTCCAGCATCGACATCGACGTGGAGGACCGCACCCTCACCGTCCGTGCCGAACGCCGCGCGCCGGCGGAGGGTGATGCCCAGTGGCTCATGCATGAGCGTCAGTCGGGCACCTTCGCCCGGCAGCTCGCCCTGGGCAAGGGCCTGGCGACCGACAAGATCGAGGCCGACTACAGCGACGGCGTGCTGCGCCTGGTGATCCCCGTGGCCGAGGAGGCCCAGCCGCGCAAGATCTCCGTCTCCCACGGCGCCCGGAAGGCCGAGCAGGCAGAGATCGTCGAAGGTTCCGCCGACCTCGGGAGCTGACCGCGATTCTCGTGGCCACCTGACCACCGCCCGGCCCCACACCAGGCCGGGCGGTGGTTTTCCTTCGGCTCGCGCACCCCGGCAACGTCCACGCGCTCACCTGCCGCCTCACGGCGCACCGGGATCACCCACCACCACCAGGACATCCGTCGCGCGAGACAGCCCCACGTACACCCTCTCGCGGACCCGGTCCATGCCGTCGTGGTGGTTGCACACCAGCACCACGGCGCGGCGCTCCAGGCCCTTGAACCCGAGCACGTGGCCGTAGACGATGTCCTCGCCACTCCAGAACGTCTCCCAGTAGGGGTCATTCCCGCTTTCCTGCGCCTCGACCTGCATCGGGTGCCGCGATCCGGTGGTCAGCAACGCGACGTCCCGCGGTTCCCAGCCCTCGTCGAGCAGTCGCATGGCCTCGTCGTCACCGGCCGCTACGGCGTCAGTGCCCTCCGGCACCTCGACGTAACGGACCGCGGGCCCCGAGCCGCCGCGCAGCTCCATCCGTTGTCCCACCAGGGGCAGGAAGGCACTCGCGATCTGACGCGTGTTTCGCAGATTGTGATCGAGCACCAGCGGCACCAGGTCGACGGGCGGCCGACCGGTCCGATGGACCACGCTCTGCCCGGCGTCGCCGACGATCATCAGACGGCCGCGCTCACGATCGCGCCTTGAGCTCGATCGCCACGATCCCCGCCCCGGGCATGGCCACGAGGACGTCCACCTCGTGTTCCTTCTCCGCAGTGGAGACGCGCTGCCCCACCACACCGGGGTGAGATCTTCGCGACACCATGTCAGCATGATACTGACATGATGTTAGCATATTCTCCGTTCCCGATGTCGATGCCGGAAGGCCTCCATGTTCCTCGCCCTACGCGAACTGACCTTCGCGCGATCCCGATTCACCCTGATGGGCTCCGTCGTGGCCTTGATCAGCGTCCTCATGGTTCTCCTCGCCGGGCTGTCCTCGGGACTGGTCAACGACGGCGTCTCCGGCCTGCAGCGCATGCCCGTCCAGGCCGTCGCGTTCGCTCCCGAGACCCGCACCGACTCGGCGTTCACCCGATCCGTGGTCGGGCCCGACCAGGTCGAGGCCTGGGCCGCACGACCCGACGTATCGGTGGCCACACCGATGGGACTGTCGATCATCAACGCCAGGACCTCCGCCGGGACCCCGGTTGACCTCACCCTCATCGGGGCGGACCCCGAGGGCCCGCTCGTTCCCGAGGTGGCCGAAGGCCGTGCGCCCCAGTCCGACGGGGAGATCCTCATCAGCGCCACCGCCGCCGATTCCGTCGGCCCGGGCGACACGGTGACGGTCGACCGACTGGGGATCCCCCTCGAGGTCGTCGGCATCGCGGCCGCCCAACACACCTTCGGCCACGTCGACATGGCCTTCACCACCCTGGCCACGTGGCAGGACGTGCACGCGGGCACCCGCTTCGGCGAGGAGTCGCGCGCCGGCGCCCGTGAGGAGTACAGCGTCGTGGCCCTCGCCGGGGTCGACGGCGAGTTGCCCGACCTGGCCACCGGCGATGCCGCGGCCGACACCTCGGCGCGCACCCTGGAGGAGTCGTTCGACTCCTCGCCCGGATACCAGGCCGAGATGATGACGATGTCGATGATCACCTGGTTCCTCTACGCCATCTCAGCGCTGGTCGTCGGTGCGTTCTTCGCCATCCTCACCGTCCAGCGATCCCGCGAGATCGCTGTCCTGCGCGCCATGGGCGCCTCGACCGTGCGACTCCTGGGCGACGCGATCGGGCAGGCCTTCATCCTGCTGGCGGGGTCCATCGCGGTCGGTGTGGCCATCGGCGTGGGAGTGGGGTCGTTCCTGGTGGGCACCGGCATGCCGTTCGCCCTCGAGACCGGACCCATCGCACTCGGAGCCGTCCTCCTCCTGGCACTGGGACTGGTCGGTGCCACCCTCGCCACCATCCGCATCACCGCCGTCGACCCGCACAGCGCACTGGGAGAGAACCGATGACCACCACCACACGCACCGGCGACGCCTCCGCCCCGGGCCTTCGCCTGAATGGCGTCGAGTTGACCTTCCGGGACGGCGACCAGACCCTCTACGCACTGGACGGTGTCGACGTCGAGGTGGCCCGTGGTGAGGTATTGGCCGTGGTCGGCCCCTCCGGAGCCGGCAAATCGAGCCTCCTGGCCGTGGCCGGCGGACTGCTGTCCCCGACCTCCGGCACCGTCGAGGTGGGCGGGCGCGACATCACCGGTCTCGGTCGCCGGGACCTCACCCGGTTCCGGCGCGACCACGTCGGGTTCGTGTTCCAGTCCGGCAACCTGGTGCCCGCTCTCACCGCGCGCGACCAACTCCGGCTCGTGCGAACACTCGGCGGAGACCGGTCCCGGCGTCGCGATCCCGACCACCTGCTCGAGGCCGTCGGTCTGACCCACCGCGCGCGCCGCCGCCCGGCCACCATGTCCGGCGGCGAGCGTCAGCGGGTGGGCATCGCCCGCGCCCTGATGTCCTCGCCCGATCTGCTGCTCGTGGACGAACCCACCGCGGCGCTGGACCGCAGGACCAGCCACGACGTGGTGCGCCTACTCGCGGAGGAGACCCATCAGAACGGCGTCGCGACGGTTCTGGTCACACACGACCACGAGATCCTCGAACACTGCGACCGGGTCCTGGAGATGGTCGACGGCCGGCTGCACGCGCACGTGTGACCTGAAGGACACGTATGATCGGGCCTCCGCCGAGAAGGTGACGGGAGACCGACATTCCACGTATCGACGCCCCCACCGTGGGCGAACACCGGGACGCCAAGCGTCGGGCCCTGCTCGACGCGGCCCGGTCGATGCTCTCCGAGGCCCCCGGTACCCCTCCCGACATCAACGAGCTGACCACCCGGGCGGGCATGACACGGTCGAACTTCTACACTTACTTCTCCTCGCGCGCGGAGTTGGTCGTCGCCGTGGCGGAGGATCTCATGCCACGGTGGATCGACACCGTCACGGGAGCAGTGCGTGACGCGGGCGGCGGCCGTCGGGGGGTCGTGGCCTACGTGCACACCACCCTGGATCTGGTCGCCGCCGGTGACCACGCGATCCTCACCGCGCTGGCCGCGCAGCTCCCCGACGGTCCGGCACGGGAGCGGCTGACCCGGATGCACACCGAGATGACCACCCCACTGCGCGAGTCGCTCGCCGAGTCCTCCCGCTCCGATCCACAGTTGACGACCGAGCTGGTCATGGCCGTGACGTTCAAGGCCTCCGAACTCATCGAGGGCGGGCGGCCACTGGACGAGGTTCTCACCGCGGTGGACGCCCTGATCGATCGGCCCGGGTGACCGGTGAGGTGGCACGGCGACGGGGTCGCCTCCGACGGGTCGCGCCTCACCCCGACCCGATCGCCCACCCCGTCGTCATCTGCCCGGCGAACACCGGCAGCCGCGCGAGGATCCGGTTCTGCTCGGCCCGCGGCCGGAAGTCCACGTCCAGGTAGCCCGGTGCCTCCGCCGGCCGGTCGCGCACGAGCGACCGGAACGCCGGCACGAGATCCTGCTCGATGTACTCCCAGCGTGGCTCCCTATCGGCCCAGTTGAACGCGGGAAGCGGGGTGTGCAGCACCGTCGGCCGGCCGTTGACATCCGCGCGCACCGACAGCGGGCGGAAACCACCCAGAGTGGAGGCCCCGGGAATATCGGGGGAGCCGCCCACCGTGGTGACGTAGGTGAGCACCCGACCGACGTCCCCTCGGCCGGCCGCCGTCGCGTCCCACTGGTCGGCGATGATCTGGTTCTGCTCCCGCGACGCCATCCGCAGCAGCGCCTCCGACCTGCCCTCCGGTGAGCCCTCGTCGAGCCTCCGCCAGGCCTCGAGCGCGTACTGGTCATACGCCCCGCCCGCCGCGAGCTCCCTGACCGCCGGCAACCCCCCTGCCAGGTAGGCCTCGTGCATCGGGATCATGTCCATGAAGATGTTGCGCTGCATGATCAGCAGCCGGTGCAGGTACCAGTCCGCGTCGGCGCGCGTGAGAGTCGGGCCCGCCGTGGCCAGCAGTCGCACATCGCGCGGCATCCCGGCCGCCAGCTCCCACGGCACTCCACTCAGCGCGTCACCGACCCCGGTCCCCACCTCGTGCAGCCCGGGCACGCTGAGCACGCCCCCCACCTCGTCGAGGTCCCAGAACCCGGCGGCGAACGACATCCCGGCCAGCCCGGCCATCCCGGTCCACCAGAAACCGTCGTGGGAGTTGTACAGCCGCAGGTAGTTCACGTACACCTTGTCGACCGTCTCCAGGTTCGCCTCCAGCCCCCGGGCCGGCTCCCACTCGGCGAGGTCGATCCCCGCGTTCTGAGCACCGACCGCCAGCCAGTACTGGCGCGTGAGGGTCGCGTATCGCTCCGGTGCGACGCCCGCGGCGCGCACCACGGCGAGCGCCGCGGCCAGCTCCTCGCGGTCGGTGGTCATGGAGGTGGAGAAGCCTCCCGCCGACTCACCGTGCGGATTGTCGGCCACGACGTCCAGGTAGACGGCAAAGGGTTGCGCGCTGACGTGAGCCGGCAGGTGGACGAAGGCCAGGACGGCCACGAGGAATGCGGCGATGACCTCGCCGAAGACGCGCTGGGATCGAGTCGTCACTGGCCCCCCGAACCAAAAGATGTGATGCAGATCACTCTAAGCCAATCCGGCCGGGCCCGCGCCCGAACACGCGGAGCCTCCCACCCCGATGACGCGAATCGGCGGGTCAGGGACAACAATGAACGGCGTACAGTGTCGATCCACTCTCCAGGTGACAAGGAAGTCCACGTGAGCACCTCCATCGATCAGGCCCCGGCCCGGAGCGCAACCCGAGATCTCGCCCAGATCGCGGTGTTCGCCGCCCTCATCGTCGTCCTCGGCCTGCCCGGGCAGATCAGCATCGGCTCCGCGGGCGTTCCGATCACGCTGCAGACGCTCGGCGTCATGCTCGCCGGCGCGCTGCTGGGCTGGCGCAAGGGTCTGCTCTCGGTGCTCGCGGTCATCGTCATCGGTCTCGCGCTCCCCGTCCTCGCCGGCGGCCGCACCACTCTGACCGCGCTGGCGAGCCCCACCGCGGGGTTCCTCCTCGGCTGGCTCCCGGCCGTCGTCGTGATCGGGCTTCTCACCGCCCTGATGATGCCCCGCTACCGTCTGATCCCCGGGTTGCTCATCAACATCCTCGGTGGCATCGTGGTCATCTACGCCTTCGGCGTGGTGGGCATGCTCATCCGCACCGAGCTGACACTGACGGCCGCGATCGCGGCGAACGGCGTCTTCGTCCCCGGCGACCTCGTCAAGGCGGTCGTCACCGCCGTCGTCGCCGTACAGGTCCACAAGGCGCGGCCCGGTCTGATCGCTCCGCTGCGTGGGCAGCGTCCGACCCCCGCGTGACCGGCCCCCGCGTGGCCGACGACCGCGGCACCGAGATCCGGTTCGACGGGGTCTCCCACTCCTACGGCGACAGGTCAGTCCTCACCGACATCGATCTGGTGTTGACCGAGAGGCGTATCGGGATCGTCGGCGTCAACGGTGGCGGCAAGTCGACGCTCGCGCGGATGATCAACGGTCTGGTGGTCCCCTCCTCGGGCACGGTGACCGTCGACGGCCTCGACACCCACCGCAAAGGCGCCCGGGTCCGCCGCCGGGTCGGCTTCTGCTTCACCGATCCCGACACCCAGATCGTCATGCCCACCGTGGCGGAGGACGTCGACTTCTCCCTGCGCCGGTCGGGCCTGAGCCGCGAGGATCGACGACGACGGGTCGAGCAGGTGCTCGCCACCTACAACCTCTCCGACCACGCCGATCACCCCTGCCACCTGCTGTCCGGCGGCCAGAAGCAACTCCTCGCCCTGGCGGCGGTGTTGGTGATCGAGCCCTCGGTGATCGTGGCCGACGAACCCACCACCCTGCTCGACCTGCGCAACCGCGCGCTGGTGGCCGAGACCTTCGCGGGTCTCTCCCAACAACTCGTGGTGGTGACCCACGACCTGGGGCTGGTCGCCGACTTCGACCGTGTGCTGGTGGTGGACGGTGGGCGGGTGGTGATCGACGACGCCCCCGCGGCCGCGCTGTCCGGGTACCGCCGGATCGCGTTGCGCTCGGGCTCGGGCTCGGGCTCGGATACCGGATCGGGCACGGAGATCTAGGTGTTCGCCACCTACCAGCCCGGCGATTCGTTGCTCCACCGTCTGCCGGCGGGGGTGAAGATCCTCCTGGTCTGCGCCCTGATCCTCGCGGTGTCACTGTCAGTGCGCCAGGCCTGGCACGTCCTGCCCGCACTGGGGTTCGCCGCTGCGCTCTACGCGGTCGGGCGGATTCGTCCGGGCGCGGCCTGGGACCAGGTTCGTCCCGTGCTGCCGATGCTGATCGCGATCCTGGTGCTGCAGTGGATCGTCGCCGACCTCGACACCGCGATCCGGGTGAGCGGCGCGCTTCTGGTGGCGGTGGCGGTCGCGGGCCTCGTCGCGCTGACCACCAGGGTCTCGGACATGCTCGACGCGGTCACCAGGGCCGCCCAGCCACTGCGCCGCGTCGGGGTCTCGCCGGATCGGGTGGCGCTCGTACTGGTCCTGACGATCCGGGCGATCCCCCTGCTCGCCCGGCAGCTCCGGCAGGTGACCGAGGCCCGCAGGGCGCGCGGTCTGGGCATGTCGATCAGGGCGCTGGTCGTACCCACCGTCCTCGGGGCGCTCACCACGGCCGACCAGCTCGGCGACGCGTTGGCGGCCCGCGGCGTCGACGACTGAGCGCCCCGGCGGGGCGAACTCCGGGGCCGAGCCCACCCTCCTCGGCGAGTGGTCGCAAATACGCCGAGCGGGAGAATTCGCCCTGGGCAAACGCGATCGAAATCGACCACTCGCTGCCGCTGGCGTCGTACCCACATGCCACCATGAACGCCATGTCCGCGCTGGCCCGCTTCTTTGCCCTCACCCGGCTGAACGCGGAGTCTCCGACCCTCGCGCTGCTGCGCAGCCCGCTTTGGCCGCTGATTGTGGCGGTTCTGAGGGAGATGTTCGAGGGCTCCTCCCGCCGGGTGCCGTCAGCGGAGCTCTACGAGTTCCTCGACAGGACGTTGCTGGCGGTGCGCGACTCCGGTGCGGATCTTCCCGGGACCGCACAGTCCTACGTGCGGGCGTGGGTGGACGCCGGCTGGATGCTCAGGCGTCCAGGAACCGCCGCGACCGGCGAGACGGTAGAGCCCACACAGTCAGCCCTGGTGGCCGTGGACTTCCTCGACGGTCTGCAGACCCCGCGTCGCGGACTCACCGTGTCACGGGTCGAGACTCTGACCCGCCAGCTCGAGGACCTCGCCCGGGACACCGATCCATCGATCCAGGGCCGACTCGCGTCCCTCACCCGGAAGCGGGAGCGGATCGATGCCGCGATCGCACGCGTCGAGGCGGGCGAGGTCGAACTCGCGGATCCCGAGCAGGTCCGGGAGAAGGTGGCCGAGATCCTGCACGGCGCGGACGACATCCCCGCCGACTTCGCACGGGTCCGCGCTGAGTTCGACTCGCTCAACCAGGATCTTCGTCGTCGTCTCCTGGACCAGGACGGTGCCCGCGGCGACGTGCTCGACGCGGTCTTCGGGGGTGTCGATCTCATCGGTGACTCGGAGGCGGGTCGGAGTTTCTCGTCGTTCTACTCGGTCCTCCTCGACCCCGAGCGCTCCGCTTCGGTCGACGCGTGGATCAACGACATCCTGAGCCGACCGCAGGTGGCGGACCTCCCGCCGGCCGCGCGCCGCGAACTGCGCTCGCTGTTCGAGGAGATGGAATTGGCGGGCGCCGAGGTCAACGGTGTCCTCACGTCCCTGTCGCGGAGCCTTCGGCACTTCGTCGCGACCGATGCCTACGTCGAACACCGTCAGATGATCGCCCTGATCCGGTCGGCCCGGTCCGCCGCGGCCGAAGCCAGCAGGACGAATGCTGCCCAACCGACCACGTCGATGTCCGTCCCGCTCCGCCGGATCGGCATGTCCGTCCGATCGGTGAGCGCCCTGCGCCTGAGGAACCCCGGGGAGGAACGCGTGGCGGCGGAGGTCTCCCACCACGACACGGGCATGGCCGACCTCTCCGCACTCACCGCGCTCGTGCGCGCCTCGGAGATCGACGAGGTCGAACTCCGCGCCCATGTCGACGACGTGGTGAGCCGACTCGGACCGTCGTCCATCGGCACCGTCCTGCGCGAACACCCCGCCACCCAGGGCGTGGCCAGTGTGGTGGGCCTGCTCAACCTGGCCATCAGGGGCCACATGCAGGCCCCACCGGACGCCCCGGACGCGACGGAGACCATCACGTGGACAGGCGCGGCCGGTTCCGAGCACACCGCCCGGATCCCTACGCTGGTGTTCACCGCCGACCGATCGAACGAGGAGAACACGTGACGGCTCCCCCGGGAGACGGTGCCCCGCCCACCGCCGCGTCGACCGATGCCCCGGCCGACGACCGCGAGGCGTTGTGGCCCGGAGACACCGGGACGCTGTCCTTCGCGTCCCGACGCGCGCTCGCCCGCCTGCTCACGGGTCCACTGGTGCAGGCGCATCACCAGCCGGAGATCTGGGCAGCGGTCGTGTCCGACGAGCCCGCGCTCCGCTCAAGGCTCGCGGACGTGTTCCTCGACCTTGTCCTGGACCACGACGCCGGGATCGCGTTCACCCGTCAGGTCGACACCTCCGTCCACGTCGAGGTACCCGCTGTACTCCGAACCGAGACCCTCTCCCATATGGACACCGTCCTACTCCTGCACCTGCGGTCGGAGTTGTCAGTGGCCCAGCCCGGCGAACGGGTGATCGTCGACCGCACCGACGTCGCCGAACAGATCGACGTCTATCGCCAGGTGATCGACTCCGACCGGGCCCGCTACACCCGAAAGTTCGACGCCTCGTGGAACCGGCTCAAGACGTACTCGCTGCTCACCGAGACCGAGACCGAGGGACGTGCCGAGGTGTCTCCGGTCCTCCGGCACCTCTTCGATGCCGACGTGGTGGCGGGTATCCGCGACGAGTACCGGGGGTTGATCGCCGCGCACGGCGATGCCTCCGACGAGGGCGCCTCCCTGTTCGACGACGACGAGGCGGACGACGATGCCGGATGATCTGAAGTTGCCCGGTATGCCGGAGCACCCCGGGCAGAGGCGGCTCTCGCGAATCCAGGTGTGCAACTGGGGCACGCTCGACGGGTATCACGACGTCGCGGTCCCCAGGAAGGGCTTCCTGGTCACCGGCGGTTCCGGCTCCGGCAAGTCGACCCTGATAGACGCGGTCTCCGCCGTACTCGTCCCGCCCGCTCACCTCCGGTTCAATGCGGCGGCCCAGGAAGAGGCCGGCCGGGGCTCCGGGCGCACGCTCGTCTCGTATCTCCGCGGCGCGTGGCGCCGAGGGGCCGACGGCGAGACGGGCGACCTCGCCTCCGTCTACCTTCGCCCCAAGGCCACTTTCTCGGCCATCGCGCTCACCTACTCGAACGGGACGGGGAGCAGTGTGACGCTGCTGCTCCTGCTCTACGCCCGTTCGGGCGACAACTCCGCGACCGGGATCAAGCGCCTCCACGGCGTCGCCGAGCACCCCTCCGACTCCCCCCTTGATCTGACGGAGATGTTCGGTCACCTGCGCAACGGGATCGACAAGCGAGCGCTCAAGCGCGAGTTCCCGGACATCAGGTTCCACGACAGCTATTTGGCCTTCGCCGCGGCGTTCCGGCGCCGGCTGGGCATCGCGTCGGAGGCCGCGCAGTTGCTCCTCCACCGGACTCTGTCCGCCAAATCCCTGTCCAGCCTCGATCAGCTCTTCCGGGACTTCATGCTCGACGAGCCGGACACGTTCGCCGTGGCCGACCGGGCTGTCGAGCAGTTCGCCGAACTGCGGGAAGCGCACCGGTCGGTGGTCGACGTCCGTAGACAGATCTCTCACCTCGAGCCGCTCGCGGACCTGAGTGCCTCACGGATCCAGGTGCTGGGGAGGGCCGAGGAACTCGACGCCGAGAGCTCGGCCTTCCCGGCCGTGCAGGTGGCCGTTACCACCGCGCTGGTCGAGGAGGAGCTGTCGACCGCGCGCGGAGCCCTCGTCGCCGCCGAGGCCGCCGTCGCCACTGCCCGTGATCAGCTCGACTCAGCCAGAACGACCAGCGACGACCTCCGCTCCCGGTTGCGGGGCAGTGCGGGCGCCGGGCGCGACGAGCTCGCGCGGGAGCTGGGCCGCGCGCTCGACCACGCAACGTCGGTGACCTCCCGTCGCGAACGGGCGGCCACGGAGCTCGAGCGACTCGGCGGCACACTTCCGGCCACCGCCGAGGACTTCGCCGTCCTCCTCGCCAGGCTCGACCGGGACGACGCGGACCAGGAAGCCGAGCGAGCGCGTGATCGGAAGAAGCTCCGCGAGGTCGCCGGGGACCTCATCGAGGAGTCGAGCACCCTCGCCCGTGTGACGGCCGACCTCCAGGCGCTGCTCCGTCACCGCTCGAACATTGATTCGCGCCTCTTGGCAGCGCGGGACCTGGTCTGTCGTGCGGCTGGGGCCAATCCCCGCGAACTCCCGTTCGCGGGCGAGTTGCTCGATGTGTCCTCCGAGCATGCGAGGTGGCGGCCGGCAGCCGAACGGGTGCTCTCCGGCTTCGCGCGGACGATGCTCGTCCCCGACCATCTCCGCGCCGCGGTCACGCGCGCGGTCAACGACACGCATCTGGGCATTCGGCTGGTCTACGAGGTCGTCGACACCACCGATGACTCGCCTGCCAAGAGGACCGGCCCGGACAGCCTGGTCCGAAAGATGGAGCCCGCCCCCGGTCCGTTCCAGCAGTGGATGCGTCGTCGACTCGCGAGCGAGTTCGACCTGACCTGCGTCGAGTCCTCCGACGAATTGGGCGCCCTGGAGCGGGCGGTCACCCTGCACGGCCTCATCAAGCGTGGTCGGAGGTTCGAGAAGGACGACCGACGCAGCATCGACGATCCGGCGGTCTTCCAGCTGGGTGGTCTCAACGACGCCAAGGTGGAGGCGCTCACCGCTCGGCGCGATCAGATCAAGTCCCGGATCGACTCCGCGGAGAGCCGGTGGGCGGCGCTGGAGAACCTCGACGCCGATCGACGCTCCCGGCAGCAGGCGGGAGCTGCGCTCCGCGGACTGCGGTGGGAGGAGATCGACTCGACCACCGCCCAACGACGGGCCGACGACGCCCGAGAGCGGCTCGACCGGTGGCGCGAGGCGCACCCGGAGGTTGCCGAGATGGAGCGGGAACTACGTGATGCCGAGGAGTTCCAGTCGCGGGCGCAATCGACATACGATGCGGCCACCGGTGACCGAGCAGTCGCGGCGAACCACGTCGCCGGGCTGCAGGCCCGCCTCGCGCAATTGGCCGAGCGTAGTGCCTCCGAAGAGTCCCACGGTGCTGCCGATCCCGACGCCGCCGACCGGATCCGCGCGCGCCTGTCCGCCGCCACACGCAGGCTGACGGCCGACAACGTGCAGGACGTGTGTCAGCGGGCCGAACGCGCGATCGCGGTGGAGCAGTCGGCCACCGCCACCGAGCGCGACCGCATCCACCGGCGCATCACGGCGATCCTCACCTCATATCTCGAGATCTGGCCCACGATGAAGGCCGACCTCAAGTCGGACCCGGAGTTCGTCGGTGAGGCGGTGGAGGTGCTCGTCCGCCTGCGGCGGGACAGGTTGGCCGATTTCGAGGAACGCTTCCTCGGCCTCATCGGCGAGATGCAGACCCGCAACCTGGGCGAGCTCGCCCGCCGCATCCGCCGGGCCCGGTCGGAGATCGAAGCCAAGATCCGACCCGTCAACGAGTCCCTTCATCGATCGGAATTCCAGTCGGGACGCTGGTTGCAGATCGAGGTGCGGGACCGGCGCTCGGAGACCGTCACCGACTTCCTCGGTGACCTGGAAACGGCCCTGACCGGCGCACTCGACAGCCGCACCGTGGACGCCGCGGAGGCGGGTTTCGCCGTGATGTCACGTCTGCTCGACAAGCTCGGGTCGGCGGACGCCGGCGACCGTCGCTGGCGGCAGACGGTGCTGGACACCCGCAAGCACGTGGGGTTCATCGGCATCGAAATCGACGCCGACGGCGCCCCGACCAACTACCACGATTCCTCGTCCGGGCTGTCCGGCGGGCAGGCGCAGAAGCTGGTGTTCTTCTGCCTCGCCGCGGCGCTGCGCTTCCAGCTGGCCGACATCGACGCCGACGTCCCCGGCTACGGGACGGTCGTTCTGGACGAGGCGTTCGACCGCGCCGATCCCGAGTACACGCGTCGGGCGATGGACGTGTTCACCGACTTCGGTTTCCACATGGTCCTGGCCACCCCGCTCAAGCTCCTGCAGACCCTCGAGCCGTACATCGGCGGACTCGTGGTGGTGGGCAACGACGACGGCAGCCACTCCCGGATCGAGCGCGTCACCTGGGACGAGGCCTGATGGTGGCTACCCGCTCGGAGCCGCGCGACCCAGACCAACTGACGGCCGCGTGTGCCACCCGGTTCGCCCGGGTCCACCGTCGGTGGCTCGCCGACCCCTTCGGCGGGGACGCCGAGGTCGTCCGGTTCAGCACGGCGCCGCCGACCGCCGCGAACGCAGCCGAAGACCCCAGTGGGACAGCGGCGTGGATCAGGCGATGGCGCGAGTTCGAGAGCACCCATGGAGGACCCGATGTCCGGCTGACCTGGGCGGACCGCCGCCTGCCCGGGTTCGGGGTCGTACCGCTCCCGCAACGCGTTGAAGTGGTCGGCGCCGACACCATCGCCCACATCGCGGACCGGGCGTCGCGGTGGGCTCGGCTGCTGAACCGCACGCTCCGGATCATCGACCTCGGGCCCGATCACTCCATGCTGCGCCGCGCCGCCGCAGAGACCTCGGCCACCTGGGAGGACTGGGAGGAGGGCGCGTTCGACCAGCTCCTGGCAGTGTGCCGCTGGGCACTCGCGAACCCCACCGCCGGGCGTCGTGCCCGCGAGATCGCGGTCCCGGGGGTCGACACCAAGTGGATCGAGACCCGGACCCGGGTGGTCGAGGCTGTGCTCGACGCCGCTCGGGCCGGCGTCGACGACGCGGTCCGCGGGACGGCCACCGGGCTGGGATTGCTGGGCCCGGACGTCCGCATCCGCATGAGGGTGCTTGATCCGGACATCGCGTTCCCGTTGCGTGACGTCGAGAGCCCGGTCGATCAGCTCGCCACTCTGTGGCGTACCTCGGGGGGACCGCCTCACCTCGTCGTCGTCGAGAACCTCACCACCTTCCTCGCCCTGCCGGACCTCCCCGAGACCGTCGCGTTGTTCGGCCGGGGGTTCGCGGTCGACGCCGTCGCCGCCCTGCCCTGGGCACTCCGCGCTCACATCGCGTACTGGGGCGACCTCGACTCGCACGGCTTCGCGATCCTCGACCGTCTACGCCATCACGCCCCGCACGCCGTGAGCGTTCTCATGGACACCGAGACCCTGGACGCATGGCGCGAGTATGCGGTGCCCGACCCCTCGCCGACCCGGGCCGCGCCATCGCGCCTCACACCGGATGAGCTCGACGCGCTCGAGGCGCTGACGACCGGCGGGGACCTCCGGCTCGAGCAGGAGCGCATCCCCTGGGACTGGGCGCTCCCGCGCCTCCACGCAGTGTGGAGCTGAGCCCGGACACCGTCGGCCAGGTCCCCTGGGGTCGTCAGGGCAGTCCGCGGACCCACCACTCGCCCACCATCTTCTGAACGCTTCACGCGACGCGGTGAGTTGCGGTGATCGGGTCGCGTCGCCCGCAGGGTCGATGACTGGATCAATCGGCACGCCTAACTCCGGGGCCGAGTCCACCCTTTTCGGCGAGTGGTCGCAAGTACGCCGAGCGGGAGAATTCGCCCTGCGCAAACGCGATCGGAATCGACCACTCGGCGGGGCGGGGTCGGCGGGGCGCGGTCGGCGCGGCGGTGCGGACGAGGCGCGGTCGGTCGAGCACTGCACGTAGCGCCGCTGTGTGAGACGCGGCGCTGAGTATCGTTGGGATCATGCCCCGCACCCATCGGAGAACCGCCCGCGGCACCTCCGCCCACGCCCCAGTCGACCGTCGCCCGGAGGCTTCCGCGGAGGTGGCTGTGCGCTCGTCCCCCGTCGCGGGTCTTCTCGGTTCGGTCTTCGGGGTCGCGGCGGCGGTGACGCGCCTGGCACGACCCAAGGCCCTGCACCCCAAGGGCATCGTCGCCCAGGCGACCCTGAGCGTGACCGGGGTCGGCCGAACCGGTTCACCGCTCCTGGACATCACGGGCAGGTGGCCGGCGACGATCCGTTTCTCGCGCGCCGTGGGTCTGCCGGACGTCGTCCCCGACATCGGCGGGATGGCCATCCGCATCCACGCCGACCGCCCCGTCGACATCCTGCTCGCGAGCACGGGCCTGGGTCCGATCAGTCGTTACGTGCTGACCACGGGATGGCGCACGACCGGCCGCACCATGACCTCGATGTTCCCCGTCAGGGTCGCCGGGCGGCAGCTGTTGTTGGCCGCCATCCCGACAGGCGACGGCGGCACGTGGACCCTCCAGCACGCCACTCCGCTGGGCAGATGGGAGACCCTCGGGCGTGTGACGGTGGACACCTGGGAGGACGACGACGAGAACCTGCACTTCGATCCGGTCGGGAACCGCCTGCCCGGATCGCGGTATCCGCGTCTGCTCGGCGCGTTGCGGGATCCGTCGTACCCGGCGCCCGACGAGGGCCCGGAGACGACCTGATCCGCCCGAGCGCTCAGGATTCGGCCGCACCCCTGCGCCAGTAGCCCATGAACGACACGGCCCCCTTGGGGATCCCGGCGCCGTCCACGGCGAGGCGGCGCATCGCGCGGACCAGCCCCGCCTCCCCGGCCAGGAACACATACGGGTCCCCGGCGGAGACGGTGGTGGCCGTCTGCCATTCCCGCTCGGCGGGACGGCGCCCGTCGAGGACCGACTCGACGCATCCCTGACCCACGCCCAACACTCCGCCGAGGTGATGGACGAGCGCGTGTCCCCGCTCACCGGACCGCGAGAGCAGGGTGACGGTCTCCGGCGCCTCGGCCGACAGCGCGCGCACATCGGCCGGTGTCGGCAACTCCAGGACGATCCGGACCTCTCTCGTCCCCCGTGGCTCCGCGGCCAGCTCCCCGGCGATGGACAGCAGGGCCGGCGCCGCGGTCTCGTCACCCGCGCACACCACCCGGCCGGCGGCTCCGGGAGCCCACGCCGCCCACGGGGCGTGGCCCCGCCCGGGGCCGGCCAGGTGCACGGTGTCCCCGGGCCGGACCGACCGCGCCCATCCCGAGCCCGGTCCCTCGTCCGCACCGGGATGCACCACCACGTCCACGGTCAGCGCGGGGACGTGCTCGCCGTCGAGCTCCACCGAGTCGGCCCGGCGCACGGTGTAGGTCCGCATCCAGCCCCGCTCCTGCTCCGGGAGGGTCAACCACTCCCGGATGGCGAGCGGGTCGGGGACGATCCCCCGCCCACCCGGCGGGGGGACGAACACCTTGATGTACGCGTCTCGCACCGTGCCCGGGTCCACGACGTCGCGAGACCACCTCGAGAGGTCCGGGCCGGCCAACACCAGGCGCAGGTAGGACTCCCCCAGTTCACGGACCCGGACCACCCGGGTCTGCGCGACGAGGATCGGGGCCTCTACGGCGATAGCGGTCATACTGTCCCCTTCGTTCGTCCCCGCGGCAGCACCACGGGATGGCCGGTGAGCGGGTCGCTGATGATGTCGGCCTCCAGATCGAACACCCGGCGCAGGGTCTCGGGGTTGATCACCTGATCGGGCGGCCCCGCGGCCACCACCCCACCCTCGGCCACGGCCACCAGGTGGTCGGCCACACGCGCGGCCAGGGTGAGCTCGTGGAGGACGGCCACCACCGTCCGGCGACCCGCCCCGGGGCCGTCTGGATCCGGGTCGTGACCGGCGGGCAGCGGCAGATCGCGGACCAGGTCCAGCACGTCCAGCTGGTGGGCCAGGTCGAGAAACGAGCACGGTTCGTCGAGCAGGAGCGCGGGGGTCGCCTGGGCCAGCACCAACGCCACCCACACCCGCTGGCGCTGGCCGCCGGAGAGTTCGTCGACCCGGCGGTGGGCGAAGCCCGCGGTGCCGGTGAGGTCCAGCGCCTCGGCGACCGCCACGTCGTCGCCGTTCGCCGATCCCCACCACCGTCGGTGCGGGTGGCGCCCGCGGGCCACCAACTCCGCCACCGTGAGGCCCTCGGGAACCAGTGGAGACTGCGGGAGAAACGCCACCGATCTGGCGTGCTCGCGCGACCTGACGGTGGCCAGGTCCCGCCCGGCCACCTCGATCGATCCGGCGAGCGGGGCGAGTTGGCGGCCCAGCGCCCGCAGGATGGTGGACTTGCCACAGCCGTTGGCGCCGATCAGCACCGTGGTGCGGCCGCTGGGGATGTCCAGATCGAGATCCCGAATCACGGGGTCGGCCCCGTAGCCCAGGGTCAGCCCTCGCAGGCGGAAGGCGGGCGCGGAACCGGGCGGTGATTCCATGGGCAACGCGGTGGCGACGGGCGTGGTGATACTCATCAGGCGACCTTTCGGGAGCGCAGGAGGATCCAGAGCATGGCGGGGGCGCCGAGCGCGCCGGTCACCACACCGGTGGGGAGGTCCACGGTGGTCAGGGCCTCGGAGGCAACGATGTCGGCCACCACCACGATCACCGCGCCAGTGAGTGCGGCGGCGACGATCCGCGGGCGTCCGCGGCCGAGTGCGGTGGCGATCGGCGTGGCGAGCAGGGCCACGAACGCGAGGGGGCCGGCCACCGCGGTCGCGGCCGCCGCGAGCACGGTGCCCACCCCGAGGGCGGCCGCGCGCGTCGGGACGGGCCGGGAGCCCAACCCCACCGCGAGCTCGGGCCCCAGCTCCGCGGGCCGGAGTGCGGAGTGCAACCAGACGGCCAGTGGCAGCAGGAGCGCCAGGGTCACCGCGAGCCACCCGATGCGCTGGGCCGAGGCACCGGAGAGCGAGCCGACGGTCCAGACCGCGGCCTCCTGCGCTCCCGCCAGAGGGAGGCGCGCGATGAGCTGGGTCACCACGGCGGTGCCCAGTGCGGCCACCGCCACGCCGCCGAGCAGGAATCGTTGGCCGACGATCCCGGTGTGACGCCCCGCGGAGGCGCTCAGGACGAGGGCCAGCGCCACCGCTGATCCGAGGAGCGCCGCGGGGATGATCGCCACCCCGCGCAGCCCCCAGAACGCCATCCCGGCGACGGCCCCCGCGGATGCCCCGTGGGAGATGCCCAGGATGTCGGGGCTGGCCAGTGGGTTGCCCAGGACGCGACGGAACAGGGCTCCGGAGGCGCCGAACGCCAGCCCCGCCAGTGCGCCCAACACCGCGCGGGGAAGCTTGTCCTCCATCACCACGAAGGTCGCGCCGGGAATGGTCGCCCCTCCGAGGATGGCGAGGAAGTCGGGGATGGTCACCGTGTACCGACCCAGGAGGACGCGGACGGCCATGGCCGCCACGAGGGCGGCGACGAGCGCGAGCACAAGGAGCAGGGCTCGTCTCCGGCGACCGGCGGCGAGTGTCCGGACGAGCTCGTCCGTCTCCACCCGGTCGGCGGGTCGGTCGAGGACTGCGGAACTCATGAGGCGCTCACCCCCCGGTTCAGACGCAGCATCGCGATGAGGAACGGCACGCCCATCGCCACGGTCATCACTCCGACGGCGATCTCACCCGGTGGTGCGATGACGCGCCCCACGGTGTCGGCGAGGAGCAACACGACGGGGCCGATGACCACGGACAGACCCAGGACCACCCTGCTGCCCACGCCGACGAGCCGGCGCAGCAGATGCGGGACGAGGAGACCGAGGAAGGCGATCGGACCCGCCAACGCGGTCGCGACCCCGGACAGGATCACCACTCCCCCCAGGACGACCGCCCGGCCGGCCACCGGCACGACCCCGAGACCGCGCGCCAGATCGTCGCCCAGGGCGAGCGCGTCGAGCGACGCCGCCCCCGCGAGGACGAGGGCGAGGCCCAGGAGGATGAACGGCAACGCGGCGGTGATCTCCGGGGCACCAGATCGGGCCACCGACCCGAGTCCCCAGAAGCGGAACCGGTCGAGCACGCCGGGGAGCGCGATGACCAACGACGCGGTCATCGCCGTGCATCCGGCGGTCACCGCCGCTCCGGCCAGGACCAGACCGGTGCCGGAATCGGCGCCGAGACGCCCGGCTCCCACGACCACCATCCCGGCGGCGAGCGACCCGACGACGGCGAAGATCGCGACCGCGGTCGGGCCGGACGTGGGTGCCAGGGCCAGCCCGAGCACCACCCCGAGGGCGGCGCCCGCGGTCAACCCGAGAAGTCCCGGGTCACCGAGCGGGTTGCGGGTGGCACCCTGCAACCCGGCGCCCGCGACCGCGAGTGCCGCGCCCACGACGATCGCGGTGATCGTGCGGGGGACGCGGGCGCTCACCACCGCCTCGTCCATCCCCGCCCCGGCCCCGGGCGCCACGGCCGCGGCGAGATCACCGGACATCAACTGGGACGGCAGTCCGGCCAGGACCGACAGGACGACAGCGGGATCGACCGACCGGGAACCGAGGAAGAGGGACGCGGCCACCGATGCGACGAAGAGCACCGCCGCCGACACGCAGCCGACCACCACGCGGCGGCGCGCCGGAGCGGTGGGGCTCGCGGGGGCGTCGGACGGCCCCGCGGTGGCGGGGCCGTCACGGCGCGTCGCGGTCACCTGCATCTGTCAGTTCTGCTCCGCGGCGGTGATGATCTCCGGCACCACGTTGTCGAGCGCCCAGGGCAGGCTGAGCGGCGACGCGGCCGAGATGGACAACACCTGCTGCTCGTCCGTCTGGACCACCATCCGACCCGCCTCGACCGCGGGGATGCGGCCCAGCAACGGGTCCGCCTCGATGGCGGCGCGGACGTCGGGCGAGGCGGCGTAGGTGACGAGGATGTCCGAGACCAGTTCGTCTGCCCGTTCAGGCGACCATGTCACGGCGAACTGGTCGGGGGCCCCGGTCGAGGCCTCGGAGATCACGGGAGCCTGGACCATGCCCAGCTGCTCGAGGAACCGCGGCCGGTTGTCCACGTCGGTGAAGGCATAGATCTTCTCCGCCGCGCCGGGGTCGACCGTCCCGTAGATGAAGGTGGTCCCCCGGAGACCCGAATGGTCGTCAGCGACCTGGGCGATCCGGCCCTCGACCTCGTCGATCAACTCCTCGGCGCGTTCCGAGCGGCCGAGCGCCTCGCCGATGAGGCGCGTGGACTCCTGCCACGGGGTGCCGAAGGCCACGTCGCCCTCCGGCATCGCGATGGTGGGGGCGATCTTGGACAGGGTCTCGTACTCCTCGGCGGTCATCCCGGAGTAGACACCCAGGATGATGTCGGGCTGGAGGGCGGCGATGGCCTCGGTGTTGATGCCGTCCGTCTCCGAGTACAACTCGGGCATCTGACCCCCAGCCGCCTCGAGTTCGGCGTCGAACCAATCGGTGGATCCCTCGGCGTTCCCGCCGAACGAGTTCCGCGGCATGCCCACGGGCACCACTCCCAGCGCCAGGGAGACGTCGGCGTTGACCCAGGAGATCGTGGCCACCCGCTGGGGCGGCTCGGTGATCTCCGTCTGCCCGTAGGCGTGCGTGATGGTGCGGGGGAACTCCCCGTCACGCTCGACCTCGGACGCCGAGCCCGATTCCTGCGGGTCACCCACCGAACCTGTGGTGCACCCTGCCAGAACAGCCAGTACGGCGACGAGCGCGGTCAGGATCAGCACGACCCGTGCTCGGCCAGGAGTGTCGACCGCTGTCAGACGGGACGGGATGGCGGGTGAACTCATGGGGTCTCCGAAGTGGACTCGTGGCCGTTAGGCATGGCTTACCTTATCGGGAGAACAGTAGGGCCGGGGAGGGCCGCGGCGCAAGGCCGAGCCGTCCCGACCCCACCGAGCCTGGGCCGCAACGTGATTCATATCACCCTACTGTTGATTAGGGTAGCCTAGCCTTTTACGGTTCGCCGGTACCCATGTCCCCGATCGGTCGGAGCGCCCGTGAACGAACATCTGCTGAGCCAGCGGACCCGGAAGGACCATGCCGCCGCCGTGGCCGCGGCGGCCGCCGAGGTGGGAAGGTTCCTCGACGGTCGCACCACTCCCCGCTCGCCGGCCTCCCCCGCGCACCTCGCATCCCTGACGGAGGCGGTGGACCTGTCGACACCCCTCGGGGCGCTCGACAAGGCGCTGCTGGAGGTTCGCGGGCTCTACCTCGATCACGCCGTCGGCTACCACCATCCCCGGTACCTCTCTCATCTCAACTGCCCGATCACCATCCCGTCACTGGCCGCCGAGACGCTGGCAACCTCGGTCAACACCGCGGTGGAGACCTGGGACCAGGGCACCTCCGCGTGCCTCATCGAACAGAAGCTCATCGACTGGGTCGCCGACCTCATCGACTTCGATCGTCCGGATCGCCTCACTCCAGACGGCGTGTTCACGACCGGTGGCTCGCAGTCCAACCTCCAGGCGCTGTTCACCGCGCGGGAGGATCGACTCTCCCGCCCCGACCCCCGGGGGACCGCACCCGGGGACCGCGGGAGGCGGTTGTCCCGGCTGAGGATCGTCACGGGCGAACACGCACACCTCAGTGTGGTCAAGTCCGCGCGGCTGCTGGGCCTGGCCCCGGACGCGGTGATCACCCTTCCCGGCGAGGGAGACCGCATGGATCCCGCCACCCTGGACCGGGCCCTGTCGTCCGTGGCCGATGCCGGCGACGAGGTCGCCGCGGTCGTCGCCCTGGCCGGCACCACCGATCACGGCGCGATCGATCCGCTGCGCGCGGTAGGCGAGGTCTGTCGCCGTCATGATGTCTGGTTGCACGTGGACGCCGCCTACGGCGGGGGGCTACTGGTCTCGCCGACCCGCCGCGATCTCCTCGACGGGATCGGATCGGCGGACTCGGTGACCGTCGACTTCCACAAGACCTTCTTCCTTCCGGTCGCCGCGTCCGCGCTGCTCCTCCGCGACGGCTCCGGCTTCCGCCACTCCACCGTGAGCGCCGACTACCTCAACCCCGCCGACGGTGACGACCACGCGGTGGACAAGTCGTTGCAGACGACCCGCCGCTTCGACGCTCTCAAACTCTGGATGACGCTGCGGGTCCTCGGCGCGGACGGGATCGGCCGCATGCTCGACGACGCGATCGACGTGGCCCGGCGCATCGGCCGGACCATCGACTCCGCTGACGATTTCGAGCTCGTCCGCCGACCGGCGCTGTCGACCGTGCTGTTCCGCCCGCGGCCCGAGGGGTGCGACGCCGACGAATCCGACGCCCTGGTCCGTCCCGTGAGGGACGCGCTGTTCGCCGAGGGACGCTCGGTTGTCGCGGCGACGGTGGTGGACGGCAGGCCCTGCCTCAAGTTCACCGTCCTGGACCCCGAGTTGTCGGACCACGACGTGACCGCCGTCCTCGCCAACGTCCGGGAGGCCGCTCGGTACCTCGCCGACGGGATGCGGCAGGCCACCTCCGCGGGGGTGTTGTCATGAGCGGGACGATCCACGACGTACTGGGGGTGGGTATCGGTCCGTTCAACCTCGGTCTGGCCTGCCTGGCCGAGCCGGCGGGGGTGGACGCCGTCTTCCTCGACGCCCGCCAGGGCTTCACGTGGCACCACGGACTCATGTTCGACGACGCGACCATCCAGGTCCCCTTTCTCGCCGATCTGGTGACGCTGGCCGATCCCACCTCGCCGTACTCGTTCCTGTCGTATCTGAAGCAGGCCGGACGGTTGTACCCGTTCTACATCCGTGAGAACTTCCAGCCGCTGCGCGCGGAGTACGACGCGTACTGCCGTTGGGCCTCCGATCGGGTCAGTGGGCTCCGCTGGGGTCGGGAGGTGGTCGACGTCCGGCGCGAGACGGGCGACGAACCCGTCTACAGGGTCACGGCGATCACGTCCGACGGCACGGAGACCTACCGTGCCCGGCACCTGGTGCTCGGCATCGGCACCACCCCGTGGTCGCCGGTCGACACCACCTCCCTCGACGGTGGTTCGCCAGACACCGGCCGACGGGTGGCGCTGCACGCCGCCGACTACCTGCACCGGCGCGAGGAGCTGTTCGAGCTGGACTCGGTGACCGTCGTGGGCAGCGGCCAGTCGGCCGCCGAGATCTACCAGGACCTGCTGGCCACGTCGGGGGACTCCGGGCCCCGCGTGGACTGGATCACCCGCTCCCCGCGGTTCTTCCCCATGGAATACACCAAGCTCACACTGGAGATGACGTCCCCGGAGTACATCGACCACTTCCACGGACTCGACGCCGGGACGCGTGACCGCATGCTGCGCGACCAGCGCTCGCTCTACAAGGGCATCGACGCCGAATTGATCAACCAGATCCACGACCTGCTCTACCGCCGGTCCGCCCACGGGCTGGACACCGGCTTGTTGGTGGCGGCGACCGCCCTGGAGGGCGCCACCCCCGTCGGCTCGCACATCCGACTGGACCTGCGCTGCACAGACACCGCGCGGACCTGGACGCACCAGACCCAGGGGCTGGTGATGGCCACGGGGTACTCACCCACCACCCCGCGGTTCCTCGACGGGATCGCCTCGGAGATCGACTGGGAGGACCCCGGTCCCGAACAGAGCCGCGAGGGTCGGCCCCGCCGATACCGGGTGGCACGGGACCACACCATCGACCTCGCTCACCGGCGGATCCACGTGCAGAACGCGGAGGAGCACACCCACGGCCTGAGCGCGCCGGACCTCGGGATGGGGGCGATGCGCAACAGCATCATCCTGCGGTCCGTGACCGGTCGCGAGGTATACCCCGTCGAGTCACGTATCGCGTTCCAGCGGTTCGGCCCCCCGGCCGACGAGATCCCAGGGGCCCGCGATGCCGACCGGGCGCGGACCGACGCGCCCGCCGGACGACGCACCCCCGCCGACCAGCAGGCCCAGGAGACCCGATGACCCACACCGTCAGTACGCCCGCCGGACTCGTCTCGCTCGCGAGCCTGCCCACGGACCCCGACACCACCGGGACACTCCACGCGTGGCTCTCCCATCCCGGATCGGCCTACTGGGGCATGCGACACATGACACCCGGACAGATCTCGGAGTTCTTCCACGACTGGCAGTCGAGCCGGCACCGACAGGTCCACATGGTGCGTATCGACGGGCTGCGGGCGGGGCTGGCAGTGTTCTACGACCCGGCCGCGGTCGAGCTCGACGGAAAGTACCCCCATCAACCCGGGGACCTGGGCATGCACCTGCTGGTCGCACCGTCGCGGACCCCCGTTCCGGGCACCACCGCCGCCGTGATCGGCGCCATCTGCGAGACCGCCTTCGGGCCGCTGGGTGCCCGGCGCATCGTGGTGGAACCGGACATCGACAACACCGCCGTCCACCGGCTCAACGCCCGCGCGGGATTCCGGGAGGACGGGCCGCTCCGCCTGCCGGACAAGACCGCTCTGCTCTCCTTCTGCGAGCTCGACGACTTCCGCGCCTCGGAGATCGGCCGGACCACGCGGCCCGTACCGTCGTCCACTCGATCACCCGGCGCCGCACCTCACGCGCATCTCTCCGGCCACGCGATGCGCCGGGCGCACCGTCACCTGTGCGCCAAGGCGCTGGCCGAGTTCTCCCACGAGCGGCTACTCACCCCGCAGGCCACGGCGGAGCCCGGGGTGTACGAGGTGCGCGCGGGGTCCGAGACCTGGACTTTCCGCGCGCGGGTCCTGCCACTCGAGCACTGGGTGGTGGACGAGGGGTCGCTGCGGCGCGAGGTCGGGGGTGAGCCGGCCGAGCCCGACGCCCAGGCCCTCGTCACCGCGTTCGCTCCCGTGCTCGGGATCCCCGGGGCGCTGGTGGGGATCTATCTGGAGGAGATCGCGGCCACCCTCGGCTCCGCCGCGTTCTGCCTGCACCACCGCGACCGACCGGTCCAGGAACTCGCCACGGCGGACCTGCAGGAGGTCGAGGCCGCGATGACCGAGGGGCACCCCGGCTTCGTGGCGAACAACGGACGCATCGGCCTCGGCCTGTCCGACCGGCACCGCTACGCGCCGGAGGCCCCCGGGACGGTGCGCCTGGTCTGGCTGGCCGCGCGCCGCGACCGCAGTCACCTAGCCACGGTGACAGGCCTCGAGGAGCGCGAGCACTATCTCCGCGAGTTCGGCCGTGACGCCCTGGACGGGTGCGACGACCGCCTCCGTGAACTGGGCCTCGACCCGGACGGGTACCGCCTCCTCCCCGTCCACCCGTGGCAGTGGGAGCACAAGATCTCCGTGGCGTTCGGCCCCGACCTGGCGCGTCGCGACCTCGTCCACCTGGGTGAGTCCCACAGTGAGTACCGCCCGCAGCAGTCCGTACGCACGTTCTTCGACGTGACCCGTCCCGAGCGCGGGTACGTCAAGACGGCACTGGCGGTGCAGAACATGGGCTTCACCCGCGGACTGTCTCCTCGGTACATGCGTGACACCCCGGCGGTCAACGACTGGGTGGCCGGTCTGGTGGCCGGGGACCCCGTGCTCCGAGCACTCGACTTCGGGATCCTGCGCGAGGTCGCCGCAGTGGGATACACCGGCGACGCCTACCACCGTGCAGCGGAGTACGGCGTCTCGGACGAGGGGCCGCACACCAAGATGATCGCGGCCCTGTGGCGTGAGAGCCCGGTGCCGCGACTGGCGGAGGGCGAGCGGGCCTTCACGCTGGCCTCCCTCCTGCACCTCGACCTGCACGGGCGCCCCCTCGTCGTCGAACACCTGGAGCGGTCAGGGTCGGACGCCCGCACGTGGCTCCGCGCGCTGCTCGACGCCTACGTCCTGCCGGTGGCCCGCTGTCTGCTCGCGCACGGACTGGTGTTCATGCCCCACGGGGAGAACGTGATCGTCGTGATCGGCCCGGACCACCTGCCGCGACGGGTGCTGTTCAAGGACATCGGGGAGGAGGTGGCCGTGGTGACCGACCGACCGCTGCCCGAGGAGATCGAGCGGATCCGGCACGTCGTGGACGCCGAGACGGCCGCGTTGAGCATCCACACCGACGTGATGGACGGGGTACTGCGTCACCTCGCCGCGATCTGCGACGAGGCCGGTGTCCTACCGGCATGGGAGTTCTGGGACGAGACCCGCCGTTGCCTGTCGGCGCTGGACCGCGACGGGCGGAACGAGGCGACCTGGCAGGCGCTCTTCGCGCCGCGGTTCAAGCACTCGTGCCTCAACCGGCTGCAGTTGCGCGACACCCGGCAGATGGTGGATCTGACCGATCAGGCGGGCTCGCTCCAGTTCGCGGGCACCCTCGCCAACCCCCTCGCCAACCCCCTCGCATCGACCCCGACCGGCCCCGCGGGTCGCGGCGAGCGCACGAGTCGCGACGAGCGTTCCGGACACGTCGGCCGAGAAGGGGGCGTGCGGAACGCTCTTATCGATGACGGAGCCCGCAGCGTGTCGTAGCGTCACTGGGATGAACGGGCGGGAACTCCAGAAGTGTGCGGCGCTGCGAGCGCGCGAGCTACCGGCGACCACCCTGGAGTTCCCGTTCGGGCCGGACGTCGACGTCTACAAGGTCCGCGGCAAGGTGTTCATGATCCACACCGTGGTCGACGACGAGCCCCTCGTGGTGATCAAGGCATCACCCTCGGACGGCCTCGCCCTCCGTGACGCGCACCCGGACATCACTCCCGGCTACCACATGGACAAGAGGCACTGGATCTCACTGCACCCCGGGGGGAGCCTCGGCCACGACGTGGTCGAGGAATTGGTCACGGAGTCCTACCGACTCGTGGTGGCCGGGCTCCCCAGCGCGCAGCGACCGGTCGAGCCGCACTCCTTCGGGCGCGGGCAGCGCTGATCCGGCTCAGTTCGCCGGCGCGATCTCCGGCGAACCCTCGGGCGACACCGAGGACCCGGTGATCGAACCGAGCCGCTCCTCGCCCAGCGAGCCCTCCACGGCGTCCGTCGCCGAGCCCGTGTCGACGGCTCCGGCCAGCGAGCCGCCCACCACGGGCACCCCGCCGATGACGGCGTCGACCGACCCCGGGACGTCCCCGCGCATCAGGAAGTCGACGGACTCCGCGACGGGCTTGACGACCATGCACACGACCCCGATGGGCGGAAGCGGGATGCCCGCCAGGTTGGCAGCCGCGCCGGCCACGGTGCCGACGCCACAGACGGCGCTGGCGACGGAACCGACCGGACCGGAGGTGTAACCGGGCAGCGAACCGGTGACGGAGGCCGGAAGCAGGTCACCGGCGGAGCCGAGGCCGCCGCCGGTGTCCGCGTCGGTCTCCGTTCCGGCGGAGCCGGTGAGCGACGACGAGTCGAGGGCGCCAGACGACAGGCCGTCTGCGCTCTGGGCTGCCGCGGCGCCGGTCGAGAAGACGAGAAGTGCGGCGGCCAGCGCACCGGCGCAGGCGATGGATCTGGTCACAGTGATCTCCGAGCATGACGGGGGCGCGAGCCCCACGATGAGTTGAGGATTCTTGAGTCCATCACATATACGTCACGAGCGGGGCGGTGTTACGTCACGACCACCACGTCGTCACGTCACGCCGCCTCGCCTTGGTGCCGTCTGCCCGGACGGCGCCGGTCCGCACCGTTCGCGGGCGCGATGAGGGAGAGTGGAGCCATGACCGGGATCCCGACCACCCCCGCCGACCACTCGCTGGCCGACGTCATGCCGTCGATCGCCGCCTCGCTGGGCGTCAACCTCCGCAACCCACTGGCTCTCCCGCCCACGCGGGATACGGTGCTCGTCCTGGTCGACGGCCTCGGCGCCGAGCTCATCCGGCAGCACGCCGAGGTCGCCCCCACCCTCTCGGCGATGACCACGCGGATGATCTCCGCGGGATTCCCCGCCACCACGGCCACGAGTCTGACCAGCCTGGCGGTGGGAGCGCCGTGCTCCCGCCACGGGATCGTCGGGTACAGCTTCGCGCTCCCGGACGAGGGTGCGGAGACACCTACCGTCTTCAACTCGCTCCGGTGGACCACGGGGTCGGCGGAGGGGCCCTCCGCACTGGACCGGTTCCCTCCCCGTGAGGTGCAGGCGCTGCCGAGTCTTCTCGAACTGCTCACCGAGGAGGGGGTCGACGTCACCTACGTCATGCGCGAGGACTTCCGGGCATCCGGACTCACCCGCGCCGCGTTCCGGGCGGAGGGCGAGTACCGCCCGGCGATCTCACTGCAGGAGATCCGCGAGGCGATACTCGCTGTCGTCGCCGCTCCCTCGAAGTCCAGACGGTTCGTCTATTCCTACTTCGGAGACCTCGATCTCATCGGACACATCCACGGTCCGGGCTCTCCGGAGTGGGTTCAGTCGTTGCGCGAGGTGGACGCCTTCATCGCCGACCTGGCGACGGATCTGCCCCCCGGCTGCGGGTTGCTCGTCACCGCCGACCACGGCATGGTGGCCGCGGAGACCGTGATCGATATCGATGCCACACCGTCGCTCCTCACGGACGTCGAGGTGCTCGCCGGCGAGGCCCGGGTACGGCACGTGCACGCACGAGCCGGGGCGGAAACGGCGGTGTTGGCCGCCTGGCGCGAGGAGTTGGCGGGGCACGCGCGGGTGCTGAGCCGGGAACAGGCGCTGGACGAGCAGTTGTTCGGGCCGGGCCGGGACCATGCGGACCGTCTGGGTCACGTCATCGCGGTCGCCACCGGCGGCGTCATCCTCGCCCGCACCCACCACGAGAAGATGGAGTCGGGCCTCCTCGGTCATCACGGGGCCAATACCGCGGCTGAGCAGCACATCCCACTCATCCTGCGGTGAGCCGCCGGCCTGCTCAGCAGGTGACCGGCGTCGACGGGTCGCTGGTGGAGTCCAGCCAGCGACCGTACGCAGGCGGTCCCTCTGCTCGCACGTCTGCGCACAGCTCCTGACGGGAATACCCGGAAGCGCGGTAGACGGCGTAGATGACGTTGCCGTTCTCGTCCCTCGCGCGCAGCGAGGGGCACGCCATGTCGGTGCGCAAGTAGGACGCTCCCGGGTTCTGCGCCAGCGCGGCAGCGATCTCCTGCGCGTATGCACCCGGGGTGACGGCGGAGTACAGGACCACGATCCCCCGACCGTCGCACGCGGGACGGGACATGGGGACACGCAGTCCCAGATCGCCGGTCAGTGCGGCCGAGGACCGACAGTCGTCCAGGACCGCTGCGATCTCAGCGGGCATGCCGTCGGCCTCCGCCTCCTGACGGCACGTGGTGGACGGGATCCCGGTGTATCGCTTCCAACTCCCCCCCACGCGGCTCACTATGTACTGCGTATCCCCGGCGGGTTCACCCTGCGGTACGAAGACGTGCGCCAGTGCCCACGCCCCCGCGCACCGGTCCACGTTGACGTTCCGACGGGTGATACCCGCCTCGCTCGCGATCTCGTCCGGGTCGCAGTCGGCGGACCGCACGGATGGAGCACCGGTTGCAGCGGGCATCGTCTCCGGGACGGGGGTCGCCGTCTCCGGTTCCACGGAGGTCGTCGTCGGCGCTGGTGCGGCACCCGGTTCGCCGCCGTCCGAGGCGACGAGGTAGCCGACCGCGCCGGCGAGGACGACGAGCAGCACCACGATGAGCCCACCCATCACCCACATGAGGCCGTTGCGAGAGGGAGCCCGCAAACCCGTTCCGTAGGGGTCCTGGCCCCACCCCCCGTCGTTGCCCCGGTAACCGTCCCGGCTGGAACCGTCCCGCCCGGAGCCACCTGACGGATCGCTCATAGTCACCACCATCGACACGGCCGACGAGGCGGCCTACGTCCGGAGAATGACAGTCACTTTATCCACCTGGCGACCGGCAACGCACCACGTTCTCAGGAGCCGAGCAGGACCTGCGTGAAGTCCTGCTCGTCGGGGTGGTCGAGCATCTCCTCCATCCGCTTCCGGTCGAAGGGCCAGAGATCGATCTCACCGCCGGCTGTCTGGTACCAGGACGTGCACCCGGTGTTCCACACCGTCGGCCCCATCGCCGCGCCCACCGCGCGCGCGAAATCGGCGGTCGCCCTCTCCGTCACCTCGACCGCGTCGAACCGCCCGAGTCGCCATTGCTCGATCCACTGCGCGATGTACCGCGAGGTGAGTTCCGCCGAGTACTGCAGTGAGATCGACCCGGTCGGCGAGTTGGGACCGAGAACGGTGAAGAGGTTGGGGAAACCAGGGATCGCGGTCATCCGGTATGCACGCGGGCCGGTCGCCCAGGCCTCATCGAGACCCAGCCCGTCGCGGCCGGTGATCCGCATGGGGCGCATGTACTCGTGGGATCGGAAACCCGTGGCCAGGACGATCACGTCGGCGTCGTGATGGGCGCCGTCATCGGTGCGGATACCGGTGGGCGTGACCTCGGTGATCGGACTCGTCACCAGCTGGGCGTTGGGGGCGGTGATGGCGCCGTAGTAAGTGCCCGAGACGACCTGCCGCTTACACAGCGGCTCGTCATCGGGAGTCAACCTCGCCCGGAGCCGGGCGTCGCGGACCTGCCGGCGGAGACTCGACCTCGCGTACGCCTGCACCGCCCGGCGACGCCAGGTCGGCTTGAGCACCACGTCCGCCAGAATCCCCGACGCCCACAGTGCGGCCGCGTACAGACCCCGCTGCAGTCCCGGCATCCGGCGGAGCAGGGCGGTGAACAGCTCGGGTTGGCGGACGCCCATCGGCGCCCAGAGGATCCACTGCGGGGAGCGGGTGAAGTGCAGTAGACGCGAGGCCTCGGGCTGAAGCGCGGAGACGATCTGCACCCCCGTGGATCCGGACCCGATCACCGCGACCCGCGATCCACCGGTCTCGAGCTCCGGGTCCCAGCGGGCGGTGTGCACGACAGGGCCGGCGAAGGAGTCGAGTCCGTCGATGTCGGGCACATGGGGGTGGTGGAGCACCCCGGTCGCACACACGACGAAGTCCGCGAGGAGGATCTCCCCTGCCGCGGTGGTAAGAGTCCAGGTTGCGGACTCGTCGTCGTACACCGCATCCGTCACCTCGGTTTCGAGCCGCAACCATCCGTCCAACCCGCACCGCTCCACGACTTCCCGGTGGTAGAGCCGGATCTCCTCGCCGGATGCCCAGACGTGCGACCAGTCGGCTTTCGGTGCGAACCCGAACTGATAGAGCTGTGACGGGACGTCGCAGGTCAGGCCCGGGTAGCGATTCCAGTGCCACACCCCGCCGACGTCGGTGCCCTTCTCGCAGATCAGCACGTCGCTCAGCCCGGCCTGTCGGAACGTGTGCGCGGCGGCGATGCCCGCGAGTCCCGCGCCGATGATCACCACGCGGGGTTGTCGCAGACCGGTCACCACTTCAGGTCTACAGCCTCGGGCGACCGGATGCGATGGTTCGCCCGGCCTCGTAGCGTCGGCGATATGCGTGAGCGCGCATGACACGACCAGCGAGAGGAGCCTGACATGAAGGCAGTCACCTGGCACGGCAAGCGCGATGTCCGCGTGGATGACGTACCCGATCCCAGGATCGAGGAAGCCACCGACGCGATCGTCAGGATCACCAGCACGAACATCTGCGGGTCCGATCTGCACCTGTACGAGGTGCTCGGGCCGTTCATGAACGAGGGCGACGTCCTCGGTCACGAACCGATGGGGATCGTCGAGGACGTGGGGTCCGGACTCACCGATCTCTCCCCCGGCGACCGGGTGGTGATGCCGTTCCAGATCTCGTGCGGCCACTGCTACATGTGCGACAAGGGCCTGAACACCCAGTGCGAGACCACCCAGGTCCGTGACCAGGGGATGGGAGCGGCGTTGTTCGGCTACTCGGAGCTGTACGGAAGTGTCTCCGGCGGTCAGGCGGAGTATCTGCGGGTGCCGCAGGCCCAGAACACGACCATCAAGGTGCCGCACGAGCACACCGACGACCGGTACCTGTACCTGTCCGACGTCTTGCCGACGGCCTGGCAGGCGGTCGAGTACGCGAAGATCCCCGATGGCGGGACCGTCGTGGTACTGGGACTGGGACCGATCGGCGACATGGCGGCCCGGATCGCCGCCCACCGCGGACACCGCGTCATCGGAGTGGACCCGGTCGCCGAACGCCGGGCCCGCCAGGCGCATCGGGGAGTCGAGGTCCTCGACCCCACCGGCGTCCCCGGTGAACTGGGGGACGTGATCCGCGACATGACCGACGGGCGCGGGCCGGATTCGGTGATCGACGCGGTGGGCATGGAGGCACACGGCTCCCCCGTGGCCACCGCGGCCCACGCAACCGTGGGGATGCTGCCCAAGTTCCTCGGCAAGAAGGTGATGGAGCACTCGGGCGTGGACAGGCTCTCCGCGTTCTACTCCGCTATCGACATCGTGCGCCGGGGCGGGACCATCTCCCTGTCCGGCGTGTACGGCGGCACCGCCGACCCCTTGCCGATGCTGACGATGTTCGACAAGCAGCTCACGCTCACGATGGGGCAGGCCAACGTCAAGCGCTGGGTGCCGGACATCATGCCGCTTCTCAGCGATGACGACCCGCTGGGAGTGGACGACTTCGCCACCCACCGGCTCCCCCTCGCGGACGCCCCCCACGCCTACGAGATCTTCCAGAAGAAGCAGGACGGGGCCGTGAAGATCGTCCTCACCCCGTGAGGTCGGGGCCCGG
The DNA here is from genome assembly GCF_003052165.1 of Dietzia sp. JS16-p6b. NCBI lineage: Bacteria > Bacillati > Actinomycetota > Actinomycetes > Mycobacteriales > Dietziaceae > Dietzia > Dietzia sp. JS16-p6b. The sequence continues at coordinate 1,474,986 of NZ_CP024869.1, read as the reverse complement.
CGGGAGGCGGACGGGTAGGTTCCGGGCATGACGGAACTCGCCCGCCTCCTGCTCGTCCGCCACGGGCAGAGCGTGGGGAACATCGCTGACGACGAGGCCCGCGCCGCCGGGGCGCACCGCCTCGATCTGGATTACCGGGATGCCGACACCCCGCTGTCGGAGACCGGACTCACCCAGGCGTCGGCCGTCGGCACGTGGTTGGCCGCACTACCGGACGAGCGCCGGCCGACGGTGTGGCTGACCTCCCCGTACCGACGAGCGGCGGACACGGCCGCCGCCGCGTTGGAAGCGGCCCGCCTGGATGCCACTCTCCTCACCGACGAGCGGCTGCGTGAGCGGGACCTCGGGATCCTCGACGGGTTCACCGGGCACGGGATCCGTGACCGCTTCCCGGCGGAGGCGGAGCGGCGCGACCGGATCGGCAAGTTCTACTACCGACCCCCGGGTGGGGAGAGCTGGACGGACGTGGTCCTGCGCGTGCGCTACCTGCTCACCGATCTCCGGCAGCAGTACGCCGGTCAGCGGCTGTGCATCTTCAGCCACCAAGCGGTGATCATGGGATTCCGGGTGGCGTTGGAACATATGGCTGAACAGGACATCCTCCACGTCGACCGTGAGGACCCCCTGCCCAATTGCTCGGTGACGACATACCGGAACGGCGACGGGTCACTGCGCCTCGAGCGGTATGCCGACACCACGGCCGTAGAGCGGGCCGAGGCCCCCACCACCCGCGAGGGTTCAGCAGCGGACGAGGACGGCCGGTGACCACCGGCCAGGAGGGCGAGGCGCTCGTGCTCACCTCCCACCGCCTGCGGGGGTGGGCGCTTCCCACGCCGGACGGCGGCAAGGAGAGCCGCGGCCGGGTGCTCGTCGTGGGAGGCGGTCGCACCACACCGGGCGGGGTGCTCCTCGCGGCGGAAGCGGCGCTGCGCGCCGGGGCGGGCAAACTCCAGATCGCGACGGCATCCTCCGTGGCGCCGGGGTTGGCCCTGCAGATACCGGAATCGATGACGGTGGGGCTCCCGGAGGACGAGGCGGGCGAACTGTCGCCGGACGGCGCGGAGACGGTCGCCGAGCTGGCGCAGGGGTGTGCCGCCGTGGTCCTCGGCCCCGGCCTCGGCAACGTCGAGGTCGCCGGGGCACTGCTCCGCCGAGTGGTCCCCGATCTCGACTGCACGCTCGTCCTCGACGCTCTCGCCCTGGCGTACCTGACCGCGAACCCGGACGGCGTCGCCCACCTCGAGGGTCGCTGTGTTCTCACCCCGAACACCCGGGAACTGGCGAGGACTCTCGACGTCCCCGAGTCCGACGTCGAGGCCGACACCCCCCGGTGCGTCACAGACCTCGCCCGGCGCACCCGGGCAGTGGTGGTCTCCGGGGCGGCCACCTCGTGGATCGCGTCACCAGAGGGCGGTCTCTGGCGTGACGAATCGGGCACCCCCGGGCTCGGGGTGTCCGGCTCGGGTGACGTCAAGGCCGGAGTCATCACCGGGCTGCTCGCTCGTGGGGCGGATCCCGCTCAGGCCGCCGCGTGGGCCACCTTCGCCCACGGTAGGGCCGGTGAACGGCTCGCGGTGCGGGTCGGTCCCACCGGATTTCTGGCCAGAGAGCTGTTGTCGGAGATCCCCCACGTCATGGCTGAGCTCTCCTCCTGAGCATCCGTCCACCGTCGCGCACCGGTCGCGGGCGCGACCGGCTGCGCCCCGGCGCCGGGACTGGCAGGCTCGGGTCATGAGTTCCACCGACAAGTCCCGTGCCGACGAGCCCCGTGCCGAGAAGATCCGTTCCGCCATCGATGACGCCACCGTCCCGGATCCCGGCACCCTGCACCGTGCCCGCATGATCGTCGTGGACAAGCTCGGAGAGTGGGACAGCCTGGGAGTCGACGAGATCGTCGAGTCGGTGTGTGAGGCCTACGAGGCCCCCTCCGGTGAACCGCTGCGGCTCGCGGACATGGACCCCTCCGGCCCCGCCACCGACACCCCCGCCATGCGGCACCTGCGATATGCGAGGGCGGCGCGCACCGCGCTCATCGATCTGGAACGGGAGGGGACGATCGTCGCGGTGGCCGAGCACCCCGGCGACTCCGAGGCCGACACACTGACGGGCGAGCAGACCGCGGACGACGCGATCCCCGGCGCCGAGGAGGTCACCGCCACCACGGAGACCACCGGTCCCGCCGGCCGGGAGTCGGGCGCCGACGAGCTGGTCCTCAGTACCGGGCCGCAACCGCGGGGTCGGCGGTTCGCCCTGGCCGCCGGCTGAGCCCCGCGATAAGAGCCGGTTCAGGGCAGCGGCACGGTCTTGGCGGGGTCAGATCAGAGCGACGTCGTGGACTCCGGGTGGTCGGTCTCCCTGAGCGGCTTCTGCGCGCCCCCGGAGAGGGTGGACTCGCCCAGCCTGGCCTCGCGGTAGCGGTCGGCCTGTGCCTGGGTGATGGTCTCGCGGGCACCGTCCTTGGCGTAACAGACCGGCACCCACGCGCCCTGGGAGTCGAGACGCGCCACGATTCGCTGACGCAGCCGGAACGGCTGGATGGAATCCGACCAGGCGACCAGCAGGTCCAGGTCGGTCCCGCGGGCGTCGGGGAGCGAATCGGTGGCGCAGAAGTGCTGCACGCTGCGCCACACGGCGAACTGGGCCCCGGTCACCGAGAGCGGATCCACGGTCGCCGGCCGTGAGGACCGTGCCGAACGGCTCCGGGTCGGCGGGCCGGGGGCCGGGCGCGGGGGCGGCGGCGAGGTGTTCTCCCCCGACTCCACGCGCCGGCGGGCCTCCGCCATCCGCTGCTGCCGGCGTTCCGCCGGCGTGCTCTTCTCGCTCGTGTCCCAGAAGCCCGTCATGACAACGAACTTTACGCGGGTCCCGGCGGTCGCCACCGCACCAGAACGGCCGGGTGGGGCGGACCTCACATATCCAGACCGACGTCCAGTACCGCCACGGAGTGGGTGAGTCCGCCGACGGCGAGGAAGTCGACACCGCAACGCGCGTAGTCGGCGGCGACGTCCAGACCCAGACCGCCGCTCGATTCCAGCCGGGTCCGGGGTGAGATCGCGTTGCGACGCTGGACCGCCATCTGCGTCTGCCAGACGGGGAAGTTGTCCAGCAGGACCAGGTCCACCCCCGAGGCGAGCATCTGGTCGAGCTGCTCCAGGGAATCCACCTCGACCTCGCAGGGCAGGTCCGGGAACCGCTCGCGGACGGCCGCCAGGGCGGGCAGGATCCCACCGGCGGCCACCACGTGGTTGTCCTTGACCAGGACGGCGTCCCCGAGGCCGAGCCTGTGGTTGACCCCACCACCGCACCGCACCGCGTACTTCTGCAGCAGCCGCATACCGGGCAGGGTCTTGCGGGTGTCGCGGACGGCGCATCCGGTGCCCTCGAGCCGGTCGACCCAGGCACGGGTCGCGGTCGCCACCCCGGAGAGGTGGCACACGAGGTTGAGAATGGTCCGTTCGGCGGTCAGCAGACCGCGGGTCGGCGCACTGATCTCGGCCACCACGTCGCCGGCCGACACGCGGTCCCCGTCCCGGGCTTGGAGCGTCACCGAGAAGTCGGCGCCGCCTCCGACGGAGCCGTCACTATGAGGCCCGAGCACCTCGGTGAGGACCAGTTCGATCAGCGGCAACCCCGCCACCACCCCGTCGGACCGGGTCACCAGACGGGCCGTGGCCCGGGCATCCGCGGGAACGGTGGCCAGCGAGGTGGCATCCGGGCCGTACCGGAGGTCCTCCTCGAGGGCGCGCCGGATCGCCAGGAGAGCATCGGCCCGGGTATCGGGGTCGAACAGGTCGTCGTCGTCGCCACCGGAGGCCTGCGAGGTCGCGCCGGCGGCTACCCCGCCCTCTCCCCCGCCGGTCACTCCCCGGATCCCGGATTGCCGATCGCGATCATCCGCTCCACCGACCCCCGCGCGGCCTCGGCCGTGGCGGGGTCGACGTGGACCTCGTCCGCGCCCTCGACGAGCGCGCGCAGCAGCGCGGCCGGGGTGATCATCTTCATGTAGGGGCAGCTCGCCTGCTCGTTGACCGGCAGGAAATCGATCTCCGGGGCGGCCTTGCGCAACTGGTGGATCATCCCGATCTCGGTGGCCACCAGGACCTCGCGGGAACCCGAGGCGCGGGCAGCGTCGACCATCCCGCCCGTGGACAGGATCTTGACCTGATCGGCCGGGACCGCGCCCTCGGTGGCCAGGTGCAGCGCGCTCGTCGCGCAACCGCACTCGGGGTGGACGAAGAGCTCGGCGCCCGGGTGCGCCCGGGACTTGGTGGTGAGCTGGTCGCCGTTGATCGCGGCGTGGACGTGACACTCTCCGGCCCACACGAGAACGTTGTCGCGGCCCGTCTTACGCCGCACGTGCGCGCCGAGGAACTGATCGGGCAGGAACAGGACTTCCCGATCCGGGTCGATCGACTCGACCACGTCGACGGCGTTGGAGCTGGTGCAGCAGATGTCGGTGAGCGCCTTGACCGCGGCGGTGGTGTTGACGTAGGAGACCACCACGGCGTCGGGGTGCTCGGCCTTCCACTCCGCCAGCTGCTCGGCGGTGATGGAGTCGGCCAGCGAGCAACCCGCGGCCTCGTCGGGGATGAGGACCGTCTTGTCCGGCGAGAGGATCTTGGCGGTCTCCGCCATGAAGTGGACCCCGCAGAAGACGATGGTCGACTGTTCGGCCTCCGCGGCGATCCGCGACAGGGCCAGAGAATCCCCGACGTGGTGCGCGATGTCCTGGATGGCGGGGACCTCGTAGTTGTGCGCGAGGATCACCGCGTCGCGCTCGGCGGCGAGACGGCGGATCTCCGACGCCCACCGGGCGTCGGGCTCGACGCCGGTGTACACCGCGCCGTCGTGACGGATCCTGACGGCCAGCGGCGACTCCAGCCTGCCGACGGTGCTCTCCGGCCGCGGTGCGACCGTGGTGCCGTGTCCTGTGGCAGTACTCATCGCTGCCCCCTCCCGGGTCGGTTCTGCAGACCGGTACGTCACCGGCCTTGTTTTCGACTTACAATCGAAAACATGCCCAAGTGTAACACCGGTCACGAGGTGCTCGTCGTCGTGGGTCAGGTCCGCCGGATCGCGCACCCCCCCTCCCACGCCCTGCACGTGTTGCTGTGGCAACACACGCTGGGCCCGGCGGCCGGTCGGTGGGCGCTGCCCGGCGGCGAGGTCGGCGACGACGAGGACCTGGCCACCTCCGCCACCCGCCAGCTCGCGGAGAAGGTGGACGTGCGCTCGCTCAGCCACCTGGAATCCGTGGCGGAGTTCTCCGACCCCTCGCGGATTCCCGGTCGGCGGGTCTTCGCCTCAGGATTCCTCGGTGTCCTGCCCAGTGACGCCGACCCGGACATCCCCGACGACACCGCGTGGTTCCGGGTGGACGATCTTCCCGACACCGTCTTCGATCACGCGGAGATCGTCGCCCGCGCCCGGGCCCGCCTCGCCGCCAAGCTCTCCTACTCCACTCTGGGTTTCGCGCTCGCTCCGGAGGAGTTCACCCTCTCCACCCTGGCCCAGCACTACGCCGCCGCCCTCGGCCACCCGGTCGATCCCACGAACCTCCAGAGGATCCTCACCAGGCGGGGCGAGTTGGTGCGCTGCGGACGAAGCGCGCCGCCGGGCCCCTCGGGCGGTCGGCCCGCCGCCCTGTACCGATTCGCCGAGCGCAGACTGCGGATCACCGACCAGTTCGCGACTCTCCGGCCGCCGGTCGAGGTCCTCACCGGGGCTCGCGGATGAGACTCAGTCCGGGCGGTTCGGGGACACCGACTCCGGGGGCACCCCGTCCAGGGACACCGACTCCGGGCGCACCCGGTCCAGACCGTCCACGTCCTCCACGCCGTCCCGCAACTCCGAGGAGTGGCTGACGTGGGCCAGCGCCGCCACGGTGAACGCGGCGATCATCGCGCCGAAGGCCAGCCACCCCGCGCCGGGCGGAAACCAGTCCCACGACGGCCCCGTGGTCCCGTAGATCATGCGGTCGAAGAACAGTGCCCCCGCCGTGGGCGGCTGTGCCACCACCGTTCCGTACGGGGCGTTCTCCGCGGTCGGGGCCAGGAGCGCGGCCACCGGTGAGGCCGCGGCCGCGGTGACCGAGCACGTCAGCCCGGGCAGCAGCACGAGGACGGGGACGCCCCCTGGGCGACGCAACCCCGGGTGGCGGTGCCACAGGGACAGGACCGCGCACACCACCGCAGCCCCCAACAGGACGATGAGCATCAGGAGTTGACTTCCGCCGTCGGCTCCGGACTCCGGGAGCCGCAGTCCCCTCCCCCCGCCGACCGAGAGCAACTCCGAGCGGGGGCGGCCACGACCCACACCAGCAGCGCGACGACGGCCGGTCCGACGACTCCCGCGAGGGTCCCCACGGCGCGCCACGGCGGTGAGCTCAGCATGCGCCGGACTGTACCAACGCGGGCGGGGTGAACCGTCTGTGGTGTAATCGGACCCGGTTCCACCATGCTCTGACGCGGCGCCACCACGCTTTTCGGTGTGCGCGCTCGCAGGGCCGGGGCGCCAGCACAGCCCGGACGACTCGTCAGGAAGTATCCGCCAGTGGCCACCAGCACTCCGAACCCGCCGGCTCGCCGCCGGCGCGGGAAGATGGCCTACCGGCACGACATCGACGGTCTCCGCGGCCTGGCCATCGCACTGGTCGTGGTGTTCCACATCTGGATGGGGCGCGTCTCCGGCGGCGTCGATGTGTTCCTCACCCTGTCCGGGTTCTTCTTCCTGGGATCGCTCCTGCGCGGCGCCGGCCTCCCGGGTACGCCCCTCAATCCACTTCCCCACCTGAAGCGTCTGGTCCGGCGCCTGTATCCGGCGCTCGTGGTCACCGTGGCGGCGACCGTGGTGGGGACCATCCTCATCAAACCCCCCACCCAGTGGTCGGCGATCTTCGAGCAGACCATCGCCTCGCTGTTCTACTACCAGAACTGGGAACTCGCGCTCACCTCCCAGGACTACGCGGCGGCCGACGCGACCATCTCGCCGCTGCAGCACCTGTGGTCGATGTCGGTCCAGGGCCAGTTCTACCTGGTGGCCCTGGCCGTAGTCCTGGGTCTGACCGCGGTGTGGCGGCTCGTCGTGAAGCGCGGGACGCCCACGCTAATGTTGCTCGGAGTGGTGCTTGCGGGCACCGTCGCCTCGGTCTGGTGGTCCGCGTACGGGCAGACGGTCAACCAGCCCTGGAACTACTACGACACCGGTGCCCGGATGTGGGAGCTGCTCGTCGGCGGTCTGGTGGCCATCGTGTTGGCCGGGGTGGTCCTCCCGTGGCCGCTCCGCATGCTCACCACGGCCGCCGGCCTGTTCATGGTCGTGAGCACGGGCTTCTTCTTCGACGGTGCCGCCTACTTCCCCGGCCCCCTGGCCTGGTATCCGATCGGTGGCGCGCTGCTGATCATCCTCGGCGGCAACCTCCCCGACGGTGAGCGTGCGACGCCGCGCAGGGACCCGGTCACCTGGCTGCTGTCCGGGCGGGTGTTCCGCCGGCTGGGCGACATCTCGTACTCCCTGTACCTCTGGCACTGGCCGATACTCATCCTCTGGCTGTCCTACGACCGCCAGGCCGAGATCACGCTGGTGTCGGGGCTGGTGATCACCGCCGCCTCGGTGGTGTTGGCCCTGCTGACCGAGAAGTACGTCGAGCGACCCCTGCGGATGGCCAGCCGGGCGCGGAGCCGGACCACGCCCGCGGCCCAGAAGCGCGACTCGCTCCGCAAGGGGTCCGGTCGCTCCGAGCGGGAGCAGCGGCGCTTCGTCCGGGCCACCGCCCTCGTCGTGGTGTCCGCCGTGGCCAGCCTCGGCGTCGTCGGGTGGTGGACGGCCACCTCGGCCTCCCGCTCGGCGGTGCCGTACGTCGATTCACTCACCGACCCGGACCACCCCGGGGCCCGTGCGTTCTTCGACGGCGTCCCGGTCCCCGAGAACGTCGGTTACGTCCCCTCCTTGCTGCAGGTGGGCAACGACCTGCCCATGAGCACCCTCGACGGCTGCATCTCCAACTTCGAGTCCTCGGAAGTCGAGATGTGCGTGTACGGCGACGTGACCGCACCCCGCACCATCGCGCTGGTCGGCGGCTCGCATGCCGAACACTGGATCAGCGGCCTCGACGAGGTCGGCCGCCACTACGGCTTCCGGGTGGTGACGCTGCTCAAGATGGGGTGTCCGTTGACCCTCGACGCATCGGTCTCCGACAGCGACGAGTTGCTGTACGAGAGCTGCGCCGAATGGACTCCCGCCGCGCTGGCCGCCCTCGTCGGCCTGGCACCGGACTTCGTGTTCACCACCGCCACCCGGCCGGTGGGGGTCGTGGGCCCGGATGTCACGCCACGCCAGTACGTCGACCTGTGGCGGGCACTCGACCAGCAGGGCATCGGCGTGATCGCCATCCGCGACACCCCGTGGCTCAATCAGGGGCGTGGCCCGATCCGGGCCGGGGACTGCCTGGGAGACGGCGGCACCCCCGAGGAGTGCGGAATGCCCCGGGAGCGGTCCGTCGCGCCCATCAACCCGGCGGCGCTCGCCGGGGCCGGGATCGACTCGGTCCGACTCATCGACCTGACCGACGGTCTGTGCGATGCGGGGAACTGCCCCGTCGTGGTGGGCAACGTCATCGTCTACCACGACTCCCACCATCTCTCGGGGTCCTGGGTACGGTCCGCGTCGGGCGAGCTCGCCCGGCAGATGGGGCCCGCGACCGGCTGGTGGTGAGCGTCGGGGGCCCGGTACACCGGCTCGAGTCCCGATAACCACTACTGTTGGGCCTTGTGACCAACGACGACACGCAGCAGTCCGCCCCAGAGCTCATTCGTGCCTGGCCTGGTAGCGCCTTCCCCCTCGGCGCCACGTACGACGGGACCGGAACCAACTTCTCTCTGTTCTCCGAGGTGGCCGAGCGTGTCGATCTCTGCCTGATCGACAGGGACGGTCGTGAGACCTGCGTCGAACTGACCGAGGTCGACGGCCACATCTGGCACTGCTACCTCTTCGGCGTCACCCCGGGTCAGCGCTACGGCTTCCGCGTCCACGGACCGTACGAGCCGGAGCACGGGTTGCGGTGCGACCCCTCGAAACTGCTGTTGGACCCGTACGGCAAGGCCTTCGACGGCGAGTTCGACGGCCACCCGAGCCTGCACAGCTACGACCTGGACGATCCGACCAGGCGCAACACCGAGAACTCCCTCGGCCACACCATGACCACCGTCGTGATCAACCCCTACTTCGACTGGGGTAACGACCGCGCTCCCCGGCACGAATACCACAACACGGTGATCTACGAGGCCCACGTCAAGGGCATGACCGCCACCCACCCGGACATCCCTGCCGAGATGCGCGGAACCTATGCCGGCATGACCCACCCCGCGATCATCGACTACCTCACCGACCTCGGGGTCACGGCGATCGAGCTGATGCCGGTCCATCAGTTCATGCAGGATCAGCGGCTCATCGACATGGGGCTCCGCAACTACTGGGGGTACAACAGCTTCGGGTTCCTGGCCCCGCACAACGAGTACGCGTTCGCCGAGAAGCCCGGAGACGCGGTGAGCGAGTTCAAGGCGATGGTCAAGGCGTTCCACGACGCCAACATCGAGGTGATCCTCGACGTGGTCTACAACCACACCGCCGAGGGCAACCACATGGGGCCCACGATCGGGTTCCGCGGTATCGACAACCAGGCCTACTACCGGCTCGTCGAGGGCGACGAGCAGCACTACATGGACTACACCGGTACCGGTAACACGCTCAACGTCCGGCACCCCCACTCCCTGCAGCTGATCATGGATTCGCTGCGGTACTGGGTCCTGGACATGCATGTCGACGGTTTCCGGTTCGACCTCGCCTCCGCCCTGGCCAGAGGGCTGCACGACGTGGACCGGCTGTCGTCGTTCTTCGATCTGGTCCAACAGGACCCGGTGGTCAGTCAGGTCAAGCTCATCGCGGAACCGTGGGACGTGGGCGAGGGCGGCTACCAGGTGGGCAACTTCCCGCCACTGTGGACCGAGTGGAACGGCCAGTTCCGCGACACCGTCCGCGACTTCTGGCGCGGAGAGCCCGCCACTCTCGGAGAGTTCGCCTCCCGACTGACCGGCTCCTCGGACCTGTACGAGAACACCGGCCGCCGCCCCACCGCGTCGATCAACTTCGTCACCGCCCACGACGGCTTCACCCTCAACGACCTCGTCTCCTACAACGAGAAGCACAACGACGCCAACGGCGAGGACGGCAACGACGGCGAGAGCCACAACCGCTCCTGGAACTGCGGGGTCGAGGGCCCCACCGACGACCCGGACGTCCTGAGTCTTCGGCACAGGCAGCGACGCAACATGCTGACCACCCTCATCCTGTCGCAGGGAACGCCGATGATCGCGCACGGGGACGAGATCGCCCGCACGCAGGGCGGCAACAACAACGTCTACTGCCAGGACAACGAGATCGCCTGGATGAACTGGGAGCTCGACGAGGAGAAGGAGACCCTCCTCGAGTTCACCCGCACCCTCGTCCGACTGCGGAAGGACCATCCCGTCTTCCGTCGGCGGAGGTTCTTCGGCACAGTGCTGCGGGACGATGAGGACCCCCAGGACATCGGCTGGTTCAGTCCCGACGGCTCGGAGATGACCCACAAGGACTGGGATTCCGGCTTCGGCAAATCCCTGGCCGTCTATCTCAACGGCGAGGGCATCCACGAACCCGACGAGCGCGGCCAGCGCATCGTGGACGACTCGTTCCTGTTGCTGTTCAACGCCCACCACGAGCCCATCGAGTTCTCGTTGCTGGGGCCCGAGTACGCGCAGTCCTGGGAGGTCGTCCTGGACACGGCGGACCACCTCGAGGAGCGCAGCGGCGAGTTGGGCTCGGACGAGACGATCACGGTGGCCGATCGCGGCACGATCGTCCTGCGCAAGGTCTCCTGATCGTGGCCCACGAGGACCGGGCCGGGGCCGGAGCGCTGAGCAGGGGGGCCGCCCTGGCCAGCACCTACCGTCTCCAACTGCGGACGCCCGCCTCCGATCCGAATGGCCGGGGATTCGTCCTGGCCGACGTCGAAGACCTGGTCCCCTACCTCGCCGATCTCGGCGTGGGCTCTGTGTACCTGTCGCCGATACTCGAGGCCACCCCGGGATCGACCCACGGGTACGACGTGGTGGACCCGACCAGGGTGGCGGCGGAACTCGGCGGCATCGACGCCCTGCGGTCGCTCCGGGCCACCTGCCGGGAGCACGGCCTGGGCGTGGTGGTGGACATCGTCCCCAATCACCTGGGCGTCGACCGGCCGACGGCCAACAGATGGTGGTGGGATGCGCTGCGCCGCGGCCCCGAATCGCCGTACTTCTCGTACTTCGACTTCGACACCGAGCCCGCCAACGGAGCGGATGGCCGGATAGCGATCCCGGTGTTGGGGTCACCGGAGGACGTCGGCGAGCTCGTCGTCGTCACCCCCACCGACACCGACACCTCCGACTCGGACGCGGCGGAAGCCGAGCTGCGCTTCTACGACCATCGCTTCCCCGTCGCCCCCGGCACCGGGGGCGGGACCGCACAGGAGGTACACGACCGGCAGCACTACCGACTGGTGCACTGGCGGGAGCCGCTCCTGGGCTACCGGCGGTTCTTCACCGTGACCGGGCTGGCCGGGCTGCGCCAGGAGGACCCCGCGGTCTTCGACGCCACCCACGCCGAGGTGCGCCGCTGGTGCGAGGAGGACCTGGTCGACGGCATCCGGGTCGACCATCCTGACGGGCTCGCCGACCCGGTGGGGTACGCGCGGCGTCTCCGCGGGCTGGCCGGCGAGGACCGGTGGCTGCTGGTGGAGAAGATTCTCGCCCCCGCCGAAGTGCTCGACCCCGCGATGCCCGTCGACGGGACGACCGGTTACGACGCCCTCCGCCTGATCGACCAGATACTGGTGGATCCCGGCGGTCAGGCGCGGTTGACGGAGCAGGCCGCCCGGTACTGCGGTGGCCCCGGTGACGAGGAGCAGGTCCACGAGCAGTCCGCCCGTCTCAAGCGGCAGATCGTCCTCGAGGACCTCGCCCCCGAGCTGGGACGGCTGACCCGGGCGGTGCGGCGTGACGCCGCTGTCGGCCGGGACGCGAGCGAGGTGACGAGTGGCGACGACGACGAGGAGGCGCAGCTCCGCGAGACGCTGGTCTCGGTGATCGCGCACACGCCCGTCTACCGCGCCGACTACCCGGTCCTGCGAGGGACCCTCCCCGGGATCCTGGAGGGCCTTCACCGCGATCGCCCCGAGCTGGGCCCGGCCCTGGGGCTCGTCGCCGGGGCCCTGGCCCGGGCCGCGGAGGCCTCGGTCCGGTTGGCGCAGGTGACCGGAGCGGCCACCGCCAAGGCCGAGGAGGACCGGCTGTTCTACCGACTCGGACGGCTGGTCTCCCTCAACGAGGTCGGCGGCTCGCCAGGCCGGATGGGTCTGCCGGTCGACGCGTTCCATCTGGCGATGGCCGAGCGTGCCCGCGCGACCCCGCTGGCCATGACGGCGCTGAGCACCCATGACACCAAGCGCGGAGAGGACGTCCGCGCCCGGATCTCGGTGCTCTCGCAGCTGCCGGATGAATGGGCGCACCTGGTCTCCGAGGTCTTCCGGAGCTTCCCCCTCCCGCCGAGGACGCAGGGTACTTCCTCCTCCAGGTGATCGTGGGGGTGTGGCCGGCCGGCGACGACCTGGATGGTCACGAGCTCCCCGATGACCTGCGGCCCCGCCTACACGACTACGCCGAGAAGGCCTTACGTGAGGCGGCCGTGCACACCACCTGGACCAGTCAGGACGGCGATTTCGAGTCCGCCGCCCACGGGTGGATCGACACACTGCTCGACTCGGGTGGGGCGCTGCTCACCCCGTTCGTCGAGCGGATCGCCCCCGCGGGACGGGACAACTCGCTGATCGCCAAGACGACACAGCTGCTGTCGCCCGGTGTTCCCGACGTCTACCAGGGCACGGAGGTGTGGGAGGACTCGCTCGTCGACCCGGATAACCGCCGGTTCGTGGACTATGAGCCCCTACGGTCCGGCGCGGTGGCCCGCGGCGGGCACCCCAAGTTCGCGCTGGTGCGTGAGGTGCTGCGGTTCCGGCGCTCGCACCCGGCGAGCATGGCTACCGGCCCGCACCTCGCGTTGCCGGTACAGGGCCCCTCCTCCGGGGACGTGGTGGCGTTCGCCAGGATCGTTGACGGGCACGCGGCGATCGGCATGATCGCCAGACGGCGGACCGCGGTGCTCGGGGCCGACGACTTCCGCGGCACCGAGGTCGTGCTCCCGGCGGGCACCTGGGTGGTGCGCCCGGGCGGCCCGGTGATCTCGAGCCGGGTGGACGTCGGCGACCTACTGGTCGGGTCACCGGTCGTGCTGCTCGTCCGCGAAGACGACTGACCACGCAGGGGTCTACCCACGGCCCTGGAGGCGGTCGGTCTACCCACGGCCCTGGAGGCGGTCGGTCTCGCGACGCTCTCGCTTGGTCGGTCGCCCCGTTCCCCTGTCGCGCCGCGGCTGTGACGCCAGCACCTCTCTCGGCGGCGGCGGGGGCGAGTGGTCGATATAGCAGGTCGCGGCGACCGGCGCGCCCACCCTCTTGTTGACCGTCCGCACGACCTCGAGGACGCGGATCCGGCCGAGCGTCCCCGTCACCTGGACACGATCCCCGGGCACGACCGCCTTCGACGGCTGCACCGCCTCGCCGTTGACCTTGACGTGCCCGCCCCGGCAGGCGGCCGCCGCCTTCGTCCGCGACGGGAAGAGCCGCACCGACCACGTCCACGCGTCCACCCGCACTGCCATACGAGGAGGATAGCGATACAGCGGCGGCCAGCGGTTCGCACCCGGTCCGCCCCTCGGACCGCGATCCACCCTCGTAGCTCGGGGGGCGACTCGTGAGTGGATGGGCGGATCATCCACAGCGGTGAGGTGTGGCGTCAGGGGAGGTCGGCTACCGGGTTCATCCTCATGCTGCCGCCGCGAGCAGCACGCGCCGGATCCGTTCGGCCAGCAACCACGGCCTCTCCAGATCTGCCCACCGCCAGTGGATGACCCGATATCCGAGGGCGACGAGCTCGGCGTCGCGATCCTTCTCCCGCGCGAGTCGACGTCTCACCTCCCTGAGATCGTGTCCGTCGAAGTACTTCCCGAACCCATCGCACTCGCCGATCACCCCGTGTTCGCGCCAGAAGAAGTCGACGCGGGCGACACGATTTCCGTGTGTGTCGATGATGTCCTCCTGGGTCACCGGCGTCGGCAGGCAGTGATCGGAGAAGGTCAACCTGCTCAGTGTCTCGGCAACGCTCTCGCTCCGACCGTCCATCAGCGTCATCGCCACCCGAGCCTTCTTGAGCCCGCTTCTGCCCGCCGCCCGGTCCAGGGCGACGTGCAGTGACTCCGCAGTGGCCAACTCGCCGTAGACAGCTGCATCGGCCACCGCGACACTTGTATCCCGCCCACAGGCTCTTCCGATGTCGACCACCGTCCGATCTGGCGAAGTGACCTGAAGTCCGCCGACGGTCACGATCTCGTCTGCCTCGACCGGAGACACGTCGTGTCTCGTCAGCCTCGTGTTGCGCGATCGCTGGGCGTGGCCGTAGCGGGACACCGACACCTGCCGAAGCGGCAGTCCCCATGAGGGGAGCCCCAGCACAAGTGCAGCAGACCAGTGGGTGAACACCGGCGCCACAAGACATCTGTCCGCCGCGAGGACCATGAGGAGGTGTCGATCGTCCCGGCTGAGTTCTCGGGCGGCCGCGTCGACGTAGAACCCCGGTCTCAGACGGATCATCGCGCCGGTGGACACCGCTCTGCTGAGAGCCTGGGCGCTGGCACCCCGAGCTATCAGGTCGTGGGTGGTCAAGAGGCGTGAACGCAGTTCTTCGATTCCGGTCATGCATTGATGCTGTGCCACGGTTCTGCGTCGACCCGTCGAATCCGGTAGGCGCCCGATGACGGTGTGGACGGACACAGCGGGCTGGAATCGCCGCCGTTCGCCCCTTTCTGTGCGCTCACCACCAGGTTTCGCCTGCGGGACGGGGCGCCGCCTCGGAGCAATGGACGATCACGTGCCGCACGACCCCGTGGTTACACGATGCACCCCGAGCGTTGCATTCTGCCCCCGGAACTACGGGGGCGAATCACACCCAGAGGGGCGGATCGCGGCGAGGGGCGGCGTGAGGGCGGCGTAGGAGCGGCGAGGGGCGGCGTGAGGGCGGCGTGAGGGCGGCGTGAGGGCGGCGTGAGGGCGCGGCGGGCGGTGGCGGGCGCGGGTCGCGAGGTGCCCCGTGCGAGACTGGCATCACAGTTCCGCGCCATCACCTGGAGGGTCCATGACCGACGCCGCCGACACGCTCGAGCAGATCCTCGACGACCGCTACAGCTGCCGAGGGTTCACGTCCCAGCCCGTCCCCGACGAGACGATCGACCGGATCCTGCAGATGGCCCAGCGCACGGCCTCGTGGTGCAACTCCCAGGCATGGCAGGTCGACCTGGTGAGCGGGTCGGCGACCTCCGGGTTCGCCGCGCACCTCACCGAGTACGTGCTGAACAACGGCATGCGATCGGATCTGCCGGCACCTGAGCGCTACGACGGCGTGTACGGCGAGCGCCGGCGGGAGAGCGGGTACGGCCTCTACACCGCGCTGGGCATCGAGCGCTCCGACAAGGAGGCGCGCCTGACGCAGATGTTGGAGAACTACCGGTTCTTCGGCGCCCCACACGTCGCGGTGATCACCTCGGACGCGGGCCTGGGCACCTATGGCGCGGTGGACTGTGGGGGCTACGTGGCGACGTTCCTGGCGGCGGCGTCCTCACTCGGCGTGGCCACGTGCGCCCAGGCCGCCCTCGCGCTGTACTCCGACGGGGTCCGCGAGTACCTGAGAATCAGCGACGACCGGATGATCGTGTGCGGCATCTCCTTCGGGTACGCCGACCCGGAGCACCCGGCGAACATCTTCCGGGCCGGCCGCGCGGACCTCACCGACGTGGTCCGCCGCCACGGCTGAGCGGGTTCCGGGCGGGCCCGGTGGTCCGCCGCCACGGGTGAGCGGGGCCGGTGGTCCGCCGCCACGGCTGACCAGGTTCCGGGCGGACCCGGTCCGTCAGTAGAGTTCGCGGTTCTTGGGCTTGCCCGAGATGGCCTGGCGCACCTGGTTCCCCTTGTAGATCGCGACTATCCCCGCGAGTATCGCCACCACGGTGAAGAACGAACTGGCGAACAACGCGATCGGCAACGCCACCACGGTCACGCCCAGCGCGATCGCCGTGGTGCGGGCATCCTTGCGCACCTGCTGCTTCTGGGCCTCGATCGAGTTCGGTTGGTAGGGCTGCATGCTCATGATGTCAGGATTCCACATCTCGCAGCCGCGCCGCGTTCTCGGTGGTCGCCACCCCGGCGGGCTCCCATTCGACGCCACCGGACGTCCGGGTAGCCAGGATCGGACCCAGCACCTCGAGGTCACCGGCCACCGTCAGTTCGACCCGCCCGCCGTAGTCCACGCCGAGCACCTGCGCCCCCGCTGCGCGAACGGCTCCCTCGAGGCCCCCCGCCAGTGAGTGGTCGACCTCGGCCCGCCACGCGGGGGTTCGTGTCACCTCCACGATCCGACCCGCCCGCCACGCCTCGTCGACCGCGGACGACACCGCGGAGCCGTACGCCCGGACCAGCCCGCCCGTACCGAGTCGCGTTCCGCCGAACCACCGCACGACCACCGCCCCGACCCCTGTCACCCGACTTCCGCGGAGTACCTCCAACATGGGGGTGCCGGCGGTTCCGGAGGGCTCGCCGTCGTCGTTCGAGCGCTCGATCCGGCTGGACCCGGGGACGTCCACCAGGAACGCGCTGCAGTGATGGCGCGCGTCCGGGTGGGCACGACGGAGGTCGGAGATCAGGTCACGGGCGGCGGCCTCGTCGTCACACCTCCTCAACACCGCGAGAAACCTCGAGCGCCTCTCCTCGTACGTGCCCGTGACGTCCGGGCCGGCGGACAGCCTGAGCACACGAGTCGCGGAGTCGGTCATCGGACCAGTATCGCCGCGCCGCCCCCGCTCGCCCACATTCCCTACCCTGGGGGTGTGACCTCCGCGAGCAGTGACACCTTCTCCGTCTGGGCGCCGACAGCCGAAGCCGTCGGTCTGGTCCTGGACTCCGCCGACGCCGATCCTTTTCCCATGACCCGCGCCGCCGACGGCTGGTGGTCCTCGACCGTCGTGCGGGAGCAGGGCAGGGACTACGGGTTCGTGGTGACGGGCGACGACGGCCAGACGAGCGATCCGCGTCCCGACCCGCGGTCGCCGCGCCAGCCGCACGGCGTGCACGGACTCTCACGGGTGCACCGGGTGGACGCCACCCGCTGGTCGGACGCGCACTGGACCGGTCGCCAACTGGCGGGGTCGGTCCTGTACGAGATGCACGTGGGCACCTTCTCCCCCGTCGGCACTCTGACCAGCGCGATAGATCACCTCGACGACCTGGTGGAGCTGGGCGTCGACATGGTCGAGGTGATGCCCGTGGGTGCGTTCAACGGGGAGTACGGCTGGGGTTACGACGGGGTGGCGTGGTTCGCCGTGCACGAGCCGTACGGCGGCCCGGACGCGTTCCAGCAGTTCGTGGACGCCTGCCACGCCCGCGGGCTCGGCGTCTGCCTGGACGTGGTCTACAACCACCTGGGCCCGTCCGGGAACTACCTCCCGGAGTTCGGCCCGTACCTGTCCGCGGCCGACGGACCGTGGGGGTCGGGGCTCAATCTCGACGGACCGCACTCGGGCGAGGTGCGTCGGTACATCATCGACAACGCCCTGCGCTGGTTCGACGAGTTCCACGTGGACGCCCTGCGGTTGGACGCGGTCCACGCCCTGCACGACGGCTCGGCCGTGCACCTGCTCGAGCAGTTGGCGGTGGAGGTGGAGTCCCTCTCCGCCCACCTCGGACGACCGTTGTCCCTGATCGCGGAGTCGGACCAGAACGACCCGCGGCTGGTCACCGCGCGCGAGGGCGGCGGGCTGGGCCTCACCGGGCAGTGGGACGACGACGTGCACCACGCCGTCCACGCCGCGGTCTCCGGGGAACGCCAGGGCTACTACGCGGATTTCGGCTCCCTCGAGGCGTTACGTCAGGTGCTCACCGGGGCCTTCCTGCACGCGGGGACATGGTCGGCGTTCCGGGGCCGGGTCCACGGCCGCCCGCTGGACGTCGAACGGGTGCCGGGCAGCCGCTTCGTCGCCTACACCCTGACCCACGACCAGGTGGGCAACCGCGCCGCGGGCGACCGGCCGTCGGTGAACCTCACCCCGGCCCAGCAGCTGGCCAAGGCCGCGATCATCCTGTGCTCCCCCTTCACCCCGATGTTGTTCCAGGGCGAGGAGTGGGGCGCCCGGACCCCGTTCTGCTTCTTCACCTCGCACCCCGAACCCGACCTCGCCGAGGCCGTGCGCCGGGGACGGACCCGCGAGTTCGCCGAGATGGGATGGGACCCGGCCACCGTGGCCGACCCCCAGGACCCGGAGACGTTCCGGCGGTCGGTGCTGGACCGGTCCGAGCAGTCCGAGGACCAGCACGCCGGGATCCTGCGCGGGTACCGTGCGCTCATCGCGCTACGGCGGGCCGAACCCGAGCTCAGCGATCCGTGGCTCGGTGCGGTGCGCGTGCGGTGCGGGGTCGAAGCCGACGACGGCCGCTGGTTGATCGTCCACCGCGGCTCTCTGGCGTTGGTGGTGAACCTCGGAACCGAACCGAGCAGGGTCCCGGTCACCGGCGACGAGGTGCTCACTTCGGGAGCGGTGGTCGACCATGACTCGGTCTTCTGTCAGGCCTTCGGATTCGCGGTGGTGCGCACCCACACGGTGACGGGGTAGACCGGGCTCAAGTCAGGTACTCGTACGCCGCGGTTCCGGGCTCGAGCCGCTCGCAGTCGATACGCGAGGCGTCCATGCGTTCGAGCAGTGAATGCAGACCGGTGGCCGAGCCGAGTTCGATGCCCACGAGGGCGGCCCCGTACTCGCGGTTGTTCCTCTTGAGGTATTCGAACTGCGTGATGTCGTCCTCCGGCCCCAGCACCTCGTCGAGGAACCGACGCAGCTGACCGGGTTCCTGGGGGAACTTGACCAGGAAGTAGTGCTTGAGGCCCTGGTGGACCAACGACCGTTCGATGATCTCGCTGTACCGCGAGACGTCGTTGTTGCCTCCCGAGATGATGCAGACGACCGTCGCACCCTCCTCGATGTCGAGCTGGTCCAGCGCGGTGACCGCCAACGCGCCGGCGGGCTCGGCGATGATCCCCTCGTTCTGGTACAGCTCCAGCATCGCGGTGCACACCGCGCCCTCGTCCACCGTGAGGACCTGGATCCGCTCGGTCATCGAGGAGATCACCCCGAACGGGAAATCGCCGAGCCGGGCCACCGACGCGCCGTCGACGAAGGTGTCGACGGTGTCCAGGGTCACCGGTTCCCCCGCTTCCAGGGCCCTGGTCAGCGACGGGGCCCCCGCGGGTTCCACCGCGATGACCTTGCAGTCAGGGGCGTACTCCGCCAGGTAGGTCGCGAGCCCGCCCACCAGTCCGCCACCGCCGACGGGCACGACCACCGCGTCGGGGACGCTGTCGAGTTGCGCCAGTATCTCCGCCGCGATGGTCCCCTGGCCGGCCATGGTGTCCGGATGGTCGAACGGCGGGACCATCGTCGCGCCCGTCCGCTCGGCGTCCGCGCGGGCGGCGGCCTGAGCCGCGTCGAAATTGACGCCGGTGACCACCAGCTCCACCCAGTTGCGTCCGTGGGCGAGGATCCGGTCGCGCTTTTGTTTGGGGGTGTTGGTGGGAACGTAGATGCGGCCGTTGATCCCCAGGCTCCGGCAGGCGAAGGCGACGCCCTGGGCGTGGTTACCCGCACTCGCGGTCACCACTCCGGCGCTTCGCTCGTCACCGGTCAGCTGCGACATCAGGTTGTACGCACCACGGATCTTGTACGACCGGACCGCCTGCTGGTCCTCGCGCTTGAGCAGGATCGTCGCACCGGTCTGCTCACTCAACCGCTCGCTCTGGTGCAGCTCGCTGGCGAGGATCACATCGCCGATGCGGCGGGCAGCGGTGTCGATGTCGTCGGGGGTCACGACCTGGGTCGCGGCGGAGTCGGTCACGGTCACGACGACCAGTGTCCCACCGCGCGGTCTGTCACCGCCAACTGGTCATCCGGTGAGGCAGCCCGGCCCGAGGAGCGCCTTGAGATCCCCCATGAGCGAAGACGATGTCTCGACCCGCAGATGGTCGTCCAACCGCAACACCGTGGACGACGTCCCGTTGACCAACCGCAGGTGGACGTCCGAGGGACCGGGGTGCCGCCCGAGGACCTGCTTGAGGGCGGTGACCGTCTCGATGGTGCACATCTTCGTGGGCAACGTCAGCGCCAGCGGGGCGCCGTTGCCACCCACGACCAGGTCCGGCACCTCGAGGGTGTCGCCGAACACCGAGACCCGGTCCTCGCGGATGTTGATGCGAGCCTTGACCAGGACGACAGCGTCCTCGGCGATGTCGAGGGCGGCGAGGCGATAGGTCTTGGGGAAGAAGAGCACCTCGACGCTGCCGTTGAAGTCCTCGATCGTCACGATCGCCCACGGTTCGCCGTTCTTGTTGACCCGCCGGTCCACGCCGGAGATGATCCCGCCGATCGTCACCGCGGTGCCGTGCGGGAGCTCGCCCTCGTGGATGGTGGCGATAGACGTGTCGGTCTTGGCGGCGAGCGCGGACTCCAGCCCGTCGAGCGGGTGGCCCGAGACGTATAGTCCCAGCATCTCCCGCTCGAGCGCCAGCTTCTGCTTGATGTCCCACTCCTCGTCGGGGACCCGGACCGCGAAGACGTCACTGAACGCCGAGGCTCCCCCGGCGTCCTCCGCATCCCCGCCGCCGAACAGGTCGAACTGACCCACCGCCTCGGCCTTCTTGGTGGACATCACCGACTCGACCGCGTCGGCGTGGACCAGGAACAAGCCCTTGCGCGGGTGTCCCAGGGAGTCGAACGCTCCGGCCTTGATCAGCGATTCGGTGACCTTCTTGGTGCACGCGGTCTGGTCGATCTTCGCCAGGTAGTCGGAGAAGTCGGTGAACTCCCCCTTCTCCTTGCGCGCGGACACGACGGAGTCCACCACGTGCGTACCGACATTGCGGACCGCACCCATCCCGAAGCGGATGTCCTCGCCCACCGAGACGAAGTTGGTGAGCGACTCGTTGACCGACGGCGGCAGCACCCGGATCCCCATCTGCCGGCAGTTGGACAGGTACAGCGCGGCCTTGTCCTTGTCGTCGCCCACGGAGGTGAGCAGGGCGGCCATGTACTCCGCCGGGTAATTGGCCTTGAGGTAACCGGTCCAGAACGACACCAGCCCGTAGCCGGCCGCGTGGGACTTGTTGAATGCGTAGGAGGCGAACGGCTCGATGGTGCCCCAGAGCGCGTCCACGGCCTCCTTGGAGAACCCGCGCTCACCCATGCCGCCGGAGAACTTCTCGTACTCGGCCGCGAGGACCTCTGCCTTCTTCTTACCCATGGCCTTGCGGAACCCGTCGGCCTCACCGGCCGTGTAGCCCGCGAGTTCGCGGGAGATCGCCATGATCTGCTCCTGGTACACGATCAACCCGTGGGTCTCGCCCAGGATCTCCTTGAGCGGCTCCTCCAGCTCCGGGTGGATCGGGGTGAGCTCCTGTTTGCCGTTCTTGCGGTCGGCGTAGTTCCAGTGCGTGCCCATCCCCATCGGCCCGGGTCGGTACAGGGCGAGAGCGGCCACGATGTCGTTGAAGCCGGTGGGCTTCATCCGCTTGAGGAGCTCGCGCATGCCACCGGAGTCCAGCTGGAACACCCCCAGCGTGTCGCCGCTGGCCAGCAGGTCGTAGGTCGCCTGATCGTCGGTGCTGAGCGTGTCGAGGTCGATCTCCTCGCCGCGGTTGGACTTGATGTTCTCCAGGCAGTCGCCGATCACAGTGAGGTTGCGCAGGCCCAAGAAATCCATCTTGAGCAGGCCGATGTCCTCGCACGAGGGGTAGTCCCAGCCGGTGATGAGGGCGCCGTCCTGGGCACGCTTCCACATGGGGATCACGTCGAGCAGCGGCTCGGAGGACATGATCACCGCACACGCGTGGACGCCCGCCTGGCGGACCATGCCCTCCAGCCCGCGGGCGGTGTCGTAGATCCGCTTGACGTCCGGGTCCGTCTCGATGAGCTGGCGGACCTCCGAGGCCTCGCCGTAGCGCTCGTGCGTGGGGTCGGTGATGCCCGACAGGGGGATGTCCTTGGCCATGATCGCCGGCGGCAGGGCCTTGGTGATCCGGTCGGCGATCGCGTAGCCGGGCTGGCCGAAGTTCACGCGGGCGGCGTCCTTGATGGCGGCCTTGGTCTTGATGGTGCCGAACGTAATGACCTGGGCGATCTTGTCCGAACCCCATTTCTCGCTGGCATAGCGGATCATCTCGCCGCGGCGGCGGTCGTCGAAGTCGATATCGATATCCGGCGCGGACGGGCGCTCCGGGTTGAGGAATCTCTCGAACAGCAGGCCGTGCTCGATCGGGTCGATGTTGGTGATCTTGAGTGCGTAGGCCACGAGCGCACCCGCCGCGGAGCCCCGGCCCGGACCGACCTTGATCCCGATGGAACGGGCGTACTCGATGAGGTCACCGACCACGAGGAAGTACCCGGGGTACCCCTTGCCCTTGATCACCTCGAGTTCGAACTGCGCGCGGTCCAGGTACTCCTGCGGTACCCCCGCGGGAAAGCGCCACTCCAGACCCTTGTGGACCTCACGGGCCAGCCACGTGTCCTCCGTCTCGCCCTCGGGCACCGGGAACTTGGGCATCCGGTCCCTCGGGGCCCAGATCTCGTCGTACGGCTGGACGCGTTCGGCGATCCACAGCGTGTTGTCGCACCCACCGGGGACCTCGGGATCCCACTGGGCCCGCATCTCGTCGGCGGACTTGAGGAAGTACCCGTCGCCGTCGAACTTGAAACGGTTCTCGTCGGCGAGGGTCTTGCCCGTCTGCACGCACAGCATCGCCTCGTGGGCGTGGGCCTGTTCGCGGGTGACATAGTGGCAGTCGTTGGTCACCAGCGGCGGCATACCCAGGTCCCTGCCCAGCGCGACCAGGTCCTCCCGGACCCGTCGCTCGATGTCGATTCCGTGGTCCATGAGCTCCAGGAAGAAGTTGTCCTTCCCGAAGATCGACTGCCACTTCTCGGCCGCCTCGTAGGCCTCCTTGCGCTGACCCAGGCGCAGGCGGGTCTGGATCTCTCCGGAGGGGCATCCGGAGGTGGCGATGATCCCCTCGGAGTGCTCGGCGAGGATCTCGGCGTCCATGCGGGCCCACTTACCCAGTTGTCCCTCGTACGAGGCCAGGGAGGACAGCAGGAACAGATTGCGCAGACCGGTGGCGTTCTCCGCGAGCATGGTCATGTGGGTGTAGGCGCCCGACCCCGCGACGTCGTCACCCTTCTGGTGCTTCTCGCCCCACAGCACACGCTTCTTGTTGAACCTGGACTCGGGGGCGACGTACGCCTCGATGCCGATGATCGGTGTGATCCCGGTCTTGACGGCCTGCTTGTAGAAGTCCGAGGAGCCGTACATGTTCCCGTGGTCGGTCATTCCCACCGCCGGCATCCCCAGCCTGGAGGCCTCGGCGAACAACGGGGTGATCTGCGCCATCCCGTCGAGCATCGAGAACTCGGTGTGATTGTGCAGATGCACGAACTGGGATCCGCCCACGCAGCATTCCTCCTACGGCTTGTCCGGCCCAGTGTAGGTCGCCGCTCCGACACGACCCGAAACCCCAGCACGCGCCGAGCGTGGCGACCGCCCCGCCAGCGTGAACACGATCACCGCGGTCCAGATCAGCGCGAAACCGGCCCACTGGACCGCGTCCAGCCGCTCGCCCACCACGAGCAGTCCCCAGGCCATCTGCAGGATCGGGATGATGTACTGCAGCATTCCCACGGTGGCCAGGGGGATGCGCTGGGCGGCCGTCGCGAACAGGAGCAGGGGCACCACGGTCACCACTCCGCTGGCGGCGAGCAGCGCCGAGTGCCCCACCCCGTGCCCGGTGAACGTGCCCGCGCCGGTCACACCCAGCCACACCAGCACGGACAGGGCGAGGGGGGCGATGACCAGCACCTCCCCGGTCATCCCGACCACCGGGTCCGCACGGAGCTTCTTCTTGACGACCCCGTAGAAGCCGAAACTCGTCGCGAGCAGAAGCGAGAGGTACGGGACGTGTCCGTATCCCGCGGTGAGAACGCCCACCGCGACCACGGCGAGGGCCACCGCGCCCACCTGTGGCCGGTTCAGCCGCTCGCGGAAGATCAGGACCCCGAGCAGGACGCTCACCAGGGGGTTGATCGTGTACCCGAGCGCGGCCTCGGTGACCCGTTCGGAGTTGACCGTGTAGACGTAGACCCCCCAGTTCACGGTGATGAACCCGGCGGCCCCGGCGATCCGCGCCCACGAGAGACGGTCGAGGGACCACAGCTGCCGCCATCGCCGGGTGACGGAGAGCACCAGCGCCATGATCACCAGCGACCACACGACGCGGTGGCCCACGATCTCGACCGCACCCGCGGGTTCGAGCAACGGGAAGAACGCGGGGAAGAACCCCCACAGGGTGTAGGCACAGGCACCGGCGAGCATCCCGATCGCCACGGACCGGTCGGTGGGGTCCCGCTTCCCGATCACCACGCCACGGTCACGCATCCGTGCCATCCCGGCTCCCTGACGTTCACGCCGACGGGACGGGCGCGTCGTCCGGCAGCGGGAGCGCGGCGTCCACCTGCTGTGGTTGGAGGGGCCGGACGGCGAACCGCTGCCACACCGCGTCGGCCGGCAGCGCCTCGACGGCCCGCACCCACGGCCGGCCCGCCGCCTCCCTCAGCTGCGCCGGGGTACCCCGGGCGAGCAGACCGATGATCGCCGGCTCCCCCGATCGGATCCGCGCGGCGGTGAGCGCGGCGGTCGCGGCCGCGCGGTCGGCGTCGGGCGGGGCCTGCCCCCCGGGTCCGGTGGGGACCTCGCCACCCGACCGGTGCACCACCTCCGCGAGGCCTCGGTCCAGCACCGGCTCACGGCCCGACTCCCCTGCTGCCGGCTCGGCCAACGTCACCCCGGTCACGGGCATCGCCACGCCGTCGACCGGCACCTGGACATAGAGTCCGGAGACCCTGGGCAGGCCCCGGACCACGGCGGCCGCCTCCGCGGCGGACCACGGCCGGGCGGCGGTCACGAGTGCCCAGCGGGGGGCGTCCGCTCCGGTGGCGGGGTCCTCGCCGTCGTCACCCGGCTCGCCGTCGTCGACCAGGGAGCCCGCGGCACGCGCCAGGTAGTCGTCGACCAGTTCGCCGTTCTCGGGTCCCAGCGCATCGCTCATCACCCCGGGATTGCGCGGCAACTCGGTGCGCAGCGCGGTGAGGACGGCGACCAGCGCCAGGACGATCACCACGCCCACGCCCACGCTCGAAAGAGCCCTCAGCGCGACCGACCGGGGCGTGGAGCGGTCGGCTGCCGGGGCAGGGCCGGTCACGCGGCGCGGAGGGCGTCCAGCGCGTGCTGGAGATCGTCAGGGTACGGGCTGGTGAAGTCCACGCGTTCACCCGTGCCGGGGTGATCGAACCCGAGCCCCACCGCGTGCAGCCACTGCCGTTCCAGCCCCAACCGCCTCGCCAGCACCGGGTCCGCGCCGTAGGTGAGGTCGCCCGCGCACGGGTGGTGGAGGGCCGAGAAGTGGACGCGGATCTGATGGGTTCGACCGGTCTCGAGCTTGACCTCGACGAGCGTTGCCGCCTGGTGCGCCTCGAGCGTGTCGTAATGCGTGATGGAGTGCTTGCCGTCCGAGGTGACCGCGAACCGCCAGTCGTTGGACGTGTGGCGGCCGATGGGCGCGTCGATCGTCCCGGACAGCGGATCGGGGTGGCCCTGGACGAGCGCGTGGTAGGTCTTGTCCACGGTGCGGTCGCGGAACGCCCGTTTGAGCAGCGTGTACGCCCGCTCGGAGGCCGCCACCACCATCAGTCCGGACGTGCCCACGTCGAGTCGGTGGACGATCCCCTTGCGCTCCGGCGGCCCCGAGGTGGAGATGCGGTATCCGGCGGCCGCCAGCCCACCGATCACGGTGGGGCCGGTCCAGCCCACCGAGGCGTGCGCCGCCACGCCGACGGGTTTGTCGACGACGACGAGGTCGGCATCCGAGTAGACGACGGCCATCCCCTCGACCGGCTCTGCGACCACCGCGGGCTCGGCCCGCGGATCGGGCATCTCGACCTCGATCCACGACATCCCGGTGAGCTTGTCCGACTTCCCCACCGCCCGGCCGTCGACCAACACCTTGCCCTGCCCGGCGAGATCGGCGACCGCGGTCCGGGACAGCCCGAGGAGGCGGGAGACACCGGCGTCCACCCTCATCCCGTCGAGACCGTCCGGGACGGGGAATGTGCGCAGCTCACCCATCCGCCCCGCCCTTCTCCACTGGCCCCCGCGAGCCGTCGAACTCCACTCCCTTGACCACGGCGACGGCCACCACGATCACACCGATGACCAGACTCGAATCGGCGACGTTGAACACCGGCCACCACCCCACCGAGACGAAGTCCACCACGTGGCCCTCCAGGAAGCCGGGGGCCCGGACGTACCGGTCCACGAGGTTGCCCGCGGCGCCACCCAGGATCAACCCGAGCCCCCACGCCCACCACCTCGAGTGGACCCGCCGCGAGAACCACAGCAGTCCCACCACGACCACGGTGGCCACGATGCTCAGCACGACTGTCGACCCCGTGCCCATCGAGAAGGCCGCGCCGGGGTTGCGGAGCAGGAGGAGCCGCACGGAATCACCGACGATCCGGATCGGGTCCTGCCCCTCGAGACCCCACACCGCCAGCGCCTTGGTCACCTGATCCACCGCCACGATCACCGCCGCGATCATCAGCATGGCGACCGGCCCCGCCCTGAAGTATCGGGCACCGGTCCCACCGGGCGTCGTCCCCGCCGCATCGGACCGCGTCCCGTTGGTCTCCGTCATGCGCTCCAGTATCCCTGATCCCCCGGCGGGGCCGCCGGGCCCGGTGGGCGGACCCTCTAGGCTCGGGGGTCGTGAACCTCCGAACGCCCTCCGCCTCCGGCCGTCCCCGACCCGTGCGGGCCGGTCAGCGACTGCTCGTCGCCGCACTGGCCACCGCGCTCGTGGCCTCCAGCGCCGCGTGCGCGGACGAGGGCGACCCCCCCGGGGACGACGCCGTCGCCGCTCAGGAGGATCGGGCTCTGGAGCCCGCGGTGGAGGTCGACCCCGGACCCGCCCCCACGGTCGAGCTCCTCGACGAGGGCTCGGGGGAGCTGCGGGTGATGGCCTACTCCCCGTCCCGAGACGCCGTGACCGTCGCCATCACCAGATCCGCGTCGGCTCGCACGACCGTCCCGGGCGCGGAGCCGAGGCTCGACGAGACCCCCGAGCAGACGCTGACCGTCGAGGGCCTGTCGGAGCCGGACGTGGACGGCGCCCAGCGGGCCACCGTCACGGCCCGCGATTTCACCTCCGTGGACGAGCTCCGTTCCGCCCAGTTCGCCACCGCACCCGGGTTCGCGGTCACCTGGACCCGCAGTGCCGACGGCATCGTGCGCGGCCTGACGTTGGAGGCGCCGGCCACCGCGACGGATGCCGCACGGGCGGGGGTCGAGATCACGGCGAACGCCGTGTCCGACGCGACCGTCGCGTGGCCGACCGAGGCGATCGGGGTGGGGGCCCGGTGGACCGTCACCCGGAGCGTCGACGACGCGGTGGCGCCGGAGCGGTCCGTCACGTACGAGCTGGCCGCCCTCGACGGCGACGTGGCCACCGTGACGATGGAGCTGGACGCCCCCGAGGCCGCCGCGACCCTGGACGCACCGGCCCCGGATGGCGGCCCGGGCGTCACGCTGGAGGTCGAGGCGTACGAGGTGACGGGCTCGGGTGAACTCACCGTGGACCTCCGCGCGCCACTGCCCGTCGACGGGACCACAGAGTCCTCGACGCGGGCCGTGTACGTGGACCCGGGTTCGGGCCGACGCACGACCTACGTCGAGGACTCGGTGCTGCGGTTCCGCACCGCCGGGTGAGGACCGGCGAGGGGCGGGACCCGGAGGGCTCCTCTGGAGATCAGGCGACCTGGCAGGTCGCCGGCGGCTCGAGCCCCGCGTTGGTGATGAGCGCACAGGCGAAGGACTGCTGCAGCTGCCACTGACCGCCCTGCTGGATGAACTGGGCCTGGACGTTGATGTCCTCCTGGCCGGGCTGGATGATCACCGCGTTGGCGATGAGCGTGCCGGGGATGTCGCCCTCGGCGGCGCCGGTGATGATCACGTCGGCGCCCTGCTCGGCCTTCAGCGCGGCGATCTGATCGAAGAGCTCCGGCGCCTCGGCCCCGCCCTCGACCAGGTCGACCTTCTCCTCCACCGGCACCGCCGGGTCGGAGGCCCGGGCGAGCAGCTGGGTCAGCTCTTCGGCGGTGGGCACGGGGGCGGCCGTCTGCTCGGTCGCCGTGGGGGCCGGAGCCGTCTCGCGCCCTCCGTCGTCATCCCCGCCGCATGCGGCGAGCCCGCCCAGGGCGAAGGCGGAGAGGGAGACTGCGGCGATGGTCCGTCGAAGACTCACGCTTGGTCCTTTCGTCGTGATGTGCAACTGTCGGGCCGTTCAGCAGCCCAACGGATACCGACGCTCCATTGTTCCACCGTCCACGGCCCGGGTGGTTGACGACGGGCCCGGAGCCCACCACTGTGGACCGGGTGACCAGCGTCCAGACCAGCACCGATACCCCCCACGTCGTGATCTGCACCACCGGCGGGACGATCACCGCCTCCACGGTGCCGGGAGGGGCGGTGATGGCGGGCGACTCGGCCGCGGCGACGCAGGCCATGCTCGACGGGCTGCGCTCGGCGCTGCCGGCTTCGATCCGGGTGAGCGCGCGGGCCGTGCTGGACGCCGACTCGTCGACGTTCGGCCCCGCGGAGTGGGACGACCTCGTCGACGCGGTCGCGGACGTCCTCGCCGATCCGGAGGTGGCCGGGGTCGTGGTGGCCCACGGGACGGACACGCTGGAGGAGACGGTCATGGCGCTGGACCTCCACCACAGCGACCCCCGGCCGGTGGCGGTCACCGGTGCCCAGCTGCCCGCGGATCACCCCGAGTCCGACGGGCCCGCGAACCTCCTCGACGCGGTGCTGCTCGCGGCCGACCCGGTCTCACGTGGTCTCGGCGTCCTCGTGGTGCTGGGACGGGCGATCCTCCAGGCCCGAGGGGTCCGCAAGTGGCACACCACAGAGCCCGTCGCCTTTGCCCGCAACGCCCCGGACCAGCCGGTCGAGGGTCTGCCGCCGGAGCTCGAGCGACCCACCCTGCCCGGCCGGGCCCGGTTCTCCGGGACCCGGGTGGACGTGGTGTCCTGCCCGCCCGGCTCGGACGCCGTGGCGCTGCGGGCCTGCGTGGACGCCGGGGCCCGCGGGCTGGTCCTCGAGGGGACCGGGTCCGGCAACCTGCCCCCACTTGTGGCCGAGGCCGTCGCGGACCTGTCCGTGGAGCGCCCGGACATCGTGGTGGCGACCTCGACCCGTGTTCCGAGAGGCGAGGCGACGCCCACGTACTCGGGCCCCGGCGGCGGGGCGGATCTCGCGAGGCGAGGCGTTCTGAGCTGCGGTTACCTGCGCTCCTCCCAGGCGCGGGTCCTGCTCACCGCGCTGCTCGCGCGCGCCGACGCCGCCGAGGTCCGCTCACAGTGGTCCCGGTACCACCTCTACAGCTGAGGTGCAGACGCTTCGGCCCGCGCGTCACCACCCCAGGGAGTCCAGCGGGTCGGCGAGCTCCAGGTCGGGATCGTCCTCGGCGAAGGTCCGCATCCGACCGGGGCCGGTGACCGCCGTCTCGAACCGTACCGACACCCGACCGTGGCCGGAGCCCTGGACCCAGCCGTGCCCGAACGCGGGATGGCGGACGTCCGAACCGGTGCGGAACCTCTCCTGCAGTCCCTGACGCCACGCGCCGATCGCCGGTGGGGCGGGGAGCGGGTCGTCCACGGCCTCCGCACCCGGGCCCGGGGCCTCGTCATCGGTCGTGACCGTGGTGCCGACCCCGATGATGTCGGGGAGCTCGTCGAGGTCGACGTGCCCGGGGCCCTGCCGCGTCCCGGGCAGGAACTCCTGCTCGAACAGCGCGTCCTGGTGGATCTCGGTCAGTCCCGACAGGCCCACGCCCAGCAGCCGGATCGCGCCGAAGTCCACGGGGTCGGGGGCCAGGGACCGCGCGACGGCGATGATCGTCTCCAGCGAGGTCGTGCCCACCGGCAACGTGAACGACCGCGTCATCGAGGTGAAGTCCGCGCGCTTGATCTTGACCGTCACGGTCCGGGCCGCCCGCCCGTCGCCCAGCAGCCGCCGGTGTGCGCCCTCCGCCGCTCTGCGCACCGCCGCCGCCACCTGCCCGGCGGTGGTGAGATCGGCCGCGAACGTGCTCTCGGCGCTGATCTGTTTGGCCTCGGCCCGTTCGTGAACGGGCCTGTCGTCATATCCCCGTGCGATCCGGGCGATCGCCGGCCCCACGGTCCTGCCGAGCGCGTGGACCACGTCGTCGTCGTCCATCGCGGCCAGATCGCCGATGGTGGAGATCCCGAATTGCGAGAGTCTCTCCCCCGCCACCGGCCCCACGCCCCACAGACTCCGCACCGGGAGCGGATACAGCACGTCCGAATGATCGCGTCGGGGCACCACCGCGATCCCGTCGGGCTTGGCGAGCTCGGAGGCGATCTTGGCGTACTGCTTCCCCGCCCCCGCCCCCACCGAGGCCGGCAGTCCGGTGGCCTCGCGTATCGCCGCTCGTAGGTCCTCCGCCCACCGCCGGGTCCGCTCGACGTCGGCACCACGGAGCTCGGGGGGTTCGAGGAAGGCCTCGTCCACCGAGACCTTCTCGACCACCGGAGCGTGCGCGGAGAAGACCTCGAACACCCGGCGGCTCAACGCGCGGTACACCGCCATCCGGGGGAACACGAAGACGGCCGAGGGGCCCACGAGCCGCCTGGCCTGGTGCGAGGGCATGGCGGAACGCGCGCCGCGGGCGCGCGCCTCGTAGGAGCACCCCGCCACCACTCCGCGACCCCCCACGCCTCCCACGAGCACCGGCCGACCGCGCAGCGTCGGCCGCGTGAGCTGCTCGCAGGAGGCGAAGAAGGCGTCCATGTCCACGTGCAGGACCCAGCGGTCCTGCCCGTCAGCCACGCCGGTTCCCGTCTCGGCTCAGGACCGGTCCGTGTCAGACCCGGGCCAGGGTCATCCTGACACCGTCACCGAGCTCCTCGGCCTCGCCGTCCGCCGGGTCGAGCGCGTCGAGGACCTCGAAGTCCGTGGCCAGGACCTCGTCGGCGATCAGGCGGGCGTGACGGTCGGCCCACTCGCGACGGTCCGCCGGGACCTCCAGGCGTACCCGGATGCGGTCGGAGATGTCGAAACCGGCGGCGCGCCGGGCCTCCTGGATCTCGCGGATCCGGTCCTTGGCCCAGCCCTCGGCCTCCAGCTCCTCCGTGACGGTCAGATCCAACACCACCAGACCGGCCCCGCCCGCGAGCGCCGCCGTGGACTCCGGATCCGCGGCCACGAGGCGGTGCTCGTACTCGCCCTCCTGCAGCTCGACGCCACCGGCCACCACCACGCCGTCGACCTCGGACCAGTCGCCCGTCTTGGCGGCCTTGATGCACGCCTGCACCTGCTTGCCCAGCCGCGGCCCCGCCGCCCGCGCGTTGACCGCCAGCTCCATCCGCCCGTGGGCGGCCACGTCGCTGGTCAGGCGCACCTCTCGTACGTTCACCTCGTCGGCGATGATGCCGGTGAACGGCTCAAGCCGCTCGGCGTCGGGCATCGCCACGGTGAGCACGTTCAAGGGCAGGCGCACGCGCAGGTGCTTTGCCTTCCGGATCGAGGACACCGTGGAACACACGTCGCGGACGGCCTCCATCGCCTCGACCAGCCCGGCGTCGTGCGGGAGCTCGTCATCGGCCGGCCAGTCCGCCAGGTGAACGGACTCCCGTCCGGTCAGCCCGGTCCACACGACCTCCGTCATGAGGGGCAGGAGCGGCGCGGCGAGCCGCATGGTCGTCTCGAGGACCGTGTAGAGCGTGTCGAAGGCGTCGCGCGAATCCTGGCCCGACGCCTCCCCTGCCCAGAACCGCGACCGGGACCGGCGCACGTACCAGTTGGTCAGCGCGTCGGCGAACTGGCGCAGCTCGTCGCACGCGGCGGCGATGTCCGTGCTGTCCAGGGCCCGGGTCATCGCATCCCGGGTCGTGGCCAGCCGCGACAGGATGTACCGGTCCAGCACGTGGGGTGAATCCGTCCGCCAGGTGGCGCGCTCGGCGGCGTACAGCTGCAGGAAGCTGTAGGAGTTCCACAGCGGGAGCATGGCCTGGCGCACGCCCTCCCGGATGCCCTGTTCGGTCACCACGAGATTGCCGCCACGGAGGATGGGGGAACTCATGAGGAACCAGCGCATGGCATCGGAGCCGTCGCGGGCGAACACCTCGTTGACGTCCGGGTAGTTGCCCTTGGACTTGCTCATCTTGAGGCCGTCGTTGCCCAGCACGATGCCGTGCGCGGCGACGTGCGTGAACGCGGGCCGGTCGAAGAGAGCCGTGGCCAGGACGTGCAGGGTGTAGAACCAGCCCCGGGTCTGGCCGTTGTACTCCACGATGAAGTCGCCCGGGTTGTGGGTCTCGAACCACTCCTTGTTCTCGAAGGGATAGTGGACCTGGGCGAACGGCATGGACCCGGACTCGAACCAGCAGTCGAACACGTCGGCCACACGCCGCATGGTGGACCTGCCGGTCGGGTCGTCGGGGTTGGGCCGGGTCAGCTCGTCGATGTACGGACGGTGCAGATCAGTGGGCCGCACGCCGAAGTCGGCCTCGAGCTCGTCGAGAGACCCGTAGACGTCCACGCGCGGGTAGGCGGGGTCATCGGACTCCCAGACGGGGATCGGCGCGCCCCAGTACCGGTTCCGGTTGATGTTCCAGTCCCGCGCGCCCTCGAGCCACGTGCCGAACTGCCCGTCGCGCACGTGTTCGGGCATCCAGGTGATCTGCTCGCGATTGAGTTCGACCATCCGGTCGCGGAACGCGGTGACCTTGACGAACCAGGCCGGCAGGGCCATGTAGATCAACGGCTGGCCGGACCTCCAGGAGTGGGGGTAGGAGTGTTCGATGGTCTCGTGGCGGATCAGTCGCCCCGCCGCGCGCAGGTCGCGTGAGATCGGCGCGTTGGCGTCGAAGACCAGCTGGCCCGCGTACGGCGGCACCTCGGCGGTGAACTTCCCGTCGGCTCCGACGGGGATGACCAGCTCGATGCCGGCCGCGTCGCAGGCGTCCTTGTCCTCCTCGCCGAAGGCCGGCGCGAGGTGGACGATGCCCGTACCCGAGTCGGTGGTGACGTAGTCGGCCGCCAGCACCACGTGCGCGTTCGGGTGGCCGGCGAAGAAGTCGAACGGCGGGACGTACGGCAGCCCCACCAGTTCGGAGCCCTTCGCGGTGGCCACCACCTCCGCGTCCTCACCGAACTCGGGCGCGTACACCCCCCGGCGCGCCTCGGCCACGACGAAGCGTCGGCCGGCGAGATCACCCGTGTTCACCTGCACCACGCAGTAGTCGATGTCGGGGTGGACGGCGGCGGCCAGGTTGGACGGCAGGGTCCAGGGGGTGGTGGTCCACACCAGCGCCTCGGCACCGTGGAACGGGCTGGACTGCGGGGCCTCGAGCGGCAGTCCGACCGTGACCGCGGGGTCCTGTCGCATCTTGTACGCGTCGTCCAACCGCGTCTCCTGGTTGGACAGGGGCGTCTGCTCGTACCAGGAGTACGGCAGCACACGGAAACCCTTGTAGACCAGACCCTTGTCATAGAGGCGTTTGAACGCCCACAGGACGGACTCGGTGAAGTCGATGTCCAAGGTCTTGTAGTCGTTCTCGAAGTCCACCCAGCGGGCCTGGCGGTGGACGTAGTCCTCCCACTCATCGGTGTAGCGCAGCACCGACTTCTCGCACGCCGCGTTGAACTCGGCAAGACCCATCTCGAGAATCTGCGACTTCTCGGTGATCCCCAGCTGCTTCTCCGCCTCGAGCTCGGCGGGCAGACCGTGGCAGTCCCAGCCGAACCGGCGTTCGACCAGGTAACCGCGCATGGTGCGATAGCGCGGGATCACGTCCTTGACGTACCCGGTGAGCAGATGTCCGTAGTGGGGTAGGCCGTTGGCGAACGGGGGGCCGTCGTAGAAGACGTACTCGTCGGCATCCGCTCGCCTGCGGACGGACTCACGGAAGGTGTCGCGCTCGTCCCACCGGGCCAGGACGGTCTGCTCGAGCGCGGGGAACGACGGCGACTGCGCGGTGGTGCCGCCGGTGAGGTCGAGAATCGGGTACGCGCTACCCGTTGCGGTGGGCTCGGTGCTCATGTGGGCGGACTCCTCGAGGTACGGGCCCACACGAGTTGGTACCCGTGGGGCCGACAGGCCTGCGCTCGGGGACGAACCGGACGCGACTGGCGCATCCGTCCGCGGTACCACCCCGTTTGGCGTCGACGGTGCGACGCCCA
This sequence comes from Dietzia sp. JS16-p6b, assembly GCF_003052165.1. NCBI lineage: Bacteria > Bacillati > Actinomycetota > Actinomycetes > Mycobacteriales > Dietziaceae > Dietzia > Dietzia sp. JS16-p6b. Next base: position 1,440,404 of record NZ_CP024869.1, on the reverse strand, counting down.
CTCGTGGATCGGGGACCCTGACGGGCTCCCCCGTTCGGTTCTACTGAGCCGCTCCCACCTCGGGACCGACCGTTCTTCCGAGCGCTCCCCGGTGATGGCCGGATCTCAGCGCATCCGGCTCATCGCCGGACATCGGGTGATGCTACCTGTCGCTGTGGGCGCCCGTCTCCTCCGCCTCGTCACTCGCGTCCGGTGGATTCTCTCCGGAGCCGTCGCGGGCCGTCCTCCCGCGGAGAAGATCCATGAGCAGCAAGAGCAGTCCGAGGGCGCCGGCCACGATGCAGGCCCACGCCCACCCGATCTGTCCGGTCGCCACGGCCGCGACGAGGAAGGCGAAGCCGAGCAGCGTCAGTCCGAGTGCGACGACGAGCATGCGTTCCTCCTGCCGTGGTGCGAGTCGTGGAATACACCGGCTCCGGGGCGGACCCACCCCCCGAATATACGTCGGTCCCCGCACCCTGGGCAGGGGCGGGGACCGGACGCGACGACTCGGATGGGCTACTCGGCGCGGTGGCCGCCGTCCTTCTTGCCACCCTGGTCCGGCGCGCCGGCGTTCTCGGCCGGTGCGGCGGGGGCGGCGGAGCCGGACTTGCCGAGTTCTGTCAGCTGGTTCTCGAGGTAGCTGGTGAGGCGGCTGCGGTAGTCCTTCTCGAAGGTCCGAAGCTGCTCGATGCGACCCTCCAGCACCCCGCGCTGCTGGTTGATGGTGGCCATGATCTCGGTGTGCTTGCGTTCCGCGTCGGCCTGCAGGGCGTCGGCCTTGGCCTGTGCTTCCTTGATCTGCTGCTCGGAGCGCGCCTGCGCGTCCTTGACGATCCCGTCGGACTTGGCCTTGGCCTCGCCGAGGATCTTGTCGGCCTCCCTGCGGGCGTCCCCGACCATCTTCTCCGACTGGTTCTTGGCGTCGCCGACGAGGCGATCGGACTCACCGCGGGCCTTGGCCATGAGCCCGTCGGACTCCTTCTTGGCCTCGCCCGTGAGGCGGTCCGCCATCTCCTGCGCCATCGCCAGGACGCGGGCCGCGCGCAGATGGGTGTCCGAGTTGGCGGAACCGCTGTCCTCTCCGGCGAGTGACGGCGCGGCCGCGGGCGGCGCCGGAGTCGGTGCCGGGGTCGGCGCCGGGGCGGGCGGGGTGGCGGCCCGCGGCTCCTCGACGCGGCCGGCACCCGAACCGCTAGCGGAGTCAGCGGAGGCCTTGTCGGACTTCTCCGCCGCCTTCCGGGCCTTCTCGAGGTCCTTGGTCAACTCGTCGACACGCTGACGGAGGTCGTCGTTGTCCTCCACGAGGGTTCCGAGCTCCTCCTCTACCAGGTCGAGGAACTGGTCGACCTCGTCCTCGTTGTAGCCCCGTTTACCGATCGGCGGCTTTGAGAACGCGACGTTGTGCACATCGGCTGGAGTCAAGCGCATGGGATACCCCTCGTGGTCGTCTCGGGTGCCGGTCCGGCGTTCTCGAACCGGACCCACGACTTCATTACTACCTTAACGCGTGCCAATCTAGTCACATTCGGCCCGCGCGTCACCTGCGGCCCGGGTGACCGCATCACTTGTGTCCCGCCACGCCCCTCACGCGACGCTGGTGATCATGATCCGCAGGACCAGCTGGATCACGATGATGATGACGAAGAGCACCAACACCGACAGGTCGAGGGAGACCTGCCCGATCCGGACCGGCTTGATGACCTTGCGCAGCGCCTTGACCGGAGGATCGGTGATGGTGAACAGCCACTCCAGAACCACCGCCAGGACACCGCGGGGGCTCCAGCCACGGGAGAACGACGCGATCATCTCCACGACGATCCTGGCGAGGAGCAGATACCAGAAGACCTGGGTGATGATGTAAAGGACCAGCAGGATTTCACGCACGGGACAAGACTACTGGCAGCGATCGACGCCGCGCCGCGGGCACCCGGTCAGACGGGGTGGCCGCCCGGGATCAGCGACGGAACGCGCCGTTGACCGCGTCCCGGACCTCGGCTTCGGTGAGATCCATTCCGGCGGGCTGCAGCAGGAAGGTGCGCTCGCGATCGGTGACCTTCTCCATGCGGCCGTCGAGACCGAAGACCAGGCCGGCGGCGAAGTCGACCATGCGGCGCGCGTCCCCGGAGGCCATCGTGGACAGATCCAACACCACGGCTCGGCCCGCGCGGAAGTGCTCCCCGAGGCTCTTGCCGTCACCGAATCCCCGCGGACGCTCGACCACGGTCTCGGGGAGGGTCACCAGCCCGTCCTCGACGAAGTCCTCTTCCGGAGCCAGGGCGACGGCGCCGCGGGTGACGGGGACGCCGCGGAGCGAGGCCCGGGCCCCGGCCTCCGCCGCGTGGTAGCGCCTCGGGCGCGGGGCGGGGTCATCGAGACCGCGGTGCCGACGCTCCGGGGCGGGCTCGTCGACGGGATCGAGATCTCCCAAGCGGGGCCGGGGGGTCGCCTCGTCGTCGTACCGGTCGGCGGCGTACCCGTAGTCCGCTCGGCGATCGCGGGAGACGCCGCCGAGGTCGTCGGCCTCGTGCGGCGCACGGGAACCGCGGAGGTCGTGGTGGATCGGGCGGTCGTAGTCGTCCAGGTACTCGTCCTCGTACGCCGCGACGGGCGACATTCCGAAGTACTCCTTGAACCGGGCGATTGCGCTCATCTTCCGGGGACCTTCCTGATACGGGTCGTCGCGGGCCGTTCGTCGCGGGAGAGGCCCCGCGATGCTGGACCTCAAACTACTGGCCGTGGTCCCAGGATCGCCGTTCCGACACGCACGCAGGTCGAACCGGCGGCGATCGCGGATTCCAGGTCGCCGGACATCCCGGCGGAGAACTCACGGGCCCCCGGGTGAGCGCGACGCAACTCCTCCGCCACCCGGGCGGCCTCGGCGAAGTGAGCGGCGGGCGGTCCGGTCAACGGCGGCACCACCATGAGCCCGGCCAGCCGCAGGTGGTCCAGCCCCGCGACGTGATCGGCGAGCGCGAGGAGGTCGTCGCGGGTCACCCCGCCACGTGAGGTGTCCCCGTCGAGACTCAGCTGGAGCAGCACCGGAAGCACCCCGGGTCGCTCGCCGTCCGCCGCGGCCCGGCCCCTGCCCTTCTGCAGCCCGCCTGCGACCTTGACCGAGTCGACCGAGTGCACGCGATCCGCCCACCCGGCCACCGCGGCGGCCTTGTTGGACTGGATGTGGCCGATCATGTTCCAGCGCACCGCCGCCGCCAGATCCGGCTCGGTGGCGGCCAGATCGGCCACCTTCGCGGCCGCCTCCTGCACGCGGTTCTCGCCGAGGTCCCGGACCCCCAGGCGGGCGAGCCGCGCGACGTCCCCGACGGGGTGGAACTTGGTGACGACGACGAGGTCGACACCGTCCTGACGGCCCGCCGCCGCCAGCGCCGCGTCCAGCCGCTCCCTGGTCTCGGTGAGCCGCGCGGCCAACTCCTCTGATCGCGGATCAGACACGGCGGGTGGGCTCCGGGCGGGGACATCGCTGCATGTCCTCAACCTATCGGAGCGGCCCGGCCGGTCGCCAGCAGGTCAGAGCTGCCGCAGGATCACGCTGGCCTGGCGTCCGGTGCGTCCCTGCCTGCGGTAGGAGAAGAGGGAGTCGTCGGCGATGGTGCACCGCGGGTCGGTGTCCACGCGGACCACGCCGAGTCCGGCGAGCTGTCGGGCCAGGCCCGCGCGCAGGTCCACCCCGGCCGTCCCGTCGACGGTCCGGGTGCCGCTGCCCGGCAGGGCCGCCTCCACCTCGTCCGCGAGGTCGTCGGGCAGCTCGTAGTGTCGTCCCGCCGCCGCCGGACCGAGCAGGACGGAGATCCTCTCGGGGCGGGCTCCCAACGACGTCATGGCCCCGATCAGCGAGGGGACGATCCCGCCGACGGCACCCTTCCGGCCGGCGTGGGCCGCGCCGATGACCCCGGCCTCCTCGTCCGCGGCGAGGACGGGCACGCAATCGGCACTCAACACGGCCAGGGCCAGGCCGGGCCGGTCCGTCACCAGTCCGTCGGTCGCCGGGACGGCCCCGCCGGTGGGGCGGGTGACCCGGGCGATCCGGCTGCCGTGCACCTGGTCCATCCACACCACGTCCGACGCCGCCACTCCCAGCCTGCGCGCGAGCCGGGCCCGGTTGGCCGCCACCGCGGCCGGGGCGTCGCCGACGTGGTCACCGAGGTTGAACGAGTCGAAGTCCCCGGTGGAGACGCCTCCGCGGCGGGTGGTGATGATCCGGCGGACGCGCCCGGGGCCGTGGGTGGCCACGCCGGTCAGTGCCGCATGAAGGGGGGGACGTCGATGTCGTCGTCCTCGTCCCGGCGGCGCGATCCCTGGGTACCGGCGCCGGCCTGAGCCGACTCACGGCGCTCCTCGCGACGCCCGCCGTCGAGAGGGGTCGATCCGAGCCCGGAGGCACCGCCGGTGTCGCCGGAGGCGCCGGGGACCTCGTCGTCGTCGAGGTGGTGGCGGCCGCGCCGCGACTGACCCGCACCGGAGGACTGCCGGGAGCCGCCCTCGAACCCGGCGGCGATGACGGTCACCCGCACCTCGTCGCCGAGCGAGTCGTCGACGACGGTGCCGAAGATGATGTTGGCGTCGGGGTGCGCCTCCTCCTGGACGAGGGTCGCGGCTTCGTTGATCTCGAACAGGCCCAGGTCGCTGCCGCCGGCGATCGACATGAGTACGCCCTTGGCGCCCTCCATCGTGGTCTCCAGGAGCGGCGAGTTGATGGCGGCCTCCGCGGCCTTGTACGCCCGACCCTCGCCCCGCGAGGAGCCGATCCCCATGAGCGCGCTGCCGGCCCCGGACATGACGCCCTTGACGTCGGCGAAGTCGACGTTGATCACGCCGGGGGTGGTGATGAGGTCGGTGATCCCCTGGACGCCGTTGAGGAGGACCTCGTCGGCGGTCTTGAAGGCCTCCATCATGGACACGCCGGCGTCCCCGAGCTGGAGCAGGCGGTCGTTGGGGATCACGATCAGGGTGTCGCAGGCCTCGCGCAGGCCCTCGATCCCCGCCTCGGCCTGTCCCCCGCGACGCTTGCCCTCGAAGGAGAACGGGCGGGTCACGACGCCGACGGTGAGCGCGCCGAGCTTACGCGCGATGGCCGCGACGACCGGCGCGCCACCGGTGCCGGTACCGCCGCCCTCCCCGGCCGTGACGAAGACCATGTCCGCGCCCTTGAGGACCTCCTCGATCTCGTCCTTGTGGTCCTCCGCCGCCTTGCGCCCGACCTCCGGGTCGGCGCCGGCACCGAGGCCGCGGGTGAGTTCGCGACCGACGTCGAGCTTGACGTCGGCGTCGGACATGAGCAGAGCCTGCGCATCGGTGTTCACCGCGATGAACTCGACGCCCTTGAGGCCCTCGTCGATCATCCTGTTCACGGCGTTGACACCGCCGCCCCCGATTCCGACGACCTTGATGACTGCGAGGTAGTTGTGCGGTGAGCTCATCGAGGCCCGGCCTTCCTTTGGGGGTGTCGTGCTCGGTTGCATGCTGTCTCGACGAAAGACTCTCGCCTAACTCTCACCCTCTACTTGAGGGTTAAAGTTGCTGGTCAGAGGCGGTTTCCGCCGTCGGATCACACGGTAGGGGCACCGGCCCCGCACGTCCACGAGGCTCGCGGGCGTGTCGGTCTACCGTGAGGCCGGCAACGCCGGATTGGAGACGTTCCAGACCTGCCCGGGTTGCTCGAGGACCATCTGCAGGGCGACCGCCTTCTCGTGGTCGCGACCCGCGGCCCCCCACTCCACGGTGCGCCCGTCGACGAGGGTGAGGACGATCGACGCCGGACTCTCCACCTCGACGGACGCGATCTCCTGCCCCGCGGTCCCCCGGACCTCGGCGAAGACCGTCGACAGGTCCCGGACGATCCCGGGCAGGTCGGAGCGTGCGCCGTCCCCCACGGTGAGCTCGGGGGTTCCGGGAGGCGGGTCCCCCTGCCCGAAGTCGATGCCCTGCCCGTCCACCAGGTGCCGGGCGCCGTCGACCTCGACCACGACCAGGGCGGTGCGCTCGATCAGCTCGATCCGCAGGTTCGACGGGTAGTCCCGCGTGACCGTGACCTGGTCCACCCTCGGGATCCCCGCGACACGCCGCGCCACCGCGTGGGTGTCCACCTGGAGCAGCGGGGTCCCGGGGGACACCGCCGCCCGCTCGGTCACCGCCTCCACCGGGATCGTGCTGGTCCCGGTCACCTGGACCTGCCGGACGGAGAACACCGGCAGGAAGTATATCGCGATGTACCCGACCAGCAGGACGACCAGGGCCACACCGAGCCCGATGTAGATGCGGTTGGTACGGCGACGCCGCCTGCGCAGGGTGGCCCGGACCGCGGGGTCCGAGTGGCGCACCCGCTCGTCGGAGCGACGGACGGCGGCCGCGGCGAGCCGTCGGTCGGGATCATCCGACGTCGTCGGATCCACCGCGTCCTCGCGTGGCTCATCGGTCACCGCGGTGTCCCCCTCACGAGGTGGCCCTCGTCATGACCCCGTCCCGCTCCCCGTGGGCCCGGCCACGATCCTCGGGCCGAGCGTCGTGATGTCCCCGGCCCCGAGGGTGAACACCACGTCGTCGGGCCGGACGACCTCGAAGACCGTGGCCAGGGCCGTGTCGAGGTCGGGCACGTGGTGGGCGGGGGAGCTGACGTGGCGGGCGACGAGTCCGCCGTCGACACCCGGCTCGGGCTGCTCACGCGCGCCGTACACATCGAGCACCACCACCTCGTCGGCGAGGGACAGGGCCCGCCCGAACTCCTCGGCGAAGATCCGGGTCCGGGAGTACAGGTGCGGCTGGAACACGGCGATCAGACGGCCGCCGTCCGCGGAGACGATCTCCCGCCCCGCGCTCAACACCGCCCTGACCTCGGTGGGATGGTGCGCGTAGTCGTCGAAGACCCTCGCCCGACCACCGCGGACGGTCGCCGTGCCCTTGGGCTCGAAGCGTCGGCCCACTCCCCCGAAGCCGGACAGGCCGGCCAGGAAGTCCTCGACGTCTATCCCGGCGTCCCCCGCGACCTCCCGGGCGGCGAGCAGGGCCGCGAGGGCGTTGAGCGCCATGTGGCGGCCCGGGGTACCCACGTGGAGGTCCCCGCGCGGGCGGCCGTCGAGCGTGAGAACGGCCCGGGTCCCGCCCGAGTCGACGTCGATCCCGGCGAGCTCCCCCGTGACCGGCAGGTCGGTCTCCGGGCCGCCCGCGGTGCGGTACCCCACCACCCGGACACCCGCGGACGCCGCGCGGCGGGCGCGCTCGACCGCTCCCTCGTCGTCCAGACACACGACCAGGGCGCCGGTCTCCGGGATCCGGGCGAGGAACGTGTCGAAGACCTCGAAGTACGCCTCCGCCGTACCGAAGTGATCGAGGTGGTCGGGCTCCGCGTTGGTCAGGATCACCACGTCCGGCTCGTAGTGGACGAGCGAGCCGTCGGACTCGTCGGCCTCGGCCACGAACACCGGATCCGCGCCGCCGTGGGCGTTGGTGCCGAACTGCAGCACCGTGCCCCCCACCGCGAAGGACGGGTCCGCGCCGGCGGCGAGCATCCCGGCGATCAGCATCGAGGTCGTGGATGTCTTCCCGTGCGTGCCGCACACCATGATCGAGCGACCCGCCCGCGCGAGGTGGCCGAGGACCTGGGACCGGGTGACCACCGGGATCCCGGCCGCCCGCGCCGCGACCAGCTCGGGGTTGTCCGCGGGGATCGCGGCCTTGGAGACCACCACGATCTGCGGCGGGGAGTCGAGCGCGTGCAGCGCGGCCGCGTCGTGGCCGACCCGGACCACGGCGCCGAGGGACTCGAGGGAACGGAGGTCCGCAGAGTCCCGCGCGTCACTGCCCGAGACCGCCACCCCGTGGTCGAGCAGGATCCGCGCGACGGCGGACATCCCCGCGCCGCCGATGCCGATCATGTGGACCCGACCCAGTGTGTCGGGAACGGACCCCGTCGTGATGCCGTCCCCGGTGGAGCGGGCCTCAGGTGCGGTGCTCTCGGTCAACGCCGTGCCTTTCCGGCGGCCTCGATCGCGATCCGCGCCACGACCTCCGCCGCATCTCGTGAGCCGCCGCTGACGGCGGCCGCGGACATGGAGTCCAGCCGGTCGCGGTCCAGTGCGAGGGGCAGGACCGTGGACCGGAGGTGGTCCGGGGTGAGCGCCACGTCCTCGACGAGCAGCGCCGCGCCGCCCGCCACCAGGTCCCGGGCGTTGAGCGCCTGCTCCCCGTTGCCGTGCGGGAGCGGGACGAACACGGCGGGGAGCCCCACCGCGGAGACCTCGGCCACCGTGATCGCCCCGGAACGGCACAGGATCAGATCGGCTGCCGCGTACGCCAGGTCCATCCGGTCCAGATAGGGCACCGTCACGTAGGCGGGCCCGTCCCCCGTCACGACCGGCGCGTCACCGAGGTTCCTGGGCCCCACGGCGTGCAGTACGCCGACGCCGGCGTCGGAGAACTCCTGCGCCACCGCGGCCATCGCCGAGTTCAGGGTTCGAGCTCCCTGGGATCCACCCACCACCAGCACGGTCGGCGCGTCGGGGTCCAGCCCGAAGGTCGCCCGCGCCTCGGCCCGCAACGCGGCCCGGTCGAGACCGGCCACCGCCCGCCTCACCGGGTTGCCCACCACCCGGGCGTCCAGTCCGGATCCACTGACCGCGGCCAGCGTGGCCTCAGCGAACCGTGCGCCGAGCTTGTTGGCGATCCCCGCGCGGGCGTTGGCCTCGTGGACCACGATCGGGACCCGGCCCCTGGTGAGGGCGGCCGCCAGGTACACGGGGACGCACGCGTAACCGCCGAACCCCACCACCACGTCGGCGTCCGTCCGGCGCAACACGGCGCGCGCGCCCCGCACGGCGCGCACCAACCGGGTGGGCAGGCGGAGCAGGTCCCCCCCGACGCTCCGGGGCAGGGGAACCGGGTCGACCAACTCGAGCGGGACACCGCGGCGCGGGACCAACTCGGTCTCGAGACCCTTCGGGGTGCCGACGGCGGTCACACGGGCGTTCGGGTCCAGCTCGGCCACGGCCTCACCGACGGCCAGGGCGGGTTCGATGTGGCCAGCGGTACCGCCCCCCACGACCAGAACTGACAGGCCCTCGGTGCGCGGCGCGCTCATCGCTCCCGTCCCCGGTGGATAGGACTGGGTCCGCCGCCGCCCGGGGACTGCCGGGTACCGGGGTCGACCGCCGGTCGCCGCGGCTGGCGACGGTCGTCCTCCCGGGCGCGGACGGGCTTGGCGTTGCGCCCGGTCATGGCGGTCGCCCCACGACGACGGTCCCGGGCGGTGTCGGGCGGGATCGGCATCGTCTCGTACAGCGGACCCGCGGGTGCCCCGCGCGCCGGCCGCGGCGCCGGTGCCGGCTGGGCGGCCCTACGTCCGGCCTGCGACCGGTCGCGGGCCGGTGTCCCGGACGGTCGCGTACCGGCCGTCCGCGCGGCCGAGGTGCCCGACGCGGTGGACCGGGAACCGGACGATCGGGGTGCCTGTTGGCGGGTCACGGGCTCGCCGTAGCGCCGGGCGCCGGCGCTCGAGCGGCCGGGGGCGTCCGAGGCGGGAACCGGCCGCTCGGGGGTGTAGGGGCGCGGATCCGGGAGGGTGAACCACCGTCGCCGGCGACGCTCCGGGGAACTGAGGATCGCGGAGATGGCCTCGGGCTCGTGTCGTGCGCAGTTGGCGAGGAGTCCGAGGGACACCAGGGTGACGACCGCCGAGGTGCCACCGTTGGAGATCAGCGGTAGCTGGAGGCCGGTGACCGGCAGCAGGCCCACCACGTACCCGATGTTGATGAACGCCTGGAGGACGATCGTCGTGGTGATCGTGCCCGCGAGCAGTCGCCGGAACGGGTCGGCCGAGCGCAGCGCGATGCGCATACCCGCCCATCCCAACGCCAGGTACAGCGAGACGACGACCGCTGCCCCGAACCAGCCCAGTTCCTCTCCGATGATCGCGAAGATGAAATCGTTGGTCGCCTCGGGGAGGTAGAACCACTTGGCACTGGACTGTCCCAGGCCGACCCCGAACAGGCCTCCCTCGGCCAGCGAGAGCATCCCCTGATACGACTGGTACGCCGACCCCTGCGGGTTGGAGAAGTCCCCGACGAAGGTGTTGGCGAATGTTCTGACCCGTTCGAACCGATAGGCGAACGTCACCGCGAGCACCCCGAACACGACGGTGCCGAAGGCGATCACCCACACGAAGTGTCGGGTCGGATACCCGGCGAACCACAGCACGCACAGGAAGGCGAGGGTCACCGCCGTGGCCATCCCGAGGTCGGGGGCGACGACGACGAGGGCGGCGACCACCCCGTACCCGACGATGGCCGGGAAGAGCAGATCGAGCCAGTACCCGGTGCGTATCCGCTTGGCCACCACCGACGAGGCCCAGACGATGAACGTGAACTTGGCGATCTCCGCGGGCTGGATCGCGAAGAACCCGAGGTCGATCCATCCGCGCGAGCCGTTGATCTCCATGCCGACGCCCGGGATCAGGACGGCGATGAGCAGCCCGATGGACACCAGCAGCATCGGTAGCGCGGCGGCCCGGAGGAGCTCGAACCGCATACGCAGGGCGACCAGGAACCCCACCCAGCCGATCGTCACGAAGACCGCCTGGCGGAGGAAGATGTCGAAGGGTGTACCGCCACCGGAGAACGCGAGGACGTTGGAGCTCGAGAGCACCATGCCCAGGCCGATCACCGTGAGCAGTGCGGTGACCACCATGACCACGTGGAAGGAGGTCAGCGGTGCACGGTTGATCGCCGCCAGCGGCGCGGCGATACGGCCCAACAGGTCGGGCCGGGCCACGGCGACCTGATCCTCGACGTCGTGGCCACTGTCGGTGCCGCCCCGGCGAGCGGATTCGTGAAGTGCCATGCCCTACCTCCCGGCGACCCGGCCCACGGCGAGCGCGAAGCTGCGCCCGCGGTGACCGTAGTCGGTGAACATGTCCATCGACGCGGCGGCGGGGGCGAGCAGCACGGTGTCGCCTCCGGTGGCCATCCGCGCGGCCTCGGCGACCGCCCGGTCCATCGTCTGCTGCGGCTCGTCGGGAGCCGCCGCACCGTCATCGTCCCCCGAGGCCAGCTCCACGACGGGCACCCCCGGCGCGTGTCGGGACAATGCCTCCGCGATCCGCGCCCGGTCGCGGCCGATCAGTACCACCCCGCGCAGGACGTCCGCCACCTCCGCCACCAGGGGGTCGACATCGGCGCCCTTGAGCAGTCCGCCGGCGAGCCACACCATCATCCCGCCCGCGAGCAGCGACGTGCGGGCCGCATGCGGATTGGTCGCCTTGGAGTCGTCCACATAGCGGACCCCGTCCACCATGTCGACCAGCTCCGCGCGGTGCGCGGCGACCGTGAACCCCCGGAGTCCGGCGGCGACGTGCTCCGCCTCAGCCCCCACCGACATCGCCACCGCCGCGGCGGCGAGAGCGTCGAGTACGCCCGCGGGTCCCGGCGGTCGGACGTCCACGGCCGGCAGCAGTGGCACCATGTCGTCGGCCCCGCGGTCACCGATCCGCGCGGTGAGGACACCGTCGACCACCCCCAGCTCACCGTCACGGGGTGCGCCGAGGCGCACCCCGATCCGCGTGGGCGCGGGCGCCTCCTCCAGTAGTCGGGAGGCGATCGGGTCGTCGTTCCCGGCCACCGCCACCCGCCCGGTGAGGACGCGGGCCTTGGCCGCGGCGTAGGCCTCCATCGACCCGTGCCAGTCCAGGTGGTCCTCCGCGACGTTGAGGACCACCCCCACGTCGGGTCGGCAGCTCGGCGCCCAGTGGAGCTGGAAACTCGACAGTTCAGCCGCGAGCACCTCGACCCTCGGCTCGGCGAGCAGGACCTCCGTCACGGGCAGGCCGATGTTGCCGCACGCCCGCACGGCCATGCCCGCCTCCCGGCAGATCGACTCGAGCATCGAGGTGGTGGTGGTCTTACCGTTGGTACCCGTCACCGCGAGCCAGGTCCGCGGCGGCCCGAACACCCCGGCCGCATCGGCCCGCCAGGCCAGTTCCACGTCCCCCCACAGCTCGAGGCCGGCCTCGGTGGCGGACAGTAACAGCGGGGAGTCGGGCCGCCACCCCGGGCTCGTCACCACCAGGTCGATCCGCCCGGAGCCGGTGTCGGCAATCATCTCGGCCGCGCGATCGAGGCCGACGCCGGTACAGCCCACCCCCTCCGGGAGCGAGGCCTGAAGCAGCGCGACGGCGTCCGGTCGCGAGTCCGCCACCACGGGCTCGGCGCCGAGCGCGTGGAGTATCCGGACCGCCCCCGGGCCGGACACCCCGGCGCCGAGGACCAGGACGCGGGCTCCGGTGAGATCGCGGATGCCGAGACCCCGCGCGGTCGCTCCGGTCCCTGTCGTGCGGCGTGCTGTCGCCTCGTGCTCTCTCATCTCCCGCTCTGTCACGTCCGTCACCCCGATGTGCTCGCGAGCCAGTCACCGTAGAACAGCGCGATCGCCAGGCCGCAGGAGATGGCCACGAGGAGCCAGAACCTGATGGTGACGGTCGTCTCGGCCCACCCGCCGTTCTCGAAGTGGTGGTGGATGGGAGTCATGCGGAACGGACGACGGCCGGTGGTGCGGAACGCCGCGACCTGGATGAGGACCGAGACGAACTCGATCACGAAGACCGCGCCGACGACGACCATGAGCAGCTCGGTGCGCGAGACCACCGAGACGCCTGCGACGATGCCACCCAGGAACATCGACCCCGTGTCGCCCATGAAGATCTTGGCCGGGGCGGCGTTCCACCACAGGAAGCCCAGACACGCCCCGAGCGAGGCGGAACACACCACCGCGATGTCGAGTGGGTCACGCACCTGGTAACACCCGGACAGATCCACCCCCTCCGCGGTGGAGAAGCACGAATACCGGAACTGCCAGAAGCTGAACACGACGTAGGTGCCCATAACCATGGCCATCGACCCGGCGGCCAGCCCGTCCAGGCCGTCGGTGAAGTTGACCGCGTTGGACCAGCCGTAGACCAGGATCACGATGAAGATCAGGAAGACGACCACCGGGAAGGTCACGGCGACGAAGTCGCGCATGTAGCTCAACGAGCGGCTGGCGGGGGTCAGCCCGTCGTCGTTCCGGAAACCCAGGACCAGGATGCCGAACGCGAGAGCCGCGAGCACCTGGCCGACGGTCTTGGACAGGATGCCCAGACCCTTGTTGTGCCGCTTGAACACCTTGAGGCCGTCATCGATCATCCCGACCGCCGCCAACGCGGTCGCCAGCCCGAGAATGAGCAGACCGGAGGCCGTGAATCCCCCGCCGCCCACCGTCACCTGTCCCACCAGCCCGGCCACGATGTAGCCGAGCCACACCGCGGCGAGGATCGCGATCCCGCCCATGTTGGGGGTCCCGCGCTTGCTCATGTGGGACTGCGGGCCCTCCAGCCGGATCTCCTGCCCGAAGCCGTGTCGACGGAAGTAGATGATGAGCACCGGGGTGAGGAAGATGCTCACGACGAAGGCGACGATGCCCGCGACCATGATCTGGGTCATTCGGACATCTCCTCACCACGCGTCGCGAGCACATGCTCCGCCACGCTCCACAACCCCACTGCCGCAGAGGCCTTGACCAGCACGATGTCCCCCGGCTGCAGCTGTTCGTCCACGAGGGCGCACGCCTCCTCGGCGGTCTCGACGTGCACCGCCTCCGACCCCCACGACCCCTCCTGCACCGCACCCTGGTACAGCGCGCGCTGCGGTCGACCCCGGCCGACCACCACCAGCTGGGACACGTCGAGGCGCACGAGGAACCGACCGATGAGATCGTGCTCCCTCACCGATTCCTCGCCCAGTTCGGCCATCTCGCCCAGGATCGCCCAGGTCCGACGGTGGCCCCCGCCCGCCCGCGCCATCACGGCGAGCGACCTGAGCGCCGCCCGCACCGAATCGGGGTTCGCGTTGTAGGAATCGTTGATCACGGTGACGCCGTCGGCGGTCACCCGCACGTCCATGCGGCGCGCGGACGCGGCCCGCGCGGTGCCGAGGGCGCCGGCGATCGTCGAGACATCCATCCCGCAGGCCAGGCCCACCGCGGCGGCCGAGAGGGCGTTGCCCACCTGGTGTTCACCGTGGACCCGGAGGGCCACGTCGGCCTCGCCGTCCGGGGTCACCAGGCGGAAGGAGGCCCGGACCTCGTCGTCCACCCGCACGCCCTCGGCGCGGAGGTCTGCGGACGGGCCGGATCCCACCGTCACGACCTCGGCGGAGGTCCGCCCGGCCATGCCCAGGACCCGTTCGTCGTCGGCGTTGAGCACCGCGACCCCTCCATGGGCCGCATCCGGCAGGGCCTCGACCAACTCACCTTTCGTGGCGGCGATGACGTCGCGCGACCCGAACTCACCGAGGTGCGCGGTCCCCACGTTGAGCACCACCCCGATCCTCGGGGGCGCGATCTCCGCGAGCTCCCGGATGTTGCCCGGCGCTCGCGCACTCAGCTCGAGCACCAGGAAGTCGGTGGACTCATCGGCGCGGAGGGCGGTCCAGGGGTGGCCGATCTCGTTGTTGAACGATCCGGGCGGCGCGATGACCGTCCCGGCGGCGGAGAGGACAGCCCCGATGAGGTCCTTGGTGCTGGTCTTGCCCGAGGAGCCGGTGATCCCGACCACGACGAGCCCGTGGTCGGCGACCAGCCTGTCGACGCTGGCTCGTGCCAGGGCTCCAAGTGCCGCGAGCACCGCCGCCCCGGACCCGTCGGAATCCGCGGCCAGGGCCATGGCGTTGGTGACGCGCCGGTCGACGGGGGGCACCACGATCTGGGCACCCCCCGCCCCGGGGACGTCGGTGACCTCGCGCGCGACCAGAGCGGCCGCCGCCCCGGCCTGCAGAGCGCGGCCGACGAACTCGTGGCCGTCGACCCGCTCGCCGGGCAGGGCGAGGAACAACCCGCCGGGGTCGATACGACGGGAGTCGAACTCGACGGAACCGGTGACCGCGGTCGAGGGGTCACCTCCGACCAACCGCCCGCCGACGATCTCGGCGATCTCGCCGAGGGTGAGGTCGATCATGAGGTGTTGTCCTCCGTCCGGACCGATGGGTCGGTGTATTCCATGCGTCTGATGAGCTCCTCGGCCGCGCGGGTCCGGTCGTCGAAGGGGAAGACCACTCCCTCGATCTCCTGCCCGGTCTCGTGGCCCTTGCCCGCGATCACCACCGCGTCGCCGGAGCGGGCCCAGTCGATCGCCGCGGCGATCGCGGCTCCCCGGTCCGCTATCTCCTCGATGCCGGTCCCCTCGCCGGCAGCGGCCTCGGCACCCGCACGAACCGACGCGCGGATCGCGGCGGGGTCCTCGCTGCGCGGGTTGTCGTCGGTCACCACCACGAGGTCCGCGACCTCCGCGGCCGCCGCACCCATGAGAGGTCGCTTGCCCGGATCCCTGTCCCCGCCCGCGCCCAGGACCACTGCGACCCGTCCCCGGGTCTGCGCACGCACGGACCTCAGGACCGCGGCGACCGCGGCCGGTTTGTGGGCGTAGTCCACGAGGACGCGGAAATCCTGCCCACGGACGACCGGCTCGAGGCGCCCCGGCACCCGCACGCTGCTCAGTCCGGCGGCCGCGGCCCGAACATCGAGACCGAGGGCGTCGACGATCGCGAGTGCGACGAGCGCATTGGTCACGTTGAACCGGCCGAGGAGCGGTAGATCGACCTCCACGGTCACCCCGTGCGGCCCCCACGCGGCGAACGCCTGCCGATCGTCGTCGGTGGTCAACGCCTCGCCCGCCGTCCAGTCGGCGGACCCGCGGGGATCGGCCGAGACGGTCACCGCGTCCGGTCGGGCCGCCAGCAGTCGTCTCCCCCAGTCGTCGTCGACGACGATCACGGCCCGCTCGGCGGGCCGCACCGCGGAACCCGGGTCGGCGTCGGAGTCGAACAACCGGGCTTTGGCCCGGAAGTAGTCCTCCATGCTCGGGTGGAAGTCGAGATGATCCTGGGAGAGATTGAGGAAGGCGCCGACGGCGAACCGTGTCCCGTCCACCCGACCGAGCCGCAACGCATGGCTGGAGACCTCTGCGGCGACGGCGCGGGCACCCCCGGCTCGCATCTCACTCAGCAGCGACTGGAATTCGGGCGCTTCAGGAGTCGTGAGACTGCTCGGCAGGTGCCGTCCGCCCACCCTGCTGCCAGTGGTGCCGATGAGTCCCGCCACGAGGCCACAGCCCTCGAGCGCCGCCTCCACGAGATAGGTCGTCGTCGTCTTGCCGGACGTCCCGGTGATCCCCACGACGTCCAGGTCAGCAGAGGGGTCACCGACGACGGCCGCCGCCACCTCGCCCAGAACGGACCGGGGTCGCGGGTGCACCAGCACCGGGACGCGGTCGGCCACGGGACCCATCAACTCCAGGCCCTCGGTGTCGGTGAGTACGGCCGACGCGCCCGCCTCGACCGCCGTCGCGCAGAAGGAGGCGCCGTGGATCCTCGACCCGGGCAGCGCGGCGAAGAGCGTGCCGGTTCCCGCGTCTTGGGCCCGGATGGTGGCGCCGGTCAGCTCCGCGTCGGCTGCCGCCCTGTCACCGAGGAGGCTCGCCTGCACCGCGTCAGCCAGCTGTGCTGCTGTCGTCATCGCCTGTCCTCGACCCGCCTCTCGTTCTCCGTGACCCCTCGTGAACCCGCTACACGCTACCTTGCCGGTCGCGCGTCACTGCGCCTGCAGGATCAGGTCCGCCGCGGGGGCGGACGGCGGGATGTTGTCCCGGTTGACCAGCCACGAGGCGATGTCGTGGAAGAGGGGCGCGGCGGATGCGCCGAGAGTGCCGCGCTGTGGAGCGTCGAGCATGATCGAGATCACGTACCTCGGATCGTCGGCGGGCAGGATGCCCGAGAAGGTGATCCAGTACCGCGAGTTGGAGTAGCAGGCGCACGAGGGGTCGATCTGCTGGGCGGTGCCGGTCTTCCCGCTGATCTGGTACCCCGCCACCGCGGCCTGGGGGCCGGTTCCCGCCTGTGCCCCCGGGCCGGACTGGACGACCGAGCGGAACATGTCACGCACTGTGCGAGCGGTCTGCTCGCTGACCACCCGCTCTCCTTCCGGTCGATCGGCCTCGTGGACCTCACCGTCCGGGTCCACCCGCTCGGCGACGATCCGTGGCGGCACCCGGACCCCGTCGTTGGCGATGGCCTGGTAGATGCCCGCCATCTGAAGGGTGGTCATCGACAACCCCTGCCCGATGGGCAGATTGGCAAAGGTTCCACCCTGCCAGTTCTGCAGGTCGGGTACCAGACCGTCAGACTCGCCGGCGAGTTCGATGCCCGACCGCTGACCCAGCCCGAATTTCCGCAGGTACTCAGAATACGATTCCTTGCCGACGCGCTGCGCCAGCATGAGAGTCCCGACGTTCGAGGACTTCCCGAAGATTCCCGTGGTCGTGTAGGGCGTCGGCCCGTGCTGCCACGCATCGGAGACGGTCACCCCCTCCATGCTGATGCTCCCGTCCACCGAATGGACCTCGCCCGGGTCGGTCAGTCCGGCCTCGATCGCCGCGGCGGCGGTGATGATCTTCTGCACCGAGCCGGGCTCGAAGGGCGAGGTGATCGCCGGGTTGCCGAGGTCCGCCCCGCGCTCGAGCTCGGCGCCGATGCCCACCGCGGGGTTGAAGGTGTTGTCGTTGGCCATCGCGCGGACCTCTCCGGTCTCGGAGTCCAGCACGACCGCCGACGCGCTCTGCGCACCCGAGGAGTCCTTGGCGGACTGCACGGCCTTCTGGACGTGCCACTGCAGGTCCGCGTCGAGCGTCAGACGGATCGTGTCACCGTCTCGTGGGGCCGAGACGTTCCGCAGGGTCCCCGGGATCACCGTGTCGTCCTGGGCACGGTCGAAGGTCTGGCGGCCGTCCTCACCGTCGAGCTCGTCGTTGAAGGACGCCTCGATGCCCTGTAGACCGATGAGCTTCCCGTCGTCGCTCTTCGACGTGGCTCCCACCACGTTTGCCGCGAGGGCTCCGCCCGGGTACTCGCGGATGTCCACCCGTTCCGCACCGATCATCGGAAACTTCCTGGTGATGGCATTGGCCTGGGTCACGTCCACGTTGCGGACGAGGTAGGTGAAACCACCCTCGGAGGTGAGTTTGGCCTCGATCTCCGACCGGTCGATCTTCTCCCCCAGCACGGACTCGAACTCGTCAGCGATCTGCTCGACCAGCTCGCCCCAGGTGGGGTTGGTGCGGTTCAGTTCCCTGCGCGCTTCGGCGTTGCGTTGCTCGACCAGCGGCTGGATGGACAGGTCCCGGGCCTCGCGGGTGAACGCGATCGGGTCGCCGTGGACATCGACGATCGCGCCGCGGGTGGCGGGGAGCACCTGGTGGACCTGTCGTTGGCTCTCCGCGCGTGCCGCGAGCTCGGTGCCGCCGATCGTCTGGACCCACAGCAGCTTGACCAGCGCTATCACCATGATGACGGCGAAAGCTGAGCGCATCCACGTGAACCGCCGGTCCGTCGAGTCGGCGGTGAGGACCCTGCCGGACCGGGTGGGCGGCCGACCGTCGTCCGAGCGGCCGCCGCGAGATGCCCCCGAAGGGACCCGCGGGCCCTGTCCCGGATTGCGTCGATCGGTCATCGAGGGGCCTTTCGCAGGTCGTGTCGTCAGTAGAGCGGGCCGGGGACCGGCGCGAGTGTCGCGACCTCGCCACCCGGGGCCGGCACGGGGGCCGGGGGATCGGGGGCCACAGCGGGAGCCGGGCCGGAGGGCTCTTCCATCGGGGCCGGCGGTGCGGCCGGGACCGGGCGACCCGCGAGAGGTGGATACGGGACGGGAGCGACCCCGCGGGGAGTCCTGTCCTGCGGCACCTGCGCGGGAGGTGCGTCGAATCCGCCCCGCTCGGGCGACGTCGACGGTTCGGACCCTACCGGAGCCGGCTGCAGCGGCCTGACCGGCGCGCCGAGCGTCGCCTCGGGCTCGCCGACCACCTCGATCACACCGTCCGACCCCCTGGTGAGGATGGGGGCACTGGCGACCCCGACCATTCCGAGCTTCTCGGCGCGCTGCGCCAGTACCTCCGCCGACCGGGCGCGCTCGTTGGACGCCCGGAGCGCCTCCATGCGCTCGACGAGCTCCACGTTGGCGTCGCGCGCGTTCTTGAGGTCGTAGGTGTCCTGCGTCGTCTGCGCCGACAGCAGGAGAGTCCCGCCGACGCCCGTTCCGATGAGGAGGAGCATGACCACCACGAAGGGGATCCGACCCGCCAACTCGGCAGGACTCAGTCGTTCCGCGGGGACGACCACCGTCCTGCGCCCCCGCACCGAGCGGGTGACCGGCTTACGGCGCAGGCCCACCGCCCCGACGCCCGGGGGCCGCCCGGTCGGGGCGGTGGGCGCGCGCCGGGTATCTGAGCTGTCGGCGGGATCCGCCGTGTCGATGGTGCTCGTCATGGGGTTCTCCCGTCGATACGCCGGACGCATCGCACCCGGACCGAGGCCGAGCGCGGGTTGTGGTCGATCTCGGACTGTGACGCCTTCTCCGCCCCGCGGGTCACGGACTCGAACTCGGGGCCGTGCCCCGGCAGTTCCACCGGCAGTCCGGCCGGGGTGCGCGAGGCGGTCCGGAGGGTGAGTTCCCGCTTGACGATCTTGTCCTCGAGCGAGTGGTACGCCATGAACAGCGCCCGCCCGCCACGCCTCAGGAGGTCGAGGTACCCCGGTACCGCGTTCTCCACCGCCTCGAGCTCGGCATTGACCTCGATACGCAGGGCCTGGAAGACGCGCTTCCCGGGATGCCCGCCGGTGCGTCGTGCGCCCTGGGGAATGGTGTCGTAGAGGAGTTCGACGAGCTGGGCGCTGGACGAGATGGGATCGGTCTCCCGGCGACGCACTATGGCGGAGGCGATCTGTCGCGCGAACCGCTCCTCGCCGTAGACCCTGAAGATCCTCGCGAGATCGTCGCGCGGGTAGTCCGCCAGGATGTCGGCGGCGGTCGGCCCCGTGGTGGGGTCCATCCGCATGTCCAGCGGCGAGTCGACCGAGTACGCGAATCCCCGCTCTGCCACGTCGAGCTGCATGGATGAGACACCGAAATCGAGCAGCACCCCGTCGATCGCGGGCCCGGCGTCGTCCCTCGACTCCGCGGGAAGACTGCTCACGATCAGGTCGAGATCGTCGAACCGGGCGTGCACGGGAGTGAACCGGTCCCGGAACGCGGTGAGCCTCCGGGTGGCGATCTCGAGGGCGTCCGGGTCGCGGTCGACCCCGACGACCCGCAGGTCGTCGAATGCGGCGAGGAGGTGCGAGGTGTGTCCGCCCAAGCCCAACGTGCCGTCCACGATCACCGGCCTGCGGCCCGCTGTGGCGGCGGCGTCGACGACTGGCCGGAAGAGTTCGAGGGTGCGGTCGAGGAAGACGGGGACGTGGCCGAACCGGGCCGCGGCGCGGTCGGAGCCGGGCTCTTCCGCCATGTCGCCTCCCTCCCGTCCGGATGCCATCGGCTCTCCGGTTGTGGTGGAGCCCCCTGGTCCCCGTCCGGTACCCACCTGGCGTTGGGGAAGTACGCCAGGGTGGTGCCGGGCAGGGGCCGGGGGGCTCCGTCCGTCGTGCTCTCGTGCTGTCCACATGCCGTGCTGTCGAAATGCGCTCTCGACAGTGCGTTCTCGACCCCGGCGATCAGAATTCGATCCCCAGGGATGTGCCCTCCATCTCGGAGAACACGGGGAGGTTCTCCGCGCTGTAGCGGTCCCAGGCGTCTGCATCCCAGACCTCGAGGCGTTCCCCCAGGCCGTTGACCACGCAGTCCTTGCCGAGGCCCGCGTAATTTCGCTGACTCACCGGGATGGAGATCCGCCCCTGTGAATCGAGTTGTTGAACCTCCGCGCCACTCACCAGGAGCCGGAAGAACGCCATGTGCCTCTCGCTGAGGTTGGCGGTCGGCCGCACCTTTCTGACCAGCGCGTCGAACTCGCGCTCCGGGAAGACCGAGAGCGTGTTGGTGAACCACCCACACACCACCACCCCGTCCGACAGGCCTGGCCTGAACCTGGCGGGGATCGTCAGCCGTCCCTTGTCGTCGAGCTTGGGACGGTGCGTCCCGTACCCGACGAAGGCTCGTTCGCGCTCGGAGTCGTTGGGGTCGGTGTCGGTCACCCGCCACCTCCTGGGATCAGGCCCCTTCGAGCTCCTCGCATCCCCCACTGTACCCCACAATGCCCCACAAACAAGGCCTGCGCCCCACTTCTCCCCACCTTGGGAAGTCTTTGCAGTTCAGACCGCGCAAGAGCGGGACAACTCCGCTACCGGAACCTAACGTGGCGCACCCACACGGACGCATTTCCGGTGGTTGTCTGTGGTTTATGTGACTCGAGCGCATCCGTGGGATTACCGGACGGATGCTGGTGGGGCAAAGTGGAGAGCAGGGGCGCGAGTGGTGGGGACGGTCGTCGCCAACTCGCCCGCCGGACTCTCGGATGACATCGAGTAGGACGGTCGCCGAGACACGTGCGGAGCCACAGGAGTGGTTCGTCGCCAGAGAGGCGGAGCGGAGCGGGCCGGCGCTCGGAAGCGGGCCGATACCTCGGACACCGCTACCTCAGGAGCGGGCCCGAACCTCGCAAATAGGAGGGAGGGGCGAGCGCCGATGCGCTCGCCCCTCCCCG
This sequence comes from Dietzia sp. JS16-p6b, assembly GCF_003052165.1. NCBI lineage: Bacteria > Bacillati > Actinomycetota > Actinomycetes > Mycobacteriales > Dietziaceae > Dietzia > Dietzia sp. JS16-p6b. The sequence goes on along the minus strand of NZ_CP024869.1, from coordinate 1,418,866 downwards.
GAGCTCGTCAGACGTCGTGGTTACTGCTCGAACCGACGGCGGAAGCGGTCTTCCATGCGAGAAGAGTAACTCTGGCCTTCCGCCCCCTTGGAGGACGACTTCCCCGCACCCGGTACCCGGGTTCCACCGGAGGCCGCGGTCGACGACCCCGTGGAGGGCGCCGAACGAAGAGCCATCACACCGGCCGCGAACATCACGAGGAAACCCACCAGACTGAGGACGGGAAAACCGCCGGGCTTGAAGTCGAGCGCCAGCCCGCCCACTAGGAGCGCGACCCCCACGAGACCGAGGACCACTACTACACCGGCGGGTCGCCGACCACCGGCCCCACCGGTCTTTCGAACAGACGACGCGAACTTGGGGTCGTCGGCGTAGAGCGCATTCTCGATCTCGTCGAGCATGCGCTGCTCGTGCTCGGACAGGGGCACTGCGACCTCCTCAGAACGCTCGTGCTTACGAGCTCGGCCGGCTCGGCCGTGTGACGTGGACAGTCTACGGGGATCGGCCGGTCGAGGGTTCCTCCCATCATACGAGCGCAACGCGGTGGTGACCACCGCGATTCCGCGTGACGACGGGAAGCCTGCCCCACCCGTCGTCCACGGCGTCACGCCGCCGGCCCCAGAACCCCCAACCGCTCGTCCACCAGGTCCAGGAATCGGCCGACCGCCCAGAGGAAATCGTCCGCCATACGGTGTGAGACGTCGCGGGGCAGACCGTCCTCCACGGCGGCGGCGAGGGTCGAGTAACCGCCGAACGCGGAGGCCCATTCCGCCAATTCGGGCACTTCCGCGGCGAGTCTGTGCCAAACATCGGAAGGTCCACGACGACGCGGCCCCGGGGACACGAGCGCCGCCGCCGCCGACCTCGCCGCGCGGTACGACTCGAGAAACCGGTCGGCGGGGGACGTCGCGGCCACGGCCCGGCCCCGGTGGATCTCGGCGCGCTCCGCTCGACCGAGGAACCCGACGGCACCCCCGGCTGGCGTACGGACCGGCGTTCTCGAACCCATCTGCCCTGCACCTCCCCTTCTGCGGCTCACGGTATCGGCGGGGTACGACACAATCCCGGTCGCGAACGCGCGCACGTGATGAGATGGGGTGGATGGACACCGTGATCACCAGCCTGGACGCCGGCGAGTTCCGAGACCGACTGCCCGAGGCGCTCGGTGTCTACGTCGACGCCATGGGTTACCCGCCCCAGGTGATCCGATCCCGGGCCCCCGCGTGGATGGAGCACAGTCACCGAGACGGGTGGTCCGGGGTCGCGGCCTTCGAGTCGCCGCGTCGACGGTTTCTCGGTCACGCCCGTGGGCCGCTGGTGGCCATTTGTTATGGCTACCGGGGCGCCCCTGGTCAGTGGTGGTACGAGCAGGTCGCCCGGGGCCTGAGTGATCAGGGTCGACAGCTGCCGACGGATTATGTCGAACTGACGGAACTCCACGTATCCCCCCGTTATCAGGGGCGCGGGATAGGGACGGAGCTGCTCCGCCGCTTCCTGGCGGACCGTACGGAGCGATCCGTGCTGCTCTCGACCCCCGAGGTCCCCGAGGAGGCCAACGGGGCGTGGCGGCTGTACCGGTCGCTGGGCTTCTCGGATGTACTCAGGGCCTACAGGTTCGAAGGCGACGCCCGGCCCTTCGCCGTACTGTCGCGTCCGCTCCCCCTCACCCAGCACGGAGGCTCGCGTGAACAACCGTCATGACGTCGTGGTGATCGGATCCGGTCACAACGGACTCATCTGCGCCGCGTATCTCGCGCGGTCCGGCCTCGACGTCCACGTGGTGGAGAAGGACACGGTCCTGGGCGGTGCCACCTCCACGGTCGAGCGCTATCCCGGCCACCGCACGGATCGTGGGTCGTCAGCGCACCTGATGATCCGACACACGGGTATCCCGGAAGAGTTGGACCTCGCCGCTCACGGCCTCAGGTATGTGGACTGTGACCCGTGGGGATTCGCCCCCGCCCCGCCGGGCAGCGACGACCCCCCGATCGTCTTCCATCGCGACCTCGACCTGACCTGCGCGAGTATCGCCGCCGCCTGCGGCGAGACGGATGCGCGCGCGTACCGCGGATTCGTCCGCCGGTGGGGGGTCCTGGCCGGACGGATGATGAAGGGGTTCGGCGTCCGTCCCACGGCGTCCCGACTGGGAGCGGCGTTCCTCGGTCGGGACGATCTCCGGGATCCCTTCGGCGCGGTCCAGACCTTCCTGTCCTCCGGCGACGCCCTGCTCGACCAGACCTTCACGTCCGAGCGGCTGAAGGCCGCCCTGTCCTGGTTCGGCGCGCAGTCCGGGCCACCGATGTCCCATGCCGGCACCGCGCCGATGATCGGCTTCGCGGCGCTCATGCACCAGACCCCTCCCGGCCGTGCGATCGGCGGGTCGGGCGCGCTCGCCGACGCGCTCGTGTCCGCCGTCCGTGCCGCTGGTGGATCGGTCACCGCGGGTGCAGGAGCGACGGCGATCCGCCGCGCGGGGTCCGGGTGGCGGGTGGAGACCGCGGGGGGCCGGTCACTGCACTGTTCGGCCGTCGTCGCGGCCTGTCACGTCCACACCACGCTCGACCTCCTCTCCCACGAACTCCCCGCGGCGAGACTCGACGCCTGGCGCCGGAGGATCCGCCCCGGGTTCGGGCTGGGGATGGTCGTCCGGCTGGGCACGACGGATCTGCCGCGTTACCCGGGAGTGCCCACGACGACCAGTTCGCACGGGCTGCAACTGCTCGTGACGGACCGTCGCCGACTCGACCACCGGTACGGGGTCGCCGCGGCCGGACGGCTCGACGCGGATCCCGCCGTCCTCGCGATGAGCTTCAGCTCGCTCGACCCCTCGCTCGCGCCGGCGGGCCGGCACGAGCTCACACTGTGGTCGCAATGGCACCCACGGCATCTCGCGGACGGGCGCTCCTGGTCGCAGGCGGGTCCCGGGGAGGCGGACCGGATCATCGCGGCCGCGGAGCGCTTCGCGCCCGGGCTCACCGACTCCATCGTCCACCGCCATGTCCAGACCCCTCAGGACCTGGAGACCGAGCTCGGCCTGATCGGGGGCAACGTGATGCACGTGGAGATGTCCCTCGACCAGATGCTCCCCATGCGACCCCACCCGGATCTGGCCGGACACACCGTCCCCGGCGCCGACGGCGTGTTCCTCGCGGGCGCCTCCACCCATCCCGGCGGCGGCGTCATCGGCACGAGCGGCAGGACGGTGGCACGTCTCGTCGGTCGCCGACTCGGCACGTCGACGCGGCGTCGGCTCCGCACGCGGGCACAATGACGACCGTGATCGAACCGAGCGGCACAGCGACCAACCCCGTGACGGCCCCGCGCTCCCCCGCGGGCCGCCGGATCGTGGGCGTCACCGCCCTGGTGACGATGCTGTTCGTCCTCACCGGGTGTCTCCAGCTGAACGCGCAGATGAGTGTGCGGAAGGACGACACCGTCTCGGGTCGCATACTGGTGGCCGGTGACCAGCCGGCGCAGACGGCGGCGCTGGACCGGCTGTCGACTCCGTCCGGCCTGGAGCAGAAGGTGCGGATCACCGCCTACTCCGCGGACGGCTTCACCGGCAGGGAGATCTACTTCACCCAGCTGACCTTCGCGGAGGTCGACGCGTTGTCCCTGGCCATCGAGGTCGAGGGCGCCCGTCCCTACACCCTGGGGTTCCGGCGGAGCGGCGACACGGTGTCATTCACGGGCTCGGTGGACCTCTCGGGGATCCCCGCGGACCGCGCGGAGTCCGCGACCACGCGTGTGGACCTCACCTTCCCCAACCGTATCGGCGAGACTAACGGCACGCTCGGTGGGGGCAACTCCGTGAGCTGGACGCCGGCGCCGGGCTCCATCACCCGGATGCAGGCGTCCTCGTCCTACCCGGATCCCGCCACCCGCGGGTTCGCGGTATGGATGATCGTCGGGATCGGCGCGGCCCTGCTGGTGTCGATCGGGACGATCCTCGCCGCCCGGACCTCCCGCGCCCGCTCGGACCGCCTCGTGCGCTGACCCGCCCGGGCCCCCGCGACAGCGCGGGCACCCGCGACAGAACGGAGCGGGCGGTGTCAGACCCCGCTCGCCACCACGTCCGGCGACGGGACCATCGAGAGATTGGCCAGCACCTCGTGGGTGGCGCGGGAGAAGTTCAGGGTGTTGAAGTGCAGGCACGGCACGCCCTCGGCGATCAGGCGCTCGCAGAGTTCCGTGGCGAACTCGATCCCCACCTCACGCACCGCGGCACGGTTCTCCTCGGGGCCGTCCCCCGCCGCCGTACGCAGCCTGTCGGACAGTCCGTCCGGCAGTGCGCACCCGGACAGCTCCACCATGCGGCGGACCTGACGCAGGCTCGTCACCGGCATGAGCCCGGGGATGACCGGTTTGACGGCCTGCTCCGGGTCCGCGGACTCCAGTCGATCCCGCAGGCGCAGATAGTGCTCGACATCCCAGAACATCTGAGTGATCGAGTACTCGGCGCCGGCGCGGAGCTTGTTGAGCAGGATCTCGGTGTCGTGATCGAGGTCGCGCGCCCGGTAGTGACCCTCGGGGAAGGAGGCGACGCCCACGTGGAGGTCACCGACCTCGTGGATCAGTCGGACGAGCTCCTCCGCGTAGTGCAGACCCTCGGGATGCGGCGTCCAGTCCCCGAGCGGGTCACCGGGGGGATCGCCCCGGAGCGCGAGGATGTTGGTGACCCCCACGTCGGCGTACATCTGGATCATCTCGCGTAGTTCGGCGATCGAATGGCCCACTGCCGTCAGGTGCGCGATGGGGACCAGGTCGGTCTCCCGGACCACCCTCTCCACCACCTTGACGGTCCGGTCGCGGGTGGAGCCGCCCGCACCGTAGGTGACGGACACGAACGCCGCCCCCAGTTCGGAGAACACCGAGGCAGCGCGCCACAGACGGGCCTCCGCGGCCTCGTCCCGGGGTGGGTAGAACTCCACGGAGAACGGCACCCTGGGGGTGCGCGACGAGGCGATGCGGTCCACGATGCTCGGGTGTCGGTCGCCGCCCGCCGGTACGAGGTGGGGTAGCTGGGTCACCGGACCAGGGTAGCCCGACACGCGCCGGTCCCGACCCCCGCCCGGCGACTAGGATCACGGTCACGAGGGCTGCCGGGCGGCGGCGCCCCGAAGGGATGGTGACCGTGGTCACGGCGACTCGTCCGGACGACGCGCAACGGGTGCTCGGCGCCCTCCGCCGCCATCTCGACGAGCGGCGGCGGGTGGTGTCAGGGGTCGACGACCGTGTCGACGCCCTCGCGGGACGGTTGTCGGACTTCGTCCTCAACGGCGGCAAACGGATCCGACCCCGTTTCGGCCTGGCCGGGTGGTCGGCCGCGAGCCCGGCGGACGCGACGGTCCCGGATGAGATCCTCACGGCCTGCGCCGCACTCGAGTTGATCCAGGCCTGCGCCCTCATCCACGACGACATCGTGGACGCCTCGGACACCCGTCGCGGCCGACCGACGGTCCATCGTTCGATCGAGGCGACACACCGCGACCTGGGATGGTCCGGAGACCCCGCCCGGTACGGCGTGTCGCAGGCGATTCTCGTCGGGGACCTCGCACTGGCCTGGGCGGACGAGATGTTCGTGACCTCGGGCGTCGACCCCACCGCGCTCGGCCGCGCACTGGAGCCGTGGTACGCCATGAAGACCGAGGTGCTCTCGGGGCAGATGCTGGACATCCTCGCCGAGTCCTCCGGTGCGACCGACGAGGAGACGCCGGCCCGGGTCAACCGCTTCAAGACGGCCGCATACACGGTCGAACGGCCCCTGCACATCGGTGCCGCGCTCGCCGGGGCGGAGCCGGGCACCGTCACGGCGCTGCGCGAGTTCGGGGTGGCCGTGGGGCAGGCGTTCCAACTCCGTGACGACATGCTCGGCGTCTTCGGTGATCCGGAGGTGACCGGCAAGCCGTCCGGGGACGACCTCCGAGAGGGCAAGCGGACCCTCCTGCTCGCCCGCGGTACGGCGCTGGCGCCGACCGGGGAGGCGGAATTCCTGCTCTCGGTCCTGGGCACCGATCTCGACCCCGCCGATCTCGAGCGCGCGCGCCGGATACTGGTGGACTGCGGTGCGGTGGCCTCCGTCGAGGCGGAGATCGACACCTTCACGGTCCGGGCCCTGGACGCGATCGGTTCCGACGCGGTGAGCGAGCACGGTCGGGTCACACTCCGCGCCCTGGCCGAGGCCGCCACCCGTCGACGGTCGTGACGGTGGCGCCTGATCCCACCCCGGGGGCCGTCACGTCCCACGAGTCGGATCCGTCGGTGCCGACGCGCGCCGCCCGCTCGCTCACCTCTTCTGCGCGCTCGGCCCTCACCGGGCCCTCCGGTCCCGCGCTGTACCGCGGGATGCTCGGGTCCGCACTCCTGACGCTCGGGGGTTTCGGCGCCGGGGCACTGCCGGTGGACGGCGGACCCGCCGTCGCCGTCGGACTGCTCGGGTTCACCTTCGGTCACGGTGAGATCCTGGCGCTGACGCTGTGCTGGATCGGGATCGCGCTGCTCTTCAGCGGCTGGCTCGCGCTGGGACCGCGGGCGCTGTCCGGTCGGCTCCCCACGCGGGACGCGGTGTGGGCCACTGCGCTGTGGTCGCTTCCGACACTGCCCGCGGTGCCGATGTTCAGCCGCGACGCCTGGTCGTACCTCGCCCAGGGGGCGATGACCGCCGCGGGCGTCGATCCCTACGAGTTCGGTCCCGAGGCCAACCCGGGCGCGTTCTCGGACGAGGTCAGCCCCGACTGGCAGTCGACCGCCACTCCGTACGGACCGCTCCACCTGCTGCTCATGAGGGGCGTGGTGGCCGTGTCCGGCGGCCACCCGGCGGTGGGGATCGTCATCCTGCGCGTCGCGGTGTTGTCCGCACTGGCCGCACTGACCGTTCTGCTCGTCATGGCCGCTCGCCGGACCGGCGTCGACGCGGCGGCCGCGGTCTGGTTGGCGTGCGCGTCGCCACTCGCCGTGATCCACCTGGCGGGCGGGCTGCACAATGAGATCTTCCCGCTCGTCGCCTGCCTCGGGGCGGTCGTCCTCACCCTCGACGGTCGCGTGACCTGGGCGGGGGCGGCGATCGGGATCGCAGTGGCCTTCAAGGCGACCGCCGTGATCGTGGCCCCGTTCCTGCTGTGGATCACGCTGTCGCGACGCCGCGACGACCCGGCTGTCGCCAGACCGACGCTCAGGGCGCTCGGCGACACGGCGCTGGCCGCGGCGGTCGCGATGGCCGTGCTCGGGCTGACCACCCTCGGGTCCGGTACCGGAGTCGGATGGTTCGACGCGATCGCCGTGTCCGACAGGGTGATCAACTACCTCAGCGCACCGACGGCGGCAGCGCATCTCATCCACGCGGTCACCGACTCCCCCGGGTTCGAGGACGTGCTGGCGGTGGCACGACAGGTCGGGCGGGTGGTCCTCGCCGTGGCGCTGGTGGCCGTGTGGTGGCTCCATCGCCGGGACCGGAGGACGGCGCTGCGGGGAATCATGCTGGCGCTGCTGGCCTTCGTCGTACTGAACTCGCTCGCCTGGCCCTGGTACTACGTGTGGGTGGCCGCGTTCTGGGTTCTGGCGAGGCCGGGGCCACGAGCCACCACCGCCGCGGTCGGAACGACCGTGTTCCTGGTCATGGCGATAGGACCCAACGGATCGACCAGCCTCTACAGCCCGGTGCTCTCCGGGGTCGCGGTGCTCGCCTCCCTGGCGGTGGCCGGGTGGTGGTGGCGGGCCACCAGCGGGATCAGAACGCCATCGCCTGAGCGCGCCGGATGACCTCCCGGGCGCGGTGACCGTGGAGTGCGTCCGCGGGCCGACCCGGCAGGCTGTCGTCCTCCGTGAAGAGCCACCGCAGGATCTCCTCGTCGCGGTAGCCGCCGTCCCGCAGGACCGAGACGAGACCGGGCAGGAACCGCACCACCTCGTCGTCGTCGTCCAGGAAGACCGCGGGGACCACCACCACGCCGCCACGCTTGACGGCGATCAGTCCCCCCTCACGCAGCAGGTCGTGTACACGGGTGACCGGGATCCCCAGTCGACTCGACACCTCGGGCAGATTGATCGTCTCGATGTCCCCGGGCAGGACGTCATCACAATGCGGAACGGTACTCACGGCGACCACGTTAGTCCCAGCGAGGCCCGGCGGTCACCACCGCGGGGACCCCTGCCGGGCGCGCCGCCCGGTCGCATGCCGATATCGCGACGCCGGCGGGCAGAATGGACTCCATGACCACTCACGACGGGCAGCTTCCAGGGCCGGGCACGGTGCTCGACGGGCGCTACCGGCTCGACGCCGTGATCGCCCGTGGCGGGATGTCGATCGTCCACCTGGCCACTGACGAACGGCTCGACCGTCACGTCGCCGTCAAGTTGTTGGATCCCGCCCTCGCCGGAGATCGGGCCTTCGTCGACCGGTTCACCCTCGAGGCCCGCTCGGCCGCTCGACTGTCCGACCCGGGCATCGTCCAGGTCTTCGACCAGGGGGTCGAGGGGGACACCGCCTTCCTCGTCATGGAACTGGTCCCGGGCGGGACCCTGCGCGAGCTCCTCGACGAGCGCGGACCCATGCCCCCCTACGCGGCCGCCGCCGTACTGCGCCCACTGCTCGGCGCTCTGCGCGAGGCTCACGCGGCCGGGTTGGTGCACCGCGACATCAAGCCCGAGAACGTCCTCATCTCGACGACCGGTGCCGTCAAGCTCGCCGACTTCGGCCTCGTGCGTGCGGTGGCCGAGTCCAGAGCGACCTCCCGGAGTGTCGTGATGGGCACCGCCGCCTACCTCTCCCCCGAGCAGATCTCCGGAACCGACACCGATGGACGCTCCGACCTCTACTCACTCGGCGTCCTCGCCTACGAGATGCTCACCGGGGAGCCCCCGTTCAGCGGGGACAACTCGATCGCCGTGGCCTACCGTCGCCTGGACACCGACGTCCCCGCCCCGTCCGACCAGTCCGATTCCGTGGCAGAGGACCTCGACCACCTGGTCCTCCGGGCGACGCGCCGCAGCCGCGAGGACAGGTACCCGGACGCGGCGGAGATGCTCGACGACCTCGACCGGGCCGCCGAGATCGGACGTTTCCCCACCTACGTCGTCCCCGCACCGCAGCAGTCGTCCTGGTCCAGGGCCCGGGCTGCCGCCGCCCGATCGGCGCCCGACGGCGCGGCGGAGTTCGACGCCGCCGATCGCGAGAGCGGTGAGGCGCTCGGCCGCGGCGACGGACCGGTGCCGACGCGGGTGCACACGAGGGTGGGCCTCGACGCGGCCCCTCCGCCCCCGCCCGCCGGGACCCACCATGCCCGGGGTGAGGTCGAACCGCTCGCCGACCGGGCGCCTGTCCGTCCGCGCCGCAAGCTCGGCCTGCTCTGGCTGCTGGTCGTGCTCGCACTCGCCATCGTGCTGGCCGTGGCCGGATGGTGGCTCGGGTCCGGCCGATTCGTCACCGTCCCGGCGGTGCAGGGGATGTCGGTGGGCCAGGCCACAGACGCCGTGAACGCGGTCGGGTTGGCGGCCACCACCCGTGACGCGTTCAGCAACGACGTGCCCCGGGCGGGACTGGTCGGAACCGACCCCGAGGCGGGGGCCCGCGTCCCCCGCGGTGACCCGGTGGCGGTCCTGGTCTCCGTGGGACGGCCGGTCGTGCCCGAGGTGGGCGCCGGACGCGACGTCGACACCGTCTCGGCCCTGCTGCGGGAGAACTCGCTCGAACCGGTCCGCGGCGGGACCGAGCACTCCGACTCGGTCCCGGTCGGGCAGGTGGTGGCTCTGGAGCCACGGTCCGGGACCACCGTCGACGTGGGGACCAGGGTGTCGATGGTGACCAGTTCGGGACCGGCTCCGGTGAGCGTCCCCGATGTCGCGGGCCTCGAGGAGGACCAGGCCCGGGCCGCGCTGGAGGGATCCGGGCTCACCGTGTCGGAGGTCCGCCGGGTCTACGACGACGAGGTCGACGGCGGGCTCGCCGTGGGCACAGACCCCGACGTCGGATCGGACGTGGCCCGTGGGGACGGCGTGACGCTGCTGGTCTCCAACGCCCTCACCGTCCCCGACATCAGGGACGTACCGGTGGACGAGGCCACCGACGTACTCACCAGGGCCGGTTTCACGATCGTCCGCCAGCCGCCCGTCACCGACCGCCGCATTGCCGACGGTCGGGTGGTCAGCACCGACCCCCCCGCCGGCCGGAGGCTGGATCCCGCCAACGCCGTGCTGCGGATCGTCCCGTCCGACGCGGTGACCGTCCCCGTCGTCCTGGGGGCCCGGGCCTCCGACGCCCGGCAGACCCTCCGCGACGCCGGGCTCGAGCCCGTCCTCGACTCGGGGTCGCCGGGCGGGATCGTCTACGGCCAGAACCCGCTGCCCGGGCGGGTCGTGGCCCGGGGCAGCGAGGTCGAGATCGACGCACTGGGCTGAGTCCTCCGGACCCGAGGCCCCCCGGGCCCCGTCAGGGACCCGGTCCGGACGCGGCTCAGTGGCGGAGCATCTCCGCGACCAGGTAGGCCAGTTCGAGAGACTGCTGGGTGTTGAGTCTCGGGTCGCAGGCGGTCTCGTACCGTCCGGCGAGGTCGAGATCCGAGATGTCCTGGGCGCCTCCCAGACACTCGGTCACGTCCTCGCCCGTGAGCTCGATGTGGATCCCGCCCGGGTGCGAACCGAGCGCGTGGTGGACCTCGAAGAAGCCCTGGACCTCGTCGATGATCCGGTCGAAATGCCGGGTCTTGTAGCCGTTCGACGTGGAATGGGTGTTGCCGTGCATCGGGTCGCACTGCCAGATGACCTTGTGGCCCGACGCCTCGACGGCCTGAACGATCGGTGGGAGGGCGTCCCTGACCTTGTCGTTGCCCATACGGGAGACCAGGGTCAGACGCCCGGGTCGGTTGCGCGGATCGAGTTTCTCCACGTACTCCACCGCGAGTTCCGGGGTCGTGGAGGGGCCGATCTTCAGTCCGATCGGGTTCTCGATGAGCGAGGCGAAGGCCACGTGGGCGTCGTCGATCCCGCGGGTGCGCTCCCCGATCCACAGGAAGTGTGCCGAGAGGTCGTACAGCCCCTGCTGCGCGTCGCCCGTGAGTCCCGTGCCGTCGTCGGCCAGGCGTAGCATCGCGCGCTCATAGTCCAGGACCAGCGCCTCGTGGGAGGAGAAGATGTCCGCCGACCGCAGGTTGTGGTCGGCGACCCCACAGGCGTCCATGAACCGCAGGCCGCGATCGACCTCCGCGGCGAGGGCCTCGTATCGCGCGCCCGCAGGGGAACCGGCGACGAACTCCATGTTCCATTCGTGAACGCGGTGCAGGTCCGCCGTCCCCGACGCCGTCAGCGACCGGACCAGGTTCATGGCCGCGGCGGCGTTGGCGTAGGCCCGGACCAGTCGGGACGGGTCGTGCTCACGAGTGGTCTCGTCGGCGTCGAACCCGTTGACCATGTCCCCGCGGTAGGACAGCAGGCCGGTGGCGTCCCGATCGGCGGAGCGCGGCTTGGCGTACTGGCCGGCGATCCTCCCGACCTTGACCACCGGCATGGAGGCGCCGTAGGTCAGGACCACGGACATCTGGAGGAGCGTGCGGATCACGCCCTTGATGTGCGGCTCGGTGTTGGCCTCGAAGGTCTCCGCGCAGTCCCCGCCCTGGAGGAGGAAGGCGCGGCCGTGCGCGACGTCGGCCAACCGGTCCGAGAGGTGCTCGACCTCCGAGGCCACACAGATGGGGGGCACACTCTCGAGGACCTTGCGCATCGCCGCAGCGTGATCGGGATCCCACGACGGCTGCTGCAGCGCGGGTCGCGACAGTGCGTCCGCCAGCAGTCGATCGAGGTCCGCCGAGAGCGGGGGGAGGTCGGGAAGCTGCGCGATGTCGACGTCGACTGTCCAGTTGCTCACCCGGCGAGGATACGCCACGGGCAGCGTCGCAGACCTCAGAGGCCCAGGTGGGGTGCTGTCGCGGCGATCGCCCGGAACCTCATCGCCGCATGACGCGCATCACCGAGAGCGTCATGGGCTCCGCCCGGGTGTACGGGCAGTTCCGGTTGCCCGGCCAGCTCCCACAGCTGGCGCACATCCCGGGTGAGTCTCGGCATCGCCGCCGGGAGCTCGGTCATGTCACCCCAGAGCTGGCACACGGCGACGTGGTCGTACGCGCCGATCCATGCCCACAGCTCCACCGGGCCGGAGGCCGGCGCGGTGACGAAGTCGTACAACTCGTCGCGGATCGCCGCGCGCGACCTCCACGCCGCCGACGAGGGATTGGGGAGTTTCGGCAGGACGTTGCGTCTGACCCATGGCCCGGCCTTCGCCGGGTCGAACTCCGTGGAGACCGCGTAGAACTCACGTCCGTCCTCGGCCACCACCCCCACCGAGACCAGGTCGATGGTGGTGCCGTCCTCGATGAACTCACAGTCGTAGAAGTAGCGCACCGGCGTCAGCGCTGCCCCTCGACGGGAGTGTCGAGAAGGTTTCGTCCCGACTTCCGGACCGCCTCGTAGCGCTTCTTCATCTCCGCACCGTAGACGTCCGGAACATACTCCTGACCCGTCAGCGCCTGGATACGCCGCATGAACTCGTCGGTGATCTCGCGCTCGGCCACGCGGTCCCCCTCCCGACCGGCCCACGGCGTCAGGTCGAGGGGTTCCCCGATCATCACGCGGACCGGAGTCCGGCGATGCGGTCGGGTGACCTTGCGGATGTAGTCACCCGTCCCGACCACCCCCACCGGGATGATCGGGACCCCGGCGCGCAGCGCGAGCCGGGCCGGCCCCGTCTTGCCCCGGTACAACCGCCCGTCCGGGGTGCGGGTGCCCTCCGGGTAGACGCACAGGATCTGCCCCGAGGACAGGACCTCCATGCCCGCGTCGAGGGCCGCCTGCGCGGCGTCCGCGTTGGTCCGGTCGATCGGGTACTGGCCGGTCCCGGCGAAGAACCACCGGCTGAGGGCTCCGCGTATCCCGCTGCCCGTGAAGTAGTCGCTCTTCGCCAGGAAGGTGACCCGCCGGGGAAGGAGCAGCGGGGTGAACAACCAGTCGCCCACGGACTCGTGATTCCCCACCAGGACCGCTGCCCCGTTCGCCGGGAAGTTCTCCTCGCCGGTGAGGACCGTCCGACTGGTCATTCGCAGGAAAGGCCCGATGATCACGTACTTGAACAACCAGTACAGCACCTGGGGTCACCGGTCTTTCTCATGGTTGGGGAGGTCGACGAAAGCGGATACTACCCGGATCGGCCCGCGAATCCGGACGGGACGAGATTCGGTGGCCAGAGCTCCGGATCCGGGACGAATCCGGCGACCACGGCACCCGCCACCGGATCGTGGTGCGACGCGACGAGGGTGCACCGGGACAGCAACGCGGGAAGGCGCAGCACTGTCCGGAGGCCGTTGAACTCCAGCCGGAGACCGCCGCTCTCGACCGAGGGCGGAGTCGTCGGCGGGGCGGGCACCGGCAACTCCGCCCGGTAGCCACCGTTGCCGTCCGCGGACACGACGGGGGTGACCGCACCGCGGGCGAGTGTCGCCAGAGCCGCCGTGCGGTCCGGAGCACCGCCGGCGACGATCACCTCGACCGGCCCGGCGAGGAACGTCGAGACCTCCCCGGCCAGGAGGGACAACCGGTGCGCCTCGCGGGTCCGGGCGTCGGCACGGTCCCCGGCCGCCATGGACGCGAACCGGACATGCGCGGGCCACCGGGACTCCACGAACCCGGCGAGCTCCCCCGCTGCGGAAAGCCTGCGGACGGCCGCGAGATCACCGTCGAGGTCGACCATCACCACATCCCACACCCCCGCGGCAGCCGCACGCCGGGCGTACTCCCATCCCAGTACTGCCGCGAGGGGGGCGTCGCTACCGGTGGCGAGGGCCGCGAGCACCTCGTCCTCCGGGTCCACGGCCCCCGATGTGTACGCCTCGAGTCTCGCGGTGGCGTCGTCTGCGCGGACCTCCACGGGCCCCTCGTCGGTCGTGTCCAGTCGGGGATCGACCGAACCGGGATCCCCGGTCAGGATGAGAGCGGTTCCGCCGGCGTCCAACAGGAAATCCGCCATCGCCGCGGACCTGTCCGCCGGGTCGCCCCCCAGAACGATCACGACCCTCGACCCGGTCACCTCGACTCGGCCCGGCGCTTGAGTTCACGGAGAGCCTCGGAGAGGATCCGCCGCTCGGCCCGGTCGCGGAGCCGACCGATCACCGGCACCACGAGCTCGATCTCCAACTCGTAGTCGACCCGGGTGCCGCCCTCGACCGGCTCGAGCCGGTAGGAGCCCTTCTGCGCGCGCTGGAGCGTCGAACTCTCGAGGCGCCACTCGACGGCCCTGTCGTCCGCCGACCAGGAGTAGACGAGGACGTAGTCGTCGACGATCGCACCGGCCTCCAGCGCGAACCGGACCCGGTCTGGCCGACCGTCCGCGCCGACCGAGAGGACCTCGGCGACCCGGATCGACGTGGACCATTCCGGATACGAGTCGAAGTCCGAGATGACGGCCATCACGTCCTCGACCGTCGCCTCGATGACCGTGGAGTCGCTGGTCGGCCACACCTCGGGGGCGCCGTTGTCCTCACTCATATCCCCAGCTTCACATATCTCCCGCCGGGATGCGCCCTCCGGCTGACGCCCGGGCGCACGGGTGGCGTGGATGCCGTCCACCCCCGGGGATAGTGTGTCCTCACCGCGATTAGACCATCGATCGTCTCCACCAGGAGGACCCTTTGCGCGAATACGTCGCCGCCCCCGCCACTTTCACCGTCCCCGAAGACTGGTCCTGTGCCCAGGCGGCGTACGACCGGGCGGAGCGGACTCCGGACAACGTGGCCTTCCAACGCCCGGTCGACGGACGGTGGACCGACGTCACCAACCGGGAGTTCGCCGACACGGTCCGCCTGGTTGGTCGGGGCCTGGTCGCCCGCGGGATCGGGGCCGGGGACAGGGTCGCCCTCCTGTGTTCGACGCGATACGAGTGGAACGTGATCGATTTCGCGATCTGGGCGGCGGGCGCGGTCACGGTACCCGTCTACGACAGTTCGTCCGCGGAACAGATCCGCTGGATCATGGAGGACTCGGGCGCCCGGCTCATCATCGTCGAGAAGCAGACCCACGCCGCGACCACCCGCGAGGGGATCGCCGACCTGGAGGGGTCCCCCGACGTCCTGGTGATCGAGGGCGAGAGCCCCGCGTTGGACCTGCTCGTCGCCGGGGCGACCGACGTCGCCGACGCGGTGCTCGACGAACGTCGCGCCGCGGTGAGCGCGGACGCCCCCGCGACGTTGATCTACACCTCCGGCACCACCGGACGACCCAAGGGGTGCATGCTCACCCACCGGAACTTCATGTCCGAGACCCTCGCTGTCCTCGAGACCCCGTTCAACCAGTATCTCCGGCAGGACGCGACCACGGTCATGTTCCTTCCCCTGGCCCACGTGCTGGCCCGCGCCATCACCTACGCGGGGTTCCACGCCGGCGTCCGGATCGCCCACTCGTCGGACCTGACGAATCTCGTGGACACGTTCTCCGAGATGCGGCCCCATTACATCCTGGCCGTCCCGCGCGTGTTCCAGAAGGTCTTCAACAAGGCCCAGGCCACCGCCCAGGACGGCGGTGCCTTCAAGGCGTGGATGTTCGACAAGGCCACCGACACCGCCGTCGCCTACTCCAAGGCCAACCGCGGTGGGCGGGTCGGGCCACTGCTCAGGCTCCGCCACGCGCTGTTCGCCAGACTCGTCTACGCCAAGCTCGTCGCTGCACTGGGTGGACGCTGCGAGATCGCCATCTCGGGTGGCGCGCCGCTCGGCGAACGCCTGACCCACTTCTTCGACGGCATCGGTGTCAACATCTTCGAGGGGTACGGACTCACGGAGACCTGCGCGGCGATCGCGGTCAACACCCCCGGCAAGATGCGTATCGGGACCGTCGGCCAGCCACTGCCCGGATGCGCGGTCCGGATCGCCCCGGACGGCGAGGTCGAGGTGAACGGCCCGGTGGTGACCTCCGGCTACTGGCGCAATGAGCGTGCGACCGCCGAGGCCTTCTCCGACGGCTGGTTCCGGACCGGGGACCTCGGATCGCTGGACGAGGACGGCTACCTGACCATCACCGGCCGCAAGAAGGAGATCATCGTCACCGCGGGCGGCAAGAACGTCGCTCCGAACCAGCTCGAGGACGCGCTCCGGGCGGACCCGCTCGTCGCCGAGGCCGTGTGTGTGGGCGACGGGAAGCCGTTCATCTCGGTGCTGATCACCCTCGACCCCGAGGCACTGGACCGGTGGAAGGCCCACCACCACAAGACCGGGTCCCTGTACGAGCTGCTGCGGGACGCGGACATGATCGAGCATCTCGACCAGGCGCTGTCCCGGGCCAACAGCACCGTCTCCCATTCGGAGGCCATCAAGAAGTACCACGTCCTCCCCGATCAGTTCACCGAGGAGACCGGTGAACTCACCGCGTCGCTCAAGGTCAAGCGGAACGTGGTGCACCAGAAGTTCGCAGCACAGATCGAGGATCTCTACACCTGACGTCCGAGACTCGATCCACGCCCGGATCGGGACTCGATCGGGAAGCTAGTCCCCGGAGAGCACTCGCCGCATGTTGCGGGCGAGGTCTTCCCAGCGCCAGGAGTCGAGAACCCAGGTGCGTCCGCGGACACCCATCGACGACGCGCGTGGCCGGTCCGAGAGCAGACCGGCCACGGCGTCGACGATCTCGCCCGTCGAGGTCCCGTCCACCACGAGCCCGGTGGTCCCGTCCAGGACCGTCTCCGGGGCGCCACCACTCCGGCCGGCCACGACTGGGACGCCGCAGGCCGAGGCCTCCAGATACACGATCCCCAGCCCCTCCACGTCGAGTCCCCCACCCCGCGTGCGGCAGGGCATGGCGAACACGTCCGCCATCCGGTGGTGATCGACGATCTCGTCCGCCCGGATCCGGCCGGTGAAGATCACCCGGTCCGTCACCCCGTGCCTGCGCGCCAGACCCTCCAGCGTCCGCCGGTACGGGCCACCCCCGACGACGACGAGGACCGCTTCCGGGACGCGGCGGGCGATCTCGGGCAGCGAGCGGATGAGCGCGTCCTGTCCCTTTCGCGGGACGAGGCGGGAGAGACACACGATCACCTCACGGTCCGCCACCCCGTAGCGCTCGCGGATCGCCCGCCGCCGCACGGGATCGGGCCGGAACCTGTCCGTGTCGACCCCCCCGGGCTGGTGCACGAGCCTCGCGTGCGGGCCGAACGCCGCCGCGAGGCGTCGCCTCGTGTACTCACTCACGTAGGTGACGGCGTCCGTGGACTCACCGATCATCCTGAGCACCTGGCGCGAACCCGGCAGCATCGACCACCCCACCTCGTGGCCGTGGGTGCTGGCGACGATGCGGGTGACGGGCCCCTCCCGCAGGACGGGTGCCATGGCGGCCAGCGGTGCTGCCGCACCGAACCACACCGTGCTCGCCCCGAAGTCCGAGGCCAGTCGCCGGGCACGCTTCGCGAGATCCGGTGTGGGCAGCAGCATCTCCGTCGGGACCCGCTCGACCAGATAGGGGCGGGAGTCGTCGTACTCGATCGAGTCCCGGCCCCGGAACGTCGAGGCGAGGACCGCCACGTCCTCCGGGTCCAGGTGCGCCAGATAGGTCTCCAGGTACGACTGGATACCACCGGGCCGCGGCGGATAGTCGTTGGTGATCAGCAGGGTCTTCGTCATCACGTCCGAGACTGCCACACCGCCCGGGGATCGCCTGCCCGGCGCCCACGCGTCAGTAGCGACGGACCCCGCTGATCGGCATCGCGTCGACCTTCTCGAGCTTGACCGGCACCCCGTAGGTCGGCGCGTGGAGGACGAGTCCGTCGCCGGCGTACATGCCGACGTGGGTCGCACCCGCGTAGTAGATGACGAGGTCTCCGGGTTGGATGTCCGGCATCGCCACGGGCGCCCCCGCCACCGCCTGCGCCTGACTCGACCGGGGAAGCGTCTTGCCCTCCTGCGCGTACGCCCACACCATGAGGCCGGAGCAGTCGAACTCGGACGGTCCGGTCGCCCCCCAGGAGTACGGGGCACCGATCCGGGTGAGGGCCACGTTCAGGGCGGCCGTGTTGACCCCGTCGATCGCCGGGGCGACGTACCCCGGGGGCACCAGGGGGCCGCCGGCCCAGAGTGCACGCTGCGCGTCGGAGAGAGCGTCCACGCGACGTCTCACCTCGTCGATCCGCACTCTCATCTCGTCCGACCGCTGATCGAGGTCATCCGCGCGTCGCTGGGCGTCACGCGCCGAGGCGCGCGCGGCTTCCGACGCGAGATCCGCCTCCACCCGGAGACGGGCGGCCTCCGCTGAGGCGGCGCGCGAGGCGCCGAGCGCACTGGTGGTGGCGCCGGAGAGCCGCTGCAGAGTACCGATCCGGTCGACCAGGTCTCGGGGGCTCTCGGCGAGGACGGCGGCCCGGGTGGCACCGGTATCGCCCCCGCGGTAGCGGAGAGTCGCGAGTCGATCGACGAGCGACTGGTCGCGCGACGCCCCCAGATCGGCGACGGCGGCGAGTCCGGCGGCAACTCCGGCCTCGCGCTCGCGTCGCTGCCGTTCGGCGTCGGCCCTCTCCAGATCCGCTCGCGCCAGGTGCAGTTCCTCCCCGAGTGCGCCGGCCTCCGCGGACAGCCTCGCCAGCTCGACCAGGTCCTCACCGGTGGCCTGGCCTGACGAGGCGGATCGTTCCGGCGCGGTGTCCTGGGGCGGGCCCGTCGTACCGGTGCTCTCGGCCCCGGCCGGGCCCGCCGTCCCGGGATCCACGGTCTGGGCCGACACCGTCTGCGCCGGCACCATCACTCCGCCGGAGCCCAGGAGGGCGAAGGCGGCAACGGTGAGGGCGATCGACCGGGATCTCTGGGTCATGGGCAGATGCGGCATTCTCGGATCATGGTTCGGAGACGGACGGAGCACGACGGGGGCGGTGGATTGCACCGTGGTCGGGATGGTCGTTGTCGAGATAGTACAGACGACGAACCCCGCCGACACCGGTTACGTGACCGGGGATCGGCGGGGTCCGCTGGAGCGCGTGTGCGGGGCGACTCAGTAGTAGCGGGTCGCACCGTAGAACGGCATGGAATCCAGCGGCGCGTAGCTCACCGAGGTGCCGGAGTACGGGGCGTGCACGACCTGGCCGTTGCCGGCGTAGATTCCCACGTGGCTGGCGCCGCTGTAGAACGCGACGATGTCCCCGGGCTGCAGGTCGGCCTTGGCGACCTGGGTGCCGCCGCCGATCTGGGCCTGGCTGGTACGCGGGATGGAGATCCCCGCCTCCTTGTACGCCCACGAGGTCAGGCCGGAGCAGTCGAACGAATTGGGGCCGGTGGCGCCCCAGGCGTAAGGCGAGCCGACGCGGGTGCTCGCGGCGTCGAGGATGCGCTGGCCGGTGGAGATCTCCGGCGCCGGGGTGGCGAACTCGACGGGGGCGGCCTGGGCTGCCGCGACCGGGACGAGGCCGGCCGGCAGGGCGATGCCCTCTGGGAGATCGACGGTGACCTGTGCGGGCACACCGGGCAGACGCAGTTCGACGGGTACGTCGACGGTCACCGGTGCGGCGGCCGCGGTCCCGGCGCCTGCGACGGCGGCGCCTGCAGCGAGCAGTCCTGCGGTGGCGACACGGCGCCCGGTCGAGCTGGCCTTGATGCTGTGGGCTCCCACGAGAGTGATTTCCTCTTTCTTCCTGGACACCGACCGGGTTAGCTGACGGGTTCGGACACGGAAGTCTGTCCTACGCCCCGGCCTCTCGGCCGTCGGGCGATTCACCCCAGTGGAACGTGGTTCCCCGGTGCGCCGCGGTGGCGCTTTGGTGGCGACCCCGGCCCCCACCGGTGGGCGGGTGATGACTTCCGAGGTCTCGAAAAGGTTACGAAACCATCTCGCCGAAGTCCAGCCCATCCGCTAGGCGGCCGTTTCAGCACCCACGATCTCCAGGGTCGAGACCAGCCCGAGCGCCATGAGCACCTCGATCGCCGAACGCACCTCGGGCTCGAGAACATACCCGCACGACTCCTCGGATAGTGCATCTACCTGCACTTCCTCGGACAGAATCACGGAGACGACACAGTCCTCGCACCCGCTCGGCCGGGCCGGACACCGCGAGCAGTCCATCGAGAACATGATCTACATCACACTCCGTCCTGGGCGTGTTGCCCATTTGTTACCAGGCCGCGATTTGCGGCTCGGGGCAGACCGTAACGGCCGGGTACGACACCCCACCCCTACGACACCCATCCCCTGTGACGACGGACGGCGGACGGCGGGGTGCGTCGGACGTCCGTGTCGGACCGGATCGTTACCGTGTGCGCCATGCCCTGCCCCCCGACTCGAGAACTGGTCCACACCCCGGGGACCACGGGGGTCCAGGCCGCCTTCGACGAGCTCGAGCCGATGCTCTCCGAGGTGACGTTCGTCGTCGTCGACCTGGAGACCACCGGTACCCGGCCGGGAACGGATGAGATCACCGAGATCGGCGCGGTCCGGGTACGGGGTGGGGAGGTCCGGGCCGAGCTGTCCACCTTCGTCTCCATCACCGGCTCGCTGCCGGCCCACATCAGCAGGCTCACCGGGATCGCGCCCGTCGATCTCGTCGGGGCCCCTGCACTCGGTGAGGTGATGGCGACGTTCCTGGAGTTCTCCCGCGGCGCCGTACTGGTCGCCCACAATGCCCGGTTCGACCTCGGATTCCTCCGCGCGGCCGCCGAGTCGACCGGCCACCCGTGGCCCGATCCCCCGTCGGTGTGCACGCTCACGCTGGCCCGGCGCATCCTCCATCGGGGCGAAACCCGTGGGCACCGCCTCGGCGAACTCGCCTCCCATCTGGGATCCACAGTCGAGCCGAACCACCGGGCGCTCCAGGACGCCCGCGCCACCGTCGACGTCCTTCACGCACTGATCTCCAGGGTCGGTGACTGCGGGGTGTCGACGCTCACCGAGCTCCGTTCCTACGACGGACGCCTCGCCCCCGCGGTCCGGCGCCGGGCCAATCTGACCGAGACGCTCACCACCGGCCCCGGGGTCTACCTGTTCCGGGACGCGTCGGGCGGCGCGCTGTACGTGGGGTCGTCCATATCGGTCCGGCGCCGAGCCCGCTCCTACTACTCCGGAGCTGATCCACGCGGCAGGATGCGGACGATGGTCGGCCTCGCCGAGAGCGTCGAGTCGGTGCCGTGCGCACACCTCCTGGAGGCGTGGACCGTCGAGGAGCGGCTCATCGACTCTCTCCAGCCGCCCTACAACCGGCGGTCCAGGTCTCCGCGCCGAGGGTGGTGGCTCTCCCCTCCCTCGGGACGTGCGATCCGGGGGCACGTCACCCGGACCCCGGAACACCCGTTCGCCCTCGGACCCTTTCGGAGAACCGAGGACGCCAGGGCCGCGTGGCTGGATCTGGCGGAGGCCACCGGTTCGCCACCCGGCGCCGAGGAATGGGAGGCGCTGGTCACCGGCCGGGACTCCACGGCCGTCAGGGCGATGATCGACCGGGTCGACTCGCTCGCCGCGGGTGGAGCCTTCGAGCGCGCGGCCCGGCTGCGAGATCGCGCGGCGGCACTGATCCGGACCCTCACCCGGCACCAGGAGCTCTCCTCCACCGCGGGTCTACGCGAACTGGTCCTGGCCCAACCCGGGCCCGGGCGCACCTGGGCGGTGGCGGTCGTGCGTCACGGGCGCCTCGCCGGTTCGGGAACGGTGCCCGCCGGAGCAGCACCACTGCCCGTGATCGACTCGCTCAGGGCGGGCGCCACGACCGTGCAACCCGGCCCCGGGCCGTTCGCCGGAGCCAGCGCCTCGAACATCCGCAACGTGCACAGGTGGATCGATTCCGGACCCACCCGCATCGTGTCGGTCACGGGGTGCTGGACCCTGCCCGTCGGCGGTGCCCACACACTCGCGGAGTGGGCGGATCGAGCCGAGCAGGCGGCGTCGACGAGCGGTCGAGCGGGTGTCAGGACCGGGCGGCACTGAAGGCCGCCCACCTGTCCAGGAGTCGGGCGGCCTCGCCGTCGTCCACCGCCTTCGCGGCGCGCTCCACCGCCGACCTCATCGCCGGCACGAGGTCCGCACCCCGCTCGAGGCCATCGAACGCCACCAACGCCGCCGCGGAGTTGAGCAGCACCGCGTCCCTGACGGGACCTCTCACGCCCGACAAGAGTTCCCGGGCCACCGCCGCGTTATGTCTCCCGTCGCCCCCGCGCAGTTCCTCGATCGCGCAGGTGGCCATCCCGAAGTCCCCGGGAGAGATCACGTCCTCGTCCACGTGGCCGTCGGTGACACGCAGTACACGCGTCGGTCCCGTCATCGTGATCTCGTCGAGACCGTCGGAGCCACGCACCACGAGCGCCGATCTACCCCGAAGCGCGAACACCTCGGCCATCACGGGCATCAGGCTCTCGAACGCGCACCCGATGAGGTTGGCGGCGGGTGCTGCGGGGTTGGTCAGTGGTCCCAGGATGTTGAACACCGTGGGGATCCCGATCTCCCGGCGGGGTGCGGCGGCGAAGCGGAGCGCCGGATGGAACACGGGCGCGAAGCAGAAGGCCACACCCACCTCGTCCACGCTCCGTGCGACGTCATCCGGTCCCAGGTCGATCGCGACGCCGAGAGCCTCGAGGACATCGGCCCCACCGCTCTTCGACGACGCCGCACGGTTGCCGTGCTTGACCACGGGCACCCCGCAGGCACTCACGACGAGAGCGGACATCGTCGAGATGTTGACCGTTCCCTGCCGGTCACCACCGGTCCCGACGATGTCGACGCAGGACCGGGAGGTCGGCACCCTACGGGAGTAGTCGAGCATCGTCGAGGACAGGGCGTCGAGCTCCGCGCCCGTCACACCCTTCATGTCGAGTGCGACTCCGAACGCGGCGATCTGGGCGTCCGTCGCGAGACCTTCCATGATCCGGGACATCGCCCAGCGGGCGTCAGCCGGTTCCAGGTCCCGACCCGACGTGAGCGTGCCGAGTACCCCGGGCCAGGACCGGCCCTCGTCGAACGCTGCAGAACTCCCCACGTGTCCCGACCTCTCTCCCTGGATCCCGGCGGTCCGTCACCCTCGCGACCGCGCACTGACAATCGTGCCACCAGCCACCTCATCGGTGCGGCGCGGACTCCCATCTCCGGGACCCTGAAGTCGACCGCCGGAAAGGCTGAGAAGCCCCTGATACCCCTGCACGGGGTGCGTCGTCGGACGCACTTTCCGGGAGTTCTAGGAACGACCTGCGAAAACACTGTGGGGACACGCCGAAATCGGGGGTCCCTGCAGCCTCCGCCCACCTCAGGGGTCATACTTGGCCTCGTGACGAGCGCAGTGGATAACTCAGGATCGGCGATGGCTCAGCGCGTTCATTCGCTGAACCGTCCGAACATGGTCAGTGTGGGCACCATCATCTGGTTGTCCCAGGAGTTGATGTTCTTCGCGGGGCTGTTCGCGATGTACTTCGTCTCCAAGGCGAACTCGGGAGGTGACTGGCCCTCCTACCCGACGCACCTCAACGTCCCGTTCGCTCTGACCATCACGGCGATCCTCGTGGCGTCCTCGGTCACCTGCCAGATGGGCGTCTTCGCCGCCGAGCAGGGGGATGTCTTCGGCCTCCGTCGCTGGTACATCATCTCGGCCCTGATGGGCACGGTCTTCCTCATCGGCCAGGCCTACGAGTACTACGAGATGTATCTCGAGGGCACCACGATCTCGTCCAGCGTCTACGGTTCGGTCTTCTTCATCACCACCGGTTTCCACGGCCTCCACGTCGCGGCCGGCGTCCTCGCGTTCGTCGTACTCGTCATGCGGACGACGATGTCCCGGTTCACCCCCGCCCAGGCCACCGCGGCCATCGTCGTGTCGTATTACTGGCACTTCGTCGACGTGGTCTGGATCGGCCTCTTCGTCACCATCTACTTCATTCAGTAGTCAGCTGGCCGCAGGACGCTGCGTCCAGCAGGTCCCAACTCCAAAGGGAACTCACAATGAACTCACCTCACCCACCCGCTGCGGACACGCCGTCGCCGGAGCCCGCGGTGAACCCGGCACGTCCGGCCTCGTCGAAGCGTCGCCGTAAGGCGACGGGCGCGCTCGTCATCGCCGCCGGTCTGCTCGGCGCCGGGGCCATCGCCACGGCCGTAGTCCCCGAGCCCCAGGTGGCCACGGCCCAGCAGGACCAGGCCGCGCTCATCGCCGAGGGCAAGTCGATCTATGACGTCGCGTGCATCACCTGCCACGGGCAGAACCTGCAGGGTGTCGAGGACCGCGGCCCGTCGCTGGTCGGCACGGGCGCGGGGGCGACCTACTTCCAGGTCCACTCCGGTCGTATGCCCGCCGCCAACAACGAGGCCCAGGCCGAGCGGAAGAAGCCGCGCTACAGCGAGCACCAGATCATCGCGCTCGCGGCGTACGTCGATCTCTTCGGTGGTGGCCCCGAGATCGTCACCGATCCCGACGGTTCCATCGCCCAGGAGTCGCTGCTGGGGGCCTCGGGCGAGGCCCGGGCCGAGGAGATCGCGCGTGGTTCCGAGCTCTTCCGGCTCAACTGCGCCTCCTGCCACAACTTCACCGGTCGCGGTGGCGCGCTGTCGGCGGGCAAGTACGCCCCGATTCTGGACCCTGCCAACGAGCAGGAGATCTACCAAGCGATGCTCACCGGGCCGCAGAACATGCCCAAGTTCTCGGACCGTCAGCTCACGCCTGACGAGAAAAAGGACATCATCGCCTACATCAGGGACACGGACTCCAAGGTCTCCCCCGGCGGTTACGCGCTCGGCGGACTCGGCCCCGTGACCGAAGGTGTGGCCATCTGGCTAGTCGGCATCGTCGCCCTCATCGGTGCGACCCTCTGGATCGGATCCCGTTCATGAGTGAGACCCCCAAGAACCCGTCCGCCGCGGACCTCGACCGGATGAGCGACTCCGAGCTCGTCCGGCTGGGTACCGAGCTCGACGAGGTCGACGTCCGATTCCGCGAGGGACGGTGGCCGGAGGGTGTCACCTCCCGTGCCGAGAAGCGCGCCGCCCGCGTCGTCACCACATGGTTCGCGCTGTCAGCGGTCCTCGCGCTCGCCTTCGCCGTGATCTATATCGCGTGGCCGTGGGAGTACCGCGGGCAGGGCGAGGACGGCTACTGGCTCTACATGGCGTACACGCCTCTGCTCGGCCTGACGATCGGACTGTCGATCCTGTTCCTGGGATTCGGGGCCGTGCAGTTCACCAAGAAGTTCATCCCGGAGGAGATCTCGGTCCAGACCCGCCACGATGGGCCGTCCGAGGACATCGACCGTCGGACGATCGTCGCCGGTCTCAACGACTCGTGGAAGACCTCGACCCTCGGTCGCCGCAAGGTCATGGGCGGGTTCCTCGGTGCGAGCGTGGCTCTCATCGGGCTGTCCGCGATCCTGCCTCTCGGGGGCATGATCAAGAACCCGTGGCGCCGCGGGGAGATGACCATCGCGGGAGACGGCACGCTGCACACCACGGGGTGGACCCTTGCCTCGGACACCCGGCCGGACGGGCTCCCCGCCGAGAAGGTGTACCTCGGTCGCGACACCGGCAAGGTCTTCCCTGACGGCCATCCGCCCGCGGGTGAGGGTCGCCTCGAACGGATCCACGTCGAGGACCTGGCAGCCGGCGGACTCGAGTCGGTGTTCCCGCTCCCCGCGAGCGCGTTGGGCGACTTCGAGGAGCACATGCACTCGATCCACGGAGCTCGGAACTCGGTCATGCTGATCCGCTTCCGCCCGGCCGACTCGGCCAAGGTGATCAAGCGCAAGGGCCAGGAGAACTTCAACTACGGCGACCTCTACGCCTACTCGAAGATCTGCACGCACCTCGCATGCCCCACCTCACTGTACGAGCAGCAGACGCACCGCTTCCTCTGCCCGTGCCATCAGTCGCAGTTCGACGCGCTCGAGTACGCGAAGCCGATCTTCGGCCCCGCCGCGCGCGCACTGCCGCAGTTGCCCATCGCGGTTGACAGCGAGGGATACCTCGTCGCCAACGGTGACTTCATCGAGCCGGTCGGACCTGCCTTCTGGGAGCGTCGTTCATGAGTAACAACACCAAACTCGCGGAGGTCGGGAACAATCTCGACTCGCGATACACCATGGCCAAGGGCATGCGCCGGCAGATCAACAAGGTCTTCCCCACGCACTGGTCCTTCCTGCTGGGCGAGATCGCCCTGTACAGCTTCATCATCCTGCTGATCTCGGGTGTGTACCTCACGCTCTTCTTCGACCCGTCGATGTCGAAGGTGATCTATCAGGGCGCCTACGCGCCCCTCAACGGCATCGAGATCTCCCGTGCCTACGAGACCGCGCTCAACATCTCTTTCGAGGTCCGTGGCGGGCTCTTCGTCCGTCAGATCCACCACTGGGCGGCGCTGCTCTTCGTCGCCTCGATGGTCGTCCACATGATCCGGATCTTCTTCACCGGCGCGTTCCGTCGCCCGCGTGAGGCGAACTGGGTCATCGGCTGTGTGCTGCTGCTGCTGGGTATCGTCGAGGGCTTCCTCGGCTACGGCCTGCCGGACGACGTCCTGTCGGGTACCGGTATCCGGATCACCTCAGGCATCATCGTCGGACTCCCGGTCATCGGGACCTGGATGCACTGGATGATCTTCGGCGGGGACTTCCCCGGCGATCTCCTGATCCCGCGCTTCTACATCCTGCACGTGCTGATCATCCCCGCCATCATCCTGGCGCTCATCGCCGCGCACCTCGCGTTGGTCTGGTACCAGAAGCACACGCAGTTCCCCGGGCCCGGCCGCACGGAGAACAACGTCGTCGGCGTCCGCATCCTCCCGGTCTTCGCGGTCAAGTCGGTCGCGTTCGGCGCCATCACCGTCGGCATGCTCATGCTCTTCTCGGGCATGTTCACGATCAACGCCATATGGAACCTGGGGCCATACAACCCATCCCACATATCGGCCGGCTCGCAACCCGACTGGTACATGTTGTGGACCGAGGGCGGCGCGCGAGTGATGCCCGCGTGGGAGATCTACCTGGGCAACTACACCATCCCCGCGGTGCTCTGGGTCGCCGTGATGCTCGGCGCGATGGTCGTGATCATGTTCCTGTACCCGTGGATCGAGGCCAAGCTCACCGGCGACACCGCGCATCACAACCTGCTCCAGCGTCCGCGCGACGTGCCGGTTCGTACCGCGGCCGGTGTCATGGCCATCACGTTCTACGTGATCCTTGTGTTGATGGGATCCAACGACCTCATCGCCTATCACTTCAACATCTCACTGAACGCCACCACATGGGCGGGACGGATCGGCCTCATCCTTCTGCCGCCGCTCATGTACTTCTTCACCTACCGGCTCTGCCTGGGCCTCCAACGGGCCGACCGGGAGGTTCTGGAGCACGGAATCGAGACCGGCATCATCATGCGGATGCCGCAGGGCGAGTTCGTCGAGGTCCACCAGCCGCTCGCGGGGGTCGACGAGCACGGACACGCGGTGCCGCTCGAGTACGCCGGTGCCAAGGTGCCCACGAAGATGAACCAGCTCGGTGCCGCCGGTCGCCCCCCGCGTGGTGCACTGACGGCGGACCCGGCCGACGAGGTCCACATGCTCGACGAGTCCGAGCACGGCAAGCACGACCGGGAGCACTCGATGCTCACCACGTTGCAGGAGGAGAACCGTACTCGTCGCCACGAGTACTGATCCTCCGACGACATACGACAGCGGGCCGGGCCTCCGACAGGAGGATCCGGCCCGCTGTCGTTTCCTCTCGTCGCCGTTTCCGGGGAGCTCGGCTGAAGGGAGCTCGGCTCAGGGGGCGACGGCGAACGGATCCACCGGGATCGACTCGCCGGCCATGTCGGCGACAGCCCGGAAGGCCATCGTCATGCCCGACCCCAGGGGTACGCCGGGGCCGGGGTACGCCTCACCTGACACCGACGCCGAGGAGTTGCCCGCGGCGTACAGGCCCGGGATCGGGGCGCCGTCGGTATCCAGCACGGCGCCGTGGTGGTCGGTCACCGCGCCCCCCTTGGTGCCCAGATCCCCGAGGACGAGCCGTACGGCGTGGAAGCGCTCGCCCTCGAGTGGCCGCAGGCACTCCTCAGGTGACGACGCACCGAGGAAGAAGCGGCCGTAGGGATCCTCACCCCGACCGAAGTCATCGTCCTGTCCACGGGCGGCGAAGCCGTTGTACCGTGCGACGCTCTCCCCCAGGACGACCTCGTCGACGCCGATGGCCTCCGCCAGTTCCCCGATCGATCCGGCGGTGCGCCAGAGACCGGCCTCGCGATGCTGATCGGGATCGGGGCCGGGGACGCAGATCGCCGGGTACCCGCCCGCCTCGACGTCGTCGAAGACGAACCAGAACTCCTCGCCGGCACCGTCGTCCATCCGAGCGCGCATGCGCCGGCCCATCTGGTCGTACGGCAGGAGTTCGTCGGCGAATCGCCGGCCGGTGCCGTCGACGATGATCCCGGAACGGAAACCGAGCGTGAACGCGGCGCGACCGTTCGGGAACAGCGTTGCCGGGCACCACCACGACTGGTCCAGCAGGTCCAGTAGGGCTCCGGCCTCGTCGAGCATCCGGACGGCGTCACCGGTGCCGGTATCCGGGTGGGATGCCGACCACGCGGCGGTCGGCATCCGCTGCCACCGACGTCGCAGCTCCGTCGACCGCTCGAAGCCGCCGGCGGCCACGAGTACACCGCGCCGTGCCCCGATCGACCGCGACCCCGAGCCGTCGCGCACCTCGACCCCCACGACCCGCCCCTCGTCGTCGCGGAGGAGATGCTCTGCCGCCGTCGACAGCCGGAGCTCCGCGGCCTCCATGTCGTCCAGCGCCAGGACGAGCCGGGCCACCCAGGCGCGGCCACCCTCCACTCTGGTGGGGTGCTCCGGGATACCGAACTGGTCCGACGGGACCGAGGCGCGGATGTCACCGGCGCGCCCGCCGAGCTCGTCGACGGGGATCGGCTTGGGGTAGATGCTCCGGCCCATCTGCTGGCGACCGGGTGCGTCGAAGTAGTCCGGGAACGCCTGGAACCGCATGGGGATTTCCAGAGAGTCCAACAGATGGTCGACGACCATCGGGCCGGTGTTGAGGTACGCGTCCTGGAGGTCCGGGGCGGTCCGGTCGCCCACCACGGCGCGGAAGTAGGTCCGGCCCGCCTCCACCGAGTCCTCCACCCCGTCGCGCGCGAGCACCCGGTTGCCGGGCTACCACACCGCGCCTCCGGAGTACGCGGACGTCCCGCCGAAACGATCCGTCTTCTCGACCAGGCACGTCGCCATGCCGCGGGAGGCCGCCACGGCCGCCCCGAAGAGGGCCGCGACGCCCGAACCCACCACGACGACATCGAACTCCGTCTCGACCGTACTGTCCTGCTCCGCCACGGGCTCTCCTCGTCTCGTCGTCACCGGGACCTCCGACCGGCGATCGGCATTTCTAGAACACGTTCTACGATAGCGCGACGACCCCGCCCGCGCGGCGAACGACCGGACCCGTGACACCCCGACGACGGGCGGGCATGATCGCGGTGTGACGGACAACCAGGTCGACCACACCGATGACGGCCGCTATATCGTGGTCAAGGGACGACGGTGGCGGGCCACCGATCCCTCGATCCCGGACGCGCTGAGGACAGAGTTGGTCTCCGCGCTCATGACCGGCCGCCGACTCGTGAAGTCCGACGGCGACGCCGCCCGGGTGATGGTGCAGGATGCCAAGGTAGCCCTGGGCGAGCGGGGCGACCCCTGGTGGGAGCCCACCGAGCAGGGCACGCGGGACCGGTTGGCCGCGACGATCCGGACACTTCTGCGCTCCCGGGGCGAGAGCTCGATCTGTCCCAGCGACGCCGCCCGCGCCGTCGGCGGCGACGACTGGCGAGAACTCATGGGGACGGCGCGAGAGGTCGCTCTGGACCTGCGCGCGGACGGCGTGGTCGCCGTGACCCAGCGGGGCGAGGTCGTCTCCGGCACCGATCTACGTGGACCCATCCGCATCGTCGCCGGGGACGCACTCGGCTTCCGGCCACGCCCGGGCGGCACCTCCCCGGCGCCGTGAAGCTACCAGCGGGTAACCCTCGCCGTGCCGCCGTCCACGGCCTTGTACGATCAGGTTCGGTAGGAGACATTCACCTCATCGGCCCGTCCCCCTCTCATGGCGGGTCGTCCAATGGAAAGGCACACCCTTGCGCCGCACAGTGTTCAACGAAGACCACGAGGCCTTCCGCCAGACAATTCGCGCCTTCATCGAAGCGGAGGTGTCCCCGCACTTCCAGGAGTGGTTCGACGCGGGCATGGTGCCGCGTGAGTTCTACTACAAGCTCGCCGACCTCGGCGTCTTCGGCATCAACGTCGACGAGGAGTACGGCGGAGCCGGGATCAACTCGCACAAGTTCGAGGCCATCCAGTCCGAGGAGACCGCCCGCGCCGGCGTGAACTTCGGCGGGTCGGGCGTTCACGTCCTGCTGGGCCTGCCCTACATCAAGGCACTGGCGACCGACGAGCAGAAGCAGCGGTATCTGCCCAAGTTCGTCTCCGGTGAGGAGATGTGGGCCCTGGCCATGACCGAACCGGGGACCGGCTCGGATCTCGCGGGCATGAAGAGCACCGCGAAGCTCTCCGAGGACGGCACGCACTACGTACTCAACGGCGCCAAGACCTTCATCACCGGAGGTGTCCACGCCGACCGCGTGATCGTCTGCGCCCGGACCGCTCCCCCCCGGGAGGACGACCGTCGCTTCGGGATCTCTCTCCTGGCCGTCGACACCTCGCTCGAGGGTTACTCCGTGGGACGCAAGCTGGACAAGGTCGGCCTGAGGACCTCCGACACCGCAGAACTGGCCTTCAGCGACGTCAAGGTCCCTGTGGAGGATCTGCTCGGCGAGGAGAACCGTGGCTTCTACTACCTCGGGCAGAACCTGCCGTCCGAGCGCTGGGGAATCGCCTACGGGGCGTACGCCCAGGCCGCCGCCGCGGTCCGCTTCGCAAAGGAGTACACCCAGCAGCGCACGGTCTTCGGCAAGGAGGTCGCCTCGTTCCAGAACACCAAGTTCGAGCTGGCCGCATGCCAGGCCAAGGTCGACGCCGCGCAGGCCGTCGCCGACCGGGCGCTCGAGGCGCTCGACGAGGGAGAGCTCACCGCGGCCGAGGCCGCATCGGCCAAGCTGTTCTGCACCGAGATCGCGGCCGAGGTCATCGACCGTTGCCTCCAGCTGCACGGAGGCTACGGGTTCATCAACGAGTATCCGATCGCACGCCTGTACACCGACAACCGGGTCAACCGGATCTACGGCGGGACCAACGAGGTCATGAAGACCATCATCGCCAAGGACATGGGTCTGTAGCTCCTGACGCGAAGGCACCCACCGGGACGACGAGGCCCCCACCGCGACCGCGGTGGGGGCCTCTGACCGGTTGGCGGCCGACGTCGGATCAGTGCTTCTCGCGACCCCAGTGGTACTCGAACACCAGGGCACAAGCGGTGATGATCAACGCGGTCGCACCGGCGAGCAGCACCCACCAGTTCCAGAACGCCGCGCCGAAGCCGGTGATCATGACCGAGGCCGCGACGAAGAACGGCCAGAAGCTGTGCGGGCTGAAGAATCCGAGTTCGCCGGCGCCGTCCGAGATCTCCGCCTCTTCGTAGTCCTCGGGGAGCGTGCTGATGCGTCGCGCCACGAACCGGAGGTACCCGCCGATCAACAGACACAGTCCGGCGGAGAGCACGAGCGCGGTCGCGCCCACCCATTCGATACCGGTACGCGAGGTGCCCGTGAGGTAGGTGTACGCGACAGCCAGGATGGCGAGGAAGACCACCAGTCCGTCGAAGATTCTTACTGTTGCGTTCATCGTGCAGGAGCCCTTCGCGTGATACCGGGAGAGACGTCAGTTAGCGGATGCGTTCTCGATGATGTTGTTCTGGTCGCGGGTATCGCTGCGGCCGGTCTTGAACGGTGCCGTGGAGGTGGAATAGGGCGCCTCACCGATCGCCGCGAGCGCCTCGGCGTTGGACGCGATCGGGTTGTCCTGGCGGAACTGGATGTACTCCGCGAAGGCCTCCGGCGAGACCGCCCTGAGTTCGAAGTTCATCATCGCGTGGTACGCGCCGCACATCTCGGCGCATCGACCGACGAACGCACCCTCACGCTCGATCTCGGCGATCTGGAACATGCTCAGCTGCTGGTTCTGGCCCGGGTGCGGCATGACGTCGAGCTTGTAGATGAACTCGGGAATCCAGAACGAGTGGATCACGTCGGCAGCAGCGAGGCGGAACTCGATACGGGTTCCCGTCGGGAGGACGAGCACCGGGACCTCTTCCGAGGTTCCGACGGTCTCGATGTCGTTGAAGTGCAGGTACGACTTGTCCTCCGCCAGGCGACCGTGGATCGGACCGCCTGCGGCGGGCTCACCGTGGTGACCGCGGGCCATGCGCTCCTCTTCGGAGAGAACGCCGGCCTCCTCGGCAGCACGCTGGGCCTCCTCGTTGGTGCCGTCCTCGATGGACACGCCGGCGACATCGACCTTGTTGTACCCGAACTTCCAGTTCCACTGGAAGGCGGTGACGTCCACCTTGACGCCGACCTCCTCCTCCGGACGGAGGTCGAGGACCTTGTTCTGCGTGATGACGGTGAAGTAGAAGAGCACCGAGATGATCACGAACGGCACGGCGGTGTAGACCAACTCGAGCGGGACGTTGTAGGCGGTCTGACGCGGGAACTCGCCGTCGTCGTTCTTCCTCTTGCGGTGGAAGGCCATCGTCCAGAAGATCAGGCCCCACACGAAGAACCCGACGATCAGAGACGTGATGACGGTGCCCGTCCAGAACTCCCTGATCGCGATGCCCTCGGGCGTGATCCCGTTCGGGAACCCGAAGTTCACGGTCTGGTTCCACCACTTGTTGTCGGTGTGGAGGCTGCAACCGGACAACACCAAGCCCACTGTGGCGAGCGACACCGCGAGTGCAGCCCTGCGCGTCCGACGACGCCCGTCACGCTGTTCCACCATCACGCCTTCCTGATCAGCGGCACCGACCACGTGGCCGGGACACTTAGGAATCGTAGACCACGGCTCTCAGTTTGGAGGCCGCGGGTCCCGGCATTTCACCCATCCCACCCCTCCACCCTCCGGTGCCGTGGGCCCGAACCCCGGGACCAGTAGTATTCGAGTCCATCGTGGCCCGCGGACGCGGGATCTGCCCCACCCCCGACGACGATCGACGAGGTACCCGACGAATGTGTGGCCTGCTTGGTCTGCTCACCCCCGACGGCTCCGCCCGCACCCACGAGTCGAGGGTCCTGGACGCGATGGGGTGCCAGCGGCACCGTGGCCCGGACGAAGTGGGGACCTGGGTCGACGACGACCTGGCGTTCGGCTTCAACCGACTGTCGATCATCGACATCGCCCATTCACACCAACCGCTGCGCTGGGGACCTCCCGAGAGCCCCGATCGCTACGTCCTGACCTTCAACGGCGAGATCTACAACTATGTCGAACTCCGTGCGGAGCTCCGGGCGGAGTTCGACGCCGAGTTCCGCACCGAGGGTGACGGCGAGCCGATCATCGTCGCCTTCCACCACTGGGGCCCCGCGGCGGTCCGCCGACTCCGCGGGATGTTCGCCTTCGCGATCTGGGACACCGTCGAGCGCACGCTCTTCGTCGCGCGCGACCCCTTCGGCATCAAACCGCTCTACATGGCCAGCGGGCCCGGGGGCACCGCGTTCGCGAGTGAGAAGAAGTCGATCACCGAGCTCGCGGGGGTGCTGGACGTCGACACGTCTCTCGACGCCCGCGCCCTGCAGCACTACGTCACCCTCCAGTACGTCCCGGAGGACGAGACGCTGACGCGCGGTGTCCGGCGGCTGGAGTCCGGATGCCACGCCACCGTCTCCCCCGGCACCGTCCCCGTGATCGAGCGGTACTTCGAGCCGACGTTCCCCGTGGCACCCATCGCCGACGGTGACGCCGAGCGCCGCTACGAGGAGATCGCGGTGGCTCTGGAGGACTCCGTCGCCAAGCACATGCGGGCCGACGTCACCGTGGGGTCCTTCCTGTCCGGCGGCATCGACTCGACCGCCATCGCCGCCCTTGCGCGGCGTCACAACGAGAACCTCCTCACCTTCACCACCGGCTTCGAGCGGGAGGGTTATTCCGAAGTGGACGTGGCCGCGGAGTCCGCGGCGGCGATCGGTGTGGAGCACATCGTCAAGGTGGTCTCACCGGAGGAGTTCGCCGCCGCGATCCCGGAGATCATCTGGTACCTCGACGAACCGGTCGCCGATCCGGCGCTGGTGCCGCTGTACTTCGTCGCCCGAGAGGCCCGCAAGCACGTCAAGGTGGTGCTGTCCGGCGAGGGGGCCGATGAACTCTTCGGCGGGTACACCATCTACAAGGAGCCACTGTCCCTGGCGCCGTTCGAGAAGGTCCCGGGCGGCCTTCGCCGGGCCCTCGGGCGGGTGAGCACGCGGATCCCCGAGGGCACCCGCGGCAAGAGCCTGTTGCACCGGGGATCCATGACCCTCGAGGACCGCTACTACGGCAACGCGCGCTCGTTCTCGGAAGACCAGGTCCGCTCGGTCCTCACCGACTACCGGGCCGAATGGGGCCACCAGGACGTCACGGGCCCCATCTACGAGCGTTCGCGCGGCTGGGACCCCGTCGCCCGCATGCAGCACCTGGACCTGTTCACGTGGCTGCGCGGCGACATCCTGGTCAAGGCCGACCGGATGACCATGGCCAACTCGCTCGAGCTGCGCGTGCCGTTCCTCGACAGAGAGGTCTACGAGGTGGCCTCGCGCCTGCCGTACACGGAGAAGGTGGCGCACGGGACCACCAAGTACGCGCTCCGTCAGGCCCTCGAACGGATCGTCCCCGCGCACGTCCTGCACCGGAAGAAGCTCGGCTTCCCGGTTCCGACCCGGCACTGGCTGGCCGGACCCGAGCTCCACGACTGGGCTCGCGGGCAGGTCCTGGCCTCGGGCACCGACGAGTTCGTGGACAAGGCCGCCGTCCTGCGGATGCTCGACGAGCACCGCCGTGGCGAGTCCGACCACAGCCGCCGGATCTGGACCATGCTGTGCTTCATGATCTGGCACGGCATCTTCGTCGAGGGGCGCATCGTCCCCGACATCGAACAACGGGACTACCCCGTCCGCCTCTAGCCGGGCGGGCCGGGTCTCTCAGGTCCTCAGGCGGGTCACGCCGGGAGGAGCACCGCGAGCTCCTCCGCGGCCTCGTCCCCGTAGGCCGCGGCGAGACGCCGGCGCGCGGCCGCCGGGTCGATGCTCCACTCCTGCGTGCCGGTCGTCTCCAGCACGTGGGTGGCGATGAGAGCACCGAACTGGGCTGAACGCTCCAGCGAGAGGCCGTCGACGACCCCGGTGAGGAAGCCGGCGCGGAACGCGTCGCCGACGCCCGTGGGGTCGAGCAAGTTGTCAGAGGGCACGATGCCCACCTCGAGGGGCTCGGCGCCCTTCTCCACGATGATCACGCTCTTGCCGCCGCGGGTGGTGATGCGGGTGCCGACCTTGTCGTCCAGTTCCCCGGCCGTCCACCCGGTCTTGTTCAGCAGCAGTTCGTACTCGTACTCGTTGGTGAACAGGTACCGGGCGCCGTCGACCAGCGCTGCGGCCGCCTCACCGTCGAGGAACGCCAGCTGCTGGGAGGGGTCTGCGGCGAAGTCGAGTCCGAGCTCGCGGCACTCCGCCGTGTGCGAGTTCATCGCGGTCGGGTCGTTGGCGCCGATGAGGACGATCTCGGGCCGGCCGATGCGGTCGAACAGGCGGGCCAGCGAGATGGTGGCCGCCTCCCCCATCGCTCCCGGATAGAACGACGCCAGCTGGGCCATGTCCGAGTCGGTGGTGCACACGAACCGCGCGGTGTGCAGGGCGGAGCTGATGTGGACCGCCGAGGTGTCGACGCCGTGCCTCTCCAACCAGTCGCGGTACTCGGCGAAGTCCTCACCGGCGGCCCCCACCAGATGGGGACGACGGCCGAGCACGCCGAGCGCGAACGCGATGTTGCCACCCACTCCGCCGCGGCGGATCTGGAGGGAGT
Source organism: Dietzia sp. JS16-p6b (assembly GCF_003052165.1). NCBI lineage: Bacteria > Bacillati > Actinomycetota > Actinomycetes > Mycobacteriales > Dietziaceae > Dietzia > Dietzia sp. JS16-p6b. Next base: position 1,382,907 of record NZ_CP024869.1, on the reverse strand, counting down.
CCACCAGGAAGCTCAGCGACACGTGGGCGAGCTGCTCCGGCAGGAGTTGCTCGGAGAACCGACCCGAGAAGGTCATGAGGTGGTCGGTGGCGATGGAACCGGTGATGACTACTGACATGCTCCAGACAGTAGACGACCCGGGCCGACACGCTGTCGGTCCGGGTCGTCGGTGCCCCGGGCTCGCCCCGGGAACTACCCTGGTGAACTCAGTTGAACGAGTCTCCGCAGGCACACGAGCCGGTGGCCTGGGGGTTGTCGATGGTGAAGCCCTGCTTCTCGATGGTGTCGACGAAGTCGATCGACGCACCCGTCAGGTAGGGGACGCTCATCCGGTCGACGGCGAGCTTGATGCCGCCGAAGTCGTCCACGACGTCGCCGTCGAGCGAGCGGTCGTCGAAGAAGAGCTGGTAGCGCAGGCCGGCACAACCACCGGGCTGGACGGCGATGCGCAGCGCCAGATCGTCGCGGCCTTCCTGGTCGAGGAGCGCCTTGGCCTTCGAGGCGGCGGCGTCGGTGAGCAGCACACCGGTGGCGGTGGTCTCCGTGGCGGTGTTCTCCGCAGTGGTCATGTCGGTTCTCCTTGCGATCCGAGAGGGTCTTCGGTGGCGTCCTACGGTGGTGCAACGTCCACCGGGGAGCTCTCTATTCCCCGGACGCCGCGTCGACTGACACGATACGCCTGCAGGGAGCGGCGGGTGAATAACCTCGGTGCGGCACGATCGCCTAGCCTGGGTGCGTGAAGTTGCGTGCATTCGGCTCCAGTAAAGACGACCCCGGCAAGGGCTCGACGGGTTCCGACTCCGGGCCGGAGTCCTCCCCCGGAGCGGCTGCGGCCGGTGCTGGGGCTGATTCCGCGGCTCCGGCAGGGGACGCCCGGCGACCCGCGGGCAAGGGCAAGCCCACCCCCAGGCGGAGGGACCAGGAGCGCGCGCGAGGTCTGCGGACCGGGCCCGTCACGGCGCCCGTCACCCGCAAGGAGGCCAAGGAGCGGCGGAAGGCCGCCCGGGCGAACATGTCCAAAGACGAGCGCAGAGCCTCCAAGGCCGAGGAGCGGGCCGCCCGTGAGGAGCGCCGTCAGCTCATGATGGCCGGCGACGACCGTTACGTCCTCTCGCGCGACCGCGGCGAGGTCCGTCGCTTCGCCCGCGACTGGGTGGACACCCACCGGCGCCTGATCAACTTCTTCATGCCGCTCGCGCTGTTCGTGATCATCTTCCAGCTGATCCCCAACCCCGCCTTGATGTTCTACAGCCAGAACCTGTTCCTCATCCTCATCGTGGTCGTGGTGGTGGACGGCATCCTGCTCGGGCGCAAGGTCAACAGTGTCGTCCGCGAGCGGTTCCCGGACACCGAGGACACCGGGTTCGGCATGGGGTGGTACGCGGTGATGCGGGCGACCCAGCCGCGGATGCTCCGCACCCCGCGCCCCCGGGTGCGCCCGGGCGACCCCATCTGACCTGATCACCAGCTGACCTGCTCGGCAGCTGCCCTGACCGACGATCCACGGAAAGGCCCCGAACGCCATGCGCCTGCTCGTCCTCGGCGGCACCCGCTCGGGCAAGTCCGCCCACGCCGAATCGGTGGCCGTGGCCACCGGCGGGAACGTGGTGTACGTCGCCACCGCGCGATCGGACCACGACGACGCGGAGATGACCGCCCGGATCGCCGTGCACAAGGACCGGAGGCCGGCCGAGTGGTCCACCGAGGAGACCGACGAGATCACACGGGTACTCGCCGATCACCCCGACGACACGGTCCTCGTCGACGACCTCGGAGGCTGGCTGACCCGCAGGATGGACGCCACCCTCGGATGGTCCGACGGCGGGGCGGCCGTGGCCGGTGAGGTCGACTCGTTGGTCTCGGCGGTCACCGCCCACACCGGTTCGCTGATCCTCGTGTCCCCCGAGGTCGGCCTCGGGGTCGTGCCCGACTCGCTCTCCGGGCGCCTCTTCTCGGATCTGCTCGGTGGGCTCAACCGGCGGCTGGCCGACGTGTGCGACTCGGCCGTCCTCGTCGTCGCCGGGCGGGTCCTGACACTCTCTGACACCGCGGTCCCCGCCGCGCAGCGAGCGATCGAGCCGCCACCCGCTCCGGAGACCCGGCCCGGGGTCGAGAAGGTGGTCGCGGTGGCGGTCGCGCCGGGGCCCGAGGACTTCCCCGGTCTCGGGGACGTCGAGTACTACGACGACCCCGTGACTTTCCCCCCGGTCCACCCGCCCTCTTACACCGTGGCCGACGAGGCCCGAGCCCGGCAGCTGGAGCTGACCAAGCCGTCGGGCTCGCTCGGTCGGCTCGAGGAGATCGGGGTGTGGATCTCGGCGTGCCAGGAGACCTGCCCGCCCCGTCCTCTCGACCGAGCGCGGGTCGTGGTGTTCGCCGGCGACCACGGTGTGGCCACGAACGGGGTCTCCGCCTTCCCGCAGGAGGTCACCCTGCAGATGGCCGACAACATCGTGGGCGGTGGTGCGGCCGTGTCCGTTCTCGCCCGCGCGGCGCGGGCGACGGTCCGGGTGGCCGACATGTCCATGGCCGCGGAACGCCCCGGAGGGTTGGACGACCACAAGATCCGACGCTCCAGCGGGTCGATCGATCGTGAGGACGCGCTGAGCCACGACGAGGTCCGGGCCGCGGTCGCGGCCGGCCGCAGGATCGCCGACGAGGAGGTCGACTCGGGTGCGGATCTGCTCATCGCGGGCGACCTCGGCATCGGCAACACCACGCCGGCGACGGTGATCACCTGCCTCGTCACCGGTCGCGAGCCGGTCGAATTGGTCGGCCGTGGCACCGGGATCGACGACGGCGGATGGATGCGCAAGACCGCGGCGATCCGTGACGCGATGTTCCGGGCCTCCGGTGACCTCCGCGACCCGGTGGGCATGCTCCGCCGGGTCGCGGGCGCCGACCTCGCCGCCATGGCGGGATTCCTCGCCCAGGCCGCGGTCCGCAAGACCCCCTGCATCCTCGACGGGTCGGTGGTCACGGCGGCGGCACTACTCGCCGAGGCCCTGGCACCCGGGGCTCGCCAGTGGTGGGTCGCCGGCCACCGGAGCGCCGAGCCGGCCCATTCCGCCGCGCTGACCTACCTCTCGCTCGAGCCGATCCTCGAACACTCCATGCGTCTTGGCGAGGGCAGCGGGGCCGTCGCCGCGCTGCCCACCGTCCACGCCGCGATCGCGGTCCTCACGGAGATGGCGACCTTCGCCGACGCCGGGGTCAGCGGCAAGGCCTGACGTGCTCGACCCGGTCCGCCTCGCACTGTCCTGGATGACGGTGCTCCCCGTGAGTGGTCCGGGTCGGCCCGTGGGGCCGGGTCCGTCCGAGGCCGGTCGGGCGATGACCGCCCTGCCGGTGGTCGGGCTCGTCTGCGGGGTGGTCGCCACCGCGACCGCTCACGGGGCGCACGTGCTCGGGGCGGGCCCCGTCCTCTCCGGGGTGGCGGGGGTCGCCGCGGTGCTGGCGTTGACCCGCGCGATGCACGTGGACGCGCTGGCGGACACCGCGGACGGCCTGGGGTCGTATGCCGGGCCCGAGCGGGCGCTGGAGATCATGCGCTCCGGGACGATGGGGCCGATGGGCGGCGCGGTCCTGGTCCTCGTCCTGCTCGCCGAGGTCGCCGCTCTCGGCGCGCTGGTCGCCTCGGGCGCGTGGTTGGCCCCGATCGCGGCCTTCGTCCTGTCCCGTTGCCTTCCGGTGGTACAGCTGCGACGGGGCGTCCCCGCGGCGACCACGTCGGGTTTCGGCGCCCTGGTGGCCGGGTCGCAGTCCCGGCCGGCGGTGGTGGCCGTCGGCCTGATCTGCGTCGCGGCCGGCGCCGGTCTGGCCGGGACGGGAGGGTCGGGGACCTGGTGGGCACCGCTCATCGGGGCGACGATCGGCCTGGCCCTCTACGCTGCCGCGGCGGGCTTCGCACGCCATGCCGTCCGTCGGCTCGGCGGCGTCAACGGGGACATCCTGGGGGCGGGGATCGAGGCGGGCACGGCGGCGGCCCTCGTCGTCGCCGTCATGCTGACCTGACCCCCGCGCCCCAACGCCGGCCCGGTGCGCCGATCCGGTCAGGCGAGAGTGGTCATCCACCCGAAGGTGTCGTCCACCGAACCGCGCTGGATCCCGGTGAGGGTCTCACGCAGACGCATGGTGATCTCACCGGGGCCGCCGTCGCCGACGGTGTAGCCGCCCCCGCTGTGCCGGACGGACCCGACGGGGGTGATCACCGCCGCGGTCCCGCAGGCGAACACCTCGGTGATCTCCCCGGAGGCCACCCCGGTCTCCCACTCCTCCACCGAGACCTTCCGCTCGGTGACGGGATAACCGAGGTGCCGCGCGAGGCGGATGAGGCTGTCGCGTGTCACGCCGGGCAAGAGCGAACCGGACAGCTCCGGGGTGACGATCTCCGCCGAATCGCCGGTGCCGAGGATGAAGAACAGGTTCATCCCGCCCATCTCCTCGACGTACCTGCGCTCGATGGCGTCCAGCCACACCACCTGGTCGCACCCCTCGCCGGCGGCCTGCTCCTGCGCCCGCAACGATGCCGCGTAGTTCCCCCCGAACTTCGCCGCACCGGTTCCGCCCGGGCTGGCCCTCACGTATTCGGTGCTCAGCCACACGCTCACGGGGGCCACTCCACGCGAGAAGTAGGCGCCGGCGGGAGAGGCGATGACCGAGTAGAGGTACTCGTCGGCAGGCCGCACGCCCAGGCCCGTCTCCGTCGCGATCATGAACGGGCGCAGGTAGAGCGCCTCCTCCCCGCCGGCGGCGGGGACCCAGTCGCGGTCGATCGCCACGATCTGCCGCAGGGACTCCATGAAGAGCTCCTCGGGCAGCGTCGGCATGGCCAGACGCTGCGCGGACCGGTTGAAACGCGCCGCGTTCTGCTCCGGGCGGAAGGAGGCGATGGAGTCGTCGGCCTGCCGGTACGCCTTGAGGCCCTCGAAGATCGTCTGGGCGTAGTGCAGGACCACGGCGGAGGGATCGATCGACAGCGGAGCGTAGGCCTCGACCGTCGGGGTACCCCAGGACCCGTCGGAGTACGGAAGGGTGACCATGTGGTCGGTGAAGTGCTTGCCGAAGCCGGGAGCCGCGAGGATGGCTTCGCGCTCGGCGGCCGTCCTCGGGTTGGCCGAGGGGCGGATGTCGAACTGGGACATGTCGTCTCGCTTAGGTGAGAAGGGGCGGGTCAGCGGGTGCGGATCTCGACGAGCGGCGGTACCGCGAGGCGGCACGGTACCTCACGCCCCCGTACGTCGACGACGACCTCGTCGCCCTTCTTGAGCCCGGCGTCCAGCTCGACGAATGCGAGCCCGATCCCCGTCTTCAGGGTCGGCGAGAACGTGCCGGAGCTGGTGACGCCCACGTCGCGTCCGCCGGCCCGCACGGTCTGGCCTGCGCGCAGCACCCCCCGGCCCGTGACCTCGAGTGCGTACATGCGCCGAGCGGGCCCGGCCTCCTTCTGACGCATCAGCTCGTCGCGCCCCCAGAAGGACGGCTTGTCCCAACCGATGGCCCATGCGCAGCGGGCTTCGAGCGGGCTGAGGTCGAGGGACAGCTCGTGTCCGTGCAACGGGTAACCGGCCTCGGTGCGCAACGAGTCGCGGGCACCCAGACCACACAGGGCACCCTCGCGCGCGAGGACCTGCTCGGCGAGCGCGTCCCAGACGGGACCGGCCTGGTCCCAGGCGGGCAGGACCTCGAAGCCGTACTCGCCGGTGTACCCGGTGCGGCAGACCCGGACGGGCTGCCCGTCCCAGTCGGCGTCGACGAAGGCCATGTAGTCCAGGTCGACGGGCAGGCCGACCGCGGTGAGGACCTCACCGGCGAGCGGGCCCTGCACGGCGATCACGGCGCGGGAGCGGTGCTCATCGGTGACGTCGACCTCGGGCGCCCGCTCCGCCGCCGCGGCCTGCATCCGTCGCACCACCTCGGCGGTGTTGGCGGCGTTGGGGATGAGGAAGACCTCTTGGTCGGAGACGCGGTAGGCGATGAGGTCGTCGACGACTCCCCCGGACTCGTCGCAGCACAGCGTGTACTGCGCACTGCCCGCCGAGATGCGGTCGAGGTCGTTGGTGACGCACGTGTTGACGAACTCGGCGGCTCCGGGACCGGTCACGAGTGCCTTCCCGAGGTGGCTGACGTCGAACAGTCCGACCGTGGTGCGGGTGGCGGTGTGCTCGGCCACCGTCCCCGTGTACTGCACGGGCATCGACCAGCCACCGAACGGGGCGAACGTGGCACCGGCCTCCACGTGACGGGAGTGCAGCGGCCCCTCGAAGAGGTCCCCGGTGTCTGTCATGTCGCCACTCCTCGCGCTCCTTGGTACGGCTGTGCTCCCACGGTAGTCGATAGACTATGGTGCCCCGGCCGTGGCGGTCCCGCCACGTCGTCAGGGCACCCGACACGTCCCGTACGTCCACGCCGAACGCCAGGAGTGCTTCATGCCCACCGCGCAGTCGATCCTCACCCACAGCCCGGACCTCGCCGTGATCGAGGCCGTCACGACACCTGTCGAGTCCGAGGTGGTCGTGGTCGGTATCGCCGCGGACGCGGGATCCGGGAACGGCGGCGGAGAGACGACAGCGGCCCCCGTCGTCGTCGCCCCGGGTCTCGACGGCGACTCGACCGCGGCGCTCGCGGACCTGGCCCACTCCGTCGGCGCCTCCACCAAGGTCGGGTCCACCACCCGCGTCCCGGCACCGGAGGGCGTCCCGGGACGGTCCGTGGTGCTCGTCGGCCTCGGATCCGCTGACGACGAAGTCGGCGACGAGACCCTCCGCCGGGCGGCCGGCGCCGCCGCGCGCGCGTGCCGCGGCCTGGGCGCCGCGCTGGTCCTGCTCGACGCCGAGCGCGCCGAGGCCGTCGCGTTGGGGGCGGCGCTGGGATCGTTCCGGCCGGCCAAGGTCACCGCGAAGGATGACGGCGACGAGAAGGCGGACTCCGTGAAGGTGCTGGTCGCGGAGGGCGGCGGGGACGCGGTGGCCCGCGCGGCCACGATCGCGGAGTGCGTCAGCCTGGCTCGCGACCTGGTCAACACCCCGCCCAACCTGCTCTTCCCCGGCTCCTTCGCGGACCGTGCGGCCGAACTCGCCGCCGGCGCGGGCCTCGACGTGGAGGTCCTGGACGAGCCCGCTCTCGCGGAGGGCGGCTTCGGCGGCATCCTGGCGGTGGGCGGAGGGTCGTCCCGCGGGCCGCGACTGGTCCGTCTCACCCACCGCGGGGCCGAGGGTCGACCCACCGTCGCGTTGGTCGGAAAAGGCGTCACGTTCGACACCGGCGGCATCTCCATCAAGCCGGCCGCGGGGATGGAGCAGATGACCATGGACATGGGCGGAGCGGCCGCCGTCGTCGCGACCGTCATCCTCGCCGCCCGGCTCGGGCTGGACCTCACCGTGGTGGCCACCGTCCCGATGGCCGAGAACATGCCGTCGTCCACGGCGTACCGCCCCGGTGACGTGCTCACCATGTACGGCGGGACGACGGTGGAGGTGCAGAACACCGACGCCGAGGGCCGACTCATCCTCGCCGACGCCATCGTCAGGGCCTGCGAGGACTCCCCCTCACACCTCATCGACACCGCGACGCTCACCGGCGCACAGATGGTGGCCCTGGGCAAGAAGACCCCCGGCGTCATGGGCACCGAGGACTTCCGGGACCGGGTGGCCGAACTCAGCCGCGAGGTCGGCGAGGGCGGCTGGCCGATGCCGCTGCCGGAGGAACTGCGTGACGGATTGGACTCCGAGGTCGCCGACCTCACCAACGTGACCCCGCATCGCTGGGGTGGCATGCTCTCCGCTGGCCTGTTCCTCTCCGAATTCGTCGCCGAGGGCGTCGAGTGGGTCCACATCGATGTGGCCGGCCCGGCCTATAACGACGGTGGCGCCGAGGGGTACCTGCCCAAGGGGGGGACCGGGGTGCCCGTACGGACGATGCTCGCGGTCCTGGAGGACATCGCCTCTCGGTGAGTGGTGTTCGACGATTCTCCACTGCAGGGCGCTGACATCGTCCGCACGGGTCACTCTGGACGGGGTGCGATCACGCAGGGTGGGGTGCGATCACGCGACCTGCTCGAGCACCCCGTCAGGGACCGACTGCACGTCCACGGCAGCCGATGCGTTGCCGAACCCGGGATTGCCGGCCGTGGCGAACCAGTCCCGGGCGACGGTGATGTCGTCTGTGAAGGCGCGGCTCAGGATGAGCAACAGCCGGGCCTTCTGCGGAAGCAACTCGTTGCCGGAGATCATCCCCGCAGCACTGGTGGGGCCGACCGTCCCGGAGCCGGTGCGGCTGGTGGAGACGAACCACACCCCTTGAGTGATGGCATCGCGGCGAGCCTGGCCTGCCGCCGAGGAGATGCCGCCCGCACCGGTACCGGCGGTGACGATTCCGGTCGCCCCACCGGCGACCATTCCCCGGATCGCATCCCCGGAGGCCTCCTGGTAGTTGTAGAAGATCTCCACCTTGGGCAGATCGCCTGCTGAGATCTCCGACAGGTCGAAGGGCGTGAACCACCGGTCGGACTGGCAGTCAAGCACTCTGGACGGTCCACGCGGGAGACTGATCCGATCGCCGTCGATCCACCCGAGAACGCCGACTCTCCGGGATTCGAACGTGTCGGTCCGCATGGTGTTGCCCTTGGTGACGTCGCGTGCCGCGTGAATCTCGTCGTTGAGCATCAGCACGGTGCCGAAGCAGTAGGTCTGCTGAGATGCCGCGAGCCGGATCGACTGGAGCAGGTTGGCGGGGCCGTCACTGCCGAACACCGGGTCGACATCCGGGGTTGGGCCGGCAGCCCACGGACGCATCGCGCCTGTGATGACTACCGGCTTCTTGCTCTGGACAGTGACGTCGAGCCAGTACCCGAACTCCTCCATGGTGTCGGTCCCCGTGGTCACCACGACGGCGTCCGAGCTCGCGAGTGCTCGTTCGACCGCCAGGGTCAGCTCGCGATACTGCGCGATGGTGTAACCGCCTGAACCGGCGTTGCCGAACTGCACGATGTCCACGTTGGCCATCTGGTCGATGGCCGGGGCGATTTCGGGGATGAGCTCGGCCATCGGATACGTTCCGGCGCGGTAGTTCGAGTACGAGTCCTGCGTGGTCGCCCGGCCGGCGAGGGTGCCGCCGGTCGCCACGACCGTCACGGTGGGCAGGGTGGGATCCCCGTCATCTATCGGCTCAGTCGGATCGGGCTCGACCGGATCGGGCTCGACCGGAGTCTCGGGTGCGCCTGGCGCTGTCGTGCCCGTACTCGATCCGAGACTGCCGGCGGCGAGGCTGTCAAGCGGAGAGCCCGCCGCTGTGCTGGGCAGCCCTGTGGCCAGGAGTCCGGCGCAGGACAGAGCGGCCACGAACGCTCGTGCCCTGCGGCGGGTTGTCATCTGGAGCATGTGCGCTCATTTCTCTGAGTGGGAAGGGAAACCCGGTCGCTGTGGGAGTGATCCACAAGTGGTTCGAGCGACCAGAGACACACTGTCGCCTTGCTGTTACGGCAGCATTTCCGGTGCATCTTCTTAGGTTTCAAAAGCATCAAGGATGAGTTACGCGGTGATCTCGAACTCTCGGGGGCCGTCGGCGGCGATGGTGCGCCCCTTCGAGAGTCACGACTCAGCGATGGGAGCGGTCGGGGGCGATCGTCGTCGGATGGACGCCAGACTCAGCGGTGCTCACCACACGAACACCGTCGCCCACGGGACTCCGTGGGATACGGCCCCGGCGGAGTGGGCATCGTTCGATCGGCACCTCTCGGCACCACGGTGGTCATCTAGTCCGGCGGGAGTCCCTCGCCTTGGCGCTACGGATGTGCGGTCGGACCGCCCGGCACTGCTAGTGGTCATTCCCGCGCATCTGCTCGCGGAGCCGGCGGGCCCTCTCCTTGCGCTCGCGCGAGATGCGGACCTCCTCGAAGAGCCGCATCCGATCCGGGTACCCGGTCTCCATCGCGTCGTACAGGGGGATCTCCAGCTCGTCGGCGAGCTTGCGCGCGGTGGCGACATCCCCCACCGGGCGGCGCGTCCACTCGCCGTCGAAGGCGACCAGGAGCAGCCCCGGCACCGACACGAGCGTCTCGGGCTCGAGGTACGCCTCGATCCCCACCCTGGTCTCACACCACGACCGGAAGTGGGCGAGGTCAGCGGGATCCGCCGGGATCCGTGACCGCCGCCGCCGGAATAGATCGCGGATCGCCACCGTCGGACTCCTCCCGTCGGCCCCCCGTCCGGGGTGGGGCCGTCTGTGACATTCGATCGTACCGAGCGCCAGCACCGGTGATGGCGTGGCCGCCGGCCGGTTCAGGCGGCCGCTGGCGCCGGGATCGGGGCGTCCGACGACACCGGCAGGTGGTACAGGGCACAATGGTGGGCGATCGTCCGGGCGGACCGCCACAGCGGTCCGGTCCCGGGTCGTCGCAGAACTGACAGCTCACCACCATGTCGCCGCTCACGCGGGCGCGGATCGCGCCGGCGGGCAGCGCCCACAACTCTTGAGGAGTCACGACACCATGGCCTTCTCCGTACAGATGCCGGCTCTCGGTGAATCCGTGAGCGAGGGCACCGTCACCCGCTGGCTCAAGAAGGAGGGGGACACTGTCGAGGTCGACGAACCGTTGCTCGAGGTCTCCACCGACAAGGTCGACACCGAGATCCCGTCGCCCGCCGCGGGCACCCTGTCCAAGATCGTCGCCGACGAGGACGAGACCATCGAGATCGGCGGAGAGCTCGCGGTCATCGACGACGGTTCCGGTGGATCCGACGACGATTCGGATGACGACGCCTCCGACGCTGACGACTCCGCCGACGAGGCCTCCGACACCGCCGATCAGGACAGCGACGAGGCAGACGAGCCCGCGCCCAGCTCGTCCTCCGCCACCAAGGGCTCCGGCTCGAAGGGCTCCGGCGGCAAGGGCACCGAGGTCACCATGCCCGAACTCGGCGAATCCGTCACCGAGGGCACCATCACCAACTGGCTCAAGGCCGTCGGCGACACCGTCGAGGTCGACGAGCCCCTGCTCGAGGTCTCCACCGACAAGGTCGACACCGAGATCCCCTCCCCCGTCGCCGGCACCATCCAGAAGATCGTCGCCGACGAGGACGACACCGTCGAGGTCGGCGCGGTCCTCGCCGTCATCGGAGACGCAGACGCCTCCGACCAGGACGACCAACCCGAGGACGGCGACGAGACGGCGGAGGACGCCTCCGACGCTGACGACTCCGCCGACGAGGCCTCCGACACCGCCGATCAGGACAGCGACGAGGCAGACGAGCCCGCGCCCAGCTCGTCCTCCGCCACCAAGGGCTCCGGCTCGAAGGGCTCCGGCGGCAAGGGCACCGAGGTCACCATGCCCGAACTCGGCGAATCCGTCACCGAGGGCACCATCACCAACTGGCTCAAGGCCGTCGGCGACACCGTCGAGGTCGACGAGCCCCTGCTCGAGGTCTCCACCGACAAGGTCGACACCGAGATCCCCTCCCCCGTCGCCGGCACCATCCAGAAGATCGTCGCCGACGAGGACGACACCGTCGAGGTCGGCGCGGTCCTCGCCGTCATCGGAGACGCAGACGCCTCCGACCAGGACGACCAACCCGAGGACGAGGGCACCTCCGACGCCGCGGAGTCCGCCCGGCCGGACGACGCCCCCGCTCAGGCGGAAGGTGACGCCACCGATGCGGCCGGTGCCGCCGAGCAGGACGACGCGGCGGGCGACACCCCGGAGACCGAGAAGAAGGCCGCGGACAAGGCGGCGGCGAAGGCCGAGAAGTCCACGGGGTCCGATGGCGGCGAGAAGGCGTCGGGTGGCCACCGTGAGCGGGCCGAACCGGCGGAAGCCGCCAAGTCCGGCACCTCGCCGTCCGCCACGCCGTTGGTACGCGCGCTCGCCGAGGAGAAGGGTGTCGACCTCGACACCGTCGAGGGTTCCGGGGCGAGTGGGCGCATCCGTAAACAGGACGTCCTCGCGGCGGCCGGGGACAAGGGCGGCGACAGCGGCGCCGACGCGGCCGGGGGCACGGCCGACGCCGCCGACTCGTCCACCGGATCCTCCCCGTACGTCACGCCGCTCGTGCGCAAGCTCGCGCAGGAGCACGGCGTGGATCTTGATTCCGTCAAGGGCACCGGGATCGGTGGCCGCATCCGCAAGCAGGACGTCCTCGCCGCGGCCGAGGGGGGTGCCGAGGGCGGCGCGGACGCTCCCGCGGAGAAGAAGGCCCCGGCGGGCGGCCCGTCCACGGCCGGGGTCCGGCCCGAACTCGCGGAGCTGCGCGGGACCACCAAGAAGGCCAACCGGATCCGCAAGATCACCGCCAAGAAGACCCGCGAGTCGCTCCAGACCAGCGCGCAGCTCACCCAGGTCTTCGAGGTGGACATGAGCCGCGTCGCGCAGCTGAGGGCACGGACGAAGAGCCAGTTCGCCGACACGCACGGCGTCAAGCTCACCTACCTGCCGTTCTACGCCAAGGCTGTGGTCGAGGCGCTGGTCTCCCACCCGAACGTCAACGCGTCGTACGACGAGGACAGCAACGAGATCACATACCACGGGTCCGTGAACCTCGGTATCGCCGTGGACACCGAGGCCGGGCTGCTCTCACCGGTCATCCGCGACGCCCAGGACCTGGACATCCCCGGGCTCGCCAAGGCGATCATCGACCTGGCGGAGCGGGCGCGGGCCTCCAAGCTGACCCCGGACGACCTCCAGGGCGGGACGTTCACCATCACCAACATCGGGAGCGAGGGTGCGTTGTTCGACACCCCGATCCTCGTGCCGCCGCAGGCGGCGATGCTGGGGACCGGTGCGATCGTGCGGCGCCCCGTGGTGGATGTCGACGACGACGGCGAGTCGATCGCCATCAGGTCGATGGGGTACCTCCCCTTGACCTACGATCACCGCCTCATCGACGGCGCCGACGCCGGCCGGTTCCTCACCACGGTCAAGGACCGTCTCCAGAGGGCCGAGTTCGAGGGGGACCTCGCGCTGTAGGTCTCGACGACGGAACGACGGGCGCCCTCCCCCGGAAGGCGCCCGTCGTCGTCGTCGGGGTCGTCCCGCCTAGAGTGGTCGCCATGTCGCACACCGGTCAGTCCCTGCGCCGCGATCCGGTCGAGCCGGAGATCCGCCGACTCGGGACCGTCGAGTACACCCCCACCTGGGATCTGCAGCGGACACTGGCAGAGGAGAGGGCCGAGGGCACCCGCGGGGACACGATCCTGCTCCTGGAGCACCCGGCCACGTACACCGCCGGCAAGCGCACGGAGCCAGCGGATCGCCCGGTCGACGGGACCCCCGTCGTCGATGTGGACCGGGGTGGCCGGATCACCTGGCACGGGCCCGGGCAACTGGTCGGGTACCCCATCATCGCGTTGTCGGATCCCATCGACGTGGTCGAGTACGTACGCCGGGTGGAGCAGGCCCTCATCACCACCTGCGCCCGGATGGGGGTGGAGGTCGACCGGGTGGACGGCCGGTCCGGGGTGTGGTGTCCGGCCGGGGACGGCCGGCCGGAGCGCAAGATCGCCGCCATCGGGATCCGTGTCCAGCGCGGGGTGACGATGCACGGTTTCGCGCTCAACTGCGACTGTGATCTCGACGCCTACTCGCGGATCGTCCCCTGCGGGATCGTCGACGCCGGGGTCACGTCCCTCTCGGCCGAACTCGGACGGGACGTCCCCGTCTCGGAGGTCCTCGACCAGGTCACCTCCGACGTGGTGGAGGCGCTCGACGGACGACTGCCCGTGCAGTGAATCGAGAGTAGGCTTGCGGCCGTGACTGTGACTCCTGAAGGCCGCAAGCTGCTCCGCATCGAGGCCCGTAACGCCGAGACGCCGATCGAGCGGAAGCCGTCGTGGATCCGGACCCGGGCCACCATGGGTCCGGAGTACAAGGAACTCAAGAGCCTCGTCAAGACCGGTGGTCTGCACACGGTGTGCGAGGAGGCCGGGTGTCCCAACATCTACGAATGTTGGGAGGACCGCGAGGCCACGTTCCTCATCGGCGGCGAACAGTGCACGAGACGCTGCGACTTCTGCCAGATCGACACCGGTAAGCCGAGCGCCCTGGATCGCGACGAGCCGCGACGGGTGGCGGAGTCGGTGCGCGAGATGGGTCTGCGCTACTCCACCATCACCGGTGTCGCCCGTGACGACCTGCCGGACGGCGGCGCGTGGCTGTACGCGGAGACGGTCCGCAAGATCCACGAACTCAACCCCAACACCGGGGTGGAGAACCTGATCCCCGACTTCAACGGGGACCCGGACCAGCTCGCGGAGGTCTTCGAGTCGCGGCCCGAGGTGCTCGCACACAACCTGGAGACGGTCCCCCGGATCTTCAAGCGCATCAGGCCGGCGTTCCGGTTCGACCGGTCCCTCGGAGTGATCCGCGCCGCCCGTGACTTCGGGCTGGTCACCAAGTCCAACCTCATCCTGGGGATGGGCGAGACCACGGAGGAGATCGTCGACGCGATGGTCGACCTGCATTCCGCGGGGTGCGACATCCTCACCATCACCCAGTACCTCCGGCCGAGCCCGCTGCACCACCCGATCGACCGCTGGGTCAAGCCGGAGGAGTTCGTGGAGCTGTCCGAACAGGCGCGCGAGATCGGTTTCGCCGGGGTCATGGCCGGCCCACTGGTGCGGTCCTCGTACCGGGCCGGTCGCCTCTACGTCCAGGCTCTCGAACACCGCGGCCAGGAGGTACCCGAGCATCTCGCGCACCTGACCTCCGGCGGCGCCGCCTCTCAGGAGGCCTCCTCCGTGCTGGCACGCAGCCTGGCCTGAGCCCCGCACGGGCGACCGCGTCTCCGCCCCGGTCGCCCGGCGCGTCTCACTCGGCCCCCCTGCGGTGAACCGCGGTTCCCGGGTGGTGGTGCCCGCCACGTATCCTGAACGGTATGGCGAAGAGCGAGGTCAGCAAGGCGGACAAGAAGGCGGCCCGGGCTGCCCGGCGGCAGGCGAGCAAGGCACAGCGCGGCCAGATGTGGCAGGCACTGAAGATCCAGTCCAAGCAGGACAAACTGCTGTGGCCGCTGATGATCGGCGCGTTGATCCTGTCCGCCGTCGCGTTCTTCCTCCTGGGTTCGCTGTGGGGTGGCCAGTGGTGGATGCTTCCACTGGGTGTGCTCACGGGTCTGATGCTGGCGATGGTCATCTTCTCCCGCCGCGTCCAGAACACGGTGTTCGCCAAGGCCGAGGGCCAGCCCGGTGCGGCGGCGTGGGCACTGGACCAGCTCCGATCCGGGTGGCGCGTCAACCAGGCCGTCGCCGCGACCACCAGCTTCGACGCGGTCCACCGCGTGGTCGGACGGTGTGGGATCGTCCTCGTGGGCGAGGGGCAGCCGCACAGGCTCAAGCCGCTCATGACGCAGGAGAAGAAGAAGGTCGCCCGCGTCGTCGGCGACACCCCGATCTACGAGTTGATCGTGGGTGACGAGGAGGGGACGACCCCCGAGCAGGTCCCCCTGCGCAAGCTCAACCGCCGCCTGACCAGGTACCCGATGAACATCAACCGCGCGAAGGTCGACGCCCTGGACACCAGGTTGCGGGCGCTCGGGACCAAGACCGGAATCCAGAACCAGATGCCCAAGGGCCCGCTCCCCCAGGGCGCGAAGGTCCGCAACATGCAGCGCAGCGCCCGCCGTCGGGGCTGATCCCGCACGAAGCCGATCGGTCGGGGTTACCCGGCGACCACGGGGACGGCGCACGGGCTCGCGGTTCCGGCTCAGCGCGTCCGGCTCACCGCGTCCGGATCAGGGCCGTGCCCGTGGCCCTGTCGTGCAGACCGCGACCGTCCTCATCCTGAACGAGGGGCGGGATCAGGAAGAACACGAAGAAGACGCGGACGATGGCGCGGATGAGCCCGACCCGGTCCTCGGCGTCGATCCGGGCGGTTCCTATCCCGAAGAGCGCCTGCCCGGGAGTCTGCGCGAAGAGCCAGACGCACACCACCCCGGAGACCCCCCAGAGCAGCGGGGTCGCCCAGCTGGCGACAGCGGAGAACGTCTCCCCGCCGAGAAGTCCCGCCCCTCCGAGTGAGACCACGAGTCCGACGAACCCGTAGGCGAGGAACCAGTCGACCAGGAGCGCACCGAGTCGTACCCCCAGCGGCGCGAGGGACCCCTCGCCGTGCTCGGGCAACCCGAGACGCTCACCCTTGTACGCCTGCTCCGGCTCGGTGCCGGACGACGTGGGGCCTGACAGCCATGATCCCGCAATTTCCCGCATGCTCCCAGGGTAACCGGGGACCGGACGAGCCCAGTATCGGTATTCCCTCACCATGGTTGACTAGGCTGACCCCAGTGGGAGGGACCGTCACCCGGCAGGCCTCTGTAACACCGCCGAAACATTCGGTTGACGGCCGGGCAACACCCCGCCCATATCGTGAGGTCACCGCACGACGGGCGGCACCGGTTGCCTGTCGCACAGAGAGACGAGGAGCGACATCGTGGCATTCTCCACTCCGGACGAGGTCATCAAGTTCATCAAGGACGAGGGCGTCGAGTACGTCGACATCCGGTTCACCGACTTGCCGGGCAACGAGCAGCACTTCACGATCGCCGCCGCGGCGTTCGACGAGGACCTGTTCGAGGACGGCCTGGCGTTCGACGGCTCCTCGATCCGGGGTTTCCAGTCGATCCACGAGTCGGACATGATGCTCCTCCCGGACGTCGCCACGGCGCGGCTCGACCCCTTCCGTAGGGCCAAGACGCTCAACATCAGCTGCTTCGTCCACGATCCGTTCACCCGTGAGGCCTACAGCCGCGACCCCCGCAACGTCGCCCGCAAGGCCGAGGAGTACCTGGTCTCCACGGGTATCGCGGACACCTGCTTCTTCGGCGCCGAGGCCGAGTTCTTCGTCTTCGACTCGGTCCGGTACGGCTCGGGCACCAACCACGGCTTCTACGAGGTCGACTCCAGCGCCGGCAACTGGAACACCGGCTCCGGCCAGGAGGCCGACGGGTCGCCCAACCTCGGTTACAAGGTCCGCGAGAAGGGCGGGTACTTCCCCGTCGCCCCGTACGACCACTTCGTCGACCTCCGCGACGAGATGTCGACCAACCTCACCAACGCCGGCTTCGAGCTCGAGCGCTTCCACCACGAGGTGGCCGGTGCGCAGCAGGAGATCAACTACAAGTTCAACACCCTGCTCCGCGCCGCCGACGACGTCCAGCTCTTCAAGTACATCGTCAAGAACACCGCGTGGAAGAACGGTAAGTCCGCCACCTTCATGCCGAAGCCGCTCTTCGGTGACAACGGCTCGGGAATGCACGCCCACCAGTCGCTGTGGAAGGACGGCAAGCCGCTGTTCCACGACGAGTCCGGGTACGCCGGCCTGTCCGATATCGCCCGCTACTACATCGGTGGCATCCTGCACCACGCTCCGTCGCTGCTGGCGTTCACCAACCCCACGATCAACTCGTATCACCGCCTGGTGCCGGGTTACGAGGCGCCGATCAACCTCGTGTACTCGCAGCGCAACCGGTCCGCCTGCGTGCGCATCCCGATCACGGGCAACAACCCCAAGGCCAAGCGCATCGAGTTCCGCTGCCCCGACTCCTCCGGCAACCCGTACTTCGCGTTCGCCGCCATGATGATGGCCGGTATCGACGGGGTCAAGAACAAGATCGAGCCGATGGCGCCGGTGGACAAGGATCTCTACGAGCTCCCGCCGGAGGAGGCCGCCGACATCCCCCAGGCGCCGACCTCGCTGCCCGCGGTCATCGACCGTCTCGAGCAGGATCACGAGTACCTCACCGAGGGCGGTGTGTTCACCGAGGACCTCATCGAGAACTGGATCACGTACAAGCGTGAGAAGGAGATCGCCCCGGTCAACCTCCGCCCGCACCCGCACGAGTTCGAGCTCTACTACGACTGCTGATCCGAGGGTGTCCACCCACGATCTCTGATCACCGAAGCGGCGGCTGAGCTGCGGAGACGGTGTCCACCGTCTTCCGGCATCAGCCGGAGACGGTGTCCACCGTCTTCCGGCATCAGCCGCCGTTCGTCGTTCACACCTGGTGATCCGGGGTGTCGGCGAGACGGATCAGCGTCTGGCGGCCGGTCGCGACATGAACACGCCTGCCGGCCTCGAGGGTGAAGGCCTCCAGTCGGCACACCGTGAGAGTGCGGCCACTTCTGATCACCGTGGCTTCGGCGATGAGGGACTCGCCCACGGCCGGCGCCAGCAGATTCACTGAGAAATCAACTGTCAGGATTGAATCCGCGCGTGTGTACGTCGACAGGCCCGCATAGCCGCCCGCGGTGTCGGAGAGCGAGCTGGTGACTCCGGCGTGAAAGTAACCGTGCTGCTGTGTGAGGTCGGGACTGAAGGGTGCGCAGAGCTGGCAGAATCCGCGGCGCAGCTCGGTGATACGGGCGCCGAGATGGCGCATCAGTCCCTGACGCGAAAAGCTGGCCGCGACGTGGTCGGCGAGTTCGGCGGGGATGTTCTCGGAGGCGTCCACTGTCTTCCTTCGGTCAGCGCTAGAGCATCGGGTGCGGCGGGGTCTGCGTCCCCGGTGTGGGCACAGGGTCAAGGGATTCCCACGCCTCGCGAAGAATGCAGACTCCGCGTTCTAGGTGGTCGGCCCCCGCGGTGAAGGGCACACGGATGAATCGCTCGCGCGCGCCATCGATTCCGAACCGAGGCCCGGCGGTGATGCGGACTCCTCGGGGTTGGCAGGCAGATGCCAGCGCTGAGCTGAGGGGTGCGCCGAGCTCGACCCACAACGCCAGTCCGCCATGCACGTCGGGGATGCGCCAGTCGGGGAGACTGGTTCGCAGGAGTGAGACCAGGAGGTCCCGGCCAGCTCTCAGTTGATCAGCGCGGCGGGTCAGGAGCAGGTCGTAGCATTCCAGTACCCGGGTGGCGATGAGCTGTTCGATGACGGGTGTGCCGAGGTCGTCCGCAGGCCTCCGGGTGATCAGGCGGCTGATCATGGCGGGTTCCGCGCGAATCCAGCCGACTCGCAGGCCACCCCAGATGGTCTTGCTGAGCGACCCCACGCTCACCAGCGTGTCGGCGTCTCGCGTGGTGGTCAGCGAGGGGAACGTCGGCGGGCTGTCGGGTCGGTCGATGTCGAGGTCGGCCGTTGTCTCGTCGATCAACACCAGGGCACCGTTGCGACGGGCACTCGCGATGACCCGCTCGCGTTGTTCGGCGTTCATCGACGAGCCGGTGGGATTGTGGAAGTCGGGGATGAGGTAGATCAGTTCGGGACGCACTCGCTCGATGGCGCTGACCAGGTGGTCGATGTCCCACCCGGTCGTCGTCACCGGGGTACTGACGAGCCGCCCGCCGGCGTTGCGGAGCGCCTCGTAGGCGTGCGGGTACGTCGGCGTCTCGATCAGGACTCGATCGCCGTGCCGTAGCACTGTCCTCGCGGTCAGAGCGATGGCGTTCTGGGCGCCGAGGGTGATCAGAATCTGATCGGGTCCGGTCTGGGCACCGTGCTCGGTGTAGCGGGCGGCGATCGATTCACGCAGGCGTTGCTGGCCGACGAGGTCGAACCCCGAGTGCTCGAGCACGGTGGGCGCCCGGTCGGCCACCGCGCGGACGATCTCGTCGAGGCCGGCCACCGGGGCCGGGACTGATCGTGCGAAGTCGACCTCGAGGTCGCTCCGGCCGGGGAGCGCCCGCGGAAGGACCAGGACACTTCCCGACCCTCTCATGCTGATGAGGTGTCCGCTCTCGCGCAGCGCCCGGTAGGCCGCGACGATCGTGGTGCGACTGCGGCCCAGCTCCTCGGCCAGTTCACGCTCGGCGGGCAGCCGCGTGTGAGTGGCGAGTCGACCGTCGCTCAGCAGCAATGTGATTCGGTCACTGAGGGCCGCGTAGACCGGTTCGGCAGAGTCCCACTCACCCAGTAGCGTCGCGAGTTGTCTGGCGCCGATGCGGGAGCGGGCCAGCGGTCGTCTCGTCGCCTGCCGGCGACGGGGTGTCGACGTCATCGGGCTCGACCGCCATCCATCCGAGCACCCCGCTGGGATGGCCGGCTGGCCCAGGCTGCAGCGTCGCCGCCCCACCGGCCGGCGGCCGCGGGGTATCGCCCCGGGGCGTCCGGGACACTGATCGCGGGCGCAGCGAAGGTCACCCTCCCCGCATCGGAGGTCACGGTCTGGGTGGTCGGCGGCGCCACCGGTTCCGCAGCACCGGCGTCACGTGGCCCGGGGACGGTGTTCCCGGTGGTCTCGAGCAGCTCGTGGGCCAGCCGGCAGAGCGACACCGAGACGTGCACTGTCGCGCCGTCGGAAGCCTGGTCGACAAGACTTCGGGCAATCGCGGCGGCGAGGAAGTGCCCCGCGCTGTGGTCGAGGGCCTGCGCCGGTAACGCTCCCGGGCGTGCCCCATCGGGGCTCTCGACCATCGCGATGCCGGTCGCGGCCTGGACGATGCTGTCAAACCCGCGCCGGGAACGCCACGGCCCCTCGCGTCCCCACGCGCTGACCGAACCGATCACCAGGCCCGGGTAGTCCTCGGCGAGTTGATCGGGAGACAGCCCATAGCGGTCCAACGCGCCCGGGCGGTAACCGGTGACCACCACTTCAGCGGTCGCGAGCAGGTCGGTGAGCACCCGCCGATCGACCCGCGACGCCAGGTCGAGGGTGGTCGAACGTTTGCCCTGGCCCGTGTCGAGGTGTTGCCAGTCGATCTCGGGAAGACGCGGTGAGTCGACTCGGAGCACGTCGGCACCTGCATAGGCGAGATCGCGGGTGGCCACGGGCCCGGCGATCACCCGGGTCATGTCGAGAACCCGCAACCCCGACAAGGGCAGCGAGCACCCGCCGGGCCAGCGCCGCGCTCGGGCCGCTCCCACTGTCTCACGACGGATCAGCGGCGTATCGGCCACGGCGGCCGCGTGCGGATGACGCGCCCACGCCTGACGATCACGGACCGCAACCACAATCGCGCCCTTCTCGGCCGCGATGTCCTCGAGTTCGACAGCACTGCGTTCGGCGACGGCCGCTGCGAACGTCTCGACGCCGGCTGCGTCATCGAGCCCGAGCAGGAGGCGCAGCCGCTGTTCATGGTGTGGATAGTTCGCATGTGTGCGAACCCAGCCGTCGCGGGCCGGCCAGAACCCGGACAACGGTGCCCACGCCCGCGGGAGCTGGTCGTCGAGTCGGAAGTGCCTCTCGCTGGTCACCGACGTGGTGATGAAATCGCCCCGAAGACGCAGCGGACGTGGCTCTCGCCGACCCCGCATGGCAGCGACCTGTTCGATCGCCGCAGAAGCCATGCCGATGCTGTCGGTGACCAGCTCGGCGACATCGAGCCGGGAATCAAGCCTCACCGGTGGGTTCTCGCACCCGATGTCCCCCGGGTCCCCTGCGGACGCACCGAGATCGTTCCACGCCCGTTCCGCGAAACGACCCACCGTCATGAGTCGGCCCGCCCGAGGTCGGACATCCACTCGTGGCGGTCGTGTCGATCGCCGTGGTGGAGCGACGACAGCTCAGCACGCATGAGTGATGCGACAGACCGGGAGCCAGGAGGAGGGGTCTCGATCAGCAGATCCTCGCCGACCAGCCCGGCGACGGGAGTGATGACCGCGGCGGTGCCGACGGCGAAGACCTCTCTCAGTTCACCACTGGCGGCGGCGGCGCGCCATTCCTCTACGCTGATCGGCCGCTCGATCGCGCGGTATCCCATATCCCGCGCGAGGCACAGGACACTGTCGCGGGTCACACCCGCGAGAATCGCTCCGCTCAGAGGAGGCGTCACAAGTGTCCGATCGGCAAAGACGAAGAAGATGTTCATGTTACCGGCTTCCTCAACCCACGTCCGGGTGCTCGCATCGGTGAAGAGAACCTGAGCGCATCCGTTGGCCCGCGCCTGGTGCAGCGCGGGCAGTGATGCCGCGTAGTTGCCGCCGCACTTGGCCTCTCCCGTTCCGCTGGGTCCGGCCCGTGAGTAGTCACGCGACAGCCACAACCTGATGCCGTTGTCCGCGTCGGCGAAGTAGGGACCGGCCGGGGAGGCGATCACTCCGTACGTCGCCTCGCGCGACGGACGAACTCCGAGAAAGGCCTCGGTGGCGATGAGGAACGGTCGCACATACAAGCTCGCGCCCCTCTGGTGCGGGACCCATCCGGCGTCGGCTCGCGCCAGTTGCCGAATCGACTCGATGAACAGGCTCTCCGGTAGTTCCGGCATCGCGAGGCGAGCTGCCGACGACGCGAATCGGCGCGCATGAGCATGTGCGCGGAACGCCCGCAGGTGACCGTCGGCGTGGCGATACACCTTGAGCCCTTCGAAAACCCCCTGGCCATAGTGGAGGACCGCTGATCCCGGATTCAGCGACAGCGGACCGAACGGCACCACGCGCGCGTCGCGCCATCCGCCTGTCTCGGAGTAGTCGATGAGGACCATGTGGTCGGTGAAGTGGTGCCCGAACTCCGGATCGCCCAGGGCGCCTGAGAGTCGCCCGTCCCCCGGTGGTCTGGTGCTCCGTCGGACGATGAAGGCGTCACCGGCTCTCTCGGCGTGGCCCAGCGGGGCGTCTGTGGTCATCAGCGAGCTCCTTCTTCACGACCCGACGCTCTTGAGTGAACCCCGTGCGCCGTACGGCGTCGCCATCCAATCCGGCACGGCTGGACTGGTCCACGCTCCTCACGACCACCCGGGGAGTCCACCCGGTGCGAGGTGGCAGTGGCCAGATGCCCCGCGATCAGGACAGCATGGCGTCATGTCCCCCACCGACAGGGTCCACAGCGGCGAACGACGACTGTGGCGTGCCTACGAGCCCATCCACGCGATCTGCTACTTCCACCCGCAGTTCGCTTCGACCATGAGCGAAACCGGGTTGACAGGGTGGTGGAACGGCTACTTCGCGGGTCGCGCCGCCCCTCTTGGGCCGACGCCACCCCAGGTCGTGACCTCCCTGTTCTACGGCTTCTCACCCGCGATGGTCGCCCGCGCGGTCCCCAAGATCTGGACCCGGATCACTCCCGAGGCCGCCATCGAGGCACGGCTCGATGCCGCTGAGTGGGTTCTGGCCGAGCACGCCGACGCCGGTTCACGCGACGAGTTGCGCCGCGTGACGGACGACCTCGAACGCGTCATCGACACCCTGTCCTTCGACGGGCGGGCCCTCGCGAGCGCCTGGTACTCGGTCCCGCGACCGACGTCGGTGCTGCAGCGCCTCTGGTTGGCCACCACGGTCCTGCGCGAGCACCGCGGCGACGGCCACGTCATCGCCGCCACCGCCACCGGCTTCACGGGCCTGGAGGCGGCCATGACCCACATCGCCACGGGGCAGGTGAGCCGACGCATCATCCAGGAGAACCGCGGCTGGACCGACGCGCAGTGGGCGTCGGCGCGTCGCGCGCTCCTCGACCGCGGAATCCTCTCGGACGAGCAGACGCTCACCCCTCGAGGCACCGCGCTGCGCGACCGGATCGAAGACCTCACCGACCAGCTCGCCGCATCGTCGCTGCTGCTGTCGGACACCCCCGGCGGAACCATCCACGTCCTGACCTCACTGGCCCGGGCGCTTATCGACCGCGGGGCGGTCCCCGCCTCCAACCCCATCGGGGTTCCCCGCCCGTGACAGTCGACGCCACCGCGGCGTTTTCGCACTTCAGGGCATGTGAAGCACATTCTCTTCTCGCGTCCGATCCAGCAGGTCGGAAATCGTTCAAACGCCCCGGCCCCCGTGGCCGGGGCGTTTACCGTTGACCCGAGGACCGTGGAACGCCGTGAGGCGGGGACGAGAAGGGGTCAGGCGCTCGTGGACGCAGACGACGTGGATTTCCGGAGTGCGTCCCCGAGGGCCAGGCCACTCAAGGTGGTCGCGGCCGCCCTCGACCCGGACCACGAACCGGGGGCCGACCCGAAAGGCGAGAGCTACCCGGTCCTGCTCAAACTGTCTCGGGTGCTGGACCCCGAGGAGGCGAGGTTGCTCCTCGAACGCAACCCCTTCCTCCACGCCAGCGCGGGTTCGCGCAAGCTCATCGCCATGGACACCTCGGTGGAGACACTGCGGGAGCAGAAGGACCGGCTCCAACTCCTCCTCGCCGAGGTCGAGGCGGACGCTCTCGCCGAGCAGGCGCGGCGACGCTCGGAGGAACACCGCGCGGCCGAACAGCGGGTGGCCGAGCTCCGGCGCCGCAACGACGTGCTCGGCGAGATCGAGTGGTGAGCCGCTGAGGTCGTGGGGGGCCCGCTCTCGTGGGAGAGTGCTGTGATGAAGACCCCTCGCCCGCCCCGCTCAGTGCGGGGTGCCGCCCGCTCGGCCGTCGACCATCCCGCACTCGAGTGGCTGGCCCGTGCCGGTTTCGTCATGAACGGGATCCTCCACCTGCTCGTCGGGTGGATCGCGATCCGGATCGCGACGGGGTCGGGCGGCGAGGAGGCGTCCCACTCGGGTGCCCTCGCAGAGATCGCGTCCGCCCCGGGTGGCCAGGCGCTGCTCTGGGCCGGCGCGGTCGGCTTCCTCGCCCTGGGCCTGTGGCAGGTCGTCGAGATGATACTGGGGTCCGAGGAGGCCTCGGACAGGGCCAAAGCGGGAGCCAAGGCCGCGGTCTACCTGGCCCTCGGGGTCACGACGGCCCGGTTCGCCTCGGGAGGATCCGATTCGGACTCCGAGACCGCGTCCGGCACCACCGCCGGACTGCTGGGCTCCGGAGCGGGTAAGGTCGCGCTCGTCGTGGCGGGCCTCGTGATCATCGGCGTCGGCGCGCATCACGTCTACACGGGCGTCACCAAGAAGTTCGTCGAGGAGCTCGAACGCACCGGCGGCGGCACCGTGGGGCGGGCCATCGTCGTCTCCGGACAGCTCGGGTACATCGCCAAGGGCGCCGCGCTGGTCATCCTCGGCGGCCTGGTCATCGCGGCGGTCGCGACGGCGGACCCAGAGAAGGCGGGTGGCCTGGATGCCGCCCTGCGGACGGTCGGCGCGCAGCCGTTCGGGCAGATCCTGCTCATCACGACCGGAGTGGGGATCGCTCTCTACGGTGTCTACTCGATCGCGCGGGCCAGGTACTCCCGGATGTGAGACGCCGGGCCGTCAGCCGAGCTTGGGGAAATTCTGGGGGCAGTAGGTCCCCACGGCCGCACCCAGGAAGAAGCCCTGCTGCTCCGGCCCGAGTCGCCCGTGCTCACCCAACCAACCCGATACCTCGTCCATCTGCTGACCCCCGTCGAAGCGGCCGCATGCCTCCGTCGCGGTGGCCACCGGATCGACGCCCTCGGGCAACACCACGCCCTGCCTCTGCAGCAACGCGGCGAAGTCGCCGCCACCGGGGGCGACGGGCGCGGGCTGAGCCGCCGGGGGTTCGTCCGGTCGGGGCTCCGGTTCGGGTTCGCCCGGCAACGGTTCCGGCCGCGGCTCGGGCGGCGGCGGAGGGGTCACCGGCCCGGTGGGCTTCTCCGGTCGCTCCTCGGCGAACGGGGTGCTCGTGGCGGGCGTCGTGGTGGTCTCCGTGGCCACCTCCGGAGCCTCCCCGTCCACCGTCGCCCCGCCACACCCCGCCAGTGACACGGCGAGCACGACGGCACCGAGACCGGACGCTGCTGTCAGGATGCGTGAACTCATGGTGCGCATGGTAGGTCAACGGACCCGGTCCGCGGGCAATCGCACCGTCGCCAGCACGCCCAGGTGATCGGTCGCCCGCACCCGGACGGTGTCGGTCTCCCCCACCGCCTGCACTCCCCGCGCGAGTACGTGGTCGATGCCGATGAGGGGTGGGACACTCCTGTCGGCGGGCCAGGTGGGCACCCAACCGTCGCCGCCGCCGGAGACCGAGTCGGTGTACCCGAGCCCGCGGAGTCCGCGGAACCGGGCGTGGTCCCAGGTGGCGTTGAAATCGCCGCCCACCACAACCGGGGCCGGGCCGGGCAGCCCGCCGAGGAACCAGCGCAGTCGATCCGCCTCCTCGACCGCGGCAGGGCCGTCGAACACCGGCGCGACGGGATGGGCGACCACCACCGTGACAGGACCCCCGGGGCCGGCCATGCCGGCGCGAAGGACCCCCAGACTGAAACCGGGCACCCGCTCGGGTGGCGACAGCGGATACCGGGACCACGCCGCGACCCCGGCTGCCTGCGGCGCGGCGCCGGAGGCCTCGTACGCGAGCACCTCCTCGAGGCCCGCGGCACGGAGCCCCTCGAGCGCCTCCGGCGTGACCTCCACCGCCAGCAGCAGATCGACCCCGCCGTCGCGGACGGCGCGGACCACGTCGACGGGATCCGCTCCTCCGAACTGCAGGTTCTGCACCAGCACCCTGAGGTCGATCCCGTCGTCGTCGTACCCGCGGGCGGGTGACACCAACGGGCCGTACTGGGCCACACCCGCACCGACCAGCGCCACGGCCATCACCGTCAGCACCACCGAACGGGCACGGAGGGCCGCGAGCACAGCGACCAGGGAGAACGCCCACGCCCACAGGGCGAACGTCGCGAGAACCAGGACCGCGGGGATCTCGGAGGTCGAGTGATGCAGAGCGATCCCCGCCACGGCCACGAGCCCGGCCAGCACGGCCGTCGCGCGGGCGACCGGGCGGGGCCGCGTCACCGCAGGAACTTGCGCAGGTCCCCCAGTGCCGCGATCACCCGGTCGAGGTCGTCACCGTTGCGGACCATCGATCGGACGGTCTCCGCCACCGACGCGATCGACGGCGAGGACGACGGCCCGGGATCGGGCGCGACAGGCCCGCCGACGAGCGCGCCCGAGGCCGCGCGGGCCGCCCCCGACCGACGCACATCCGGGCCGAGCTCCACCTCGAAGCGGTCGCCCATGTCGTCGGACCCCAGACAGCGCACGCGCTCGTCAGCGGGGACCCCGGCCGCCCGGACCGCGTCGACGAACTCGTACAGCTCGCCGTAGGTGACCCCGTCGAGGGTGAGGGTGAGGTTCATCTTCACAGCCATGGCCCCAGGGTATCGGCGCGTCACCGGCCGGCGCATCGGTGACAACCCTGGTTCGATCCCTCGGACGACTCAGTTCTCACCCCAGAAGACGCGGTCCACCGCCTTGCGACCGTGGCGGGTGACCCGGCGGTACTGGTTGAGGAACTCCGCGCCGTCGGACGACTCCGAGCAGATGCTGGCGACGGCGGCGAGGACCTTGCCCTGACCGGGGAGTTGGTCCACCGCCTTGCCGCGCGCCAGCACCAGTGCGTTACGGGCACGGGCGGCCATGAGCCACGACTGGACCAGGGCGTCGCGCTCGCTCTCCGAGATCAGCTCCGCGGCGGCGGCGGCCTCCAGCGCCTCCAGGGTCGAGGTGGTGTGCAGGCCGGGCACCCGAGCAGCGTGCTGCATGGTCAGTAGCTGGGCGGACCACTCGACGTCCGCCAGTCCACCGCGTCCCAGCTTGGTGTGG
This sequence comes from Dietzia sp. JS16-p6b, assembly GCF_003052165.1. Taxonomy (NCBI): domain Bacteria; kingdom Bacillati; phylum Actinomycetota; class Actinomycetes; order Mycobacteriales; family Dietziaceae; genus Dietzia; species Dietzia sp. JS16-p6b. Next base: position 1,355,611 of record NZ_CP024869.1, on the reverse strand, counting down.
GTGGCCGGGTCGGCGCCCCGAGGCAATCGCTCGGTGTCGATCCGCGCCTTCATCCGCCGGATCTCCTGCACCACCTTCGGCGGCACCCCGTCCGCCGGATAGCGGAACTCGTCGATCATGTGCAGGAAGTCAAGACCCAGGTCGCGGTCCCCGGCCGCGAACGCCGCCCTGAGCAGGGCCTGCAGTTCCCACGTCTCCGCCCACTTGGAGTAGTAGGCGCGATAGGACGCGAGGGTCCGGACCAGTGGCCCGTTGCGGCCCTCCGGGCGCAGGTCGGCGTCGAGGTCGAGTGGGGGATCCGACGACGGCGACGAGAGCAACCGTCCCACCTGCTCGGCCACCTGGACCGCCCACCGGACGGCCTCGTCCTCCGCGACGCCCTCCACCGGGTCGCACACGATCATCACGTCCGCGTCGGACCCGTAGGACAGCTCGTCCCCGCCGAGACGTCCCATCCCGATGTACGCGAGCCGGGCCGGCGGCGCCTGCCCCTCCGGGGACAGGTCCCTGATCACCGACGCCAGGGACGCCTCGAGCACCGCCCGCCACACCGCGGACAGACGCTTGCCCACCTCCGGCACGGAGATCAACCCCAGCACGTCGGCGGCCCCGATCCGGGCCAGCTCCGCTCGGCGCAGCGACCTCGCCGCGGCGATGACCTTCTCGGGGGTGCGGTGGCGGGACGCCGAGGCGGACAGCGCGGAGGCGATGTCGGAGACCTTGGACGCCACGAGCACAGGCCCCTCGGCCCCGTCGGTCAGGTCGGGGATGACCTCGGGGTTCCGCAGCAGGAGCTCGGAGACGAAGACCGAGGTGCCCAGCACCGTCACCAACCGGCGCGCCACGATGCTGTCGTCCCGCAGCACGCGCAGGAACCAGGTGATGTTCTGGTGCTCTTCGCACAGTTTCCGGTAGGCCAGGAGCCCGGCGTCCGGGTCCGGGGTGTCGGCGAGCCATTCCATGAACGCGGGCAGCAGCAGCGCCTGGATCCGGCCACGCCGGTTGTTCTGACCGGCGAGGGCCCGGAGGTGTCCGAGCGCGTGACGGGGTGCGCCGAACCCGAGTGCCGCCAGCTGCCGCTCCATCGCCTCGGAGCTCAGGGACAGTGCTTCCGCGTCGTAGGCGGCGATCGAGTCCAGCAGAGGGCGGTAGAACAGTTTGGAGTGCAGTCTGCGCACCCGGCTCCGGACCTGGCGCAGCTGCTCGAGCAACACCTCCGAGGCATCGTGCCTGCTGCTCGGCCGGATGTGGGCGGCCCTGGCGAGCCAGCGGTAGGCCTCCCGGTCGCCGTCCTCGGGGAGCAGGTGGGTGCGCTTGTAGCGCTGGAGCTGGAGCCGGTGTTCGAGCAGACGCAGGAACTCGTAGGCGGCCACGAGGTTGGAGCCGTCCTCGCGGGCGATGTACCCGCCCGCCCGGAGCGCGCCGAGCGCGTCCACCGTGCTGGTGACCCGGAGTTCCTCGTCGGTTCGACCGTGCACCAGTTGGAGGAGCTGGACGGCGAACTCGACGTCCCGCAGGCCTCCCCGGCCGAGCTTGAGTTCGCGTTCGCGGAGCGCCTCGGGGACGTTCTCCTCGACGCGTCGACGCATGGCCTGGACGTCCTGGACGAAATCGTCCCGTTCGGAGGCCGTCCACACCAGCGGGTGCACGGTCTCGTAGTACTCGGTGGCCAGGGCCAGGTCGCCGGTCATCGGGCGGGCCTTGAGCAGCGCCTGGAACTCCCACGTCTTGGCCCACCGCCTGTAGTAGGCCGCGTGGGACTCCAGGGTCCGCACCAGTTCGCCGGACTTGCCCTCCGGTCGCAGGGCGGCGTCCACCTCGAAGAAGGCCATGGATCCGATGCGCATCATCTCCCCGGCCACTCGCCCGGTCTTGGCGTCCGCTGGTTCGGAGACGAAGATGATGTCGACGTCGGAGATGTAGTTGAGCTCGCGGGCCCCTCCCTTTCCCATGGCCACCACCCCGAGCCGACCGGGCATGGGCGAGTCCGGGTACACCGTGGCGACGGCCACGGCGAGCGCGGCGGTCAACGCCGAGTCCGCGAGATCGGCCAGACGGCGGCCCACCTCGGCGAACGGCAACACCGGCTCGTCCTCGACCGTGGACGCCACGTCGTGGGCGGCCAGCAGCGCCACGTGGTCCCGGTAGGCCGACCGGAGCACGTTCACGGCCGCGCCACCGGTGACCCCGGCCCGGTAGGTACCGACACTGCGGAGGTCCACGGACTGTGACGGCGTCGGGGCGCCGTCGACGGGCTCCTCGGGGACGGCGTCGACCGCTCCCAGCATGTCCGCCAGGACGTCCTCCCGGGACGGCAGTGGCGAACGGAGCAGTGCCCAGCGGGTGGGCTGCGCGACCAGATGGTCCCCCAGTGCGCTGGACGCGCCGAGCAGTCCCAGCAGGCGTCCCCGCAACGGGAGGTCGGACCGCAGCGCCGAGTCCAACCCCGCTACGCCGGTGTCGTCGCCACCGCCCGGAGCCGGTCCCCCGCCCGACGATTCGGCCGCCAGTGCCTCCCGCAGCCGCACCAGCGTCCCCAGGGCGAGATCCGGGTCGGGTGCGCGCGAGAGCGCCCACATCAGCGGTGTGGCGTCCTCGTCGGTCCACCCCAGGTAGTGCAACCAGTCCCCGGCGCGCGCATCGAGCAGTCCCAGCCTGCCCGGGCTGGGCACCCTGGACCGCGAGGAGTCCATACTCACCGGGACCGTCCGATCAGCGCGCTGGGTGATCTCACAGCGCGAGGTAGCTACGGAGCTCGTACGGGGTCACCTCGTTGCGGTACTCCCGCCATTCCCGACGCTTGTTGCGCAGGAAGAACTCGAACACGTGCTCACCGAGTGCCTCGGCGACGAGCTCGGACTCCTCCATCGCGTCGAGGGCCTGCTCGAGGCTCCCCGGGAGGTCGGTGTACCCCATCGCCCGTCGTTCACGCCGGCTCATGGTCCACACGTCGTCCTCGGATTCCGGGGGCAGCTCGTATCCGTCCTGGACGCCCTTGATCCCGGCGGCGATCATCACGGCGTACGCGAGGTACGGGTTGCACGCCGAGTCCGGGCTGCGGACCTCGATCCGACGGGAGGACGCCTTGTTGGGCGTGTACATCGGAACGCGCACGAGCGCCGAGCGGTTGGCACGACCCCAGGTGGCGGCGGTGGGGGCCTCGCCGCCGCCGATGAGCCGCTTGTACGAGTTGACCCACTGGTTGGTGACGGCCGAGAACTCCGGGGCGTGACGCAGGATCCCGGCGACGAACGACTTCGCGGTGGTGGACAGCTGGTACTCGTCGTCCGCGTCGTGGAACGCGTTGGAGTCACCCTCGAACAGGCTCATGTGGGTGTGCATGGCCGACCCCGGGTGGTCACGGAGGGGCTTGGGCATGAACGACGCCCACACCCCGTTGTTCATGGCCACCTCCTTGACGATGTAGCGGAAGGTCATGATGTTGTCCGCCATGCTCAGCGCGTCCGCATACCGCAGGTCGATCTCCTGCTGCCCCGGCGCACCCTCGTGATGGGAGAACTCCACGGAGATGCCCATCGCCTCCAGCGCCTCGATCGCGTGCCGCCGGAAGTGCGGAGCCGAATCGTGCACCGCCTGGTCGAAGTAGCCGCCGTTGTCCGAGGGGACGGGCTCGGCCCCGTTGGTGTCAAGACTCTTGAACAGGAAGAACTCGATCTCGGGATGCACGTAGCAGGAGAAGCCGAGATCGGCCGCCTTGTTGAGCTGCCGGCGCAGGACGTGGCGCGGATCCGCCCAACTGGGGCTGCCGTCGGGGTTGAAGACGTCGCAGAAGATGCGCGCCGAGTGCTGGGCGCCGTCGGCATGCGCCCACGGCAGGACCTGGAACGTCGACGGATCCGGCTTGGCGATGGTGTCCGCCTCCGAGACCCGCGAGAACCCCTCGATGGCGGAGCCGTCGAAGCCGATCCCCTCCCCGAACGCCCCCTCGAGTTCTGCGGGTGCCACGGCCACTGACTTCAAGGTTCCGAGAACGTCGGTGAACCAGAGCCGGACGAACCGGATGTCGCGCTCTTCCAAGGTCCTGAGAACGTACTCCTGCTGGCGGTTCATGGGGTCCAACCTAGTGCCTGTCGTGTTACGGGCGTGTGACATCGGGCCCCCGACACGCCCACCGACCCCTCCCCGCGCCGTGCGGCCCCGGCCCAGGGACCCACGCCCCCGGGGTCGTGGCAGACTCATCGGCGACGGCGACGACCGTCACCGCCCCCTGTCCACCCGGGGACCGGCCCTCCTGCCGGCCTCGAGGTCACTGTAGGAAGGCCACACCGCCATGAGCGACAACCCAGACACCCCGGTCTACGGCTCCGGTGGTGCACCGGACGCGGGACCCCGGGGGCTGACGCGGGTGACCAGGATCCACCACCTCGCCGAAATGAAGACCGCGGGGGAACCCTGGCCCATGCTCACCGCCTACGACTACGTCTCCGCGCGTCTGTTCCAGGAGGCCGGGATCCCGGTCCTGCTGGTCGGGGATTCGGCGGCCAACGTGGTCTACGGGTACGACACCACGGTCCCCGTGACCGAGGACGAGATGATCCCTCTGGTCCGCGCGGTCACCCGGGGAGCCCCGAAGGCGCTCGTCGTGGCCGATCTCGTGTTCGGCAGCTACGAGACCTCCCCGGCTCAGGCGGTGTCCGCCGCCACGCGGATGATGAAGGAGGGCGGCGCCCAGGCCGTCAAACTGGAGGGCGGCGTCCGGATGGCCCCGCAGATCCGGGCGATCGTGGACGCCGGGATCCCCGTGATGGCCCACATCGGCTTCACCCCCCAGTCGGTCAACGGCCTCGGCGGCTTCCGAGTCCAGGGACGCGGGGACGCCGCTGGCGCACTGCGGGCCGACGCCCGCGCCGTGCAGGAGGCAGGAGCCTTCTCCGTCGTCATGGAGATGGTCCCCGCCGACCTCGCCAGGGAGGTCACCACCGAGTTGGACATCGCCACGGTCGGCATCGGCGCCGGGAACGGCTGCGACGCCCAGGTGCTGGTGTGGCAGGACATGGCCGGACACGGCACCGGGCGGACGGCGAAATTCGTCAAGCGTTACGCGCAGCTCGCCGACACGCTGCGCGACGCCGCCCGGGAGTACGGCGAGGAGGTCCGCGCCCGCGCGTTCCCCGGACCCGAGCACTCCTTCTGACGGCGCGGTCAGCCCCGATGACCCCACAGACCACGCTCCGCACCCCGTACCCGCGTATCGCGCCGTACGAGACCGGCATGCTCGACGTGGGCGACGGTCAGGGCCTGTACTGGGAGTGCTCGGGCAATCCCGACGGCGCCCCGGTGCTGTTCGTCCACGGCGGCCCCGGAGGCGGGACCACACCGGAGCATCGCCGGATGTTCGACCCGGAGTCCTACCGGATCATCCTGGTGGACCAGCGGGGCTGCGGACGGAGCACTCCGCACGTCGCGGACGGGGCGGACCTCGCCGTCAACACCACGTGGCATCTCACGGCCGACCTCGAACGCCTGCGTGAGGCGCTGGGGATCGACCGCTGGCTGGTGTTCGGGGGATCGTGGGGGACGACGCTGGCGCTGGCCTACGCCCAGCAGCATCCCGATCGCGTCCGCGGCCTGGTGCTCCGCGGGATCTTCCTGTGCCGACCGTCGGAGATCGACTGGTTCTACCGAGGCGGCGCCGCCCACCTGTTCCCCGACGCCTGGGAGGGCTACCTGGCGCCACTCGTCGCCGCCGAGGGCGCCGAGACGGTCCATCGGGACGGCTTCGACCACGTGGCCGCCTACCACCGCCTCCTACACTGCGGTGATCCGGCAATCGAGATCGCCGCCGCGCACGCGTGGACGACGTGGGAGACCACCACCTCCACCCTGCTCCCCCGGCCTCCCGCCGCGGACGGCGACGAGGCGGACCGGTTCGCCCTGGCCTTCGCCCGCATCGAGAACCACTACTTCGTCAACGATGCGTTCCTCGGCGGGCGGGCCATCCTGGACCGGATGGACCGGGTCGCGCATCTGCCGGCCGTGATCGTCCACGGCCGCTACGACGTGGTCTGCCCGGTCGCCAACGCCTGGGAACTGCATGCGGCCTGGCCGGGATCCGAGTTGCACATCGTCCCCGACGCCGGGCACGCGATGGCCGAGCCCGGCACCACCCATCACCTGCTCGAGGCGACCGACCGCTTCCGGCCCTGAGCCCCACGCCCGGCTCGGCGAGGGCTTTCGGGGATCAGACGACCCCGAAACGGCGCGAGGCGGCGACCGTGGCCTTCTGGTACCCCGACGGGAAGAGTCGGACCATCGCGTCGATCACGTACGCGTCGGGGCCCACCAACACACGGGCTCGGCGCCGCTCGACCGCGTCGAGGATCACCCGCGCGGCTGTCGTCGCCTCCGTCCGTGCGAACTTGGAGTCGAAGATCGCGGCGAAGGTCGCGCTGTCCAGACCCTCGGCCGCGCCGGCGCTCCTGGCGACCGCGGTCTTTATGCCACCGGGGTGGACACAGGTGACGTCCACGGGCTGGCCACCGGCGAGCATCTCCATCCGCAGCGATTCGGTGAACTGCTGCACCGCCGCCTTGGCCGCGTTGTAGGCGTTCTGTGTGGGCACCGAGAGGATCGCGAAGATGCTGGAGATGTTGACGATGTGTCCGTCCCCGGAGGCGATGAGGTGCGGCAGGAACTCCTTGGTGCCGTGGACGACCCCCCAGTAGTCCACGTCCATCACGCGGGCGATGTCCTTGTACCCGGACTGCGCGACCGACCCGGTGAACGCGATCCCGGCGTTGTTGACGACGAGGTGGACCACGCCGAACTGCTCGACCACGCGGCCCGCGTACTCGGCGACGGCGGCCTGCTCGGTGACGTCGAGCCGGTCGGAGTGCACCTCCACCGACGATTCCGCTCCGATCAGCCTCACCGTCTCGGCCAGTCCGTCGACGTCCACGTCGCTCAGGGCCAGCCGGGCCCCCCGCCGCGCCGCCTCCCGCGCGAGCTCACGGCCGATGCCGGAGCCGGCCCCGGTGATGACGACGACCTTGCCGTCCATCTGCCAGCGGGGACGGCGGGAGGTCAGGCCACCCAGGGCGCCGAGCACCCTGGTGATCGGCGCGCTCACCGGAGCGCCTCCTGCCCGGTGGGCACGGCGGCGGTTCGGTCGACCTCGGTCCGGCGGTAGGCGCTCACATCGAACTCCCTCGTCTGGTTGCGGAAGGTGAAGGTGAAATCGGGCCACACGGCCGGGGCGTTGCCCTTGGCGTCCAGGTACCAGCTCTTGCAGCCGGTCAGCCAGACCGTCTTGCCGGTGTTCTCGCGCAGCTCACGGTTGTACGCGTTCTGGACCGCCGCTCGGACGTCGACCGTCTGCAGGCCGCGGTCGCGCATGGCGCGGATCGCGTCCACGAGGTAGTTCAGTTGGGACTCGATCATGTAGATGATCGACGAGTGACCGAGGCCCGTCGCGGGACCCATGAGGACGAACATGTTGGGGTATCCGGCGACGGTGGTGCCCTTATAGGCCTCCATCCCCTCGCTCGCCCAGGTGTCCGCGAGGGTTCGTCCCGCCGAGTCGCGGACGCGCTCGAAGAACGGCGAGTCCGTGACGTGGAACCCGGTGGCCACCACCAGCACGTCCGCCGGGTGCTCCGCGCCGTCGGAGGTGACGATCCCGGTCTCTGTCACCCGGCTGATGGGCGTGGTCACCACGTCGACGTTCCGGCGACCGAGCGCCCGGTACCAGGTGTTGGACAGCAGGATCCGCTTGCACCCGATCTCGAAGTGCGGGGTCAGAGCGGCCCGCAGCTCGGGGTCGCGCACCGACATCGCGAGGTGCGCGCGCCCGAGCGCCTTGATCGGGGCGAGTGCGGCCCGGGTCCGGGTCAGTCCCACGACCTGGAGCTCACGGCTCGCGTACTGCAGGCCCCGGACCGCGCGCTGCAGACCGGGGACCCTGCGGTAGAGGGCGCGCTCGAACCCCGGGTACTTCCGGTCGATGCGGGGCAGCACCCAGGGCGCGGTGCGTTGGTAGACGTCCAGGTGCTCGACGGCCGGGGCGATGGACGGCACCACCTGGATCGCGGAGGCTCCGGTGCCGATCACCGCGACGCGCCGACCCGCCAGGGGGACCGAGTGGTCCCAGCGGGCAGTGTGGAAGACGGGGCCCGCGAAGTCGTCGATACCGTCGATCTCCGGGAGCTTGGGCTCGCACAGCGCACCGACGCCCAGGACCAGCACTCGCGCGTCGTACTCCCCCGCCGTGGTGCTCACCGTCCACCGGCCGCGGTTCTCGTCGTACTGCGCCGAGGTGACGTCGACGCCGAACCTGATCTTGTCCCGGACCCCGTGGTCGTGCGTGACGCGACGGATGTAGTCGTAGATCTCGCCCTGGGGGGAGAACGCCCGCGACCACTCCGGGTTGAGGGCGAAGGAATACGAGTACAGGTGGGATGGCACATCGCACGCCGCCCCCGGATAGGAGTTGTCGCGCCAGGTGCCACCCACGTCCTGGCCCCGCTCGACCACGATGAGGTCGTCTACCCCCTCCTCGGTGAGTCTGATGGCCGCCCCGAGTCCGGAGAATCCGGCCCCCACGACGAGGACGTCGACTCGTGTCGTCTGATCCACTTCTTCTCCCCACGGCGAGCATGTGATCGGAACCACTGCGATCTTACCCGCAAGTAAGTCCGAGCCGGCACGGGACGTCGACAAATGGTGGGTGGCGGCCCGGTCGCGACGCACCGGACCCGATGTTCACCCGGGCCTGATACAACCAGTCCATGACGATCAGCGAGACGGTGGAGATCGAGAGCAAGTTCGAGGTCGACCCCGACACCCCGATCCCCGCCGCGGACGCCTTCGCCCCCCTGCTCGCGGACGACCCCGTCGTGCACGAACTCTCGGCCACGTACTACGACACCGCCGACCTCAGCCTCACCCGCCACAAGGTCACCCTCAGACGCCGTACCGGCGGCGACGATTCCGGCTGGCACCTCAAGCTCCCCTCCGAGGCCGGACGGGTGGAGCTGCGGCTCCCGCTCGACCACGGCGACGACGTTCCGGCCGAACTCGTGGCCGCGGTGGCAGGGCTGGTCCGCCGCCGACCGCTCGCGCCCGTGGCCCGCGTGGACAACAGGAGACATGTGATGCTCCTGCGCGATCCCGACGGAGCCGCCGTCGTGGAGTTCTGCGACGACCGCGTCTCGACGCAGTCGTTCGCCACCGGGAACGCGGACGGGGACTGGCGGGAATGGGAGGTGGAACTGGTCGATCCGTCCCGGCCCGGAGCGAGGGGCCATCTCGACACCGTCGCCACCGCGTGCACCTCCGCCGGGGCCACGACCTCGTCGTCGTCGTCCAAACTCGCCCGCGCCCTCGGCCCCCTCCCCTCGCCGGACGACGCGGGCGTCTCCGCGGTGAGGGACGCCCTGCGGGAGGACCTCGACAAGGTACTCGACCACGATCCCGCCGCCCGGCGCGTCACCATGGTGGGCGTTCACCAGATGCGCGTGGCGGTCCGTGGCCTGCGCAGCACCATCAGCTCGTTCGCCGAGGAGCTCGAGGCGGAGACCGAGGGCACGGAGATCGACCTGGCCGACCTGCTCGACGAGCTCAAGGTTCTCGCCGCGGTCCTGGGTAAGGTCCGCGACATCCAGGTGGTCGACCAGCGGCTCGGAGGGCTGGCCGCCGAGTACCCGGACGACGTCGTGAGCCCGCTGACCAGGCAGCGACTGAGCGACGAGCTCGCTTCCGAGGAGCGACGTGCCGGCGCGCGGGTGACGGAGGCGTTGGGGTCCGACCGCTACCTCGCCCTGCTCGACCGGCTGCACCTGCTCGTCGACGTCGCCGGCACCGGCTCGGGTGGCCGCTCCGGCACCGACTCGGGCTCCGGATCGGGGCCCCGTTCCGGGGACACCGCGCCGACCTCGAAGAAGCGCAGGCGCGAGGCCCAGGACATGGTCCTGCGAGGAGTCGACCGACAGTTCGCCAAGTTCACCAAGGCCCGCACCCGCACCGAGCGCGACCTCGACTCGCTCGAGCTGACCCTGGCCCAACGCGAGGAACTGACCCACGTGGTCCGTAAGCGCGCCAAGGCACTGCGGCGCAACGTCGGCGCCCTCCGGGAGTCGGACGGACTGACCGTCGCGCCGCTGCGCACCGCGTGCCAGCGACTGCACACCGTGCTCGGCGACGTCCAGGACAGCGTGACCGCCCGGATGTGGATCCGGCGGATCGCCAGGCGGGCGGAGTCCGCGGGCGAGCCGACCTTCGGTTTCGGCGTGCTCTTCGAGCACGAGCGCGGCTTCTCCGAGCGCGCGCTGGCCGGGTTCGAGAGCGATGCGGCCACCGTCACCGCCGCCTACCGAGAGCTGTCGGAATCCCGGCGCGCGGCGCGGCGGAGGAAGACGACGAACAAGAAGAAGAAGAAGAAGAAGAAGGGCACCGGCACGTAGCGCCGCCCTTCTCAGTCCTTCTCGTCCTCTGCGTCCCACGCCTCGTTGCGGGCCTTCGCCTTGTCCAGCGCGGCCTCGGCCTCGCCGCGGGTGGCGTAAGGGCCCATGCGGTTGTCCCAGTTGGTCACCTTGCCCTGCAACGCCTGGCCCGTGCCGATGTCGTAGTACCACTGTTCTTCCGACATGACGGGCCTCCTGGGATCGTCCGGTGATCTGCCGACCCGTCCGACTCTACCCGGGGTTGCGACCCGGCTGGCTCCGTCTCACCGACTTGCGCGCCCACTTCGGCTCGCGCGGCGGATTCGCCCGGGGATTCCGGCGATGCGCGTGCGGAATGGACCCGAGACGCCGCGCAAGCCCAGCGAGGCGCGCACACGTCAAGATCGAGGCGAACGAGCCGGCCTGTAAGCCGGATCCTGTGCCCCTCCGCGGACGGAGAGGCGACGACCATCCATCTGGGCACACCGTCGCCGGGTACCTCGAGCGGTCCACCCGCGGACTCGGGCGAGCAGCCCTCTCGTGCATCTCTGCACTCCATCCGCGCAGCCGCACCGCGGGCGGTGCGGCCTTCGACCTTGCTCCGGGTGGGGTTTACCTAGCCGCCCCGGTCACCCGGGGCGCTGGTGCGCTCTTACCGCACCGTTTCACCCTTACCGCGCTCGCGGGCGCGGCGGTCTGTTTTCTGTGGCACTGTCCCGCGGGTCACCCCGGGTTGCTGTTAACAACCACCCTGCTCTGTGGAGTCCGGACTTTCCTCGGACCGGGGCCTGCCACCTGGTGGCGCCGGTTCCCCTGCCCGCGGCCGTCCGGCCGACTCGTTCGCCCTGGCGAGTCTAGTCGAGGTGCGAGGTGTCGTTGACCAGGTGCACCGACGTGGGACCGTCGGGATAGAACCGCACGTCGGACACCGAGGCCAGGTCCAGGTGGAGCCGGAAGAGCAGCTCGTCGCCGGCGTCGAGGGCCGCCCTGATCGCGAGCTTGATGGGCGTGACGTGACTGACCACGGCCACCACGCCGCCCGGGTTTTCGGAGACGATCCGGCGCAGTCCCCGCTCGACCCGGGCGCGGACCACGGCGAAGCTCTCGCCCCCGGGGGGCGGCACGGCGGTGTCAGACATCCAGCGTGAGTGCAGAGCGGGGTCCTGCTCCGCGGCCTCGGAGAAGGTCAGACCCTCCCAGAGTCCGAAATCCGTCTCGATGAGGTCGTCCTCGACAACCAGCGGGACTCCCGTCGCCTCGGCGGCCCGCTCGGCGGTCCCCAGGCACCGGCGCAGCGGGGAGGAGACGACCGCCGAGAGCCCGGGGAGGCGGGCCAACCGCTCTGCGGTGCGCTCGGCCTGGAGCACGCCCAGCTCTGTGAGGTCGGGGTCACCCTGTCCGGAGTACCGGCGGTCCACCGAGAGCGGGGTCTGACCGTGACGGGCCAGCACGATCCGGGTGGGTCTCCCGGCCGCGCCCGTCCAGCCGGGACCCCCGCTCACGAGTTGGCAGTGCGGACGACGATCACGCCGCACTCCGGGCAGGTCAGGACGTCGTCGGCGGGTGCCGTACGGAACGCCGACACGGTGGTGCGGTCGAGATCGATCGCGCAGGCCGAGCACCGGCCGCCGTTGAGGATCGCCGCACCCACGCCGGCCTGCTGTGCACTACGGGTATAGAGGTCGAGTAGGTCCGCGGGGAGGTCCTCCGCCTGGCGGGCCCGCTCGGCGGTCGTGGCGGTGACGGAGTCCTCGAGGTGGGCGAGTGCCGTGTCGCGGACGGTGGTGGCCATTCCGAGGCGGGCGTCCAGGTCGGTGATGATCGCGCCGGAGTGGCGGACGTCGGCGTCCACCGCCTCGTGGCGCTCGGTCAGCTCGGAGAGTTCGGCCTCCAGGTTCTCCTGACGACGGTGGAGCGATGCCAGCTCGTACTCGAGCTCGGTGGCCTGCCTGTCGGACAGGCCGCCGGCGGCCAACGCCGCGGAGTCGCTCTCGCGACGCCTCCGCACGGCGTCGAGGTCCGAGCTCAGCTTGGCGATCGCGCGATCCAGGTCCTCCACGTGTATCCGAGCCCGCGCGGCGGACTCCACGGCAGCCCGGCGCTCGGCCTCCAACGTGTCCACGGTGGCCTGCTCCGGGAGGGAGCGCCGACGGTGGTCGAGGGAGCCCAGGCGCAGGTCGAGCTCGGCGAGGTCGACGAGTCGACGCTGGAGGGTGGGATCGGCCTTCATGAGGGCCAAGACTACCGCCCGTCGCCCGCCGTCCCCGACGCCGCCGTCCAGGGGTCGGTGCGCAGGTCGCAGACGGTCGCCGCGACCCCGACCCCCTCCTCGAGCAACGCCGCGGCCTGCGCACACCACGGGTACTCGAGTGCCCAGTGCGCCGCGTCCACCAGCGCCGGGCCGCCTTCCCGCAGGTGCTCGTCGACGACGTGGTGACGCAGGTCTCCGGTGAGGTACACGTCCGCCCCGGCCGCGCGGGCCGCCCCCAGCAGCGAGTCGCCGGAGCCGCCGCACAGCGCGACCCTCCTGATCTCAGTGTCCGGATCACCGGCGGCCCGGACCCCCCACACGGTCCGGGGCAGTCTGGCGCCGACGAGCGCGGTGAACCCGGCGAGTGTCATGGGCGCGGGCAGGTCGCAGACGCGGCCGAGGCCCGTGTCCTCCGGGCCCGGGCCGGGTCCGGCGTGGTTGACAAGCACGTCCATCGCGGGTACCTCGTACGGGTGTGCGGCCGTCACCGCACGGCGCACCTCGGCCCGCAGTTCGGGGGGCGCCACGAACTCCACCCGCGTCTCGGAGACCTGTTCCGGTTCGCCCACCTGACCCCTGGCGGGGGTGGTCCCGTCGCCGGGCCGGAAGCGACCGGTGCCCCGCACGGAGAACGAACACTCGGTGTACCCGCTCATCCGGCCGGCGCCGGCGGCGAAGACGGCGTGAAGGAGGTCCTCGACGTCGTCGTCGGGCACCGTCACCACCCACCTGTCGACGGTCCCGTCACCGGTCGGGACCAGCGGTCGCCCGGGATCCAGCCCCAGCGTCTCCGCCAGGGCGTCGTTGACGCCGGGCCGCGCGGAGTCGGCGTTGGTGTGCGCGGCGTACAGGGCACAGCCACCCACGACCAGGCGGTGCAGCAGCCGACCCTTGGGGGTGTCGGCGGCGACCGAGTGCACCCCACGCAGCAGGGGCGGGTGATGGACCAGGAGCAGATCGGCGCCCACGGCGAGCGCGTGGTCGACCACCTCGTCGGTGGCGTCGACGGCCACCACGACCGTCCCGACCTGCGCGGCGGGGTCGCCCGCGACCAGCCCGACACGGTCCCAGGACTCGGCCAACCGGGGTGGGTACGCGTGCTCCAGCAGGTCGATCACGTCGGCCAGGGTGGGCCCACCGGTGGTCATCGTCGATCCCCTTCCCGCTCCGCCCGCCAGGCGCGGACGAGTGCGTCCACCATCCTGCCGTCGCGGACGGCCAGGCGCAGGTGGGTGGCGTCGAGTCCGGGGAACGTGTCACCGCGGCGGGTCGCGATCCCCCGGCGCGCCAGGCCCGCGCGGAACGCGGCGGGATCCGCGCGGGCCGGGGTGCGTACCAGGACGAACGGGGCCTCGGGGGGCACCACGACCCTGATCCCTGCGGACTCGAGAGCGGCCACCATCGCCCGACGTTCGGCCATCACCTGCCCGCGCGCGGCCTCCAGCTCGCCCTCCGCCTCCGGACCCAGGCACGCCCGGATCGCCTCGAGCTGCAGCGTTCCGAGGGGCCAGTGGGGCCGGTCCGCGGCGAGGTCGGCCAGCACCCCCAGGTCGCCCACGGCGTAACCAATGCGCAGCCCGGCGAGCGCCCACGTCTTGGTCAGCGACCGCAGCACCACCAGCCCGGGGAGGCGGGCGCCGGCCAGGGTGTGCCCGGCCTCGTCGGACACCATGTCGCAGAACGCCTCGTCCACCACGGTCACCCGGCCCGGGCGGCACAGCGCCGCGACGGTCGCGCTGGCGTGGAGGACCGAGGTGGGGTTGGTGGGATTGCCGACGACGACGAGGTCGGCCTCCTCGGGCACGAGAGCCGGGTCGAGGCCGTACGGCGGCGACAGGATCACCCTGTGGACCTGCACGCCGGCCCGCCGGAGCTCGACCTCGGGCTCGGTGAACGACGGGTGGACCACCGCGGCGCGCAGGCCCCTGCGGGCGGCGTGGTCGGCGAGCAGATGGAACCCCTCCGAGGCGCCACCCAACAACAGGACGGCCTCACGACCCACCCCGTGACGGGCGGCGACCGAGGCGACGGCCGCCTCCACGTCGTCGGGTGTGGGGTACCCGCCCAGGTCGCCGAGTCGGTCGGCCAGCCGGTCCCGCAGCCACGCTGGCGGGCCGTTTCCTCGCACGTTGACGGCGAAATCGACGCCCCCCGGGACCAGTTCGGCATCGCCGTGGTGACGCAGCGCCTCCCAGGACGGGCCCTCCGGCAGATGGCGGGGCTGGGGGCCGGGCTGCGGTACGGGTCCACGTCCGTGCTCGGGTCCGGTCGGGGTTCCGGGCGCGGCGCTCATGCACGGCAGCCTAGGCGGCGGGCCGGCGGCGGCGACGGGGCGGGACGCGTGGCGACCCGGGTCTGGGAGGATGACCACATGCCCGATCGCCCTGTCCTGCTCGTCGATCTCGACGGAACCATCACCGACTCCCTGGACGGTATCGCCAAATCCCTCCGTCACGCGCTCGACACCGTCGGCGCCCGGTGGGACGACTCCCGTGACATCCGGTCCATCGCGGGCCCGCCGATGCCCGACACCCTCGCCTCGCTGGGACTCGAGGGCGCGGATCTGCAGCGGGCGATGGGCGCGTACCGCGAGCGCTACGGCGAGGTGGGGTGGCTCGAGAACGCCGTCTACGAGGGAATGGACGAGTTGCTGAGCAGCCTGGCCGGCCAGGGCTTCCGGATGGCCGTGGCGACGAGCAAGGACCAGCGGGCCGCGCGGCGGATCCTGGAGCACTTCGGACTCGACGACCCCTTCGAGTTCATCGGCGGGGCGGACCTGCGTGTCGGCCGGTCGGCGAAGGCCGACGTGATCGCGCATTCGCTGGCCGCCGTCGGGTTGGACCCGGTCCCCGAGGCCGACGGGGGTACCGAGAGCGTCCTCATGATCGGCGACCGCGAGCACGACGTGGCCGGGGCCGCCCGTTACGGCATCCCCACGGCGATAGTGCGCTGGGGCTACGGCAGCCCCGAGGAGTGGGCCGATGCCCGCTGGTCCCCGGCGGACACGAACGAACTGGAGGGGATCATCCATGCCTGGTGAGCGGCCCGTCCACGTGGTCTTCGTCTGTACCGGCAACATCTGCCGCTCCCCCATGGCCGAGGTCATGGCCCGCCACGCGTTCGCCGGGGCCGGGTTGGGCGATAGGGTCACCGTCTCGAGCGTGGGCACCGGCGGGTGGCACGTGGGGGACCCGATGGACCCGCGGGCGGCGGCCGAACTGCGGTCCCACGGGTACGACGACACGCACGTGGCCGCGCAACTGGCCCCGGCCGACCACACCGCCGACCTGGTGGTGGCACTCGACCGCGGCCACCGCGACCACCTCCTCGACGCCGGGGTCGAGGATCACCGCATCCGCCTCCTGCGGGGTTTCGACCCCGCGGCGGACGGTCACGACGTAGCCGACCCCTACTACGGGGACGACGACGGCTTCACCCGGACCCGTCTCCAGATCACCGGGGCGCTCCCCGGGTTGGTGGCCGAGGTGCGTGCCCTCCTGGCGTAGCGGGTCCGGACCCAGCGGATACCCTGGTGCCATGCGGAGTCTGCGGCGCTTTCTGAGTCCCGGCTGGCTGATCGGTCTGCTCGCCGTGTCGCTGTTCGCCTGGGCGTGCTTCGCGTTGCTGGCCCCGTGGCAACTGGGCAAGAGCGAGGATCTCGACGCCCGCAACGCCCGCCTGGCGGAGTCCATCGAGGCCGCCCCGGCACCGTTCGGGCAGGTGGTCGACGGCCCCGAGGCGTTCGCGGAGCGCGAATGGCGGCTGGTGACGCTGGACGGTCGGTGGCAACCCGACTCCGAGGCCCTGCTGCGTCTGCGCGCGGTCGACGGCGAACCGGTCTACCAGGTGCTGACGGTGTTCGAGCCGGTTGACGGGCCGGCGATCCTGATCAACCGTGGCTATGTTCCCGTCGGCGAGAACAACACGGTGCCCGACTACGCCGCCGCGCCGGGTGGGCCCGTCGAGATCACCGCGCGACTCAGGGCCGCGGAGAGCGGTCAGGTCGAGCCGGTCCTCGTCGACGGGCTCCCTGCCGTCCGCGTCCTGGACCCCGCGGTCCTGGGCGACGCCCTCGACCACACACTCATCCCCGACGGGTATCTCCAGCTCACAGGGGACCAGCCCGGATCACTGACCCCGGTGCCCATCCCCGGAATCGAGAACGGCCCGTATCTGTCCTACGGGCTGCAGTGGCTCGCCTTCGGTGTCCTGGCGCCTCTCGCCCTGGCCTACTTCGCCTGGGCTGAGATCCGGGCGCGTCGTCGCGAAACCGAGGCGGCCGAGGCGGACGAGACGTCCACGGCACCGCCGCCCGGAGGCTCGGGCGACGGCCCGGGCGACGGCCCGCCCAACGGCCCAGTCAACGCCGACGAGGCGGCGCTCGATGCCCGCGAACGCGCCCTCAGAGCCCGCTACGGACACCGGGACGACGCCGAGCTCCGGCGCGCCCACCGTCGGGCGGACCGTCTCCGGACCTGATCACGGCCGCGCAGCGGCTGCACCGGTCACGACCGCACCGAGAACGGCTTGGGCCGCGACAGCGCAGACGGCGGCCGCCACCTGGGTGGCCCGCATGAGCCGGATCGCCCTGCGGACGTCTTCCGGCCGCGGCGCGCGCCCGCCACCCAGATGCGGGCGCATCTCGACACCGTGGGGGTACGGCGTCCTGCCGCCCAGCCGGACCCCGAGCGCTCCGGCGCACGCTGATTCGATCACCCCCGCATTCGGGCTCGGGTGCGCCCGGGCGTCCCGCCGCCACGTGCTCAGGACGGCGCGCGGCGAGCCCCCGACCACAGGAGCGAGTGCCGCGGTGAGCAGGGCCGCCAGGCGCGCGGCCGGCCAGCCGAGGGCGTCGTCGAGTCGCGCCGAGGACCGACCGAAGTCCAGGTACCTGGTCGAGCGGTGTCCGACCATCGCGTCGAGGGTGTTGGCGGCCCGGTGCGCGGCGGCACCCGCGGGGCCGGCCACCGCCGCCCAGAACATGGTCGCCACGGCGGCGTCGGAGGTGTTCTCCGCGACCGACTCCACGACGGCCCGGGCCAGGTCGTCGGCGTCGAGCAGGTCCGGATCGCGTCCGCAGAGCCACGGCAGGAGCAAGCGGCTCGCGGGAACATCGCCCCGCTCCAGCAGGTCCGCGTGCCGCTCGGCCACCCGGAGCAGCGAGGTACCGCCGAGGCAGGACCACACCGTGATCGCCGTGACGCCCACCCGCACGACCGGCCGGCCGGCGGCGAGAGCCTCGGCGGCTCCCACGACGGTCGCGGTCCCGCCCACGAGCACAACCGTGTAGGCCAACCCCCGGGCATAGGTGCCCGTCCTGGTGTCATCGCGGCCGGTGTCCGGGTGGAGCACCTGCTCCAGTGCCGAGGCGCACCGTCCGAAGCCCGCCACGGGATGCCACCGGACCGGGTCCGCGATCGCGGCGTCGGCGGCGAACCCCAACGCGGTCCCCAGGGCCCGGAGCAGATGAGTGTTCATGAGTGCGCGCGGAGGGAATCGAACCCCCGACCGCTGGTGTGTAAGACCAGAGCTCTAACCGCTGAGCTACGCGCGCGAGAACCCCGCCGCGATGGTTCGGGACGGTGTGCGACAGATTATCCCACCCCCGAGGGCGACGGCCCCCGGGGTGACCGGTCAGGAGACCCCGGCCCGTCCGGGTGACCGCGGAGCCGTCCCGGTACTGCACGGATGCAGACCCTGGACAACCGTCCGTCTCCACCGCAGAATCCGGTCATGGGGAATCTCCGTAAGACTGTCCGGTCGGCGGTCGCGCTCTCGCTGGCGCTCGCCGGTGTCGCCGGGTGCAGCGCGGCCGACCGCGCGGTCATTTCCGCGCCACCGTGCCCCGACTCGTCGGCGACACCCACCCCTGACAAGCGGGCCCCGGGACAGGCGGTACTCCTCGGCGGTCTCGCCGGGAGCACGGTCCCCCCCGGCCCGATCGCGGGATGGGAGGAGGTCGTCTCGGTCGCCGATGCCGGCCCCGCCCTCGCCGCGGTCCACCCGGATGGAACCGTCTCGGTGGTCGGGGAGGATCACCGGGGTCTCCTGGCCGGCACGGTGGCCGGGGGCATGCGGACCCAGCAGCCCCGCACGGTGCCCGGCATCCAGGACGCGACATCCGTCGCCGCCGTGGGCGGGGCGTTCCTGGCGACCCGTTCCGACGGATCCGTCATCGCGTGGGGCGACTCGTTCATCGCGAGCGGGGGCCGCCGCGGCGACGAGCGGAACCAGCCCACCCCGAGCCTGGTCCCCAAGGTCGAGAACGTGATCGAGGTGGCCTCCGGGCAACTCAACGCGCTCGCGCTGCGGTCCGACGGGAAACTCCAGGGGTGGGGCATCAATCTCACCCAGGTCATCGGTGAGCAGGACGGGCCGCTGGTGCGCACGATTCGGGACGTCCCCGGGGCCGTCAGCGTCGCCAACTCTAGCGGGGCTGCGATCATCGCCACCAGCACCGGAGAGGTCTGCGCGTGGGGTAACAACGTCCACGGACTTCTGGGCGTCGAGCCGCGGGGCGGCCAGAGTCCGCGGGCCGTCAAGGTCGACGGGCTGACCGACATCGTGCAGGTGGCCGCCGGGAGCGACTACGCGCTCGCCCGGGATACCGCCGGGCGCGTCTGGGCCTGGGGCCGGGTCGTCTCCGGGGTCTTGGGTGACGGCAGCACCGAGGACACCTCGACCGCGGAGCCCCTCCAGGTGCAGGGTGTACCCCCGATGCGGTGGATCGGCGCCGATAGCACCTCGTCCTTCGGGATCGACCAGAACGGTGAACTGTGGGCCTGGGGCGGCGGCCACCGCGTCGAGCCGTACGCCGGCCAGGATCGTCGCCCGTACCAGGTACCGCTGCCGGGACCCGCACAGGAAGTGTCAGGCGAGGTCGTCCTGCTCGAACCGGCGGGCTGACGGCCGGCGTTCGACGAGCGAACACCGGCACCCCCGAGGACGACGGCCCCCGGGGTGACCGGTCAGGAGACCCCCGGACCGTCGGGGTGACCGCGGCGCCGTCCCGGTACTGCGCGGATGAAGCCCCTGGACAACCGTCCGTCTCCACCGCAGAATCCGGTCATGGCGAACCTCCTCAGGACCGTCCGTTCGGCCGTCGCGCTCTCGTTGGCGCTCGCCGGTGTCACCGGGTGCAGCGCGGCCGATCGCGCGGTCATGACCGCGCCGCCGTGCCCGGACTCCTCGGCCTCACCCAGCCCTGAGACCCGGGCCCCGGGGCAGGCGGTACTGATGGGCAGCGTCGTCCGCGGCTCGCTCCCGCCCGGTCCGATCGAGGGATGGGAGGAGGTGATCTCGGTGGCGGACGCCCGCAACGCGATCGCCGCGGTCCACCCGGACGGGACCGTCTCGGTGGTCGGGGTGGACCATCTCGGAGTCCTGGGCGGCGTCGGGGCCGGAGCGCCGGAGGTACTCCGGCCGCAGAAGGTCCCCGGCGTCAACGATGTGACGTCCGTGGAAGCCGTGGGCTCGACGTTCCTGGCGACCCGTTCCGACGGGTCGGTGGTCGCCTGGGGTGATGGGTTCATCGCGTCCGGAGGAGAGAAGGGAGGCAGCCGAGCGCAGCCCACCCCGGCCCTTGTCCCCCGTGTGGAGAAGGTGATCGGGGTCGCCTACGGACAGCTCAACGCCCTGGCCCTCCGCTCCGACGGCAAGATCCAGGCCTGGGGAACCAACCTCACCCGGATTCTCGGAGAGCCGGACGGGACGGAGGTCCGCACCATCCGCGGTCTACCCGGTGCCGTCAGCGTGGCCAACCCCGGCGGTGCCGGGATCATCGCCACCGGCAGCGGCGACGTGTGCGCCTGGGGCAACAACGTCCACGGACTTCTCGGGGTCGAGCCACGCGGCGGACAGACCACCCGGGCCGTCAAGGTCGACGGGTTGACCGACATCGTCCAGGTGGCGGCCGGGAGCAGATACGCGCTCGCACGGGATACCGAGGGACGCGTCTGGGCCTGGGGCCGGAGCGTCTACGGGATCCTGGGCGACGGCAACACCGAGGACTTCTCCATCTCCACACCCCGCCAGGTGGTGGGTGTGCCCCCGATGCGGTGGATCGGCGCGAGCAGCGCGTCGTCCTACGGGATCGACCAGACCGGTGGTCTGTGGGCCTGGGGCAGTAACCGCCGCGTCGAGCCATATGCCAGCCAGGATCGTCTCCCGTACCGGATACCGCTGCCGGGACCCGCGCAGGAGGTGTCCGGCGAGGTTGTCCTGCTCGAACCCACGGGCTGAGGGCCGCCGCTCGACTGTCGACCTCCGGTGCCGCCGCCCGCGTTGGTCACGGCGTGGCACCCCCCGGGGGGCACCGCGCTGAACGGTGACGCCACCCCCCGGGGGGACATCACTTCCGCGGGATGCTGTTCTTCCGCAACGCCAGACGGCTTCCCGCCCAGTCCCCGAGGGCCGCGGTACGCGTCTGGAGCATCCCAGCCGTCTGGGCCGACTCGGCGATGACCGCGGGTTCCACGTGACCGGCATTCCCCGTCTTGGGGGTGAGGACCCACACCGAGCCCTCTTCTGCGAGCGGGGTCACGACGTCCATCAGCCTGTCCACCAGGTCGCCGTCCCCGTCGCGCCACCAGAGCAGCACGGCGTCGACGATCTCGTCTGTGTCCTCCTCCAACAGCTCCGACCCGACGGCGTCCTCGACGGCCTCACTGATCGACTCGTCGCAGTCGGAATCCCATCCGACCTCCTGAACGAGCATGTCCTTCGTCAGTTCGAGCTGACCAGCAATCTGATCCGCCCCGCCCTGTTGGTTCGCCGCGGCGACCACCGTGGTGTTCCTCCCTCGAATCCGAGTGTGTTCGTCTTGGTCTTTCGCTGACCAGGAACACTACCCGGGCACCCTCCCAGGGGAAACGACAACCGCCCATTTCGTCGCCGGGACCGCAGGCTCGTGTCCCGCATCACGCTTTGGGGCACAATCAGGGGGAGACATGGGCCGACGACGGCCCGTGTCCGGCCGACCACGCGATCCAACCCACACCCGCGGTACGCGCGGTCGACCGGAGACTGCACCCCGACATGTGTGGTGCCCCCACCGGGTCGCCGCTGTACGTATCGCAGAAGTGAGGACGAGACGCATGACCGAGACCGTAGGCACGAGAGATGGTTCCGCACCCACCAATGTGCCGGTCCTCCGCGAGGGGGTCGCGTCCTACCTCGCGGACTCGGACCCCGAGGAGACCCAGGAGTGGATGGACTCACTCGACGGCATGCTCGCGGAGGCAGGCCCCGAGCGGGCCCGCTACCTCATGCTGCGGCTCCTCGAGCGCGCGTCCAAGCAGCGCGTACCCCTGCCCGCCCTGACCTCGACGGACTACGTCAACACGATCCCCACCAGTCTCGAACCCGAGTTCCCGGGCGACGAGTCCGTGGAGCGCACCTACCGGCGCTGGATCCGGTGGAACGCCGCGATCATGGTGCACCGGGCCCAGCGTCCCGGCATCGGCGTGGGCGGCCACATCTCCACCTACGCGGGGGCGGCACCGCTCTACGAGGTGGGGTACAACCACTTCTTCCGCGGCAAGGACCACCCCGGCGGTGGGGACCACATCTTCTTCCAGGGGCACGCCTCGCCCGGCATGTACGCACGCGCCTACCTCGAGGGGCGCCTCCGGGAACACGACCTGGACGGTTTCCGACAGGAGAAGAGCCACCCGGGCCGGTCCCTCCCCTCCTACCCCCACCCACGCTCCCTTCCCGAGTTCTGGGAGTTCCCCACCGTGTCCATGGGCCTCGGACCCTTGAACGCCATCTATCAGGCGCGGTTCAACCGTTACCTCGCCAACAGGGGGATCAAGGACACCTCGCAACAGCACGTCTGGGCGTTCCTCGGCGACGGGGAGATGGACGAGGTCGAGTCGCGCGGAGCCCTGCAGGTGGCCGCGAACGACGCACTGGACAACCTCACCTTCGTGATCAACTGCAACCTCCAGCGCCTCGACGGCCCGGTCCGCGGAAACGGGCAGATCATCCAGGAGCTGGAATCGTATTTCAGCGGTGCCGGGTGGAACGTCATCAAGGTGGTGTGGGGACGCGAGTGGGACGCCCTGTTCGAGAAGGACACCGAGGGCGCCCTCGTCTCCCTGATGAACTCCGTCTCCGACGGCGACTACCAGACGTTCCGGGCCAACGACGGCGCCTGGATCCGCGAGCACTTCTTCGGCCGCGACCCGCGTACGGCCAAGTTGGTGGAGGACCTGTCCGACGAGGACATCTGGGCGCTGCGCCGCGGTGGCCACGACTACCGGAAGATCCACGCCGCGTACAAGGCGGCGCTCGAGCACACCGGTCGACCCACGGTGATCCTCGCGCACACCATCAAGGGGTTCGGACTCGGCCAGAACTTCGAGGGTCGCAACGCCACGCACCAGATGAAGAAGCTGACGCTGGACGACCTCAAGCAGTTCCGGGACAAGCAGCTCATCCCGATCACGGACGAAGAGCTCGAAGCCGACCCGACGTTGCCGCCCTACTACAACCCCGGGCCCAACTCCCCGGAGATCCGTTACATGCTGGAGCGGCGGATCGCGCTGGGCGGTCACGTGCCGGAGCGGCGCCAGAGCTTTACCCCGCTCTCCGTGCCGAAGATCGAGTCCTTCGCCTCGTTGCGCAAGGGGTCGGGCAAACAACCGGTGGCCACCACGATGGCCCTGGTCCGTACCTGCAAGGAGCTCCTGCGGGACGAGTCCCTGCGGGACCGGATCGTCCCCATCATCCCGGACGAGGCCCGGACCTTCGGCATGGACTCGTGGTTCCCGACCCTGAAGATCTACAACCCGCACGGGCAGAACTACACCTCGGTCGACCACGACCTGATGCTCAGTTACAAGGAGTCCACCAGCGGCCAGATCATGCACGAGGGCATCAGTGAGGCGGGGTCGGTCGCCGAGTTCACGGCGGCGGGGACCGCGTACGCGACCCACGGCGAGCCGATGATCCCGCTGTACATCTTCTATTCGATGTTCGGCTTCCAGCGCACCGGTGACAGCATCTGGGCCGCCTCGGATCAGCTCGCGCGCGGGTTCCTGCTCGGCGCGACCGCCGGCCGCACGACCCTCACCGGGGAGGGCCTGCAGCACATGGACGGCCATTCGCCGTTGCTCGCCGCGACCAACCCGGGCATCCTCTCGTACGATCCGGCGTGGGCATTCGAACTCGTCCACATCATGCGAGCGGGCATCGAGCGGATGTACGGTCCGGGCGCGGCGCACGAGACAGAGACCGATGGTGTCGACCACAACGTCTCGTACTACATCACCCTGTACAACGAGCCCGTCCCCCAGCCGCCCGAGCCCGAGAACCTGGACATCGAGGCACTGCTCCGTGGTCTCTACTGCTTCCGTAAGGCGGAGAAGGGAACGCACGAGGCGTCGATCCTCGCCTCGGGTGTCGCGATGTACGCCGCGGCCGAGGCCCAGAAAGAGCTGGCGGAGAAATGGGACGTCGCGGCGGACCTCTGGTCGGCCACATCGTGGAACGAGCTGGCCCGGGACGGTTTCGAGTGTGAGCGCCACGAACTCCGTCACCCCGACCAGCAGCCCCGCATCCCGTTCGTCACCGCCTCACTCGACTCCAGCAAGGGGCCGAAGGTGGCGGTGAGCGACTTCCAGAAGGCGGTGCCGGACCAGATCCGTGGGTGGGTCCCCGGGGACTACACCGTCCTGGGCACCGACGGATTCGGGTTCTCCGACACCCGACCGGCCGCGCGTCGATTCTTCAACACCGATGCCGAATCGATCATCGTCGCGGTTCTCGCCGGTCTGGTCCGCGAAGGCAGCATCGACAAGCGCACCCTTCTGGAGGCCGCTCGTCTCTACCGGATCGACGATGTCATGGCGGCGCCCGAGCCCACGACGGATCCCGGCGTGGCGTGACCGAGGCGACCGACGCCGCGACCGGGGGGGCCACGGAGGCGGCCACCCCGGGGGCCGAGGCAGGGGCCGGGGGCGGGGCAACGGCCGCGCCTCCGGCCCGGCGCCGGACTTCCCGGGCTCCGGATCAGCGACCGGTCTCGGATGCGCTCCTCAAGCGCATCACCCGGTACTCCGGGACGCTCTCGACGGAAGCGGTACGGTCCCTGGAGGAGGACCTGCCGTTCTTCGCGGGACTCTCGGCGGACCAGCGGGCGGAGATCCAGCTCATCATCCAGAGCGCCGTGCGTGACTTCGTCACCTGGATGCGCAACCCCGAGGCCCCGCACACCGACACGATCGCCGGGTTCAAACTGTTGCCCAAGGGCCTCGGTCAGGGCCTGTCGTTGCAGGAGACCGTGCAACTCGTCCGTTCCACCTGTGAATATTTCGAGCTGGTGATGCCGCGGATCACCCACAACGAGCGGCAACGAGGACTGATGATCGCCGCGGTGCTGAAGTTCGGGCGCGAGCTCGGCTTCACGGCCGCCTCGGTCTACGCGGCCGCCGCGGAGAACCGGGGCGCCTGGGACACCCGCATGGAGGCGATGCTGGTGGACGCCGTGGTCCGTGGGGACCGCCACGCCGATCTCGCCTCCGGGGCCTCGGCGCTCAACTGGGACCCGACCACCGCGGCGACCGTGATCGTGGGTCGACCCAGAGCAGACCTGGGGCTGGCGTCGGTGCCCGTCATGCACAAGGCCGCCGTCGCGGCGGGCCGGCACGCGCTGGCCGTGGTCCAGGGGGCACGCCTCGTCGTCATCCTCTCCGGGGAGCTGGAGTCCGCGTCCGCCGTCCCCGCCTCGGTCCTCGACGCCTTCTCCCCTGACGCACCCGTGGTCGTAGGCCACACCGTCGGTTCACTCGCCGAAGCCCCGGACAGCGCCGCCGAGGCGATCGCCGGCGCCGCGGCCGCGACCGGGTGGCCCGGTGCCCCTCGCCCGGTGGCGGCGATCGACCTGTTGCCGGAACGGGTCCTCGGCGGGGACCGCGGGGCCGCGGGCATGCTCGTGGAGCGGATCGTGTCCCCGCTGAGGGGTGCGGACCCCTCGCTGGAGGAGACCCTCCGGGCCTATCTGGACTCGGGCGGTCATGTCGAGGCGTGCGCCCGTGAGTTGTATGTCCATCCCAACACCGTGAGGTATCGGCTCAAACGAGTGAGCCAGATCACTGAGTTCGACCCGTTGGACGCGAGAGAGGCATTTGTCCTCCGTATCGCCCTCGTGCTCGGCAAGTTCTCCGAACGAAGCCCTCAGGAGAGCTAATCATTCACTCCCGTCACACCGTGTAACGAAACCGTCGCTGCGACAGATGGCGGCGCCCTCAACACGAATTTTGTGGGAACCCCACAAAATCCCGCCGTGGTTTCTGGCTGCGAGAACATCATCCGACGGAGGGCATCCCGTGTTGTCTGATACTCGTGCTTTGCCTCACCGCCCCAGGACAAGGGTCCCAGAAAGCCGGAATGCTCGCGCCGTGGCTCGAGCTCCCCGGTTCGTCGGACCGTCTCGATGAGTGGTCCGCCTCGAGTGGACTCGATCTCGAGCGCCTCGGCACCACGGCGACCCTGCAGGAGATCACCGACACCGCGGTCACCCAACCGTTGGTGGTTGCCTCCGCGCTGCTCGGCGCCGCGGAGCTCCGTCGGCGGGGCCGGGTCCCTGCGGACACCATCGTCTCCGGACACTCCATCGGCGAGGTCGCGGCGCTCGCGATCGCTGGGGTGGTCTCCGAGGCCGACGCACTCCGCCTGGCTTCGGTCCGCGGCGCCGCGATGTCGAAGGCGTGCGCCGACCGCCCCACGGGGATGATCGCCGTGCTCGGTGGGGTGGAGGCCGACGTCCTGCTGGCCCTCGAGAACGCCGGTCTGGAACCGGCGAACAGGAACGGCGCCGGGCAGATCGTCGCCGCCGGCCCTCTCGAAGCGTGCGATGCTCTCGAACAGAACCCCCCGATCCGCGCCCGCCTGCGGCGCCTCGACGTCGCCGGGGCGTTCCACACCGGTCACATGGGGTCGGCCGTGGAGGAGTTCCGCGCCCTGGCGGACACGATCGAGGTCCGCGACCCGGAGTTCACTCTGCTCTCCAACTCCGACGGCATGGTCGTCACCTCGGGCCGGGACGCCCTGAACCGCGTGATCTCCCAGATCACCCATCCCGTCCGGTGGGACCTGTGCACGCAGACCATGCTCAAGCTCGGCGTCGACGCCTTTATCGAGCTCCCGCCCTCCGGTGCGCTCGTCGGCCTGGCCAAGCGAATGATGCGCGAAGTGCCCCGCCACGGCGTGACCACGCCCGAGGACCTCGAGGACGCGCTCGACGCCGTCCCGGCTCTCAGCGGCGCCTAGACCACCCCCACGAACCCGCGGTCACCGGCCTGGTCCGGTGGCCGTGTCACGACGACCACGTCGCACCCGGCCGGGTGCGACGACACCACCAGAAAGGACACCACATGGCACGCACCGAGGCCGAGATCATCTCCGGACTTGCGGAGATCGTCGAGGAGGTCACCGGGATCGAGCCCTCCGAGGTGACGCCGGAGAAGTCCTTCGTGGACGATCTGGACATCGATTCCCTGTCCATGGTGGAGATCGCCGTGCAGACGGAGGACCGCTACGGGGTGGAGATCCCGGACGAGGATCTCGCCAAGTTGCGTACTGTGCAGGATGCGGTCGACTACATCCAGAAGATCGACCAGAGCTGACACCACGTCCCGGAGCACGGGGCGGGGGCGCGTTCAGGGCTGAAGGTGCGGTCGGTGCACCAGACGAGCCCGCGTCCCCTCCCCATATCCGGGACCCGACACACCAGAACACTCCGCGTCATGCGGGGTGACGGGCGGACGGCGCGATCAGGGACGGGGGTCCCCGATCGTTCGCCTCCCCCACACCAGCCAGTCCGGGGGTCCATCAGGAGCGCACCCTCCCACCCGGGAGGTGCGCCGCGGAAAGGACTGCATTCGATGACCATCACCAGCGCCGTGGACCAGACCACACAGATCGACCCGCGCGACCCCGTCGCACGGCTCGAGACTCTCTTCGATCCTGCATCGCTGGAGTTCCTCACGGAGCCAGACGCCTCGGGCGCACTCGCCGCCCGGGGACTGATAGACGGCGAAGCCACGATCGCCTACGCCACCGATGCCACCGTCATGGGTGGGGCGATGGGTCTGGACGGCTGCCGCCACATCGTCCACGCGATCGACACCGCCATCGACGAGCACCTGCCCGTCGTGGGTGTGTGGCACTCGGGAGGAGCGCGTCTCGCCGAGGGCGTCGAGGCGCTCCACGCGGTCGGCCTCGTCTTCGAGGCCATGGTGCGCGCGTCGGGTCACGTGCCGCAGATCTCGGTCGTGCTCGGCCCCGCCGCGGGCGGTGCCGCGTACGGCCCCGCCCTCACGGACGTCGTGATCATGGCGCCGGCGGGCAAGATCTTCGTCACCGGCCCCGACGTGGTCCGCTCCGTCACCGGGGAACAGGTCGACATGGAGGGACTCGGCGGCCAGGACGTCCACCACCGCAAGTCCGGTGTGTGCCACATCGCCGCCACCGACGAGAAGGACGCGCTGCACCGAGCACGGCGCCTGGTCACCCTGCTCGCCGCCCAGGGAGAATTCGACCTGCGCGCACTCGAGGGCGACCACACCGACCTCGCGGGACTTCTCCCGGACTCACCCAAGCGGGCCTACGACGTCCGTCCCCTCGTCCACGGCATCCTCGACTCGTCCGAGCTGGACGGGAGCTCGACCTTCGAGGAGCTCCAGGCAAAGTGGGCGCCCAGCATCGTGGTGGGCTTCGGCAGGATGTCAGGCCGCACGGTCGGGGTGATCGCCAACAACCCGCTCCGCCTGGGTGGCTGCCTTAACTCCGAGTCCGCCGAGAAGGCCTCCCGGTTCGTCCGCCTGTGCAACGCGTTCGGCGTCCCCCTGCTCGTCGTCGTCGATGTCCCGGGTTATCTGCCAGGGGTGTCACAGGAATGGGACGGCGTCGTGCGCCGTGGGGCCAAACTGCTGCACGCCTTCGCGGAGGCGTCCGTCGCCCGGGTCACGCTGGTCACCCGCAAGATCTACGGCGGCGCCTACATCGCCATGAACTCGCGCGCCCTCGGTGCCTCCGCAGTGTTCGCGTGGCCCGATGCCGAGGTCGCGGTCATGGGCGCCAAGGCAGCGGTGGGCATCCTCCACAAGCGCACGCTCGCCGCGGCGCCCGAGGACGAGCGTGAGGCCCTGCACGAGCGACTGGCCGACGAGCACGCCGCGATCGCGGGCGGCGTGGGCCGGGCGGTCTCCATCGGCGTGGTCGACGAGGTCATCGAACCCACCGACACCCGTCGCCGCCTCGCCGAGGCACTCGACTCCGCCTCTCACGTGCGGGGCCGGCACAAGAACATTCCGCTGTGACCTAGGGGTCCTCCCGCCAGCACGGCCGGGGGGCCGCGTGGCGAGCATTCCGAGGCCTGCCGCCCCTCGGGATGCTCGCGCGCCTGCGCATCGGTGCGGGCGCGCGTCCCAGGCGAAGCGCGGGCGTCAATCGCACGAGCGGATGCTCCCAGCCCGGCCCCACGCTCGAGGTGCCTGGGTCACCAGGTGTGAGGCTTTCGGCACGAGGCACGAGGCACGAGGCACGAGGCACGAGGCACGAGGCACGAAAACGCCCGCACCCCGAGAGGGTGCGGGCGTTCGTGGTACGGGCGGGAGTCAGCGCGCGAGCCGGGAGCGGCGGTCAGCCCACCCGGGAGAGCCAGGTGACCTCGGCCGCGGCGGGGTGCCCACGGAGTGGCTCGAGGGCGCGGTCCCACGCCGTCCCGAGTTCGGCGTCCACCGCGGAATGGAAGGCGGCGGGACCGGCGGCCATGAGGTGCCGGAGCCGGTTCTCGCCGATCACCACGTCACCGCTCGCGCCGGTCTGGCCGCGCCACATCCCGAGTTCGGGGGTGTGGGAGAAGCGTTCGCCGTCGACGAGGTCGCTCGGGTCCTCGGTGACCTCGAAGGCCAGCATCGACCACTTGGCCAGCGACTCGGCCAGGCGCGCACCGGTGCCGACCGGACCGATCCAGTCGACGATCGCCTTGCGGGCGCCCGGCTGGGCCGGCTGGTCCTCCCACCGCATAGCTGAGGACGCGTCGAGCGTGCTCGCGAGAGCCCACTCGACGTGAGGGCACAACGCGGTGGGCGCGGCATGGATGAACACCACACCTGTCGTCGTATCCGCGAAATGGTTCAGATCAGACATCGCTTCACTCCCGACTCACTGAGGGACGTCTTCCCCAACGACCTCGCGAAATCGTGTGAACGATGATTCGTATGTGGTTGTAGTAGACAACTGTGCCTCAAGTGATGGAATTACACCAGCGACACTTCTGCATTCTCAGCAAAGTTACAGCACCGTAATCCCGCCGGTGTGAGTCCCGGGCGGCGTGTCGGGGACACTGGGCGATCAGCCTCCGAGTGAATCCTCCGGACGACTGCGCCGGGTGGCGGCATCCACCACGCGGTCCGACAGCTCCGGCCACAGCGGCTTGGCCCAGTCCCCGAAGTCACGGTCGGTGAGCACGACCAGGGCCGTCTCGATCTCGGGCTGCACCCACAGCAGCGTGCCGGACTGCCCGAAGTGCCCGAAGGTCCCGGGAGAATTGTGCTGGCCCGTCCAATGAGGGTGCTTGGCGTCACGGAGTTCGAACCCCAGGCCCCACGGGCACGGCTTGTGCATGCCGTACCCGGGCACGACGCCGTCGAGGCCGCGGAACTGCTCGGTCACCGCCTCCTCGAGGGTCTCGGGCGCGAGGAGCGTCGGGGCGACGAGTTCGGTCGCGAAGGAGATCAGGTCGGCGAGGCTGGCCGACGCTCCGTGCCCGGCCGATCCCTCGAGAGCCGTCGACCCCATCCCGAGCGGCTGGCACACGGCCTCGGTGAGGTAGTCGGGGAACGCGATCCCGGTGGCCTCCGCGATGTGGTCGGCGAGGACCTCGAAGCCCGCGGAGGAATAGATGCGCCGCTCCCCCGGCCCGGCGCGGACCTTGTCGCGATCACTGAAGTCCAGGCCCGAGGCGTGGGCCAACAGGTGGCGTACTGTCGACCCCTCGGGCCCGGCGGCCTCGTCGAGGGAGATCGCCTCCTCCTCGACCGCGAGCAGTGCCGCGACGGCCACGATCGGCTTGGTCACCGAGGCGAGCCGATAGACGCGGGTGTCCTCGCCGCGCACGGCCAGGGCCCCCTCCGCACCGACGACCGCCGCCGAGACGTTGTCCACCGGCCAGTCCTCGACCACCGCCAACGCCGCATGCAACCGGTCTCGATCGAACTCGTCCGACATGTGATCCTCCCGGGTGATGGCAGATCGGGCCGCCGCCGGCCGGATCGTCTACAGGTGCGGGGTCAGTGTGTCAGTTCCGCCGCCCCGTCCGGGGTCACGTCCGCGGCACGTCGCGCCGACGGAACCCGACCACCCCCGCGCCCACGAGGGCCACCGCCAGAACCAGCAGCACCATCACCCCCACCGTGTCGACCGGTCCGACGGGTGCCCGACCCACCGCACCGAACGGCGACAGGCGCATCTGAGACTCGGTGAGCCGGAGGGTGGGTCCCATGAACGTGACGACGGCCGAGACGGCGAACACCGCCCAGGCCAGCGCCTGAGCGCGCGGCACCAGTCCGAACAGGGCGACCGACAGGCCGACGAACACCATCGCGGCGGGCACCTGCCAGGATCCGGCCCCGACGATCCGACCCACCGAATCCGGGTCGTCGAGGGCGACGGCAGTGGCCAGGCCGAACGCCGCGGACCCCGCCGCGACGACAACTGCGGCTCCCACGGCCACGACCGCGGTGTGCAGCGCGAGCGCCGACCACCTGGAGCGGCCGGCCGCGAGTTCGAGCTCCAGCCGCCCCGAGGTCTCCTCACCCCGCAATCCGCCGAGGGTCTGCAGGGCGAATCCGGCGCCGAGGATACCGACGAACACCACGAGCATCTGCACGAGTGAGTCGACGAGTGCCGGGGACTCGACGAGGAAGCCCGCGAGGGCGGGGTTGGACACGATCGCCTCGACGACGACGTTCATCAGGGCGCCGTACATGGTCATGAGCGCCACGACCCCGAGGGTCCACCCGATGAGTGCGCCGAGGTGCTGGTGGACCGCCACGCCGAGCTCGGATGACCGCCACCTCGAGGCCGCGGCAGGTCCCGTGCGGGCGGGGACCAACCCCTCCCCGAGATCGCGGCGTCCGGAGAGCCACAGAGCGGTGCCGGACAGCGCCACGGCCGCCACCACGGCCACGACCAGCGGGAGGGCAGAGGGATCACCGAACGGACGCACCAGACCGAGCCACCCCAGTGGTGATGTCCACCTCACCCAGTTCTCGTTGGTGTCCCCGATGCCTCGCAGGACCAACGTGAGGCCGGCCAGGGTCAGGCCGGCCGCCCAGACGGTGCGGTTGTGGGCCACCACCTGCGCGAGCACCGCCGTGGCCGCGGCGTACACCCACCCGGTGGCGACGATAGAGGCCGCATAGAACGCGGCACCGGCCCGGTCGACCGGGATGGCCAGGGTCGACGCCCAGATCCCGGCGCCGAGGAGCAGGAAGACACCGGCGACGACGACGAGAGTTGCCGTGACCGGGGCGAGCCGACCCGTCCTGGCGGACAGCAGGAGTTCCGTCCTGCCGGTCTCCTCCTCCCGGCGGGTGGACCGGGCGGTCAGGGCGATCGCCATGATCGGGATGGCGAACGAGGCGATGGACGCGTACTCGTTCATCATCACCCCGCCCAGGGTGTCGAGTCCGGCCACGCGGCCGTTGAGCATCACCATCGCCTCGCCGAGGGAGGCCGAGTAGGTGGCGAGTTTCTCCGGGGTGTCGTAAAGCGCGGCGACCGAGACGCCGGTGACCAGGTACAGCGCGACCAACCCGACGACCCACGCGGCCGCGGACCGCCACCCCGTCCGCAGGTCGATCCGCACCAGCAGGCCGGTGCCGGCCAGCGCGGAGCTCACTGTGGACCGCCAGCGGTCGTGCCCGCATCCGCGGGTCCCGTTGCGGGTCCGGCTGTGGATCCCTCACCGGCCCCCGCGCCCGAGTAGGCGCTGAGGAAGAGGTCGTCCAGGCTGGGCGGGGTGGCGGTGAGCGTGTGTATCCCGGCCGCGTGCAGGATCCCCGTCACCTCGCCGAGCCGCTGGGCGGGCACGTGGCAACGGACGTCGAAGCGCCCGTCCCCGGCTGACTCGAACCGCAGACCGTCGACCCCGTCGACGGCCTCCAGTGCGCGGGGGTCGGTGTCGGTGACGGCGTGGACCTCGGTGGTGGTGTGGCGACGCAGGTCGCCCAGGGTGCCCGAGCTGATCGTGCGGCCGTCGCGAATGATGCTCACCCGATCGGCCAGCGCTTCGACCTCGCCCATGATGTGGCTGGAGAGCAACACGGTGGAACCGCCGTCGACTGCTTCCCGGACACAGTCCTGGAACACCTGCTCCATCAGCGGGTCGAGCCCGGAGGTGGGCTCGTCGAGGACCAGCAACTCGGCTCCGGACGCCAGCGCGGCGACGAGCGAGACCTTCTGCCGATTGCCCTTGGAGTAGTCGCGGGTGCGTTTGGTCGGGTCCAGGCGGAAGCGGTCGATCAACTCCGCGCGGCGTGCCGGGTCCAGTCCCCCCAGCGCCCGACCCAGGATGTCGATGCACTGGCCCCCGGTCAGCCGCGGCCACAGCGTCACCTCCCCCGGGACGTACGCCAACCTGGAGTGAAGGTCGACCGCGTCCCTCCACGGGTCGCGCCCGAACAGCGTCGCGCGTCCGGAATCTGACCGCATGAGGCCCAGCAGGATCCTGATGGTGGTGGACTTGCCGGACCCGTTGGGTCCCAGGAAACCGTGTACCTCGCCGCGGCGCACCTGAAGATCCAGGCCGTCGAGCGCCCGCGTGGCCCCGAAGGTCTTGACCAGGCCCTCGACGTGCACCACCGGGTCCGAATCTGAACGCATGACCATTCCCTTCGTCGAATCCTCCCGACCATCCTCTCCATCCTCGGCACAATGTGGCAATGCTCTCTCCGATGTCCGGACACAGGACCTTCCGCCCTTCGATCACCGACCGCCTCACCAAGGCCGTCATGACCGCCTCGGGCTCGCTGCCCGGTCCGGTGATCCAGCTGGCCGGCGGCGCACCCCGACGAATCGATGGTCAGGTGCTGGACCCGCACTTCCAGGCCGGGGTCCGCGTGATGTCCCTGCTGTCCGAGGGCGAGTACGAGGACATGCCGCTCGAGCAGGCGCGCGAGACCGTCGAGCGGTCGGCGTACACCGTCTCGGGGAACCGGATCGAGCTCGCCGTCGTCAAGGACCTCGTCCTGCCGCTCGCCGGCACCGGCCGTCCAGGCGACGACACCGCCCGGGTCGACCTCCCGGCCCGGTTGTATTCCCCCGTCCACGGCGATGATGCTCTGCCGATGCTCGTGTACTTCCACGGTGGCGGTTGGGTGCTCGGGAGCATCGACTCCCACGATGCGACCTGCCGGTACATCGCCCGCATGGGTGGCCTCAAGGTGCTCAGCGTGGACTATCGATTGGCCCCCGAGTTCCTCTTCCCCACTGCAGCCGAGGACGCCGTGGCCTCGTTCCGCTATGTGCGGGACAACGCCGAGTCCCTCGGGGTGGACCCCACGCGAATCGCCGTGGGCGGGGACAGCGCCGGCGGCAACCTGGCGGCGGTGGTGTGTCAGCAGACCCGCGATGCGGGTGAGAAGACCCCCGACTTCCAGCTGCTGTTCGTCCCCGCGACCAACATGTCGGCGCGGACCCGCTCGTTCGAGTTGTTCGGCGAGGGGTTCTTCCTCACGGGGAAGAACATGGACTTCTACGAGAACACCTACCTGCGGTCGGACGCCGACCGTCTCGACCCCCGCGCCTCCCCCCTGCTGGCCGAGGACTTCTCCGGCTTGCCCCCGGCGCACGTCGCCACCGGCGGCTTCGATCCGCTACGCGACGAGGGCGAGGCGTATGCGCGGAAGATGGCCGACGCCGGGGTCAAGGTCTCGCTCCGGCGGCACTCCACGATGGTCCACCCGTTCGTCAACGCCGTCGGCGCGACCCCACTCGCCCGCGCCGCGCTGTCGGAGGCGGTGGGCGCGCTGCGGATGGGTCTGGCGTACTGAACCCTCGCCGAGAGTCGCCCCGGTCACGGTGATATGCCGCTCGACCGGCGGCGTCGGTCCGCACGGTAGCCCTCTGCCGCGAGCAGGGCCAGGGCGAGCCCGAGCAGGACGAAGGTGACGGTGTCGACCCCCCGGATCGTCTCCCCGAGCGCGAACGCCACGGCGACCAGCAGCACCGGTTCCAGGTACCCGAGGAGCCCGAACAGGGGAAGCGGGAGCAACCTCGACGCGGCGAGGTACGCCGCCATCGCCGCCGCCCCGGCGAGGCCGACCGAGAGAAGCGCGACGGTCCCCGCCATCGACGACGGATGCTGGGTACCGGACCAGATCAACCATCCGCTAACAGGGGTGAGCGCGGCGACCTCCCACCCGAACGCCATCGGCGTGTCCATGCCGACACGGCGGCGAACGACGAAGTAGACCGGGTACCCCGTACAGATCACGAGCGTCACCCAGGACACGCTCGGTGTCACCGCGATGTTGACGACGACGGCGACGGCGGCGATCCCCACAGCCACCCACTGCCAGGCGGACACGCGCGACCTGAGAACGACCCGGCTGCCGATCACCAGGGCCAGCGGCAGGAGCAGGAACCCGATCGACGCATCCAGGGCGTGGCCGTGCAGCGGCGCCCAGGAGAACAGCCAGAGCTGTACCCCGACCAGGGCGCAGAGCAGCCCGAACACCAGCGGAGACCACCACACTCGCGTGAGGGCCGCCCACGAGTCACGGGCCATCGCGCGCCCCGAGGGGAAGATCAACACGAGGCTGTAGCAGGCGAAGGTCACCACGATCCGCCACCCGAAGACCACCTCGGCCGAGGCGTCGATCACCCCGGAGAGGTAGAAGATCAGGCCGAACAGGCTCGACGCCACGACGACGGCACCGACCCCGCGCGCGGTATCGCCATGTGTCCCCGTCGGATTCATGGGGAAAAACATATAGTCGCGCCGCGCGTTGCGGGTGGAGGGCCATTCGGCCTCCGCTGCTGACCAGGGGGTGGGCGATCCTTCCCGTGGGCCTCCGTATGTGCTTGTCAAACCAGAGCAAGCCGCTCGGAACGCTGATTCCCCGTGTTCTCCCGGACTCGCGACCTCGTGGGCGGCGTCCCGAGCGGGTTCAGCGAGTGGACCAGTGTGGTCCGGTCGTGGAGGAAACGCGTCAGTCTCAAACCCGTTTGAGTGGCTCGAATCGGAGCGCACTGCTTGCTGCCTACGCCGCCGGGGTACCTGTTCAGGAGCTGACGGCGAGGATCGGTGTACGTCGCGGGACGGCGTGGGAGATGGCGCGCGGGACGGGCCTGGATACCCGCATACCGGTCCTGTTCGAGCAGACTCGCCAGGAAGCGTCACGTCTGTATGGGGACGTGATGACCTTGGTGCCGATCGCTGAGCGTCTCGGCATCAGCGATGAAGAGGGACGTGCCGCGGTGGTCGCGTGCTGCGGGACGATCCGTCCCCGCGGTCGCCGCTTCATCAGCGTTTGACGGTTGGGCGACATCATCACGGGCGTTGGCTAGGAGTGTCGGATACCTCCGTTATCGTTACCGGACGTGATCCAACGCCTCTGCATAGTGACACTCCGGCAGAGCAAACGGGTTGTGATGACGACGAACTGCCTTTCCGACGGCGCGGCACACGGATGGTCACCCATGGGTGCTCCGTACGATGGATCAAAGATGTCGACTGAACGAACGCAGAGGAGAGTGAGGCATGGCACGTGGAGACCTGCTCTTGGCTCTCGTGCAGTCCGGTGCCGGTGGCGATGACCTCGCCTTCCGGCGTGCGGCCGAGGCTCTCATCGCCGAGGAAGAGAACAAGAAGCACAATGTGCTCGCCTCGCAGCTGACTGACGCTCTACGCACACGTCGGTCCACCCCGACTGCCAACGTCACCTCACTCGCGCGGAATGACGCTGTTCGCGGGCTGTTCCACGAGCAGGAACCCGAGCGGCGAGTGTCGGAATTGGTTCTTCCCGTCGAGGCCCGACAAGCAGTCAGTCAGCTCATCGAAGAGCATCACCGCCGTGATCTTCTGCGCAGTCACGGTGTCGAGCCTCGTCATCGCCTCCTGTTCGTCGGGCCGCCCGGCGGCGGCAAGACCTCACTGGCTGAGGCGGTCGCGACCGAGTTGGCCGTTCCATTATTGAGCGTTCGCTACGAGGGCCTCATCGGCAGTTTTCTCGGTGAGACCGCGTCCCGTATGGAGGCGTTGTTCGACGCAGTGAGGGTCAGGCCGTGCGTGCTCTTCTTCGATGAGTTCGACGTTGTCGCTAAAGAACGTGGCGATACTCACGAGACCGGCGAGATCAAGCGGGTAGTGAGCTCATTGCTGCTGCAAGTGGACGGTCTTCCGAGTCACGTCATCGTCATCGCTGCCACCAATCATGCCGAGCTTCTGGATCGCGCGGTCTGGCGGCGCATGCAACTTCGACTCGAACTGCCGAACCCCACTCGGGCCGGAAAGGTCGAGTGGCTGCAAGCTTGGTCGGCTCGGAGCGGGGTCAGCCTGGGACTCTCTCCGCGGACGATTGCCGACCGTCTCGGCCGGGTCAGCTTCGCTGAGCTCGAAGAGTTTGCCTTGGACATGCAGCGGCGCTCCATCCTCTCCGGGCCGGAGCCTGACTCGACTGCGGTCGCGCAGCAGCTACTAAAGCAATGGTCCAGTCGCGCCCACGTTAGCGAGGAGTAATGCCCCCGGAGGATCGGGCCTCAACCGAGCGGCCCGTCATTCTGGGGCGAGTTACCTCACCGCGCATGATCCCAGGGCCGCGCGGCGGCAGTGGACGTGCCCGGTTCACCGATCCGGAGAAGCGCTCGCAGCGGATCGACGCACGTTTCGATGAGGCGATAGCCGCGATCGGCGATCAGGTCCAGATTTCGGATTCGATCCATGCTGCTGACCCTCAACTCGTGCTCGTGTTCGAAGCACTCGATGAGCAGATCGATTTGTCTGCAGTGGCCACCAACCTTGGCATCGAAGTCCTCATCGAGGCTGAGAGCACGATCACGCCCAACGATGAGTTCCAATTGATCAAGGAGAACGCAAAACCGTACATCGCCTCGTGCCTGCATGCGGTGTGCGCGAACCAGACGGCGTTCGACAATCTGTTTTCACTGTGGCGCACGTGGAGAGCCACGGACGACCTTCCGTACGGGTATTCGAAGCTTCGGGACCTCTTCGCCCACTTGAAAGACCTCCGACCCTGGGCGCCGCAGGATCGGCTGCGGGCCATCGACTGGGACGAGTACTTCGCCGGGCGCATCGATGACCGCCCACAAAGTATCGAGATCGAGTTGTGGTATCGCCGGAGTGATCAGAAGCGGCGACAAAGCCAGCAGGAGGTGACCGCCCTGGTCGAACAGGCCGGTGGTCAGGTCACTGCATCCGCGATCATTGACCAGATCGGCTATCACGGGCTCAAGTGCACCGTGCCGAATCAGTTGCTGCGCGATCTGGCGTCCGGGAACCACGATGCGGTTCGTGTCGTCCGTTCCGCGAACGTCATGTATCTGCGCGTCTCGGGGCAAGCCCTGCCTGTCGTCGGCCCGCCCACCGAAGCACAAGGACAGATAGATGGGGGCCTGCCGACGGGCGATCCGGTTCTCTGCCTTCTTGATGGAGCCCCTGCGGCGAACCACCCGCTGTTACGTGGCCGCGTGGAGGTTTACGATCCCGACGACCTGCTCCAGAAGGCGACCGTCGATGAACTGCGCCACGGCACGTGGATGTCGTCGGTGGCCGTCTGGGGAGACCGCGGCCTCGGCGAGGCGCCCGCGGTGCGACCGGTACTCGTGCGCCCGATCCTGACCCCGGCCGACGATACCGAGAACAGGATCGAGGAGCTTCCTACCGAGGAGCTCGTCCCGGATCTGATGTGGCGGGTGTTCCGGGAATTGTTCGACGGAACAGGCTCGCAGCCAGCAGCGGGCGAGACGATCGCGATCGTCAACATCTCGGTTGGCGACCCGGCCGCACCATTCGATACCATTCTGTCGTCGTGGGCACGCATTATTGACTGGCTCAGCTACCAGTACGGCGTGCTCATCATCGTGTCAGCAGGCAATCACCAGAATCTCGTTCTCAGCCCGGCATCCTCCGGCGAGATCGCTGGCCTCCAAGGCGATGACCGACGACGCGCGATCCTCGATGCGATCGCCCGTCAGCAGAACAAGCGTCGCCTCCTTGCTCCCGCCGAATCGGTGAACGCGATCAGCGTCGGCGCGATTCATGGCGACGCATCGATAGTCGATCCGCAGGGATACGCCGTCGATCCCACCGATGGACTTCCGGCCATCAGCCCTATATCCCCGACCGGCAGCGGATACCGTCGGAGCGTCAAACCAGACCTCGCAGCCAACGGTGGACGCGTGTTCTTTCGGGACGGCATCACCGCTCCGGACACGATCTCGTTCGCTGGTCTCTCGTCGCTCGGACCAGGCATCCGCGTCGCGACCCCGAGCCAGTTTCGAGAGACACACATCTCCGGCACGAGCCCGGCTGCGGCACTCGTCGCCAGAAGAGCAGCGCGCCTCCACGACGTGGTCTCCGAAATGACCGCCGAGGTGTCCATCAGCACACGACAACGAGCGTCCGCGATCAAAGCACTGCTGGCGCACGGAGCAGCATCCCCCGACCATTCGGAACATGACCCGATCCCTGGTGAGAACGCTTTTGGGAACGGCGCCGCGACACGCGACTACGCGGACGGCTGCGCCAAAAATGAAGCCGTAGTGCTCTTCATCGGATCGATCGGCGCAAACGAGGAGCAAGAACTGCTCTTCCCGCTGCCCGACGGTCTTAACGTACGCGAGGCCAAACGCATCGAAGCGACCCTCGCGTGGCTCACCCCCGTCAACTGGCGGCATCGGCAGTACCGAAAGGCGAAAATGTCCTTCGTCAAGCCGGAGGGTGCCATCCCGAAGCTCGGAACACCGACAGGACTCAGTTCAGACGCCACGACGCGCGGAGCGACAACCCTGCAACGCCAGTCGTGGGAGTTGCAGAGCACGTTCGCATCCGGGCAGGGATCGAACATGAAGGTGCGAGTCAAGTGCTATGAGCAGGCTGGCGGACTGCACGGCGAGCGGGTTGATTTCGCCGTCGCGCTCTCCCTCTGGGTTGCGCCGGCTCTCAACATCGACGTGTACAGCCAGGTGCGGGCTCAGGTTCGTGCTAGAGTCACAATCGAGCCCCAGGGGTAGGCTTGGCTGCTTCGGCCTTCACTTTGCGCGGAGCCTTACTAGGTATCAGGCGTCGATTCCGTCCGTTTTGGTCTGGCTCGCGGACGCGGATGTGGCGCTTCCTGATCGTAGCGAGGGGCTGGATCGTCCCTCTGGGACAATCCATCACAAGGGATGCCGCCCCGCCCATGCTTGATTTACCCACTAACACCCTGCGGAACGGTATCTGACTCATTCGATTCCTCTGCTTCCTCAATGCGACGCATAGCTCGCAGCTTCACCAAGTAGTCATCGCCCGCCGGAGTGAGTTTCCAATAGATCGACTTGTCGGAACCCCCGCCGGTGAAGACGGCCTCCACGTCCACCCTGGACCACCGTTCGACGTGTTCCCCAACTCGGACATCCACTCCCCCCTCCGCCGCGAACAAGTCCTGGCGGAAGGTAGGACTCAAACCGAGGACTTTGAGTGTTTGAACAACGACCTTCTGGTGGGGCCAGCGGGGCTCGAACCCGCGACCAGCGGATTATGAGAACGCTCCCAGTCGTGCCGCCTGCTCCGCACGGTTCCGCCTAGTTCGTTTTCGCAGGTGGCGGGGTGGTGGTGATTCCGCGCCGCCTCTGCCCGTTCCGTCGTTTACGGGTGCTTGGTGACCACGACGTGACCA
The DNA here is from genome assembly GCF_003052165.1 of Dietzia sp. JS16-p6b. Classification (NCBI taxonomy): domain Bacteria; kingdom Bacillati; phylum Actinomycetota; class Actinomycetes; order Mycobacteriales; family Dietziaceae; genus Dietzia; species Dietzia sp. JS16-p6b. The sequence continues at coordinate 1,315,049 of NZ_CP024869.1, read as the reverse complement.
CGAACCCGTCGACTTGCCGGTGGTCAAAGGGCTTGATTCGCCCTACGGGCTGCGCTACGGTCTACTCACCGGCTGCCACCGGTACAGGAAAGGAACCCATCTCGATCCCTGATGGGTTAGGGATCGCGGCCCTCACCGAGAGTCGCTTGTAAGTTCCTCCTACCGAAAGGCAGCACGATGGCAACTCCCGTAATCCCCCAGGTTCGCAGTGTCGATCACCCCGATTGCCCTGTCGAGGCGTGGTACGAGCCCTCCACCCCGGACTATCCCGACGCTCCGCTCCCTGCGATGGTGGCGTTGCACGTGGGGTACCCCGGCAAGGACCACGACGATCCCGTCTTTATCCCCGCTTCGATCGCTCGTGAGGTTGCGCAGGCGATCCTCGACTCACTGCCTGAGTAGCCCCTGGACGCAACGAACCCCCACCGCCGCGAAGGCCGTGGGGGTTCGTCGTGTGCGGCGGTACCAATGCCGCGCCGCTGGCCGGGCCACCACACTCAGCCAGCGGAGACTATGGGGTCAGGCTGCCAGGCCTGCGACGTCCTCGCCGGCAGCGGTCACCGAGACGGTAGCCACTCCACCGGGCGTCGGATCGGAAGCATCGGGGTTGGTCACCGCCTCGCGGACGAACTTGAGCTTCTCGGCGATGACATGGCGAGTGGACTCGGCGCGGCCTGCGGTAGACGCAGCGGCGGCGTAGTCCGGGTTCCGCTCCTTGAGTGCGTGGTCGAGCATCGCCATTCCGGCCTTACCTGCCTCGCCTCCCTTGACCGTGTAGTGGTCGACGGCGCGCTCGTACAGAAGGGGAAGGTCAGCCGGGTCAGCGTTGGCGATGAGGTCGACTAGGTCGCCAGCTCCGGCGTCGAGTGCTGCGGACACGCGCTGCGACCGCCGCTGGTAGCGCATCTCTGCGAGCAACTGCTCCTCCACAGTGCCAGCCGGGGTGACCATCGCGGCCTTCAGCTCGTCACGCTGTCGGGAGGCATTGTCGATTGCGGCGGACGCGGCTGCTGCCAACTCCTCCACATTGGCGGACCAGTTGCCGTGCTTCTCGTAGCGCGTGAACGTCTCAGTGACGCCTTGCGGGGTGTAGTCGCCGCCCGACTTCAGCCGGGTCGCGGTGGCGCGGGCCTCGGTGCGGATCGCGTCCAGCTCGGTCTCGATATCGTGCAGTGTCTTCTTGGCCATGGTGCAACTCCTAGGTGGTGGTGTGGTGGTTAGGGCTTGTCGGTGTGCACCCAGATCAGCGTGGGCGGGTCTGAGGGGTGCCTGCGTCCGTCGCGGTAGTAGATCGGCCCGTCCGGCAGAGGCTTCAACTCGGTGTCTGGCGAGAGGCGTTGGTACCGCTTCCCGTTCCACTTGAAGGAAGCCTTACGGGTAGCTGTGACGGCGTACATGAACCTGCCACTGTGCTCGGGTAGGCGGCGCTTCCCGTGAGGCGACGACCAACCGGTCCACGACATGAGCTGGACGACGTTGTCGAAGAGCCTGTTCCGTACGATCACCGGCATCTCGGGGTCCGTGTCCTGTAGGTCAATCTCGCGAACGGCCTCGGCGATGAACGGGTACGAGAAGTTGCGCAGTTGCGCTCGCCCGTACGCCTCCAGGAACTCGTCATCGTCCATGCTGAAAATCAACCGGGGTTCCGCTCCTCGATGACGTGGTCGGGGTCTCGAAGACTTATTTTTCCTGCCCCGATAGGGTCCGAGTTCGCGCCGAGATCGCTCCCGAATGTCCGGACCGACAGTGACCACGCCGTGACCACATAGCAATTGACCTGCGAAGACGCGCACATTACCGGATTCGTAATCCCTTGATCGGCGTCCGATCAATCGGCGTCCCACGGCTCGATGCCGTCGGTAGCAACATGTTCGTCCCCCCACTCCTCGATGGCACCGGCGTCGGGGTGAGTTCGGTGGTATTCCTCGAAGATCCCGTAGGTGAAGTTCTCCATGAACGCGTGCGCTGATTCAAAGTCATCCTGCGGGGCCGGCAACTGTTCAGCGATTACCGCAAGCTTGTCGATAGCAATCCCCGTCGCGATGCTCACAGCCTTGAGTACGGACGGGTCGATCACGTCGGCTTGAATCTCGACCAGCATCCTGCGCGCCCCCAATTCGGCGACTTCCGAGAGCGTCGAGGCGAGGTTGAAGCGAGCAGATTCGACACGTGACGCGGTGGCCTGGGCGGTCTGGGTACCGTCAAACTTGAGCCCGAGCCGGACTGCTGCACGAGAGACGGTTCCCCCACCGACTCCGAGTGCTTCGGCGATCTGGTTGCGCCCGTACCCGGCCTCGTAGGCGCGTTTGACCGCGTCGTCGAGGGTGTTCCGACTGTGCTGCGCAGGCAGCTTTTGGGGGGTGGACCGAGACGGTTCGCCGTCGTCGGCGATGTCGATCATCCTGCTCGTCTCCGGGGGTCGTGGTCTGCGACTGCGTCTTGGAGGGCTGCGATGGCGGGGACGATTGCTTCGGGGTACTTGCGGAAGATGGCGGCGATGTCGGCCTTGAGGGCGTCGAAGCGGTCGGTGTCGGGTGTGGGGATGCGGTTCATGTGTGGTGTCCTCGTGCGTTGCGGTGGAGGGTGAGTAGGCGGGGGCAGGTGTCGTCGTGGTGGACGAGGATCAGGCACTGTCCATCGCGGAAGTAGTGGATGTCGGCGCTTGCGGTGCAGTCTTGGCAGGGCGGTTCGTCCGGGACGAGGGGCGAGTCGCCGGGCATCTGAGTGTCGATGTACTGGGTCGTCATATCATCGCCCTCGCGTAGTTCTGGCGTAGTTGCCGCTGCTGGTCGTCGGTGGCTCGCATGGCCTTGTCGACGCCTTGCTGCGCGTCGACGAGGAACCGGGTTGCCGCTGCCGCGATCTCCGCTCCGAGCCGTTCGGCGTCGGCGTTGATGGACGGTTGAACGGCGTCCTTGAATGCCCCGGTGTCGATGCCGAGGTCTCCCAGTCCGGGTCCTCCCCAGCCCGTGTCCAGTCCGTTGCCGGTGAGGACGGAGCCGGCGAGGTTGACGCCAGCTCCGAGGGAGTAGCCGAACCGTCGGGCGGTCTCTGCGAGGATCGCGGTGGACCGTGCCCGCTTGTGTGAAGCCAAGGGGATGTAGGCCTCGCCCCCGGTCTCGGGTTCGCCGAAGATCCGCATGGACCCCTGTGGCGCGATGTGGGCGCTGTGGTTTTCGAGTCCGTGGAAGCCACCGTCGGCGAATTTCTCCACCTTGACGAGGTCGCCTCGGCCCATCGCGTTGGCGATCATCCCTGCGGGTGATGCGCCTTCGATGAAGCCGTTGCCTGCGGTGTCGCCTGTGATGCTGGCTTTGATGTCCCCGCCCCCAGTTGACGCTCCCCCGGGCCAGTTGGTGACGAAGACGGGCGTGCCCGAGCCTGTGGCCGCGCCCGAGACTGTGAGGTCGATACCGGAGGCGGACGGGCTGCCGGGGTCGTTGGGCATGGACGGGTTGCCGGTGCCGAGGCGTGCCCCGATAGCCGACATGGCGTCGCCGGTGACGGCTGCGTCAATGTCCGCGAACCTGCTCATGGGGAAGTACGCGTGGTCTGTGTATTGGCTCCAGTCGGCTCCGACGGCTTGCCCGCCGTACTGGCCATTGCCCCTGGCCCCGCCCATCTCGAAGTTGACGCCGTTGGGCAGTGTGGCGCTGGTGTGCCCTCCGTAGGGGCCTCCGTTGTACCAACCGATGCGCAGGTCGCCGGGGCCTCCGCGCCCGTTGATGAACCCCCGCTCGCGGAGCGCCTGTCGTTGGTTGCCCGTGGCGAAGCGGGACCCGAATGGGGCTCGACCACTGACGTAGTTGGCCAAGCTGGATACTGCTCCGGAGCAGTCGCCGTACTGCACGCCGCCCCAAACGTAGGGTTTGCCCTCTACGCCTTTAGCGAGGTCGATTAGCCCGGACGCCATGATGCCGCCGTCGCTGAACGCTGCCAGTTTGTAGCCGAACTTGTCGGCGACCTGGGAGAGGATGCGCTCGGAGCGGCCACGTTTCGCCGGGGCGAGCGGGATGAACGCCTCACCGCCGGTCTCGGGTTCGGCCCATTGGACGATGCCGCGTGGACCCTTCGGGGATGCGATCGTGGCCTGGTCGGGGAGGCTGCCCCGGATACCGCCGTCGGCGTAATGCTGTCCGACCGTGATGCCCGCCGTAGAGGCGTCGTTGCCGCCACGGTTGACAGTGCCGATGATTACCGTGTGGCGGGACTCCGTGCGGATGTTGTTCAGGTCCGTGACGCGCTGCCTCGCCCTGTCGACGTCGGCATCGTTGATGATGACCCGGCCCGACTTGTCCTTGCGGGTTTCAATGCCGAGTGCTTCCAGGCGTGCCATGTTCTCGTCGGTGGTGTCGGTGATTTCGACGTGCCCGTCGGGGAGCTGGTCGACGGCGTCTTTCGTCAGCCCGAGGGCGATGGTGACGAAGTCTGCGTTCGAGTCGACGTTGACGTTCGGGTCCGCCGCGGCAAGGTTCGCGGCCATCGTGATTGTGCCCTGCAACTGGGCCTGCGCCTCGGACGTCTGCGCGGTAACCCGGATGTTCGGAGTGCCGGGGATGCGCTCGGCCGCCCAGCCGACCTCCTGGAGGTACAGGAGCGCTTCGTCGGTGACGTTCTTGACCTCGACTTCCGCGCCCTGCTCGACGTCCTTGAGGGACTGGGACACGATGGCGAGTTCACCCGCGACAGCTCCGGCCCCGTCGACTGACACCACGGTTTCGATGACGTCGGGGATGAACCCCATACGCTCGCCGAGTTCCCACAGTTGTTGCGTCGTCAGCCCTGTCTCAGTGGCGAGAGCCTGCATCCGCTTCTCGTTCTCGGCCATGACCTCGGACATCGGCGCGCCCGTATCCCGAACTGTGGCGATGGCATCCCGCATCTCCAGCAGCGTGGCGTGGAGGTTCCTGCCCTTGTCCGAGGTCATGTCGAAGGCAAGCCCGCCGCCTTCGAGTTCGCGGGTGAACCCCCCTGTCCCGTCGGACAACTTGTCAATCTGCCCGTCGAGCTTCGACAGGGTCTCGTAGAACTGGCCCGTGGCCTGATCGGCGGTGAGAGTGTCCCCCGCCAGCGCGTCCAGAGCAGCCTTGAGGGCGTTCGTCTTCTCCTCCGCAGTGGAGGACTCGTCGGCCATCACGCGGAAGGCATCCGACAGAAGCGTCGACGCGATCTCGGCTTCGGTCGCGGCGTTGACGATCCCCTCGATTGCCACCTGTCCGGTCTCGAGTTTTCCGGTCATCGCCTCGCCAGCGGAGCCTGTGTTGGCGAGGGCACCGCGCAGCATGTCCCAGCGTGCCCCGCCATCGGCGACGATGGAGTTCACATCTTCGAGAGTGAATCCCGTTTCCGATAGAGCGTCTTCGAGTGCCTGATATTCGAGCCGCGACATGTTCGCCGCGATAAGCCCTTGGTTGGCGGTGTCCGCGTAGTTGTCGACCGCCCCGGCAAGCGCGTCGTAGTTGTTGCGCATCCGGTGCATCGGGCCGTCAACAATGCTGAACGCCCCGGTGGCGGACTCAGCAGCCTTACGGGTGCCCTCAACAATCGTGTCGATCAGCTTCTCGGACGCGGCAACCGCTTGCTCGTCCATCAGACCGTTGGAACGCAGGAGTGCGTCACCGAGTTCGGTCTGTGCCGCCGCACCTGCGGATGCTGCATCGGCGAGGGCCTGGTTTGCCTCGCGAGCCCGGTTCGCGGAGTCGACCATCGCGCCGATAGTCACGCCCGCGGCTGCGATGCCTATCATCCAGGGCCCGCCGAGCATGTCCACCACAGACGACAGGCCGCTTCGCGCTGCCGCGCCCGCGCCCTTTATGCCGTGCAGCGAGGTAGCGAACAGGCCGTTTCGCCGGACCCCCTCCCCCGCGTACGAGGCGGACAACGCGACGGTGTCCCCGAAGCTCCTGAGTGCCCCCACGGCGGTCGACGCGGCCCCAGCCATGCGAGGGCCTAGCCCGGTCTGTTGCAGGGCGAACAGGGCCGCTGTGGCCCCGGTAATGGGTGCCGGGATGGCCCCTACAACAGAGGCAACGGCACTTAGCCCGGTGGCTGCGACAGAGGCGGCGGGGCCGACTACCGACGAAAGGGTGCCTGCGAACTTCTGTGCCCCTTCTGCTGCCGACATGATGTCTTCGCGGAAGGGGTCGATGGCGGATGCGCCGAGCCTGCCGAACGCGGCTCCCACGTTGGCGAGAGAACCCGTCAGGGTGCCGCCGAGTTCCTGCGCCGCGCCACCGATGTTGTTCTGGATCGCGGAGAACAGCATCTCGGATGAAATCTGGCCCGTCGAGGCGAGTTTCTTCACCTCAGACGCAGCGATACCCGCCTCATCGGCAATCCATTGGTAGATGGGGATGCCGCGGTCTGCGAGCTGCGAAAGGTCCCCCGCGTAGGCGGACTGCCCGGTCTGGACCTGGTTGAGAATGCGGCCCATCTCGCCCAGCGACACCCCGGCGATAGCGGAGGCGTCCGCCGTCATCGTTAGATATTTCGTGAGGTCTTTACCTGGCTGGATGCCTGCCGCCACGGCGTTGGCTGCGATCGTCGCCGCATCGCCGAGCCCGTACGAAGTGCCCGTCACCGAGTCAAGGGCGGAGTCCATGATGGTGGACACGCCCTGCGCCTCATGCCCCAGCCCGCGGAGCTTGCCCTGCGCGGTGTCGATCGCCGTGATCCGGTCCCAGCCCTTTGTCAGGACCGCACCGAGACCAGCAGCGCCACCAGCAGTAGCTGCCAGACCTTTCATCGTGATACCCAGGCCCTTGAACTTCGAGTCGACCTGGTCGGCCACCGATGCCGTCTCAGCAAGTTTCTGCTTCGGCTGATCCGAGACGTTGAGCGACTTGCCCGACTCCGACGCGGACTTCAGCGATACGCCGTAGTCACGGGTCGTGCTGTTCAGTTTGATCAGCTTCGACTCGGCAGTGTTAGACACGTCGAGCTTCTTGCCGGCGTCCGTGGCTTTCTTGACGCTGTCCCCGAGATTGGACGCGCTCTTCGAGGCGTCGTCCATCTTCGATTTCGGAGCGGTCGGAAAGTCGAACTTCGCGCCCTTTCCCAAGTTCGAGAGTTTCGCGTCGAGATCCGAAGCCGCGCGGGCAGCCTGTTCCATACCGGAGCGGGCTTTCGCGAGCTTTTCTTCGAAAGTTCCTTCAAGATCTATTCGGGCAACGAGGCGACCGACTTCAAGTGCCATCGAGTGGCCTCCTACTAAAGGGGCTCTTCCGGATCCGGAGTGCGTAGCGGGGATGCTGCGGTGATGCGGTGAGGCACAAGATGTAGGGGTCCTGGGGCGTGTGAAGATGCAAGTTCCTACACCAGCACTTCGCATCCCCAGGACCCGCTTTGAACGCTACCGCCAGCCTGCTCGCCGACACCATCTGCCGCACCGTCGAGCTCGGGGTGACCATCACCGACGCCGCTGTGGCTGACGAGCTCACGCACCTGTTCTGCGCCCCGGTCACACTCGACCCGATCTGCGCCGAGTGCGGGATGGCGGGCCGTTTGCGGGACCACGTCCAGCGGAAGGTCACGGATCTACCGATCGTCGGGCATCCCACCAGACTGCACGTGCGGGTACCGCGCTTCACCTGCGACAACACCGAGTGCGCTACGAGGATCTTCCAGCAGCGGATGCCGGCGTTGGCCGAGCCGCGGGCCAAGACCACCCGCCGCTGCAGCCGCTGGATCCTGCAGCGTCTGGCGATCGACCGCACCAGCGTGTCCGCCGTGGCCAAGGCCCTCGGGCTGGGGTGGGACCTGGTCAATGACCTGGCGGTCTCGGAGGTTCGCACGATGGTCTACGAGCAGCCCGGACACTTCGACGGAGTCCGCGTTCTCGGTGTCGATGAGCACAAATGGAAGCACGTGCGCGGCGACGGCAGCAGTGCGTTCGTCACCGTCCTGGTCGACCTGACCCCGGTCGTGGACGGCACCGGCCCGTCTCGCCTGTTGGACATGGTCCCGGGCCGTTCGGCGAAGGTCCTCACCGAGTGGCTGGACGCCCGTGACCAGGTGTTTCGAGACCGGGTCAAGGTTGTCACGATGGACGGGTTCGCCGGCTACCACACCGCCGCCGCCAGCGCGGTGCCCGCTGCCCGGACGGTGATGGACCCGTTCCACGTCGTGCACCTGGCCGCCGACAAGCTCACCGTGTGCCGCCAACGCATCCAGCAGGCCACCACCGGGCACCGGGGCCGCACGGGCGACCCGCTGTACGGCATCCGCCGCACCCTGCGAACCCGCGCTGAACTGCTGACCGACAAGCAGAAGATGCGCCTGTTCCAAGCGTTCACCGCCCATGACGCGCACGCGGCGGTGGAGGTCACCTACGGCGTCTACCAGCGACTCATCACTGCTTACGAAGCCTCGGGCAAGCGGGAGGGCAAGATCGCTATGTACAAGCTCCTCAAGTCGATCCGGGCCGGTGTACCCGCCGAACTCCCCGAGCTCGCGCAGCTCGGCCGTTCGCTGTGGAAGCGGCATCGGGAGATCCTGGCCTACTTCGACGTGGGCGCTTCCAACGGCCCCGTCGAAGCCATCAACGGACGCCTCGAGCACCTCCGCGGAATCGCCCTGGGCTTCCGGAACCTCAAGCACTACATCTTGCGGTCACTGATCCACTCCGGACAGCTTCAGGACCGGATCAATGCACTCTAAAACCGGAAGGGCCACTAAAGGGTGGTGGTGCTTTCCTGCGGGCTGTCGTTGTGCTTTTCCGGGGTCTTGCGGGCCTCGCTGATGGCCTCGCTTAATGCCTCTTTGCACGCGCGGCGGACGTCAGCGCCGGTGCGGGTGGTCAACTTGTCGAGAACCCGCGAATACGGAGACCGCGTGGTCACAACTCGACCAGGCGGTTAGACGAGAAAAGAGCCTCGACCTCATCAAGGTCTAAGAGGACTCGACGCTCGTCCTGAGGGGTCTTGTATAGGCGCAGCAGCCCGGCCTCGGCTCGACGGCGAAGGGTGCGGGGAGTGACGCCAGCGAGCGTGGCAGCCTCGTCGTAGGTCCCCAGCCGCACGTCAACTTGTGTCTTTGACATGCATGAATTGTCCGGTGACGCCGCGGGTCCGAGTCGCAGTCGACGCCTGCTCAATCGTTAGCCACGAGCCGCAATCCGGGCTAACATTCCGCTTATGTTGACGCGTATCGCCGCCGCTGCCCTATCCGCCACTGCAATTGCTTCGCTCACCGCTTGTGGCAGTGACCAAGAAGACGTTGCCCGCGAGCTGTGCCACGAGCGGGTCGCAGCTAATTCGGTTTACCCGGATGGTGCCGAGTTCGTTGAGACCGAGGCGCTCGACCCGGTCGAGAGCACCTACTTCTTTCACGGAATGGTCGAGTTTCCGATGTTGGGCGAGATGGTGCCGCACGCATACCGGTGCACAGTGAACCCCGAGATCGAAGGGTCGATCTTCAACGAGACCGTCGTCGAGCGAATCAACAGCTAAGCCACTGTGGAGCGATCAGCGGATTTGGTATCCAAAAACTGCAGCATCGTTGCTGTTCATCCGCGTTGTGGTCACGGCATGGTCACGCGACGTTTCGCGCTTTGCCGTAGCGGCGTGTGAGCACTTCGAGGTGCATGTCCCGGTGCTCCCGGAACCAGCGGTCCTTGTCCGACTCGCGGAACGCGTCCACCTCCGCCTTCGTCCAACCTTCAGCCTCGGCGGGCCACTCCGGCAGGAACGTGTCACCCGTCGCGTACCTCAGCGCCGTCTTGACATCGCGGTGCTCGGTGACCAGGTCTAGCCACTTCTCTACGTTCATTCCGACGTACGGCTCGAACTCGTGCGGGAGGTGTTTGTCGAAGCTGTCGTCCTTGAACCAGTCCGACAGCTTCTTGGCGTAGTTGGGGTCCTTGCCCTCATCCTCGAAGGATTCCGTGTAACGCTGCGCGGCCTTCAATACCCGATCTTCCCCATGCGCTTTTGCTGCCGCCTGCCACGCCTTGTGCGCCCCGTACCGCTGCGCGGGAGGGGTCGGCTTGGGGTAGGCGTCCAGAAACGCTGTAAAGGCGTCTGGGGCGCCATTGTCTTTGACGACGGTAAGCGCCGGAGCCGAAACATTGTCACTGACAGAATCGGGGGTGCGTGCCTCGATAGACAAGGGCTCGACCTCGACCACCTCGGCGTCGATGTAATCCTGATCGCGCGGCGCGTTGATGATGGGGAGGCCAAACGCATCGACCGAGGGAGACTCCTCTAGCCAGTCGGCCGGCGCGTAGCCCTTCCCTTCACGAACGTTTCGCAAGAGGTCCAGGCTCTTCTCTGTCGATGACTTCTTCTTTGGCCTTGAGGGAATCAGTTCGTCGTTCCAGCACTCCCCCGCCAGCCACGTCTTCGGGTCCTTGGTCAGGTCCCGGTTCGGGTCATCCGCGTAACGCTGAGCCCCAGCCACGATGGCGTCGAGGCTCGCCCTTGTCCTTGCCTCGACGAAGAATGGGTACGCCCGCTTCCGGTCGCGCCGATTCGGGTATACATCCCAGAACTTTTGAAACTCTTCATCGTCCATGTGTGGCGCGCCGGCAGGTGCGCTTGCCCCAGCCGCGCCCTGCGCTTCCACGCCGGAATGCGCAAAAGAATCTGTTCCATGAACTGTTGAGTGATTTGTTAAGTGATCTCTTTGGAGGGTCGTGAGGCCCTGGGGGTCAGGGTCGCTAGGCCCCGGGGGGGAGGGTCGTGAGGCCCTGGGGGTCAGGGTCGTAGGACCCCCCCTGTTCGAGAGGCCCCCACTGGCACTGCCGCCCTCGGGTTCGGACTCGGCTACCGATGCAGACGGGAAAGTGAGCCGCCAGGAGTTCGGGGTGTTCTTGCCCTCGAACACCCCGCCCTTGGCGACCAAAGTGATCCAGCCACTTTCTCGGAGTGTCTCGATTGCCTTCGTGACAGTGCGCTTGTCGATGCCGAGATCCTTCGCGATCGTGGAGGGGCCCGGTCGGACGTTGTATCCGCGCTCATTCGCGTAGTTGAACAGCTCGGTGCCGACGTTCTTCGTGGTCGGCTTCAAATTCCGGCCTGAACGGTTGAGCGCCTTGAGCCAATCGAACTGGTTGAACTCGGGGGAATTGCTGGTCACGTTTGATTCCCAATCCAGCCACGGCGGGGTACGCTCGTGGCAATCGTTCCGATCCCGCCCTCGGCCTGCCAGCCATTAGGGGGCGGGATTCTTTTTGCGCTATTGCGGAGTCAGACCGCCTCCGCGGCGTGCTCGTCTGCCGTCTGGCAATCGGGGCAGAGATACCCGGTGACGTCGCCGTCGCTGTAGACGATGCTCCAGCCGGTCATACGGTGGCAGCGCTTGCGGCACTCGGAGCACTTGACCACGGCGCTCATGCGGCACTGTCCAGGGACGGGGCCTCGTCGATGTCCAGCACGTCGAGCAGGCCGCGGACGGGGACGATGATGCGGTTGCCGAGGCGGAGGGTCTTGACGGGGAACTGCTCCTCGCGGACGAGCTGGTAGCCGAGCGAGTAGCTGATGCCGAGGACGCTGCACGCGGTCTTGATGTCGGTGCGCGCTCCTAGATCACGGATCGCCTCGGGTGTCCACTTCATGTTTCTCGGGCTGCGGTCGGCGGTAGCCATTGGCTTTCTCCTTCTGGTGCCGGCGGTGTGCCCAAAGCGTATGTGGGGCTAATCGGCCCGAGTCGTGACGTTGTGTGCACCCTGTACGTTTCGGCGCAGGTCATCGCCCAACCTTCGACCGACCGACACTATGCAAAGTGCGACCGATGCGCGCAACGTAGCACTCTTTGTACCCAGCCCTAGGACCGCGTGTACCGAATCGCGCACGCCGTCGTCGGTTGAGCCGGGCACAAAACCTGTCGCATTCTGTGCATCCGTTTGACCTACCTGCCGCCCTTTGGCACGCTCAACGCATGACGTTCATCGGTTACACCGTCTACGAAGCCATCGGGCTACGCGTCCGAGCCGAGCGCGAACGACTCGGCATGACCACCACCGACCTCGCCAGCCGCCTCGTGGAACTGACGGGAGATGGCTCCTGGGACCGCGCAAAAGTGTCTCGCCGCGAAACCGCGGAACGAAAGCTCCAGATCGACGAACTCGTCCTTATCTCGCGGGCCATGGGGGTCAGCGTCGACCACCTACTCATGCCAACAGGGAAGCCCACAGTGAGTGTCGACGGCGTCCCCGTCGACATGCAGACGGTCCTCTCCCGCCCCACTAGGGCCGTCGAGCGCGCATCCGGCGAAGTCGACGTGGCCCTCAGGCACCTGGCCGACACGTACGACGAGCAGAAGCGTCTCCTGGTCAATATCCAACGTTCAATGAAGGGCGGCATGTCGTGAAGGGCTCAGTGAAGAAGTACACGGTGAAGGGCGAGAAGGCGGGCGTCGAACTCGTTCGGTGGATGTACGTTGTCGACCTCGGCAAGAACCCCGTTACTGGCAAGCGTTTGCAAGAACGCCGCCGCGGCTTCACAACACAGAGAGAGGCGAACAAAGCTCTCTCGAAGCGGATCGGCGAAGTGTCCGAGAAGCGCGTCGACCTCACCGGCCGCAACCTCACCGTCGGCGAATGGCTCGACACATGGCTTGAACAGAAGGTTGCGAATGGTCTACGCCCCGGCACCGCCTCCTCCTACCAGGGCCACATCGAGCGCTACCTGAAACCTCTGCTCGGTTCGAAGAAGCTGGTGGATCTCTCCCCCGCCGATGTCGAGTGGATGCTCGTGGAGATCCGCAAGCCACGCCCCGCGCCCGTCAAGCGCACCAGGGGCCAGCACGTGAACCCAAAGCCGATGGGGCCGGCCACCGCCCGCCGCGTCCACGCCACCCTGCGGTCGGCGTTGTCGACTGCAAAGATGCGGCGCTACGTAACGTTCAACGCCGCCGCTGACATCGAGTTGCCGAAGGTCGCACGGCACCGTGTGAAGCCGTGGTCACGTGACGAACTGACCACGTTTCTCGACCACGCCAGCACCGAGGCTGACGGGCCGTTATTCGAGCTGTACGCCACTACCGGCCTGCGTCGGGGCGAGCTGCTGGGGCTGCGCTGGTCTGACATCGACCTCGACACCCGGGTCCTCACCGTGCGCCAACAGCTCACCGAGAACCCGCATAACACCACCGGGCCGAACTGCATGATCTGCGGCCAGCATCACGGGTCGGTGGCTTTCGGGGAGCCGAAGACCGAGAACGGGCACTACAGGCGCGTTCCCCTGCTCGAAGGGGTCGTGGGTGCCCTCATGGTTCACAGGCTCACACAAGGCGATCTGAGGGCCTGTCACGCCGACATCTGGGTCGATCACGACCTCGTGTTCTGTCGCGACGATGGAACGCCCTTGTTGCCGTCTACTGTGTCGGCCCGCTTCCACGAACTGTCGGACGCGGCCGGCCTACGCCGGGTGCGGCTGCACGACCTGCGGCACGGCTACGTGTCTCTGTTGCTCGAATCAGGTGTCGACATCGCGGCCATCTCGAAGATCGTCGGCCACTCGTCGATTCAGATCACGGCTGACATCTACGGGCACCTCGCCGACACTGCTGCGCAGTCCGTCGTGGACGCCGCCTTGAACGGCCTCAGCAGCGTTCGTGACCACGGCGTGACCACCGGGCCTGTTTCCGATGTTGTTACCGCGGCCAGCGAGGGTGAAACACCCTGACTAGCAGGCGTTTCGATGGTGGGGCCAGCGGGGCTCGAACCCGCGACCAGCGGATTATGAGTCCGCGGCTCTAACCAACTGAGCTATAGCCCCCCGCACGCGCCGGGAACGTCCACCGGCACGTGCGGCGCAATCGTAGCAAGATCTCTCACCGGGCCTCCGGCCACCAGACTGCGCGCACGGCCGAAAGACCGTCAGGGACCTGCGCGGGCGGATCGTTCCACGCCATCACCACACGATCGGGCGAGTCGTAGGCGTGGTGGCCCGGGTCGCCGGAGGTGACGAAGGAGACCCAGGAGTCGTGCATCGCCTCGACCAGGCTCGGCGGCGCCGGCGCACCGAGATAGCGTTCCACGTTCTCGCCGTTCGGGACGGCCCAGAAGAAGGGCAGGTCGGCGCAGTGTCTAGGTCCGTTTCCCCCGGTCCAGCAGAAGTCGTACACCCAGGTCGGGTCCCCGGCGGCGAGTCTCGTCTCGGCGGCCCGGGCGACCGTGGAGTGGATGGCGGCCGCGTCGATGACCGCGCCCACGCTACGTCGCAGCGACCGTCCGTTGGACTGCCGGGCCAACGCCCTGAGCCCCTGCCTCGGGAGTTGCTGCGACAGCGCCATGAACGCGGCCCCCGGCACCAGCGCCGGGCCCGGGAGCTTGTCCGAGACGGCCTCGAACTCCGTCGCGGTGGAGCCGATGAGCAACGGCACTCCCGTGGTGGGCCCTGCCGCGACGGCTTCCAGCGGAGGGACGGGGACCGTCTCGCCTCCGACCACGGGCCGGAACGGCAGCGTGAACTGGTTCTCCCGCCGCAGGCGCCGATGGAACTCGTCGACGGCGCCGCGCCCCCCGGCGGCGAGCCCTTCCGCAGTGACCCCCTTGGGCGGGCGGGTCGCCGGGGCCCGCAGCACTGCCGGTGACGCCGCGATCGCCCCGTGGAACAACCCCGCCGCCGGCGGAGATCCCAGCAGGCACAGCACCGCTCCCCCGCCGGCCGACTGACCGGAGACCGTCACCCGGCCGGGGTCTCCGCCGAACGCGGCGATCTCGTCCCGGACCCATTCGAGCGCGGCGATCCAGTCGAGCAGCCCCCGGTTGTCCGGGGCGTCGGGAAACGGGGTGAAGCCCTCCACGCCGAGGCGGTAGCCGACCGAGACCACCACGATTCCCCGGCGCGCGAAGGTCGACCCGTCGAACCAGGGCTGGTGGGATGACCCCGATTCCCAGCCGCCGCCGTGGATCCACACCAGCACGGGGTGTGGCCCGCCTTCCGCCGGTGCCCACACGTCCACGTGCAGGATGTCGCTCCCCGCGACGATCGGCTCGGGGATCGCCGGGTCGGGGTCGAACCTCAGCCGCTGGGCGGTGGCCGCAGGCCTGGTCGCGTCTCGGACCCCCGCCCACGGCTCCCGGCGGGCCGGGGCGGCGAAACGCAGGTCGCCGACCGGGTCCTCGGCGTAGGGGATCCCGTAGAAGCGGACGACGTCACCGAGGCCGGCACCGCGGACGCGGCCGGTCGACAGAGTGACCTCGGTGCGTGTCATGGGCGCCAGCGTAGCGGTGTCACGCGGCCGCCCGGAGGCGCCGGCGGCACGACGCCCGCATCAGATCGACCGGCGTCGACCAGTTGATTACCGGCGTCGACCAGTTGATTCAGGCCAGCCTCGGGAAGGGCTCCGTCGAGAACACCACCTCCATGGGCACCTGGAAATAGGACGCGATCCTGAGCGCGAGATACAGGCTCGGGCTGTACTCTCCCCGCTCGATGTACCCGATGGTCTGGTAGTGCACACCGAGCCCGTCAGCGAGCTCTCGGCGGGACACGTGTCGCTCGGCTCGCAACATGGCGATGCGATTGTGAACGATCTCAGCCACGAATACCTACACTCCCCACTGCTGCTGCAGTTCCTTCCGTCTCGCGGCCACGACCGAACCCGACTCGCGGCGCGCCATGCGGCTGAGCAGCTTCGGTGCCATCACCATGCTGGCCACAGCCCAGACGATCAACACCACGAAGACCCACTCGATCCGCCAAGTCTCCCCCACCTCGACGCCGGCCATCGACTCGGGCAACAGCGAAGCTCGCATCCCCAGACCGAACCAGTACAGCGGGAACACCTGGGCAATCCACTGCAGCCACACGGGCAGCGCGATCAGCGGATAGAAGATCCCGGAGATACTGATCAGCCCCATGACGGGAAGCATGACCAGACCCATGTTCTTCGGACTGTCGATCAACGCGCCCACCACGGCGCCGAGGGCCAGGGTGGCGACGAGCCCCACCAACAGCACCGCCGTGAAGAGGAGCCATCGTCCGGGACTATCGAACTCGAGGCCGTCGAAGAGGATCAGTCCCACCACCAACAGCACGAGAGTCGAGACCACGGTCACGATCGCGTTGGCGACGATCTCCCCGACCAGGTACCCCGTGGTGCCACCAGGCACGGACTTGGACCTCAGGAGAGTTCCGTTGGTCCTGTCCATCACCAGCACCCCGGCGATGCCCATGACCGCGCTGAACAGCACCCCCATTGCGAGGAGTCCGGGCAGGCTCATCGTGGCGAGCGAGACAGCGGATCCCTCGACCTCGACCCTTCGCAGGAAAATGAGGACCCCGACGAAGACAGCCAGCGGGAGCACGGTTCCGAGGACGTCAGCAGGTGTGGTGAGCATGATCCGGGACGAGACGAGCCCACGGCGCAGCCCTGCTCGATAGGCGTTCAGCGTGGGATTGATGCGTGCGGTCATCGGGCGGCCTCCGTGAAGTGTGCGGCCTCGATGGCCTGTCCGGACTCGAATTTCTCGACGATCGACAGGTAGGCGTCCTCGAGGGTGGCGCGCTGGACCGTCAGGCCGGTGATCTCCTCCCCAGCCGCACCCGCGAGGAGATGGCGGACGAAGTCTGTGGCGTTCTCGCTGGCGTGGACGTGCAGCTGCCCGTTCTGAATCCACCTCACCTCCGCGGTGCTGCCGACCTCTCGCATGAGGGCCGGTGGCGATCCGTCAGCGATGATGCGGCCGCCGGCGAGTATCACGATGCGGTCGGCCAACTTCTCCGCCTCAGCGAGATCGTGGGTCGTCAGGATGATCGTGGTTCCCTCCAGGTCCCCCAGACGGTGGACGAGGTCGTGGAACTCGCGCTTCGCCCGAGGGTCGAACCCGGTCGTCGGCTCGTCGAGGAACAGCAGGGACGGCCGTCCGATGATGCCCAGGGCCACATCGAGCCGACGCCGCTGTCCCCCGGAGAGCGTGTGGATCTTCTGCTTTGCCTGCGAGGTCAGCCCCACGAGTTCGAGCAGTTCGGCGATCGGCCAGGGGTCTACGTAGGGCCGGTAGAAGTCGGCGAGATAACTCAGCAGCTGCAGCGGTCGCCACTTACCGTGGTCAGACGAGTTCTGCAGGACCACCCCGATCTGCGACCGCCACGCGTCGTCGCCACGCGCCGGGTCCACCCCCAACACGGACACCTGACCACCTGATGGGGCGCGAAAGCCCTCGAGAATCTCGATGGTCGTGCTCTTCCCGGCACCGTTCGGACCGAGAACCGCTACGACCTCCTCCGCCTTCACCTCGAGGTCGATCCCGTCGAGGACCTGCGTGTCGCTATACCGCATCCTCAGGTCAGAAACCGAGATCACCGGCTCACCCCTCTCCGGCCCACCCCGTACCGCTCCACCGTCTGGTTGCGACATTCCCACGAACTCCATCCAATATGTGTGTTGATATGTAGCACAGATGCTACATATGAGCCCAGGAGTTGTATACGGCGTTTCTCACGCTGTGTTAGCCGATCGGCCGCGATGGGGAGACTGACCGCGCCCCGGAGAGGGAGAACCGCTCTGCCCGGGCCACGAGAGGCGACGGTGCCCCGACCCCGACACGGGGGCCGTCGTACCCGAGACCGACGGCAGGGGAGTCCCACAACGACGCCAGGCCGGGGCAGATGCCCCGGCCTGGCGTGGATGCTCCCCCATCTGGACTCGAACCAGAAACCCTTCGATTAACAGTCGAATGCTCTGCCAATTGAGCTATGGGGGATTGCTCTCGGCGGCCGACGCTCACGCCGGACACCGAGAACTCACCTTAGTGCGCGCGCGGTCGCCGAACCAAATCGCCAGCTCAACGACCTGACCATCGGTCAGCCCGCGGATCTCGGCGCTCCACAGATCGAGCCGGCCGAACTGGACGCACCGGACGACCCGGACGACCCGCGGCCCAGAGAACCCTCGCCGTCACCGTCGCACAGGACACGGACCGAATCCGGGCTCAGCGATCCGGCGCCCGGGTGCTCGTCACGGACGGAGATCGTCACCGGAGCGGCCGTGGACCCCGCGTACGGGGTGTCGAAGGTGTCGTCCTCCACGGCCTGCGGGGTGAAGGTCGCTGTGAGGACGGGGTCGCCGACCACGGTGAAGACGTACGAAAGGGTCGCGGACCCGCCGGTCACGTCCACCGGAGCACCGATCGGTTCCCCGTCGGCGAAGAACTGGACCGTGCCGGCGGCCTCGACGGGCGTCACGTGCACGGCGAGCTCGACCGGGACCCCCGGGACAGCACTCGGCGGGGCGGTGAGCGTGGTGACGGTTTCCGTCTGGCACCCGGACACGTCGGTCTCGAACAGAGCGAACTGCCCGGTGGCGGGGTCGAAACCCTTGTCCGCGGACTGGGGGCCGAGGACCACCTGGTAAGTGATGGTGTGCGTGTCGGAGGCCCGGTTGGGCAGACGGGGCTGGTCGAGCAGGTCCACCGTTCTGGTGGTGGTGATGGGGTCCCGGTTGGTCACGTAGGGGGCGGTCCCCGGCGTGAAAACCGGTGCCGCGGGAGCCGAGTTCTGCACTCCCTGACGTCCGACCACCCGGGTGATGTCGTACGGCACGCTGTTGAGGGTGAACCTGGCCCTGACGGGCGCCCCCGTCTGGCTCCACACGCCCGGGACGCCGACCAGCGACGTCGGATCCTCCCCGTCCACCGAATAGTCGACGACGTAGTAGGCGTTCGTCTCGTTGATGATCGTGAACTGGACCCGGCACTCGTCGTCCCCTGACGCGCTGAACCGGACCGGACCCCGATCCCACCCCTCAGCGGATGCGACCGGCAGAACTGTGAGGCCGATGCCGCAGGCGGTGAGAGCTGCGGGCAGGAGGAGTCGGCGGGAAGGCGTGGGCATGAGCTACCAATCTGGCGTCGTCGGGCTTCCGCGCCCGGCCGGCTCCACCAGTCGACCGCGGATCGGGAGCGACGGTACCAAACAGATAAGCATTTTGTCACAATGTGCATCCGACGGAAACGCCTGCGTACAGACCTGTTCTCGGCCGTTCTCCCTACGGCTCAGGCGATGTCGGGCGTGGCGCCCACAGCCTGGTCGAGCAGTCCTCGCCGGTACTCCTCCAGCGCGACGAGGTCACCGAACAGTGCCGAGTAGCCCTCCGGGTCCGCCGCCGGACTCATCCGCTGCACCTTCGACTTGAGGTCGGCGATCTGACCGGACACCCACACCTCCTGCAGTCGGGCGAGCACGCCGGAGACGTACCGGGGCAGCGCGTCCTCCGCCACCCGGAGCGTCTCGACCGCCATCAGGCCCACCAGCCGCCGCAGCCCGTCGTCCTCGAGCCCCCGGGACACCTCGGACACCCAGTTCGCGCCGCTCTTGCCCGAGGCACACCCCCCGGCGGCGGACACCGCGGCGGCGAGCCTGGAGTAGGCGGGATGGGTGTAGCACTCCGACGGGAGCGAGTCGAAGAGCGGCCCTGCCAGACCCGGGTACTGCAGGGCAGCCTTGAGCGCCTCGCGCTGCGGCCACAGCACCGGGTCCGCCGGTGAGGGCAGGGGTACGCCCGTCGGTTCCACGGGAGCTCGTCGTTCGTCCCGGGAAACAGCCTCGTGGTCGTCTCTCCCCCCGCCTCTTTCGGCGCGGTCCCGCAGCGGGCGCGGCCCACCCCCGGACCCTCCCGAGCCGCGACGGCCTGGCCCACGGGTGCCGGAGGCGGCCGCCCGGGCCCGACCCCTCTTGCGCGCCTCCTCCCGGACGCGGCGCAGCACCGTCGCGGGGTCGTCCCACCCCACCCACCCGGCCAACTGGCGGGCGTACTCGTCCCGCAGGGCCGAGTCGCGGATGTCGGCGACCACCGGAACCGTCCGGCGCAGCGCCTCGACCCGGCCCTCCGCGTGGTCGAGGTCGTACTCCCCGAGCATCGAGCGGATGGCGAACTCGAACATCGGCACCCGGGTGGAGATGAGGTCCCGCACTGCCGCGTCACCCTTGTTCTGCCTCAGGTCACACGGGTCCTGGCCGGCGGGCGCCACCGCGACGAAGGTGCGACCGGAGAACTGCTGGTCACCGGAGAACGCCCGCATCGCGGCCTTCTTGCCGGCCTCGTCCCCGTCGAAGGTGTAGATGATCTCGCCGCGGAAATAGTTGTCGTCCAGCATCAACCGCCGGAGCGTGGACAGGTGGTCCTCGCCGAACGCGGTGCCACACGCGGCGACGGCGGTGGTCACGCCCGCCGCGTGCATCGCCATGACATCCGTATATCCCTCCACCACCACCGCGCGGCGCTGGGAGGCGATGTCCCGCTTGGCCAGGTCCAGGCCGAACAACACCTGGGACTTCTTGTAGAGCATCGTCTCCGGAGTGTTCATGTACTTGCCCAGCGTGTCGTCCTCGAAGAGCTTGCGCGCGCCGAAGCCGATCACCTCCCCCGCGAGATTGCGGATCGGCCACAACAGGCGACGGTGGAAGCGGTCGATGAGCGTCCCCCGCGAACTGGTCTTGGACAGGCCCGCCGATTCCAGCTCCTTGGGCTCGAACCCCTGCCGCATCAGATGCTTGCTCATCGTGTCCCAGCCCGCCGGCGCGTACCCACACCCGAACGTCTCGGCGTGGGAGAGGTCGAAGCCGCGGTCGAGCAGGAACGCCCGGGCGGTCTCGGCCTCCGCGTCCTCGCGGAGACGCTCGGCGTAGAACTGCTGCGCAGCGGCGTTGGCCTGGACCAACCTCGACCGGGTCCCGCGGTCACGCTGGATCACCTGTCCGCCGCCCTCGTACGAGATGCGGTACCCGATCCTGTCCGCGAGCTGCTCCACGGCCTCGACGAAGCTGATGTGCTCCATCTTCATGAGGAAGGCGAACACGTCGCCGCCCTCACCGGTCGAGAAGCAGTGGAAGTAGCCGTGCTGGGGCCGGACGTGGAACGAGGGCGTCTTCTCGTCCTTGAACGGGGACAGTCCCTTCATGGAGTCCGCCCCGCCTGGTTTGAGCGCGACGTATTCGCCGACGATCTCCTCGATGCGAGTGCGTTCGCGGATCGCGGCGATGTCCTGCTCCGGAATCCGCCCTGCCATGCCGCCCAGAGTAACCGTCCGGACGGGAGACCGGCGTGGCCCCCGCGACAGGCCGATACGCTGGCCGCATGATCGCACCCCTGCCCCGCGCCCACGCCATACGGAACCCAGGGTCCCGCACGGTGGCGGCCTTCGCGTTCCTGGTGGCCCTCCTCGTCGGTCTCGTCGGGTGGGCGACGCCGTCGGCCTCGGCCGAACCGCCGTCCCGGCTGCAGCAGCAGGTCACGGATTCCGCAGGAGTGCTGGGCGCGCAGACGACCGCCGTGGAGGACCGTCTCGCGGAGCTCCGGTCGACCGACAACCTCCAACTCTGGGTGGTCTACGTCGACAGCTTCGACGGGGTGCCCGCGCAGTTGTGGGCACAGGAGACGGCCCGGCTGTCCGACCTGGGGGCCTCCGACGTGCTGCTCGCGGTGGCGGTCGGTGACCGCGGATACTGGTTCGAGTCCACCGACCCGCGTGCGGATCAGCGGATCGCCGACAGGGACATCGAGCCGCGACTCGCGGAGGACGACTGGGCCGGTGCGGCGATCGGTGCCGCCGACGGGCTCGAACGCCAGGGATCGGGCTCCGGGCTCTCCGGCGCCGCTCTGCTCGGACTCATCGCGCTGATCGTCATCGTGGTGGCCGCGGTACTGCTGGTCAGCCGGCGGCGCCGGGCGACCCGAACGGCCCGTCAGGCCGAGTCCGCCCGCGAGATACCCGGAGATGACACCGCCCGGATGTCCGCGCTGCCGGTGGACGTCCTCGACTCCCGCGCCCGCGCCGGCCTGGTCGAGGCCGACCAGGCCGTGGACACCTCCACGACGGCGCTCGCGACCGCCGCCGGGGAGTTCGGTGAGCTCCGGACCCGCCCGTTCCGGGCAGCCCTCGACTCCGCCCGGAGCGAGGTCGCGGCCGCGCACTCCCTGATCCAGCGGCTCGACGACGACATCCCCGAGAGCCCCGACCAGCGCCGGGCGATGCTCCTCGAGGTGGCCGCCCGGGCCGAACGCGCCGAGCGCGAACTCGAAGGCCAGGCGACGGCGTTCGCCGAGATGCGTGACGTGCTGATCAACGGCGCCGCCTCGGTCGACTCCCTCACCCGGCGCGCGGTGACCCTGCGCGCCCGCATCCCCGAGGCGGAGAAGTCGATGGAGGACCTGCGGTCCCGGTTCCCCGCCGCCGTGCTCGCCTCGATCGACGACAACCTGACGATCGCGCAGGAGCTGCTCGACGCCGCCGAGGCCGAGACCTCACGCGCCCGCACGGCCCTGGCCCGACCCGTGGGCGAACAGGCCGAGGCCGTCGACGCCATCGGCTCCGCCGAGGAGGAGCTCGCGCGCGCCGAGAAACTCCTCGACGGCGTGGATCACGCGGCCGACGACATCGCTGCCGCCCGCCGCGACCTCGGCGCTCTGATCGACGAGGTCGACGAGGAACTGGGGCAGGCCGCCCGGCTCCTGCGGTCCCCGGACCTGGGCCGGAGCGGTCAGAACCTGACGAATGCAGCTTCCGCCGCCCGCGACGCCCTCGAGCGGGCCCGCCGCGACGGGGAGACCGATCCACTGGGCGTCTTCTCCGAACTGGTCGACGTGGACCGCGCCCTCGACGAGGCGCTGGCCGCCGCCGGCCACGAGGCCGAGACGGCGCACCGCGCCCGGGCCGCACGCCAGGCCGCCCTCACGCGGGCGCGCGGCGCGGTGCGGGAGGCGGACGACTTCATCGGCAGCCGGTCCTACGTGGTCGGACAGGCCGCGCGGACGCGGCTGTCGGCCGCCAAGGAGTCACTGTCGACGGCCGAGGGCACCGCCGGCCCGGCGGCGTTCCCCGCCGCGGACCGCGCCCTAAAACTCGCCCGTGAGGCCCTCCGGCACGCGCAGGACGACGTCGCGCGGCAGCAGTACACCGGGGGTTACGGGGGCCGGGGCGGGTACGGCGGTCGGGGCCGCGGTGGGTCCAACACCGGTGCGATGGTCGGCGGGATGGTCGCCGGCGCCTTGATCCAGGGCATGCTCCGCGGTGGCAGCTCGGGCTTCGGCGGCTCCCGCGGGTTCGGGGGCGGCGGGTTCGGCGGCGGGGGTGGCTTCGGCGGCGGGTTCGGCGGTGGTGGCTTCGGCGGCGGCGGCGCCGGCGGGCGGTTCTGAGGGCCATGAGTCGCGGGCGGAAGGTCCTCATCGCGCTGGTCGCGGTTCTCGTACTGCTCATCGCGGCGGTGGTCGCGGCGGGCACCTGGTATCGGCCGATGCTGATGACCGGTACCGGATACGCCGCGCACAACGCCTGCGCGATCCACTTCCTCACCGATCGGGACGACCCGGAGTCCGACCTACCGCCCAACCCGCTGGTGCCGCTGCTGCGAACCAAGATCGACGACTCCAACGGCTGGGCGCACTCCTCCGTCCTGGGCGTGGGCTTTCGCCAGTACGCCTGGGCCTCCGAGTACGGCTGCGCGGTGGGCGATGGCCGCGCCGAGGGTTCCGCGTACAGCTCTCTCGTCCGACCGGCGGAGGACCGCCCGGAGGGCATCGACCTACCGCAGGCCACCGAGGTCCCGGCCGCGGTCGGTGCCGCGCTCGACCGGGCCGCCGACGTCGAGGGCACGCGCGCACTCGTGGCGCTCCACCGCGGCGAGATCCTGGACGAGTGGTACGCGGACGGCTTCGGACCGGACACCCGGCAGCTCGGGTGGTCCATGGCCAAGAGCGTGGCCGCCACCCTGGTCGGGCGGGCGCAGCAGGAGTTCCCCGACGCCGACCTCGACCCGGCGGGCACCGGCCTGCGCTCCGAGTGGACCGACGGGAGGGCGCAGATCTCGCTCGACGACCTGCTGCGCATGACCTCCGGGCTGGAGTGGGACGAGGACTACGACCTCGGCACCCCCATCACCGAGATGCTTTTCGCGGAGCCCGACATGGCGTCCTTCGCCGCCGCCCAGCCGCTCGCCCACGACCCCGGGACGTTCCGCCAGTACTCCTCGGGCACCACCAACATCGTGTGCGACCTGCTCCACGAGCGCACCGGCCTCGGGCCCGAGATGGCCGACGAGTTGCTGTTCGGGCCACTCGGGATGACCAGTGCCGTGCTCGAGGCGGACGCCTCCGGCCGGTCGGTGTGCAGTTCGTATCTGTGGGCCACGCCGCGGGACTGGGCGCGCTTCGGCCAGTTCGCGCTGGATGACGGCGTGGTCGACGGTCGCCGCCTGCTCCCCGCGGGATGGATGGACTACGCGACGACCGTCGTCCCGGCCGGCGGGGAGCCCGAACCCTACGGCGCGCAGTGGTGGGTCAACGACGCCGGTGACGGCTCCCCGCTCCGCCTGCCCGGGATTCCCGCCGACGCCTATTGGGCCGCGGGCCACGACGGTCAGTACACCGTGGTGGTCCCCTCCGCCGACCTGGTGGTGGTGCGGACCGGCTTCACCCCCGGAGGGACGATCTACGGGCTCGGCATCGAGGAGCTGGTCGGCGACCTCACCAGGGCTGTGGGCTGACGCGCACGTCCGAGACGAGGCTTCGACGTGGGCCGGCCGTTCGGGCCATGCGAGCCGGGCGGGTTGCTCAGCCCCAGGCCGCCTGGATCCCCGCGCTCGCCCGGTCGATCCGCTCGAGCCGGCTCTCTGTGTAGAGGGCCACCTGGTCCACGATCACGCGCATCCGCGCCGCATCATCCGGAGCCTGGTCCCACAACGGACGCAGGACCGCGTCGAGACCGGCGGGAGCCGAGTGGGCCAGGAACTCGGCCACCCGGTGGATCCTGTCCCGTTGACGGTCCTGACGGGCCCGGTGCCCCGGGTCACTTATCACGTATCGCACGGCCATGGTCTTGAGCATCACCACCTCGGCCTCCACATGCAGGGGCACCTCGAGGTCGGCGCTGTACCGTCCGTGCGGCACCTCGCCGTGTACCTGACGAGTGGTGTGGATGGCGGGCATGACGAACCGCCCGACCAGTTCGCTGGTCAACGCCTTGAGGGCGACGGCACCGGCGAACGTCTCCTCGAACGGCTGGACGGCGCGGACCGCCTCGAGCGCACCGAGACGCGTGGCCGCCTCGCGGAGCTGGTCGGCGTCGGGCCCCCGGAACTCGCGCGCGCCCAGCTCGGCCAACGCCGAGACCTCCGACGGATCGGTCAACGACCTCAGGTCCAGCCTGCCGGCCACGATCGCATCCTCCACGTCGTGGACCGAGTAGGCCACGTCGTCGGAGAAGTCCATGATCTGCGCTTCGAGACACCGGGTGTCCCCGGGTGCGCCGCGGCGGATCCAGGCGAGAGTCTCCGCGTCGTCGGGATAGGCGCCGAACTTCCTCGTGCCCTCTCGCGGCAGCCACGGGTACTTGGTGGCCGCGTCCAGCGCGGCGCGGGTGAGGTCCAGGCCGACGCCCCGCCCGTCGGCGTCGACCACCTTGGGCTCCAACCGCGTGAGGATCCGCACCGTCTGGGCGTTGCCCTCGTATCCCCCGAACCCTTTCGCGACCTCGTCGAGAGCGCGCTCGCCGTTGTGGCCGTAGGGCGGGTGCCCGATGTCGTGACTCAACCCCGCCAGATCGGCGAGATCGGGGTCGCAGCCGAGGCCGGCGGCGATACTGCGGGCGATCTGCGCGACCTCGAGCGAGTGGGTGAGTCGGGTCCGTGGTGTGTCCCCGTCCCCGGGCCCGACCACCTGCGTCTTGTCTGCGAGCCGCCGGAGAGCCGCGGAGTGCAGGACCCGTGCGCGATCCCTCTCGAACGGGCTGCGCTCGCTCGCCGTCTCCCGGGGCCGGGCGGGCCCCCCGCCCACCCGGCGCTCGGCGTCTGCGGCCGTGTACGCGTACCGCGTCATGCGCGTCCCCTCCTTGTGTCCGCCACTCAGCCGGGGAAATCCACGTCGGTGCCGACGATCCGGTGGTACTGGTACCAGAGCACCGCGCCGGTCTCGCGGATGATGCTCAGGATCTGGTTCTCCCGGGTCCAGACCGCGGGACCCTGTCGGGTCGGCGAGGTCCACGCGTCCAGGCCCGCGTCCCTGGCCATCATCCGCGCCCGGTACGAATGCGTGGGATCGCTCACCAACACCACGGAACCACCGCCCTGGTCACGCACGGTCAACGCGACGGCGTCCAGGCTGCCGACCGTGTTGGAGCCCGTCTCGACCGCCAGGATCGCCGTGGGCGGCACGCCCAGGGTGGCCAGGTAGGAGCGGCCCGCACCGGCCTCGGTGAACCGGTCCCCCGGCTGGTTCCCGCCGACGGTGATGATCTGCGGGGCGACGCCCTGCTCGTACAGGCTGGCGGCGTGATCGAGCCGGGACTGGAACACCGGGGTGGGCACGCCGTCGTACTGGGCCGCGCCCAGGACGACGATCGCGTCGGCCGTCGTGCGGTCGTCCTCGCGCGCGACCTGCCACACCCGGAACGCGATGAATCCGGGCACGGCGAGACACAACAACAACGCGAGGACCACGAGCCACCCGATGGCCCTGGACACCGCTCTCATCGGGGACCGGGATCTGTTCACCCGACCAGTGTGCCAGCGCCGGTGTCAGCAGCCGATGAGCCGCTGCGCGAGGAACCCCTCGACCTGGTCGATCGCCACGCGCTCCTGCTCCATGGTGTCCCGCTCACGGATGGTCACGGCCTGGTCTTCGAGGGTGTCGAAGTCCACGGTGATGCAGAACGGGGTGCCGATCTCGTCGTGGCGGCGGTAGCGTCGGCCGATCGCCTGCGCGTCGTCGAAGTCCACGTTCCAGCTCTTGCGCAGCTGTGCGGCCAGATCCCGGGCCTTCGGCGACAGGTCCGCGTTACGGGACAGTGGCAGGACAGCCGCCTTGAACGGTGACAGGCGACGATCCAGCTTCAGGACCGTGCGCGTGTCGACACCGCCCTTGGAGTTGGGCGCCTCGTCCTCGGTGTAGGCGTCGATGAGGAACGCCATGAGTGACCGGGTCAGGCCGAAGCTCGGTTCGATGACGTACGGCACGTACTTCTCACCGGAGGCCTGGTCGCGGTACTGCAGGTCCTCACCCGAGTGGGTCTGGTGCTGGGTGAGGTCGTAATCCGTGCGGTTCGCCACACCCATCAGCTCGCCCCACGGGTTACCGGAGAATCCGAACTTGTACTCGAAGTCGATGGTGCCCGCCGAGTAGTGGGCGCGCTCGTCGTCCGGGACGTCGAAACGCCGCATGTTCTCCGGGTCGATCCCCAGGTCGACGAACCAGTCCCAGCAGTCCTCGACCCACCGCTTGAACCACTCGTCGGCCTCCTCGGGCTTGGTGAAGAACTCGATCTCCATCTGCTCGAACTCGCGGGTCCGGAAGATGAAGTTGCCCGGGGTGATCTCGTTGCGGAACGCCTTGCCGATCTGTCCGATACCGAACGGCGGCTTACGCCGTGCGGTGGTCATGACGTTCTTGTAGTTGATGAAGATGCCCTGGGCGGTCTCGGGCCGCAGATAGTGCAGGCCCTCCTTGTCGTCGACCGGACCGAGGTAGGTCTTCATCAACCCGGAGAACAGCTGCGGCTCCGTCCAGGCCCCGGGCTGGCCCGTGACCGGATCGTTGATGTCGGCCAGCCCGTTGGCCGGCTCGCGCCCGTGCTTGGCGACATAGGCCTCGATGAGGTGGTCGGCGCGATAGCGCTTGTGGGTGTGCAGAGACTCCACCAGCGGGTCGGTGAAGGTCTCGACGTGACCGGAGGCCTCCCACACCGCGCGGGGAAGGATGATCGACGAATCCAGTCCCACCACATCCTCGCGGCCGGTGACGAAGGTCCGCCACCACTGCTTCTTGATGTTGTCCTTGAGCTCCACGCCCAACGGACCGTAATCCCATGCCGAACGGGTCCCGCCGTAGATCTCACCACACTGGTACACCAGTCCCCGGCGCTTGCAGAGGTTGACGACTGAGTCGATGACGGACGCTGAGGATGCCACGTCGGGGGTTCTCCCTTTGGTGAGTCGGTGGACGGAGGCGTCGGGTGGACGACCTCGGCGCGGGCCGGCGCCCGCGGCACTTCTCACCAGGGTATCCGGTCCACCCCGGCGGTCTGGGATACTGGGGTCCCCCCACCCGACACGGCGCCGGTCCCCACCGCGCCCGGAAGGTTGCGCCAATGGCATCCGGACCCGAGTCCCCGGCAGACGCCGGGCCTGCCGCGGAGATCCACGACCCCGGCTCCCGCGCGGCCCCCGTTCCGCTCCCGCCTCAGCACGTGGTCTCCGCCGCGGGCGATCTGCTCCGTGCGCTGTCGGCTCCGCTGCGTATCGCGATCGTGCTGCAGCTCCGCGAGGGGCCGAGGTGTGTCCACGAGTTGGTGGACGCCCTCGACGTCGCGCAGCCGCTGGTGAGCCAGCACCTGCGGGTGCTCAAGTCGTCCCACGTCGTCTCCGCGCACCGCCGGGGGCGGGAGATCCGCTACGAGTTGCTCGACGACCACCTGCTGCACATCGTCGAGGCGGCCGTCGGGCACGCCGGGGAGGAGTAGAGCAGTGGACGGGGCCCAGAAGCCGATCGGCGTCCGCTCGACCCGCCAACGCAGTGCCATCTCCGCGCTGCTCGACGAGTCCAAGGGGTTCCGGTCCGCGCAGGACCTTCACTCGGAGCTCCGCGAACGCGGTGACGCGATCGGACTGACCACCGTCTACCGGACGCTGCAGTCGATGTCCGACGCCGGCGCGGTGGACGTGCTGCGCACCGATTCCGGGGAGCTGATCTTCCGCAAGTGCTCCGATTCCCACCATCACCACCTGGTGTGTCGGGAATGCGGCTTCACGGTGGAGGTCGAGGAACCCGGGGTCGAGACGTGGGCGCACCGTGCCGGTGGCGCTCACGGATTCACCGAGGTGACCCACACCGTCGAGCTGTTCGGCCTCTGCGCGGCCTGCGCCGGCTCCAGGCGGGACGAGCCGCCGGGTCCGGTGGACTGACCCGGGGCCGCCCCGGTGGATCGGCCTCGCGGTCCCCTGGCGACCCGCGCCTCCCGGAATCGGGGTCAGGCTCCGGGCACCCCGCCGAACCGCCGGTCCCGCTCGGCGTACTCCAGGCACGCCGCCCACAGATCGCGTCGGTCGAAGTCGGGGAACAGCGTGTGTTGAAAGACGAACTCGGCGTAGGCGCTCTGCCACAGCAGGAAGTTGGACGTCCGCAGTTCACCGGACGGACGCAGGAAGAGGTCCACGTCCGGCATGTCCGGCTCGTCGAGGAAACGGGCGAAGTTCTCCTCCGTCAGGTCGTCGGCCGCCAACTCCCCGGCGGCGACCCGACGCGCGAAATCCCTTGCGGCGTCCACGATCTCCGCTCGCCCGCCGTAGTTGACGCACATCGCCAAGGTCATCACCGTGTTGTCCCGCGTGAGTTCCTCGGCCTCCTCGAGCTCGGAGATGACCGACTTCCACAGCTTGGGGCGGCGGCCGGCCCAGCGCACCCGCACTCCCAGCTCGTGCATCTCGTCCCGGCGGCGACGCAGCACGTCCCTGTTGAATCCCATGAGAAAGCGCACCTCCTCCGGACTGCGCTTCCAGTTCTCCGTGGAGAACGCGTACGCGGACAGGTACGGGACGCCGATCTCGATGCACCCCTGGACCACGTCCATGAGTACCGCCTCTCCCTGCTTGTGCCCCTCGGTGCGGGGCAGGCCCCGCTCCTGGGCCCAGCGTCCGTTGCCATCCATCACCAGCGCGACGTGGCGCGGCACGAACTCCGCCGGGATCGCGGGCGGTCGCTCGCCCGACGGGTGCGGGGTGGGCGGCCGGACGGTCACCGGCGCGGCGCCGTCCCTCGACGCGGTGCGTTTACGGAATCTGGGTAGTCCGGGCACGAGGCTCCTCAACAGGTTCGGGGGACAGGGGTCCGGCAGGCGGGGGTTCGGCGGTCAGGGGCACGGCAGCGCCCGGGCCGGGGACAGAGCGGTCCGTTCCACCACGATCGATCCCGTCGCGGTCGACCAGCGGCAGACTGCGCAGGTCCCGCTCGAGATGCCACTGCAGATGATCGGCGGCGATCCCGGAGGCCTGGCGGATGACCGCCGAGGACGAGACCGCCACGCCATCCCACCGTCCGGCTAACAGTGCCGACAGGTGCTCGGCGACACCCGGGGAGAGCATGGCACACCCCTGCGGCCTGCAGTGCACGCAGACGGTTCCACCGGATGCCACGTGGAACGCCCTGTGCGGCCCCACCACGCCGCAGAGCACGCAGCGGTCCAGGACCGGCTCCCAGCCGGACGCCGCCATGGCGCGAAGGAGGAACGCGTCGGCGACCAGGCCCGGCGGCCGCCGGTGTTCGGCCAGGGAGCGCAGCGCCCCGACGGCGAGGCCGAGCAGTCTCGGTGTGGGTGCGCCCTCCTCACCCGCCAACCGCTCCGCGGTCTCCAGGACGACGCAGGCCGAGGTGTACGCCGGATAGTCCGCCACGAGGGGGCGGGCCAGCGACTCACGGCTCGACGCCTGCCTGACGGAACCCAGTCCGCTGCGGCCCCGACCCGGGGCGATCTGCACCTCCACCACGGCGAACGGCTCCAGGCTGGCGCCCATCCGCGACCGGGTGCGGCGCACCGCGCGGGCGACGGCCCTGACCAACCCGTGGTGCTGGGTGAGGAGTGTGACGATCCGGTCCGCCTCACCCAGGTCGTAGGTGCGCACGACGAGACCGGTGTCGGTGAACGGGTGCATCCGGGCCTCCTCGCCTGCGGGGCGTAGACGACCATTGTCCCACTCCCGGATGAGCACCGGGTCCCCCGGCGAGGGCTAGTGTCTCGTTGTGCCCAGTCTCGCCTCCCACCTCATCCCTCTGCTCATCCGCGCCACCCGGCGGCAGCGCCTGTTCGCCGAGCCACAGCGTGCCCGTGACTTCCTCGACGAGGCCGCGGTGCGTCCGGCGTCGTACGCCCCGCCGCGATTGCGTGACGATGTCCGGCTCACCCGTGCCGACCGGAACGGGTGGCCGGTCTACGTACTGGAACCCGCCGAGGCACCCGCGAGCGGCACCGTGGTCTACGTCCACGGTGGAGGCTGGGCCAAGGAGATCGTCGCGCCGCACTGGCGACTGTGCGCCCAGATGGCCGCCGAGGCCCACACCCGCGTCCTGGTGCCGGTCTACCCCCTGGCCGGACCGGTGACGGCATCGAACCGTGGAACGGCGGCGAGCGTGGTGTCCGGGGTGGCCGACCTGGTGCGGGACGAGCTCGCCGAGCACGACCCGGTGTGTCTCGCCGGTGACAGCGCGGGGGGACAGATCGCGCTGTCCGCGGTCATGGAGCTGCGGGATCGGGGTGTCCCCCCGCTTCCCGCGACGATCCTGATCTCCCCCGCACTCGACCTGGCGATGGACAACCCGGACATCGACCGGGTCCAGCCCCGTGACCCGTGGCTCGCCCGTGAGGGTCTGCGGGTGTTCATCGACGCCTGGCGGGTCGACCTGCCCCTGGACGACCCGCGGGTGAGCCCGCTGTGCGGGGACTTCACCGGTCTGGGTCCCCTGACGGTCTTCGCCGCCACCCGCGACATCGTCCTGCCGGACGTGCGCCTCGGGGTGGAGCGGGCTCGCGCCGCCGGCGTCGACGTCACCTATGTCGAGGAGAAGGACCTACTGCACGTGCACCCGCTGCAACCCACCCCCGAGGGCCGGGCCGCGCGGGAGACGATCGTGGGGATCGTGCGTTCGGCCGTGGGTTAGGAGCGATCGCGCCAGCGGTCTAGAAGCCGAGTCTCCCGAGCATCTTGGGGTCGCGCTGCCACTCCTTGAGGACCTTGACATGCAGGTCCAGGTACACCCTGGTCCCGAGCAGCTCCTCGATCCCCGCCCTGGCCCGGGTGCCCACCTCACGCATGCGCGAGCCACCCTTGCCCAGGACGATCGCCTTCTGGCTCTGCCGCTCGACGTAGACGGTCGCGTGGACGTCCACCATGTCATCACGTCCCTCTCGCGGCAGCACCTCCTCGATCGACACGGCGATCGAGTGGGGCAGTTCGTCGCGGACGCCCTCGAGTGCGGCCTCGCGGATGAGCTCGGACATCCTGGTCTCGTCGGACTCCTCGGTGATCACGTCCTCGGGGTAGAACCGCGGTCCCTCGGGGAGCAGGGAGGCGATCACGTCCGCCACCACGTCCACCTGCTCACCGGACGCGGCGGAGACCGGGACGACCTCGGCCTCCGGCCCGAGGAGCGTGGACACCGCGACCAACTGCTCCATGACCTTCTGCTTGGAGACGGTGTCGATCTTCGTGACCAGACCCAGGATCGGGGTCGTGGGACAGAGCTTGCGTACCTGCTCGAGGATCCAGCGGTCCCCGGGGCCGATCCGCTCCCCCGCCGGGATGCACAGCCCGATGAGGTCGACGTCGGAGTAGGTGTCCTCCACCAGGGCGTTCAGCCGCTCGCCCAACAGGGTGCGCGGTCTGTGCAGCCCCGGTGTGTCCACCAGGATGATCTGGGCGTCGGGCCGGTGGACCAGCCCACGGATCGCGTGGCGCGTGGTCTGGGGGCGGGAGGAGGTGATCGCGATCTTCTCGCCCACCAACGCGTTGGTGAGGGTGGACTTGCCGGTGTTCGGCCGACCGACGAAGCTGACGAATCCGCTCCGGAAGCCCTCTGGGGTGGTCATCGGTTCTCCTCGTCGTCGTTCTCGTCTGCGTCGTCACCGGCGGCCGGGTCGAGCTTCTCGGCCACCACGGTGATCACCCTGACCCGGCCGCGACGGTCGTGACCGCCCTCGGCGCGCAGGTCCAGGCCGACGGAGACCACGTGCGCTCCCGGCAGGGGGACGCGGCCGAGCTCGAGCGCCATCAGGCCCCCGATGGTCTCGACCTCCTCGGTCACCTCGTCCGCGAACTCCACGTCGAACAGCTCGGCGACCTCGTCCAGACCGAGCCGGGCCGACAGCCGGTACCGACCGCCCTCCAACTCCTCGACGGGGGGCACCTCGGTGGTGTCGTACTCGTCCACGATCTCACCGACGATCTCCTCGAGGATGTCCTCGATCGACACCAGTCCGGCGGTCCCGCCGTACTCGTCGACCAGGATCGCCAGGTGGTTGTGGTCCCGCTGCATCTCCGACAGGAGGTCATCGATCCTCTTGGCGTCCGGAACGAACACCGCGGGACGCATCACCTCCGAGACCGGAGCCGCGCGGCCGTCGGGGTCGTCGAGTCGCGCCACGATGTCGCGGAGGTAGATCACCCCCACCACGTCGTCGGAGTTGTCACCGTCCACCACGGGGATCCGGGAGTACCCCGACTTGACGGCGAGCCGGGCGGCCTGACCGACCGTCTTGGACGATTCGATCCACACCATCTCCGTCCGCGGGGTCATGACCTCGCGCGCGGTGGTGTCCCCGAGCTCGAACACCGACTGGATCATGCGCGATTCGTCGTCGGCCACGACGCCGCGCTCTCGGGCCATGTCCACGATCTCGAGCAGTTCGATCTCGGTGGCGAACGGCCCGTTGCGGAATCCCCGGCCCGGGGTGACGGCGTTGCCGACACCCACCAGAAGGCTGGCGACGGGGCCCAGGACCATTCCGAGCACCCACATCGGGGTCGAGGCCCCCAGGGCGAGCGAGTACGCGTGCTGGCGTCCCAGCGTGCGGGGGCCGACGCCGGCCACGACATACGCCGCGATGGTCATCACCGCGATCACACCGACCAGCGCCCAGGCCGTGGACTCGATGAGTTCGGCGGACACGACGGTGAGGAGCACGACGCCGGAGATCAGGCTCAACAGATGCAGCAGCACCGTGACATTGATGTAGCGCGGACGGGTGAGCAGCATCCGGGAGAGCCTCGCGGCCCCGTAGCGGGACTCCTTGGCCATCTCCTCGACCCGGGCCACCGACACGGTGCTCAGCGCCGCGTCGAGGGCGGCGAAGACGCCGGCGAGCAGGATGAGCAGTGCAGCCGCGACAGCGGTGAGGATGATCTGGTCCACGGGTCAGGCGTCCGCGCGCGGGGCGTCGTCCTGCGAGGCGTCCCGGTGGTCGTACCACTCGCCCAACAGCTCGTTCTGCAGGCCGAACATCTCCCGCTCCTCGGCCGGCTCGGCGTGGTCGTACCCGAGCAGGTGCAGGCACCCGTGCACGGTCAGCAGCGCGAGCTCGTGCGCGAGCGGATGCCCGGAGCTGGCGGCCTGGTCGGCGGCGAACGCCGGACACAACACGATGTCCCCGAGCATCGCCGGCCCGGGGTCGGGCAGGTCGGGGCGCCCGCCCGGGGAGAGCTCGTCCATGGGGAAGCTCATGACGTCGGTGGGACCCGGGAGGTTCATCCACGTCACGTGGAGATCGGCCATGGTGTCCTTGTCCACGAGCGTGACCGACAGTTCGGCGGCCGGGTGCACGTCCATCCGGGCGATCACGAACGCGGCGACGTCGATGAGCTCTGCCTCGTCGACCTCCACCCCCGACTCGTTGGCGACCTCGATGCTCATCTGCGGCGGTGCTCCCTGTTCCTGTGTCCGGTCGTGGGGTCCTCGCCCCGTTCGAGGCGCTCCTCGTGCTTGGCGTAGGCGTCGACGATCCGGGCCACCAGCGCGTGCCGCACGACGTCGGCGGAGGTGAGCTCGGAGAAGTGGATGTCGGGGACCCCCTTGAGGATGTCGCGCACCACCTTGAGGCCGGAACGCCGCCCGCCCGGGAGGTCGATCTGGGTGATGTCCCCCGTCACCACGATCTTCGAGCCGAACCCGAGGCGCGTGAGGA
Organism: Dietzia sp. JS16-p6b; assembly: GCF_003052165.1. Taxonomy (NCBI): domain Bacteria; kingdom Bacillati; phylum Actinomycetota; class Actinomycetes; order Mycobacteriales; family Dietziaceae; genus Dietzia; species Dietzia sp. JS16-p6b. Next base: position 1,280,446 of record NZ_CP024869.1, on the reverse strand, counting down.
ACATCTTCATCTGCTCGGGGGTGGTGTTCTGCGCCTCGTCGAGGATGATGAACGCGTCGTTGAGGGTGCGCCCGCGCATGTAGGCCAGCGGTGCCACCTCGATCACCCCCGCGGCCATGAGCTTGGGGATCGCCTCGGGGTCCATCATGTCGTGGAGCGAGTCGTACAGCGGCCGGAGGTACGGGTCGATCTTCTCGTGCAGCGTGCCGGGCAGATAGCCGAGCCGCTCACCGGCCTCGACCGCCGGGCGGGTGAGGATGATGCGGCTGACGTCCTTGGCCCGCAGCGCGGCGACCGCTTTGGCCATGGCGAGGTAGGTCTTGCCCGTCCCCGCCGGTCCGAGCCCGAACACCACGGTGTGGTCGTCGATTGCGTCGACGTACCGCTTCTGCCCCACCGTCTTGGGGCGGATCATCCCCCCGCGACGGGACAGCACGTCGGTGCCCAACACCTCCTCGGGGGTCAACGGACCCGAATCGGCGAGGATCTCCACCGAGCGCCGCACCGACGCCGGGGTGATCTCGACCCCCCTCCCGGCCTGCCGCAGCAGGTCCGAGACCACGCGGGAGGCCTGGTCGACGGCGCCGGGCTCACCCGACAGGGTCATGGTGCCGCCGCGCACGTGGAGGTCCGCGTCGAGCAGCTCCTCGAGCGCCCGGAGGTTGGCGTCCGCGGCGCCCAGCACCGCCATCGCCAGATCGGGGTCGAGCTGAACAGCCGTGCGCGCGGGCGGGCCGCCGGGGCCTGTCCGGTCGTCACGGTGCGTTCGCTCGACCGACTCTGTCACTGCGTCGTTCTCTCGGGTACCTACGTGGATCACTTCCTGGGTGGTGGTGCGGTCGGGTCGAGTGTAGTACCAGCGCGGGCCCATCTCCGCGTGAGAACTCCGAGTGCACCCAGCGCGACCGCGGCGGCGCTGGAGGTGCGCAGCACCTCGGGCCCCAGGACGACGGCGCGGGCCCCGGCGTGGGTGAGCGCGTCGATCTCGGCGTCGGAGACGCCGCCCTCGGGTCCGACGACGAGGACGATCCGCTCGACCGGCCCCGCCGCGGTCACGGCATCCGCGACACGGGCGGCACCGCCCTCGTGCAACACCAGTGCGAGCGCACCGGCCGCGACCTCCTCGGCCACGAACGCGGTGAGGCCGGCGGAGTCGAGGACGTCGCCGATCTCCGGCTCCCATTCCCGCCTGGACTGCTTGGCGGCGGCGCGGGCCGCGTTGGCCCACTTGGCCCGGCCCTTGTCGAGCTTGGGCCCCGCCCAGCGGCTCACGCACCGGTCCGCCTGCCACGGCACGATCCGGTCGGCCCCGGCCTCGGTGGCCAGTTCCACGGCGAGCTCGCTCCGCTCGGACTTGGGCAGCGCCTGCACCACCGTCACCAGGGGGGTCGGTCGGTCGACCGTGGTGACGGCCAGGACCTCGGCCTCGACCCGGCCGGGCCCCGACGTCAGGACCGAGCAGTCCGCCACCCGGCCGCGGCCGTCACCGACGCGGAGCAGCTCCCCGGGCCGCACCCGCAGGGCCGAGCCGGCGTGTCGCCCCTCGGCCCCGTCCAGTACGGCGGTCTCGCCGACGGCGGGCACCGCGTCGAGCCGGAACAGAGGCGGGGTCACCGGGTCAGTGACCCGCGACCGCGTCGCGCAGCCGTGAGAACAACCCGCCCCGGCGGGCGGTGTCCTCGTTGACGATCTCGGCCGAGTCGCCACCGAGTCGGCGCAGCTGCTCCACGAGGTCCCGCCGCTTGCGGTCCAGCTTGTCCGGGATCACGACCTCCATGTGGACCGTGAGGTCACCGGCACCGCCGCCCCGGACACGTGGCATCCCGCGGCCGGACAGGGTGACCGTGTGCCCGGGCTGGGTGCCGGCCGGGATGTCGATCTCCAGGTCGTCTCCGACGACGGTCTCCAGATCCACCCGGCCGCCGAGGATGGCGTCCACGACCGGGACGCGGACCGTGCAGTGCAGGTCCTCGCCGTCGCGGACGAACACCGGGTGGGTGCGCTCGTTGACCTCGATGTAGAGGTCCCCGGCGGGGCCCCCTCCGGGGCCGACCTCACCCTGACCGGACAGCCGGATCCGCATCCCGCCGCCGACACCCGCCGGGATCTTGGCCGACACGGTGCGGCGCTTGCGGACGCGGCCCTGGCCGGTGCAGTCGCCGCACGGATCGGTGATGATCTCACCGGTCCCCGCGCAGGTGGGGCACGGTCGGCTGGTCATGATGTTGCCCAACAGGGAGCGCTGGACGGACTGGATCTCACCCTGGCCCTGGCACATCCCGCACCTGGCGGGCGGCGCGTCGGTCGCGGAGCCCTTGCCGTGGCAGGTCTCGCAGAGGACGGCCGTGTCGACCTGGATCTCCTTGGTGACGCCGGTCGCGCACTCCGCCAGGGACAGGTTCACACGGATCAGCGCGTCCGACCCCGGCTGCACACGGCTCCTGGGGCCACGTCCGCCGCCACCGCCGCCGCCGCCGAAGAACGCCTCGAACACGTCGCCGAGCCCCCCGCCGGCGCCGAAACCCCCGCCACCGAAGCCGCCACCGAATCCGCCACCGGGAGACGAGTCCAGAGGATCGCCGCCCATGTCCACGACGCGGCGCTTCTCGGGATCGGTGAGCACCTCGTAGATCGCCGTGATCTCGCTGAACCGCTCACGCGCCTCGTCCGACGGGTTGACATCGGGGTGCAACTCGCGGGCGAGCTTGCGGTAGGCGCGCTTGATCTCGGACTCCGAGGCACCTCGATCGACCCCGAGGGTCCCGTAGTAGTCGCGTGACACGTGTCGCCTTTCGTCATGTGGATCAGGTCGGTGGGACGCCGGTCCCGGGTGAGGCTACGGGCGTCAGCGCCCGGACAGGATCTCGCCCACGTAGTGGGCAACAGCGGCGACCGAGGCGATTGTTCCCGGGTAGTCCATCCTGGTGGGCCCGAGCACCCCCATCCCGCCCAGCATCTGGCGCCCGGAACCGTACACGGAGGACACCACGGACGCCCCGCGGATCTCCGCCGACCGGGTCTCCTCGCCGATCTGGACGGTGACCCCGCCGGGGCCCCCCATCCCCACGGACTGCGCCGCCGAGAGCAACCGGAGGATCACGACCTGCTCCTCCAACGCCTCGAGGACGGATCTCAGGGAACCGTCGAAATCGGCCGCGCTGCGGGTGAGGTTGGCGGTACCGCCCAGGACGATGCGGTCGTCGGGCTGCTCCACCAGGGTCTCCACCAGCACCGTCACGCACCTCTCCGCGGCGTCGCGGTACTCCGGCCGCGCGCGCTCGGGGGTGGCCGCCAGCGCCTCGGAGGCGTCGCTGAGCCTCTTGTCCGCCACCGCCTCCGAGAGGAGCGCCCGGAGTTCGGCCAGGTGATCGTCCGTCAGCTCCGCGGCGAGGTCGACGGTCCGCTGGTCCACCCTGCCGGTGTCGGTGATCAGCACCAACAGCAGGCGGGTGGGTGCCAGGCTCACCACCTCGAGATGACGCACGGTGGAGCGTCCCAGCACCGGGTACTGGACGACGGCGACCTGGCGGGTGAGCTGCGACAGCAGCCGCACGGCCCGCCGGAGGACGTCGTCGAGGTCGACGGCACCCTCGAGGAACGCCTGGATGGCCTTACGCTGCGCCCGCGAGAGCGGCGTGATCTCCTCGATCGAGTCGACGAAATGTCGGTAGCCCTTCTCCGTGGGGATCCGTCCGGAACTCGTGTGGGGTTGGACGATGAAGCCCTCCGCCTCGAGCACGGCCATATCGTTGCGGATCGTCGCGCTCGAGACCCCCAGGGAATGGCGGTCGACCAGGGACTTGGAGCCGACGGGCTCGTGCGAGGCGATGTAGTCGGAGACGATCGCGCGCAGGACCTCGGTCCTACGATCGGCCGTACTCGACATCGGTTCCCCTTCTCACTGGCTGCGTACGGACGATTCTAATCCAGCGCGTCAGAGGAGGACGTCGCGCACGACACCGTCCGCCAGCAGCCTGCCCGAGTCGGTCAACGCGTACCCGCCGTCGTCGGCCCCGACCGACGGACGGCGACGCAGCAGGCCCGCCGATACCTGGAGGTCCGCCCGCGCCCGCTCCTGCGCGGTGAAAGCGGCGTCCGGGAGCCCTTCGGCCAGCCGGAGGCCGGTCATGATCCGCTCGAGGTGCCGGTCGGCGTCGGTCAGCCGCTCCCCGCCCTCGACCGGCAGGTCACCGGCGTCGCAGGCGGCCGCGTACCGGGCCGGGTGACGCAGGTTCCACCAGCGGGCACCGGCGACGTGGCTGTGCGCCCCGGGACCGATCCCCCACCAGTCGCCGCCGCGCCAGTACCCCATGTTGTGGCGACAGTATCCCGACTCGTCGGCCGCGAAGTTGGAGACCTCGTACCAGTGGAACCCCGCCCTCGCGAGCCGTCGCGCCACCTGCTCGTAGCGGTCGGCGAGCACGTCGTCGACGGTTCCGGGCAGCTCTCCCCGCCGGATCCTCCGCGCCAACGCGGTGCCGTCCTCGACGATGAGCGAATAGGCGGACACGTGGTCCACGCCGGACTCCACGACGGCGTCGAGGGTGCGGGCGAGGTCGTCGTCGGTCTCCCCGGGGGTCCCGTAGATCACGTCCAGGTTGATGTGGTCGAACCCGGCGCGACCCGCCTCGGCGACGGCCTCCTGCGGGCGCCCCGGGGTGTGCGCCCTGTCCAGGACCCTCAGGACGTGCGCCGCCGTGGACTGCATACCGAGCGAGATCCGGGTGAACCCGCCCTCGCGCAGGCGCCCGAAGAACTCGGGGGAGGTGGACTCGGGGTTGCTCTCGGTGGTCACCTCTGCGCCGGGTGCCAGTCCGAACGTGGACCGGATGCGCCCCAGCATCCCCACCAGGACGTCCGCACCCACCAGCGACGGCGTCCCCCCGCCGACGAAGACGGTGTCCACCAGCGGCGGGGTGCCGGACCCGGCCAGGACGGTCGCCGCCCGCTCGATCTCCAGCGCGGCGGCGCGCTCCCAGTCGGCGGGCGACGTGGCCGACCCGAGTTCCCCGGCGGTGTAGGTGTTGAAATCGCAGTAGCCGCACCGGGACGCGCAGAACGGGACGTGGAGATAGATCCCGAAGGGTGCCCGCGCGTCGCGCGGCGGCGGTGAGAGCGCGAGACCCGCGGGATCGGTGACCCCGGTCGTCACGCCCGACCGGTCGCTCTGTCGTCCCCGGTCTCACCGCCCCCTGAGGAGGACGCAGCCGGGCCGCCGGCCTTGACGGTGGCGGCCGGGGCGGTCGAGGTCGTGGGGGTCGAGGAGCCCGGGGCCGGGGTCGGCCGCTGGGGTGTCGTCTGGTCTGGGCACGGAGCCCACAGTGCCGGATGCCGATCCCGCGGGGCCGCGCGCGGGGGTGGCGGGCTTGGATCCCGTGGGCTTGCCGGCCGAGTTCCGGGTCGGGGCCTTCTTCGTGGCGCGCGCGGTGTCCGTGGGTGTGGTGGCGGAGTCCTCGGTGGACGTGGCCTTCTTCCGGGAGGCGGTCTTCTTGGCGGTCGGCTTCGCCGCACCCGACTTCGTCGCCGAGCCTTCTTCGCCGGAGCCTTCTGGTCCGGTGCCTTTCGCCGGTGCCTTCTTGCCGGTGCCTTCTTCGCCGGTGCCTTCTTCGCCGGTGCCTTCTTCGTCGGTGTCTTCTTCGTCGGTGCTTCTTCGCCGGCGCCTTCTCCGGCTCCGCCGATGTGCTGGCTGCCGCCGTCGCTGCGGTCGGCTTCTTCGATGAGGGCTTCCGGGTCGTCGCCGTGGACGTCGGGTTCTTCCTCCCGGAGGCGCTCGAGCCGGAGGCGCTCGAGCCGGCCTGATCCTTGGCCGGTGACTGACGCCCGGCCTTCTTCGACTGCTTGCGCACCTGCGCCAACTCGGCGGCCGACTTCCGCTCCGCGGTGGGGGTGCCGTTCGCCTCCCGCTCGTCGGCGGCGGCGACCAGTTCGGCCACGGCCGCATCCACCGCGCGGGCCATGGGCCACGGATCGGGAACGAGGTCCTTGCACGCGATGAACCCGAAGTGCAGTTCACCATCGAGCGACATCACCGTGCAGTTGAGACCGGCTCCGTGGAACACCGGCCCCATCGGCAGCATCTTGGTCACCCTGGCCCCGAGGAAGTAGAGCGGATGTTGGGGCCGGGCACGTTGGAGATGATGAGGTTGTGCACCACCGGGTGCCGCTCCGAGAGCCTCAGTCGCGAGTACATCCGGACCGCGGACCCCGAACACCGACGGAGCCGCGAACTGCGCCCAGTCGGTGAGGAGATTGGCGTCGAGCGCGTCGGTGTGGTCCTTGGCGACGGTGTTGGCGTCCCGGATGGACTCCAGCCGCTCGACCGGGTCGTCGATGTCCGTGGCCAACGACATGAACATGCCTGACACCCGGTTGGTGCCGGGGCGCGACTCCGCGGCGTGCACCGACATCGGGACCATCGCGATGAGGGGCTTCGACGGCAACGTGTCCAGGTCGTCGAGGTAGGTCCGGAGCGCCGTGGAGCAGATCGCCAACACGACGTCGTTGACGGTGGTGTTGAAGACGTTCTTGATGCGCTTGATCTGGTCGAGGCCCACACTGGCGTACGAGATGGACCGGTGCCCGGTGATCGTGCGGTTGAACGGGGTGCGGGGCGCGGTGAACGGCGCCGGCATGGCCAGTCCCTTGCGCGCCCTGTTGATCCACGACGGCACGACCCCCAGCGTCCCCGGGAGCAACGAGGCCAGGCGCCACGGGGTGGCCAGCCGGGACAACGCCCCACCGACGGCCAGTTCGAGAGCCCCGGACCCGCCGGCGGTCTCCTCCACCAGTTCCTGGTCGAGAGTCGGGTCGTCCGGGGTGAGCGAACACAGCTGGGACATCATGTTGGCACCCGTGACGCCATCGACGGTCGAGTGATGCATCTTGGCGAAGACCGCGAACCGGTTGTCGGGAAGCCCCTCTATGACATACATCTGCCACAGGGGCATCGAGCGGTCTATCGGCTGGCTGGCCAGGTGCCCACACAGTTCGGCGAGCACCTCGTCCCCACCCGGCTCCGGCAGACCCACCCGGTGGAGGTGATGGTCGATGTTGAAGTCCTCGGCCTCGACCCAGACCGGGTGATCGATGTTGAGCAACGAGTCGTGCAGCTTGCGGCGAAAGCCGGGCATGGCCGTGACCCGGCGGGCGAGCTCGGCCCGCAGCGCGTCGAACGAGTAGCCACCGTTCATCTCTGATCCGTCGAGGACGATCAACCCGCACACGTGCAGGAGTTGGGCCCTGGTCTCGAAGTAGAGAAAGCTGGCGTCAAGTCCACTCAGGCGCTGCATGCACGAAGTGTACGTCCGCAGTCAGTCTCACAGCGCCCGTTCGACCGACGGCCTGTCCTCAGTAAACGTCGAGGATGAGCCACGCCATCACGACGAGCGCGATCAGCAGGATCAGGGCGAGAGTCACACGCGACCGGGGCATCAGATGACCTCCTTCCCGGTCTCGGCGTCGCCGGAGGCGACGAGCCCCCGGAACCGGTGCACGAGCACATCCGCCACCCGTTCGACGACCACCGCGGCCAGGTAGAACAGCGGGACGCCCACCGCGAGCATGATGAAGACCTGAAGTGGGAAGGGCAGCGTGGCGAGCCAGAGTTCGACCGTGTCCCAGAACTCGAGGAAAGCCGTCACGACGCGATCCTACGGCCGACCGACGGCGGCGGCCTCGCGGCCACCCACCACCGACGAGTCCAGGCCGCGGCGACGCAGCAGCGCCGAGGGGCTCGGGTCCGCTCCGCGCATCGCCCGATAGGCGTCGAGGAAGTCGATCGCCCCGCCCCGGGACAGCACCTCGCGGCGCATCGCCTCGCCCGTCGCCCTCTGCAGTCCCCCGCGGTCGGAGAACCACTCGGCGGCGTCCGCGTCGAGGACCTCCGCCCAGAAGTACGAGTAGTAGGCGGCCGAGTACCCGCCGGCGAAGATGTGTTGGAAGTACCGCGACCGGTACCGGGGTTCCACGCCGGGGACGTCCAGGCCCGCGTCGGCCAGCACCCGCGCCTCGAACTCGTCCACGTCCGTGACCGCCTCGGCCTCGGCGGGGGTGAGCGAATGCCAGGCCAGGTCGAGCAGGGCGGCGGCGAGGTACTCGACGGTGGCCTGGCCTTCCCCGAAGCGCTCGGCCTCCCGCATCCGGTCGACCAGATCCGGGTCGATCGGCTCCCCCGTCTCCACGTGGCGCGCGTACCGTGCGAGCAGCTCCGGGCGGCGGGCCCACATCTCGTTGACCTGGGAGGGGAACTCGACGAAGTCGCGCGGCACCGAGGTCCCGGAGAACACGGGGTACTCCACGTCCGACAGCAGGCCGTGCAGCGCGTGGCCGAACTCGTGGAACATGGTGGTGACCTCGTCCATCGTGAGCAGCGTCGGCTCGCCCGCCGCGGGGCGGGCCAGATTCATGACGTTGACGACGACGGGCCGCGAGTCCAGGAGCCGGGACTGATCGCGGAAGGAGCTCATCCAGGCACCGCCCCGCTTGGTCGGACGCGCGTAGTAGTCGAGCAGCAAGAGCCCCACTCCGGCGTCGGGCTCGGTGCGCTCGTCGTCGAACACCTCGATCACCCGGACGTCCGGAAGGTACCCGCGAAGGTCCGTCCGCTCGGCGAAGCGCAGGCCGTAGAGCTCGGACGCCGAGTGCATGACCGCGTCGCGGAGCACCCTCTCGAGCTCGAAGTAGGGCCGGACGCGGGCGTCGTCCACCTGGAATCGCTCGGCGCGCAGTCGCTCGGACTCCCAGGCCCAGTCGGCCGGGTGCAGCTCGCGGTCCTCGCCCCCGAGCAGGTCCTTGGCCTCGTTGCGGGCGTTGGTGACGGCGGCGTCGACCACGTCGAGCAGCAGGCCCCGTGCCGCGTCCGGCGAGCCGGCGGTCTCCACGGCCAGGACGTGCTCGGCGTGGCTGCCCAGGCCCAGCAGCTGCGCCCGCTCGGCGCGGAGCCGGACGATCTCCAGGACGACCGGGGAGTTGTCGTGACCGGGCGTGGACCCCCGCCGCAGCGAGGCCTCCATGACGCGCCGCCGCAGCCCCTGGTGGTCCAGCCACGCCGAGATCGGCTGCACGGTCGGCAGCCCCAGCGGGATGAGCCAGCCCTCCCGGCCCGCCTCCCGGGCCGCGGCGGCGAGCGACGCGCGCATGGACGGGGGCAGCCCCTCGAGCTCGGCCTCGTCGGTCACCGGGACGGCGAGCTCGGCGGTCGAGGCGAGCAGGTTCTCCCCGAACGCCGTGGTGAGTTCCGCGAGCCGGGTGTCGATCGCGGTCAGTCGGGCGCGGCCCGCCTCGTCGAGCCCCGCACCGGCCCGCAGGAGGTCACGGTGGTGCCGCCGGATCAGCCGGCCGGTCTCGTCGTCGACCTCCAGTTCCCCCGCCTCCGACGCCGAGTGGATCGCGTCGACCCGCGCGAGGAGGCCCGGGTCGGTCATGACGGCCGACCAGTGCGCGGCCAACAGCGGAGAGACGACCCTGTCGACGTCGAGGCGGGCGGGTGTCGCATCAGGGCCGAGGAGTCCGTAGAACACCGACAGGACCCGCTGGAGCGCCTGACCCGACCGCTCGAGTGCGATGACCGTGTTCTCCACGCTCGGGGGGTCCGGGTTGGCCACGATCGCCGCGATCTCGGCGGCGTGGTCGTCGATCGCCGTCCGGATGGCCGGCTCAAGTTCCGCCTCGTCGACGGCCGCGAAGTCCGGGAGGCCGTACGGCAGCGGGGACTCGTCGAGGAGCGGGTGGCGGCCGGGCTCGGGATTCGGGAGGCTCATGGGCGCGAGTCTACGTCGGCTCCCCGGGGGCGCCTCATGTCCACAGGGCCACCGTGTCCCACGCCAGCTTGACCGCCAGGATGCCGATGACCACCAGGAACACCACCCGGATGAACTCGTTGCCGTGACGCATCGCCATCCTGGCACCGATGAACCCGCCGGTGAGGTTGGCCACCGCCATGCAGCCACCGATGACCCACAACACCTCGCCGTGGACACCGAAGACCAGGATCGAGGCGATGTTGGTGGTGAGGTTGGCGAGTTTTGCCGCCACCGTCCCCTGCAGGAACCCGAAACCCAGGAACGCGACGATCGCGATCACGAAGAACGAGCCGGTCCCCGGCCCCAGGACCCCGTCATAGAACCCGATCACCAGCCCGATCAGCGCGGAACGCCAGATGCGCGCCCACCCGGTGTACCGGTTCTCGTGGGTACGACCCATGGTGGGCCGGAACCACGTGTAGGCACCCACCACGATCACGGCCGCCAGCACCACGGGGGTGAGCAGGTCCCTCGGGATGAACCGGGCGACCGAGGACCCCGCGGCCGAGCCGGCGAACGCGGCGACCACCAGTGGGAGGACCATCCCGATCGGCACACGGATCCGACGCAGATAGGTGGCGGAGGCGACCAGTGTCCCGGCGACCGAGGAGAGCTTGTTGGTGCCGAGGATCTCCGGGGTCGAGGCGTCCGCGGGGAGGCCGACGACCAACGCCGGGAGCTGGATGAGCCCTCCCCCGCCGACGACCGAGTCGACCCAACCGGCGACGAAGGCGGCCAGCACCAGCGCGGCCAGGACCCACGCGGAGACCCCCGCGGCCGGGGACGCGGCCAGACCCGCGAATGACTGAGGCATACGGGGTACTGTGCTGTAATTGGTCTGTGTACATCAACCCTTACGGGGCGGATCCGGTGACCCTCGCCGCCGACCTGGCGAACCGCCGCCCCCGCACCACCCGCGAACTGGTGGACCGCTGCCGCGAATCGGGGGTGACCATCGACCGCGGAGCCTCCGACACGGACCTCACGGAGACGCTGGCGTTCCTCGACGACTGGCTCGTCGTCGTCGACACCACCGAGCCCCGCGGTCGGGCCGACGCTCTCAACGCCCTGCTCGCCGACCACTCCGCACCGCCGAGGCTCACCGACCACGACGGCCACTGGCACGTCCACTACCGGGCGGATGACGTCTCGTTCGCCCGACTCCTCACCGCGATGTTCTCGGTGGGCACCGCACTGCACCTGACCTCGCGCGGCATCGACAGACTGGCCAGGTGTGCGGCCGAGGACTGCGAGGACGTCTTCGCCGACACCACCCGCAACGGCCGCAAACAGTACTGCTCGACACGCTGCACCAACCGGTCCGCCGTACGGCGCCACCGAGCGCGACACTGAGTGGACAGGGGCCGGGGCGGATGCGGGTCGGGTCAGACCAGGGTCGGAGCGGACGTGGGTCGGGCGGCCCCTACTTCTTGTCGGAGCTCGACTCCGCGGACAGGGCCGCCACGAAGGCCTCCTGGGGCACGTCCACGCGTCCGATCGACTTCATGCGCTTCTTGCCCTCCTTCTGTTTCTCCAGGAGCTTGCGCTTGCGGCTGATGTCGCCGCCGTAGCACTTGGACAGCACGTCCTTGCGGATCGCGCGGATGTTCTCGCGGGCGATGATCTTGGACCCGATCGCGGCCTGGACCGGGACCTCGTACTGCTGCCGCGGGATGAGCTCCTTGAGCTTGACGGTCATCTTGTTGCCGTAGGCCTGCGCGTAGTCACGGTGCACGATCGCGGAGAACGCGTCCACGGCCTCGCCCTGCAGCAGGATGTCGACCTTGACCAGATCCGCGACCTGCTCCCCGGCCTCCTCGTAGTCCATCGACGCGTACCCCTTGGTACGAGACTTGAGGGAGTCGAAGAAGTCGAAGATGATCTCGCCCATCGGCATGACGTAGCGCAGCTCGACCCGGGTCTCGGACAGGTAGTCCATGCCCTTCATCTCGCCACGCTTGGACTGGCACAGCTCCATGGTGGTCCCCACGAACTCGCTCGGCACGATGATCGTGCACTTGACGATCGGCTCGTAGACCTCGCGGTTCTTGCCCTCCGGCCAGTACGACGGGTTGGTGACCTGGTGCTCGCTGCCGTCCTCGGCGACGACCCGGTAGACCACGTTCGGTGCGGTGGAGATGAGATCGAGGTTGAACTCGCGCTCCAACCGGTCCCGGGTGATCTCCATGTGCAGCAGACCGAGGAACCCGCAGCGGAAGCCGAAACCCAACGCCACCGACGTCTCCGGCTCGTAGTCCAGCGAGGCGTCGTTGAGTCGCAGCTTGTCCAACGCGTCGCGCAGGACCGGGTAGTCGGACCCGTCGATCGGGTAGAGACCCGAGAAGACCATGGGGTTGGGTTCGGCGTATCCCGCCAGTGGCTCCTCCGCGCCGCCCCGGGCACTGGTCACCGTGTCACCGACCTTGGACTGACGCACGTCCTTGACGCCGGTGATGAGGTAGCCGACCTCTCCCGGCCCGAGGCCCGTGGAGGCCTTGGGCTCGGGCGAGATGATCCCCACCTCGAGGGCCTCGTACGTGGTGCCGGTCGACATCATCCGGACCTTCTCGCGGGGTCGGAGCGATCCGTCGACCACGCGCACGTAGGTGACGACGCCCCGGTAGGTGTCGTAGACCGAGTCGAAGATCATGGCGCGGGCGGGGGCGTCGGGGTCGCCCTCGGGCGCCGGGATCACGTCACACACCCTGTCCAGCAGTTCCTCGACCCCCGCGCCCGTCTTGCCGGAGACACGGAGGACGTCGTCCGGCTCGCACCCGACGATGTGGGAGATCTCCTCGGCGAACCGCTCGGGGTCCGCCGCCGGGAGGTCGATCTTGTTGAGGACCGGGATGATCTCGAGGTCGTTCTCCATCGCCAGGTACAGGTTGGCCAGCGTCTGCGCCTCGATCCCCTGCGCGGCGTCCACCAGCAGGATCGCCCCCTCGCACGCCTCGAGAGCGCGGGAGACCTCGTAGGTGAAGTCCACGTGGCCCGGGGTGTCGATCATGTGCAGCACGATCTCCTCGCCCGCGTGGTCACCGGAACGCGGCACCCACGGCAGGCGGACGTTCTGCGCCTTGATGGTGATGCCGCGTTCGCGTTCGATGTCCATGCGGTCGAGGTACTGGGCCCGCATGAGCCGCTCCTCGACGACACCGGTGATCTGCAGCATGCGGTCGGCCAGCGTCGACTTGCCGTGGTCGATGTGCGCGATGATGCAGAAGTTCCTGATCCTGGCGGGATCGGTGAACGTCGTCTCTGCGAAGTTGGGAATCTCGATCACTCCTCGGGCGGGCCCGGGCGTGGCGGGGTGCGGTCCGACCGGGCGATCACCCCATTGTCACACGCGCGGACTCCGGACACCCATCACGTACCGCCCCGTGGGGATCGCGTCGACCGCTCCGTCGTCGAGGAAACGGGCCGTCGAGGCGGTCATGGCCTGGATGTGGGCGCTCATCCGCTCGTCACTGCCCTGCGAATCGAAGAACACCCCGAGGTCACGGGCCGCCTCGATCGGGAAGACCTCCTCGACGATCCCGGCGATCTCCGGCGCCCCCTCGGTCAGTGCGCGGACCACCACGTGCTGGGTGTAGCCGGTGGTGGACTGCGTCTCGATCGCCACCGGAGTGTGTTCGTCGAGCCAGATGCGCAGCCACTCGTCGCGGTGCAGACGCTCCGGCCGCCGCAGGAAGGCCAGGTTCGCCATCCCGGGGCACCTCCCGTCCCCTCCGGGCCCGGGTACGGGGAGCGGCTCCGACGCGGTGACCGACCACGCGGAGACCGGGCCCAGCCCACGCAGTGCGTCGAGGAGGTCGGCACACGCGGAGGCCGAGGCCACCGGAACCCGCGCGCGGACCGCCGCCAGCACCGGTCGCGGGGTCACCTGCACGTCGATCATCGCGCCGGCGACCGCCTCGTCCCGGACGTTCACCACGTACTCGCCCACCCCGAGCTCGGCGAGCGGGCCGTCCACCTCCCGGGCGATCTCCGTCCGCAGGCCCGAGCCGTCGGGAACGGGCCCGACCGTGTCGTCCGACCACACCGTGTCGTCCGACCACACCACCGCGAAGATCACGTCCATGAAACGGGATCCTAGATGCGGTTACCCTGGCGGACATGGCGATCGACTGGGCCCGGATGGGTCGCACCGCGGCTCGGATGGGCCGAAAGTACGGACCGACGGTGGCCCTCGAGGTGCGACGGCGTCTCGAGGATCGCGGGATCACCGCTCCCGCGACGGCCGGGGCCGTCGGGGCGGGACGGCCCGCCACGACCGGGGCCGTGCCCACCGCGAGTCGCGCGCGAACGCTGTCCTACGCACCGGACCTCGACGGTCGGGCGGACCCCGGGGAGATCGTGTGGACCTGGGTGGAGTTCGAGGAGGCCGACGGACGCGGGAAGGACCGCCCGGTGCTGGTGGTGGGCCGCGACGGCGATCGTCTGCTCGGACTGATGCTCTCCTCGCAGGCCAGGCGGGACGACGACAAGAGTTGGCAGTCCCTCGGCACCGGGCCGTGGGACGTGGAGGACCGACCGAGCTGGGTCCGCCTGGATCGGGTGCTGGACGTCCCCGAGCAGGGCATCCGGCGAGAGGGCGCGGTCTGCCCCCGCCGCACGTTCGAGCGGGTCGCGGACCGGCTGCGCTCGGATTACGGGTGGCGCTGACGCGGCGAGGGCCGGCCGCCGCGTTTTGGCCGGTGAGGCCGCCGCTGGTAAAGTCGGTCGTCGGTGTCCACCGGATCGCGTAGCGCGCGTTCGAGCGGACGAGAGACATGACATCCGATCGACCGGATCCCCGCGGGGCCGTCGAGACACGACCGAAGGTGTGACCAGTGGCCAACATCAAGTCCCAGAAGAAGCGGAACCTCACCAACGAGCGCAACCGCCTGCGCAACCAGTCGATCAAGTCGGCGCTGCGTTCGGCCATCCGCAACCTGCGTGAGGCCACCGAGGCCGGCGACAAGGCCAAGGCCGGCGCCCTCCTCGTCGCGACCTCGCGTCAGCTCGACAAGGCCGCCACCAAGGGTGTCATCCACAAGAACCAGGCCGCCAACAAGAAGTCGTCGCTCGCCAAGGCCGTCAACTCACTCTGAGGCGACCCGCTCCCCCCCACCGCGGGGAGCACAGCCCCGCGGAGAATGCCGCGTCGAGGCTCCGAGGGCCCACCCCGCACCGATCGAGGTCGCGTGGTGGGCCCTCGTCGCGGTCCAACCGGTCGTGTTCTACGCCGCACCCGCCAGCGACCCCACCGCACGGACCGCTCGTTCCAGTGCGTAAGAGGTGTCCTCCGCCTGACCCTTGACCTCCCCGTTGAGGCGGGCGACCACCTGGAGGGCCCGGCCGAGGGTATCGATGGACCAGTACCGGGTCTGCGCGGTGACCTTCTTGACCTTCCACGGGGGCAACCCCTGTCGCGCCAGCTCTGCGGGCGGGGTGCCCCGTTGCGTGCCCACCATGGCGATGGAGTTCACGGCGTCCGCGAGGGCGTCTGCCAGCACGACGTGCGGGACCCCGGTGTGCATGGCCCATTCCAGCGCCTCGATCGCCCCGGCCACGTCCCCCGTGACCGCCCGCTCGGCCACGGTGAAACCACTGACGCCCACGACACCGGAGTGATAGCGGCGCACCGCCTCGACATCGACCTTCCCCCCGGTGTCGGCCACCAGCTGGCCGCATGCCGACGCCAGCTGCCTCAGGTCGGTGCCCACCGCCTCGACGAGGGCCTCACACGCCTCCGGGGCCACCCGGACGTCGAGGCCACGAAACTCCGAGCGCACGAATCCCACCACGTCCGTGTGACGTGAGATTTTTCCGGCCGCGTGCTCCTGAGCGCCGGCCTTCCGCAGGTCCGGCACGAGCGACTTCGCCCGTCCGCCACCGGTGTGCTGGACCACCATGACGGTCCGGTCCGGAAGGTCGACGGCCGCGCCCATCACCGCCGCCTGGGCGTCCTTGCCCAGCTCCGCGGCCCCGGTGATCACCACGATGCGGGCTTCGCCGAACAACGACGGCGAGAGCAGTTCGAACAACTGCGACGCACCGACCTCCGGCCCGCCCAGCCGAGAGACGACGGGGGGGTCCTCCCCCGCGGGTGCCGCCGCCCGAGCGGTCGCCACGACACCGGCCGTGGCGCGCTCGGTGAGGAACTCGTCCTCACCCAGGACAAGATGCAGAGCGGCGGGTGCAGAGTCTGGTGACATGTGTGCTCCTCGTCGTCGACAGATGACATGGTGCCACGCACGTCCGTCAGTCCCGCACCACCGCCCTCACGAACCGGGGTCGGCATCCTCCTCGACCATCCGCGCCCGGGTGTCTCCGTGAACAGCGGTGCCGACGGACACCGGTTCGTGGATGGCGCCGGCGGTGTCCGGTACGCGCGCACCGTTACCGATCTCGGCCCGGGAGAGCGTTCCCGAGAACCGCTCGGTCAGCTCGCGGAACACCCGGTGCGAAGTGTGGGCGGCACGCCCCTTCGGCCCGACGGGGCGTTCCTGGTCCGGGTTCGTACAGGCGTCGACGATCGCGTCCACGATCAGGTCGGGGTCGTCCATCGCCGTCAGCCGCGGCGCGTGGCCGGTGTAGTTGCCGACGTGATCCCACCACGGGGTGTCGGCCGCCCAGGGCAGGATCGTGCCGACCTTCACCGTCTCGTCCAACCCGGCCAGTCGCAGTTCCTCGGTGAGGGAACGACCGAGGCTCGTGATGCCCGCCTTGACCGCGGAGTAGGTGGACTGATAGGCCAGCGGAACCTCTCCGGCGACCGATCCCACGTTGACCAGCACCCCCTCGCCACGGGCCGTGAAACGCCGCAGTGCCACGTGGGCACCGAAGATCATTCCCTTGAGATCCACGTCGACGAGTCGGGCGTGATCTGCAAGCGGCACCTCCCAGAACAGGCCCATCACACCGACCGCGGCGTTGTTGATCCACACGTCGATGGGGCCGAAGTGTTCCTCCGCGGCCGCTGCCAGGTTCTCGACGGCCTCGGAATCGCTGACGTCCGTGGGCACCGCCACGGCAGAACCACCGGACGCGGCGATCTGGGCGGCCACCTCCTCGAGCACCTCACCGCGCCGGGCGGCCAGGACGACGTGAGCCCCGCGTGCGCCCAGGGCGATCGCGGCGCCACGCCCGAAGCCGCTGGAGGCTCCCGTGACGACGATGGTCTTTCCGTTCAGGTCGTCATTCCTTCTCATCAGTCCCACTCGTCCCGTCTCCTCGTCATGGTCTCGGAGCTGTGCTGTGCGGGCCATGATGCGCGGCGGGGACACCGGACGCATCCGGTAGCACGAGGACCACTCCGCGAGCGACTCCGGATCCGTGCCCGGGGTCACCCGGTTGTCAGATCCGGCGACCCGGGCAGGGCCACGGCGATCCGGGCGACCGTCTCGAGCCACCACAGTGCCGGAGCGCACGCCGCCGCGAGCAACACCGCCCCGTCCTGCCATACGGGTCCCAGTGCCGCGGCGGCGGTCCCGAGCACGGTGACCAGCGGCACCACCGGAGCCACCGCGATGTTGGCCGGCAGCGCCCACGGACCGGTCTCCAGGCCCGTGGCCACCAGCACCGGGAGGGTCGCCAGATGGGCCACCACGCAGACCGCCAGCAGGTCCGCGACCGTAGCCGGCATCCACGGACGGTGCAGACGCATCGCCACGGGCCGCGCCGCCACCACGAGCGCGGCGGTCGCCGTGACGGACAGGACGAACCCGGCGCCGGTGGCCGTGGCGGGATCGAGCATCGCCACCAGCAACACCACGCCGGCCAGCGCCGCCAACGGGCGGCCTGTCCGGT
The DNA here is from genome assembly GCF_003052165.1 of Dietzia sp. JS16-p6b. Lineage (NCBI taxonomy): Bacteria > Bacillati > Actinomycetota > Actinomycetes > Mycobacteriales > Dietziaceae > Dietzia > Dietzia sp. JS16-p6b. Next base: position 1,262,852 of record NZ_CP024869.1, on the reverse strand, counting down.
GGGAACTGAGCGCGGCCAGGCCGATCGCCCCGGTCCCGGCCGCCCGCAACACCGCGGGTTCCGGGCCCACCACCGCGACGAAGCCCGCGAGCGCCACCCCCGCGGCGAGAACGCGGACGCGCCGTCCGGCCCCCAGCGCGGCGGCGGCCAGGAGCACCGACCCCACCACATAGGTGGTGTTGGCCCCGGACACCGCCGCGAGATGAGCCAGCCCCGAGGCCCGGAACCCGTCGCGGGTCTCCGCGGACACCCCGCCCTCGTCACCGAGCACGAAGGACGGGAGCAACCCCGCCGCCTCGCCCTCGAGTGCGCGCCCGGAGACCACTCTCAACCGTTCGCGCACCGCCGCCGGTGCCCGGCCGGTCGGCCCCGGCTCCCCGGTCACCCGCGGAGGTGCCAGGGCGCGCAGGCCCGGTGGGTTCCCGGGAGAGCGTGGCTCCAGCACCATGACCGAGGCCCGCACCCGCGTCCCCGGTGCCAGATCCCGCCACCCCTCCCTGGCCAGGACCGCCACGTCGAGGCGGGCCACTCGCGCCGACTGTCCTGATCCGGTGACCTCCACTCGCAGCGGGACCATCACCCCGCCTCGACGCAGCGGGCGATCGAACCCCGTCACCACGCCCTCGACACCCGTGCGGGTGTCGACGAGCGAGACCAACGGATGCGCGGCGAGCGCGTGCGACCGCGCCGCCTGGACGCCGGCGCCGATCGCCCCCAGTGCACATGCGACCGCGAGTACCCACAGTGCCGTGTGGTCCGGGCGCTCCCCCGCTCCCACGGACACCGACCAGGCCACAGCGATCACCGCCGCGGCGAGCAGTACCACCGCGAGTGCGCAGGCCGCCGCCGGCCGCATCCCCAGGGTGACCGCGGTGGTGACGAACAGCGCGAGCGTCGGGACGACCAATCGGAGGTCACGCGCGGCGGGTGCCGGGGCCGGCGGCACGGCGGATGCCCGCGGGGGCGGCGGCACGGCGGGAGGCTCGGGTGGCGGCGCTCCGGTGCTCACACCGAGACCAGCGGCCGGAGCCGGGCGAGCGTCACCGGGCCGATGCCGTCGACCTCGGCCAGCTGATCGATGCTCGCGAACGACCCGTTGGCCGCCCGCCAGGCCAGGATCGAGGAGGCGGTCACCGGCCCCACCCCGGGCAGGGTCTCGAGGGTCGTGGCATCCGCCGTGTTGAGGTCGACCAGTCCCCCACCCGACGGTGGCGCGCCGGGCGAGGGCCCCGCCGCCGGCGCCGGCCCGCCGTCCACGGGCGGGTCGCCGGCCCCGACGATCCCGCTCCGCGGCCCGCGGGGGCCGTCGGGGCCCGGCGCCAGTCCCACCAGGATCTGCTCGCCGTCGGCCACCTTCCGTGCCAGGTTGAGGCCGTCGCGGTCGCCGCCGTCCAGAATCCCTCCGGCGCTGTCGAGGGCGTCCGCCACCCGGGCGCCCGGGGCAAGTGTGACCAACCCGCTGCGCCCGACCAGACCCACGACGGAGACGACGACGGGCCCCGCGGACCCGTCGTCCACCGGCCCGGCCGCCCCGGCCGAGTCCGCCTCGGCCTCGGCTGGCGCCAGGGGCGAACCCGGTGCCGACGCGCCGTCCGCCGGGACGGTCACCCCCGGGGTGGCCAACGGGAGTTCCGGCACCGGCGCGCCCTCGGGCACCGCGGACAGGAGACGGTGAACGGAGAATCCACCGAGGCCCAACACCACCACGACCAGAGCAACGCCCGCGATCCTGTCCGGGGCCCACCGGACCCGGCTCCACCACGGGGGGTCGGCCCAGTCCGCCGGGTCCGGACGCTCGGGTGGCACCCGTTCAGGCCGCCTCCCGTCCGCCTCCGCGTCCGCCCAGGGCACGGACGCCCGCTCCGCCAGGGCCGTCACACTCGCGAGCCTGCGCAGCGCGGCCTCGCGGGCGGGGTCGTCGGAGTCCGCGGGACGAGTCCGGGTGTCGGGGAACATGGGCCGAAACTAGACCGGCGCGCTCCCCGGCCGGGCCCCGGAGAGGTCCCTCAGGTGCCGTCCTGTGGAGCGACTGCGGGGATGGGGAATGCGGTGTCGACGAGGTCCGTCACCGAGACGCCCACGGTCCCGGGCCCCAGGTGCCAGGCCAGGACCTCATCGAACTCGACGACGAGGACCCGCTCGGGGAACGGGGTCTCCTTGCGGATCTCGGTGGCCATCTCCCGGGCCCGATCCGGCGCCTCGTGATGGTGGACCACCACCACGACGTCGCCTCGACTGATCTCGTCGCGAAGCAGCGCGCGCAACTTCTCGTGGGCCTTGGTCGTGGTCCTGGCCTTGGCGGCGAGGTCGACAGAACCACCACGCAACACGATGATCGGGCGCATCGCCAGCGCGCTGCCGAAGATCGCCGCGAGGGCACTGATGCGGCCACCCCGGCGCAGGCTCTCCAAAGATTCCAGGGCGGCGAAGGTGGACGCTCCCCGGCAGAGACGTTCGGCGAGCTCATAGGTTCCGGACAGTCCCAGACCGTTGTTCGCCGCCCAGGCACACTGGGCGACCGCGGCACCGAACGCCATCCCCGCACACCGGGAGTCCGAGACCAGGACCCGGCCACCGAACCTCGTGGCGGCATCGGCGGCGGACTCCCACGTGCGAGAGAGTTCACGCGACAGATGGACGGAGACGATGCCCGTGCAGTCCGGCTCGTCCAAGAGTTCCTGGTAGATCGCGGTCAGCTCGTCCGGGGTGACCGCGGCCGTCGAGACCGCCCTGTCGCCCTCCTCGACCACGTGAAGGCCCACGACGGTGATGCCGAACTCGCGGACCCACTCCTCGGGGATGTCCGCGCTCGAGTCGGTGACCAGCCGGACGCTCATGTCGTCGCCACCGGGGGCGTGAGACCGGCGTTCCACTGGTCGAGGCGCCAGAGCACCTCGCGCGCGCCGTCGGTCGTGGGCCCGATCTCCGGCTCCGCGGTCTGTCCACTCCAGGAGGGCCCGGGGCGCGGATGCGCCGAGAGCTGCACCCAGCAGGTGTTCCCGAGACCGTTGAAGATCGGGTACTGCTCGACCGGCAACTCGATGAGGGCGGCGGTGAGGGCGGCGATCGCGCCCCCGTGGGCCACGAGCACCGCCGGGTGCTCGTTCCACCCGGGCGAGGCGTCCACGAGCTCGTCGACCACCTCTCGGGTGCGGCGGGCCACGTCGAGGCGGCTCTCCCCCTCGGGCGGGGACCACCGCGGTGTGCTGCGCCACCGCATCCGGGCCTCGGGCCACTGCTCGTCGACCTCCGAATGGCTCATCCCCTGCCACGTGCCCAGATGGGTCTCCCGCAGGCGCGGGTCGGTCCGGACCTCGAGTCCGACCTCCGATGCCAGTGCCAGCGCCGTCTCGTGCGCCCGCTGCAGATCCGAGGACAGGATCGTCCACGGCCGACGGTGCGCCAACGCGCGGCCCACTGCGTGGGCCTGTTGGACTCCGAGTTCACTGAGTTCGGTGTCCAACTGGCCCTGCATGCGCAACGAGGCGTTGTAGTGCGTCTGACCGTGACGCAGCAGGATGAGACGACGGGTCACGAGGGTGTCAGAGCCCCTGATCCCGCTGCGGCTCCTCCGGCGCGAGCGAGTCGTCGGCGCCACTGGTGGCGGACTCGGGCCGGCCGGAGGTCTCCACTCCCTCGATCTCCACGACCGGGCAGTCCTTCCAGAGCCGGTCGAGCGAGTAGTAGTCGCGTTCGTCGACGTGCTGGACGTGCACGACCACTTCGTTGTAGTCGAGCAGCGCCCAGCGCCCCTCCCGCGTGCCCTCCCGACGCAGCGGCTTGTGCCCCGCCTCTCGGAGCTTGTCCTCGATCTCGTCGACCACCGCGTTGACCTGGCGTTCGGTGTCGGCCGAGGCCAGGACGAAGCAGTCGGTGATGATGAGCTGACCGGAGACGTCGAGCACGACGACGTCCGTGGCCAGCTTCTCGTCTGCGGCGCGGGCGGCGATGCCCGCCATCTCCAGGGCCTCGGGGCTAGCGGTCACTGGTGGTTCTCCTCGGTGTGGTTGTCGGTGCGGACGAGCTCGCGGTGCGCCGGAGCCGTCGCGGCGGGGGTCCCGTCGAGCCTGGTGGAGCCCTCGGGACGGTACAGGTTGCGTTTGGCGATGTACTGGACGACACCGTCCGGCACGAGGTACCAGACCGGTGCGTCCTCGGCCGCGCGCCTGCGGCACTCGGTCGAGGAGATGGCCAGCGCGGGGATCTCGAGCAGGTGCACGCGCCCGTCACCGATCTCCGTCAGATGGGTGTCGGACAACTCGAAACCGGGGCGTGAGACCCCGACGAACGTGGCCAGCTCGAACATCTCCTCCCAGCCGCGCCAGGTCAGGATCTTCTCCAGTGCGTCCGCACCGGTGATGAAGAAGATCTCGACCCCGGGGTTCTGCCGCAGGAGGTCCCTGAGGGTGTCGACGGTGAACGTGGGACCCCGGCGGTCGATGTCCACGCGACTCACGGAGAACCGGGGATTGGAGGCCGTGGCGATGACGGTCATGAGATACCGGTCCTCGGCGGGTGAGACGGAACGCCCCCGCTTCTGCCACGGCTCTCCGGTGGGGACGAAGACCACGTCGTCGAGGCCGAAGCGGTGGGCGACCTCGCTGGCCGCCACCAGGTGACCGTGATGGATCGGATCGAAGGTCCCGCCCATCACTCCGATGCGGCGTCCGACGCCCGCGGCGGCCCCCGTCGTGGTCATGGTCGCCGAGTCTATCGGTCCGGCACCACGTTCCGCTCCCTCGCGTGCCCGCGCGGTCACACGGGCAGCAGACCCGCGACGACCGCCGTGAGTTGCTCGACGTTGCGACACTCGTGCATGGGCACGTACTGGGAGTACAGGCGGGCGGCCGAGTCGCCCGTGCCCCACTGCTTCCTGGGCTCGGGGTTGAGCCAGTGGGTGTGTCCGACCCGCTCGCTGACGAACTCGAGAGCGTCCACGGAGGGGTCGCGGTAGTTGTTGCGCCCGTCGCCCAGGATGAGCAGCGAACCCGTACGGGTCAGGGTGTGGGCGTAGCGGTCGGCGAACCCCTCGAGCGCGTGACCGTAGTCGGAGTGCCCGTCGTAGGTGATGATCCGGGCCTCGCGCACCATGCGGCTCATCGCCGATCCCAGGTCCGATCCGGTCTCGAAGAACGAGGTGACCTCGTCGGTGGTGTCGACGAAGGCGAAGACCCGCACGCGGGAGAACTGCTCGCGCAGCGAGTGCACCAGTTGGAGCGTGAAATGACTGAACCCGGCCACCGAACCGGACACGTCGCACAACACCACCAGCTCCGGCCTCGCCGGCCGGGGCTTGCGCAGGACCAGTTCCACCGGCACCCCGCCGGTGGACATGGACCGGCGCATCGTCTTGCGCATGTCGATCGCACCCTGGCGGTGACGACGACGACGGGCGGCCAGGCGACTGCCGAGCTGCCGGGCGAGAGGTCCCACGCGTCGCCGCAGGACCTGCAGGTCCTGGTCGTTGGCCCGCAGGAAGTCCACCTGTTCCGCCGCGGGGCCCACCGCGTAGTCGGCCACCCGGTCGCGCCCCACCGTCTCCGCGGTGCGGCGCCGGGTCTCGTCGGCGACCTCGCGGAGGAAACCCCGCACCATGTCCGCCGCCGAACTGGCGGCCGCGGACTTCTCGGCGTGCCGCTTGGAACCGTCCGGGTCGAACGGGTCCGCCCCCATCAGACCGTCGAGGATCTTCTGCATGATCGCGCCGGTGTCGAGGGGACTGAGAGCCTGGTAGGCGGAGTAGCGCGGACCATTGACCGAATCGTAGGAGCCGAGCTGCTCCACCAGGAGTTCGGCCAACGCGCGGGCCTTGGCGCGCGACTCCTCGGTGTTCTCGAGCAGCAGCGAGGCAATGAGCTCGTTCAGAGCGTCGGGGTCCACCGTGCCGTCGTCGTCCGTCGGGATCTCCACCTCGACCGCCACGCCGTCCGCCGGGGAGTGCGCGCCGATCGCGGCGGGGAACCACAGGTCGAAGATCTGGTCGAACACACCGCGGTGGGTGGGCTTGTGCAGGATCGTCGCCGCGAGCGCCTCCCTGAGCGCTGCACGGTCGAGCAGGTCGATGTGGACCATCGCCGCCGCGGCGTCGACCGCCTCACTAGGTCCCACGGGGATCCCTTTGCGGCGCAGGGCGTCGACGAAGTCGACCAGGTGGCCGGACAACCCGCCGGGAGAACGCGTGGTCACCGTGCCTCGCCTCCTTGTCCTCGCACGCTAGTTGAGCCGCAACTCGGCGGCTGCGCGGAGTTGGTCGGACTGGTGCTTGAGCACGACTCCGAGGGTCTGCAGGACGGTCTCGTCGTCGATCGTGTCCAGGCCCAGCGCGACCAGGGTGCGGCCCCAGTCGATGGTCTCGGACACGCTCGGCACCTTCTTGAGCGCCATGGCGCGCAGTACCCCGACCACCCGGACCAGTTGCTCGGCCAGTCGATCGTCGAGCTCCGGCACCCGCGAGGCGAGGATCTTGCGCTCGAGCTCGGGGGTCGGGAAATCCAGGTGCAGGTAGAGGCAACGACGTTTGAGCGCCTCGGAGAGCTCGCGGGCGGCATTGGAGGTCAGCACCACGAACGGCCTGCGGACCGCCTCGATCGTCCCGAGCTCCGGGATCGTCACCGCGTAGTCGCTCAGCACCTCGAGCAGCAGCCCCTCGATCTCGATGTCGGCCTTGTCCACCTCGTCGACGAGCAGCACGGTGGGATCGCTACGACGGATGGCGGTGAGCAGCGGCCGGGACAGCAGGAACTCCTCGGAGAACACGTCGTCCCGCGTGGAGTCCCACCCCTCGCCCTGGCCGGCCTGGATGCGCAGGATCTGCTTGGCGTGGTTCCACTCGTACAGGGCCCGGGCCTCATCGACGCCCTCGTAGCACTGGAGACGGATGAGCTCGGCCTCCGTGGCCGCGGCGACGGCCTTGGCCAGCTCGGTCTTGCCCACTCCGGCGGGTCCCTCGATGAGCAGGGGCTTACCCAGACGATCGGCCAGGTAGACCACCGTCGCGGTCGAGCGGTCGGCCAGGTAACCCTGCGCGCCGAGGCACTCGATCACGTGGTCGATACTCTGGAAGGCCGGTCGTTGCGCGGTCCGGGCTCGGTCCATGGGGGATCCTTTCGGTGGGAATCGCGGGTGATGGGGCGTCGACCCGGGTCGCGCGCGTCAGGGACGCACGTGCCCCTTGCCGTGCGCGATCCACTTGGTACTGGTGAGCTCCTCGAGGCCCATGGGTCCGCGGGCGTGCAACTTCTGGGTGGAGATGCCGATCTCGGCACCGAAGCCGAACATCTCGCCGTCCGTCCACGCGGTGGAGGCGTTGACCATCACAGCGGCGGCGTCGACCCGGGCGCAGAACGTGTCGGCCACCTCGATGCTCCGGGTGGCCACCGCCTCGGTGTGTCCCGAGGACCAGCGTGCGATGTGCTCGATGGCGGCGTCCACTCCGTCGACCACCTTGAGGGCGATGTCCATACTCAGGTACTCCTCGCCCCAGTCCACGTCGTCGGCGGGGACGAGGCCCTCGCGGTCCCCGTGCACGGTCACCCCGGCGGACTGCAACGCCCCCACCACGCGGTCCACCGCAGCGTCGCCGAGGGCCTCGTCGAGGAGCACCGTCTCGGTGGCGTTGCACACGCTGCACCGGCGGGTCTTGCCGTTGAGGAGCAGCCGGATCGCCTCGTCCAGGTCGGCGTCTCCGTGGATGTAGAGGTGACAGTTCCCGGTACCGGTCTCGATGGCCGGTACCTTCGCGTTCTCCACCACCGCCTGGATGAGTCCGGCACCACCGCGGGGGATCACCACGTCGACCAGTCCGCGTGCCTGGATGAGGTGGGTGACCGACGACCGGTCGGCCGACGGCAGCAACTGGACCGCCTCCACCGGTAGTTCGTGGCGCGCCAGCACGTCACGGAGGACCGTCACGAGCGCCTCGTTCGAGTGCCGGGCCGAGCGCGACCCGCGGAGCAACGCCGCGTTGCCCGACTTGAACGCCAGGCCGAAGGCGTCGACGGTGACGTTGGGCCGGCCCTCATAGATCATGCCGATCACGCCCAACGGCACCCGGACCTGACGCAGCTGCAGACCGTTGGGGCGGGTCGATCCACGGGTGACGGTGCCGATCGGATCGGCCAGTCCCGCTACCTGGCGGAGCCCGCCGGCGATCCCCTCGATCCGCTCGGCGGTCAGACGGAGGCGATCCAGCATGGCCTCCCCGGTGCCCTCCGCCGACTGCTCCTCGATGTCGCGGGCGTTGGCCTCGAGGACCTGAGCCTGTGCCGCCACCAGGGCGTCGGCCGCGCCGAACAGAAGCGCGTTCTTGCGTTCCGCGGTGAGCAGGGCCAGTTCCCGCGACGCGCCCCGGGCGCGGAGGGCCGCATCGTGGACGGCTTCACGCGTCGAGTCATGGACGATCTCGCTCGTCGGGTCGTGAGCGGGCCGATCGGCGCCGGACTGGTCGGTGAGGTCGGGGGCGTCGAGGTGGCTGGTGGTCATGTCCACCAGCTTACCGATGCGTCCGGGGAGGACGACGCGACCAGTCAGACGACCGGATCGACTCCGGTCTCGCGCACGGCGAACTCCCGGAAGCGGCGGGCGAGGTCCGGATCCCCGGCGGCGGCGGAGCGCTCGCACGGACCCGGCGACCCGGCGATCTGACGGCATCCCGACGGTCCGATGTACGACGCCGGTGGGAGCGACTCCGTGGCGGCGTACAGCAGCGGTCGCGCCCCGTCGGCCGCGGTGGGGATGATCCCTCGACCGATGCGGTTGAGAACTCTGTTGACCGGCGGGAACGGCGTCGGATCGAGGATCGAGGTGGCGGCGAAACCGGGGTGCGCGAGTTGAACGTCCACCGGCGACCCGGCGGCGCGGAGCCGGTTCTGCAGGTCGAGGCCCCAGAGCATGCATCCGAGTTTGGACTGGGCGTACGCCGCCGCCATGGAGTATCGGCGCCGACGGAAGTGGGGGTCGGTGAAGTCGATGCGACCGGCGGCGTGGGCCATCGAGGACGTGATCACGACCCGCTCCCTGATCTGAGGCAACAGCAGTTCGGTGAGCAGGAACGGCCCGAGGACGTTGACCCCCAGATGGAGCTCGAAGCCGTCGGTGGTCTCTTCGCGGGTCCGGCTCATGAGTCCGGCGTTGTCCAGCAGGACGTCGATCGGGCCCGTGTAGTCCGCCGCGAATGCGCGCACGGCGTCGAGGCGGCTCAGGTCGAGCTCGTGGACCTCCGTCGACCCGCCGATCTCCGCCGCTGCCGATTCCCCCTCGGCGCGGGTGATGGAGGGGAGCACCACGTGAGCGCCGCGACGCGCGACCTCGCGCGCTGCCTCCTTGCCGATCCCGCTCGTGGCGCCGGTCACCATGATGATCTTTCCGGTCAGGTCGGGAAGGCGGCCCACGGTCCATTTCCGGGTGCTGGCCGACCTCTTCTGAATGCTCATGGACACAGTGTGCTGGGACGGCGGGCCCAGCGGTGTCGCTCTGGGTCCACCCGTGGTGCCACGGGTGGTCAGGGGCGAGCCTCGAGAAGTCGACGACGGTCGCCCTCGATCGGTGGCACACTCTGACACCCGAGGGGACGCCACGGGACGAGTCCCGATCCGAGGAGAGACAGTGGCCGAGAATTCGCACGTCACAGCCCGTCACACGACTGCACGCCACGCTGCCGCACGTCACACACCGGCGCGTCACACCACCGACGAGGGCGGCGAGTCACTGACCCTCGATTCGGTCTTCGTGCGTCCCGGCGAGGCCACGGAGCTGCCCCGCTTCACGCTGCCGGGGGACCCCTCGCTTCCCGAGACGGCCTATCAGATCGTCCACGACGAGGCGATGCTCGACGGCAACGCGAGACTCAACCTCGCGACGTTCGTCTCCACGTGGATGGACGACGAGGCCCGGCGCCTGTACGCCGAGACCGTCGACAAGAACATGATCGACAAGGACGAGTACCCCCAGACCGCCGCGATCGAGGAGCGCTGCTGGAGGATGATCGCCGATCTCTGGAACGTGCCCGACGTCCGGGAGTCCATCGGCACCTCCACGATCGGCTCGTCCGAGGCCTGCATGCTGGGTGGGCTCGCGCTCAAGCGACGCTGGCAGTCCGCGCGGCGGGCGGCCGGTCGGTCCACCGAGAGCCCCAACATCGTCCTGTCGACCGCCGTGCAGGTCTGCTGGGAGAAGTTCTGCAACTACTTCGAGGTCGAGCCCCGCTGGGTGCCCATCTCGGCGGAGCACCCGATGCTCGACGGACACGATCTGGAGGAGTACGTCGACGAGAACACCATCGGGGTGGTGGCCATCATGGGCGTCACCTACACCGGTGCCTACGAGCCGGTCGCGGAGATCGCCCGGAAGCTCGACCAGATCCAGGAGACCACCGGTCTCGACGTCCGCATCCACGTCGACGGCGCGTCAGGCGGCATGGTCGCGCCGTTCTGCCAACCCGATCTCGAGTGGGATTTCCGTGTCGGGCGCGTCGCGTCCATCAACACCTCCGGCCACAAGTACGGGCTCGTCTACCCGGGCGTGGGCTGGATCGTGTGGCGCGACAGGGAGTCACTCCCGGAGAGCATGATCTTCCACTGCAGCTACCTCGGTGGCGACATGCCCACCCTGGCGCTGAACTTCTCGCGACCCGGGGCGCAGGTCCTCCTGCAGTACTACATGTTCCTCCGGCTCGGGCGGGAAGGTTACCGCCGTGTCCAGCAGGCGTCTCTGGACGTCGCCCAGTTCCTGGCCTCGGAGATCGGAGCGCTCGCCCCCTTCGAGTTGGTGAGCCGTGGCGACACGATTCCGGTGATCGCCTGGCGGCTCAAGGAGGGGTACACGGAGACGTGGACCCTGTACGACCTGTCGGATCGACTCAGGATGAAGGGCTGGCTCGTGCCCGCCTATCCGCTGGCCGACGATCTGGCGCACCTGACCGTGCTGCGCATCGTGGTCCGGGTCGGCCTGGGACGCGACCTGGCCGCCGCGCTGATCAAGGACCTCGCCGGCGAGGTGATGTTCCTCGACCAGCTCGACTCACCGATGCCGCGCAAGGGCCCCGGGTCGCACTTCCACCACTGAAGGGCCGGTGAGACGGGCCGGGGCGAAGGTGCGGAGGCGCCCCCCGGGGGCTATCGGCGCACGAGCACGGCGACCATGAACCCACTGCCCTCCGTGAACGGCCGGAGGTCCCAGGTGGACCAGCGCTGCTCCAGCTCGAGTCCCGCCCTGCGTGCGTCGTCGTCGAACTCCTCGCGCGTCCACCCGCGGTCGAGCCCGAACCCCACCACCAGCCGCCCGGGTCGACCCCCGACGTCGTCTGACGGTGTCACCAGTCGCGCCGCGAGGTTGGCCAGGACCGCTCCACGGTCGGCGGGGTCGACGAACGCCAGGACGTTGCCTGCGGAGACCGCCAGGTCGAACGGGCCGGTCGCCCAGTCATCCCCTGCCAGGTCCGCGACCTCCCAGGTGGCGCCGGGGCACAGCTCCCGCGCCCGTCCGACCAGGTGCGGATCGAGGTCCACCCCGGTGACCCGATGACCGCGCTCGTGAAGGTAGGCGCCGGTCCGCCCCTGTCCGCACCCCGCGTCGAGGATCCGCGCACCGCGCGGGGCCATGGCGTCGATCAGCCGTGCCTCGCCGTCGATGTCCACGCCCTCGGCCACCATGTCGTCCCACCGCTTGGCATAGCGATGCGAGTGCCCGGGATCGGCGTCCACGATCTTCTTCCACGTCTGCGTCATGGCACCCAGTATGGCCGCGCCCGGCCCGCGCCCGCTCCCGACGTCGGCCACGCCGTCCGGGTGTCGGACCGGTGGTGCACGATGGGCGACATGACCTCAGCTCCCGGCGCCGTCTCCACCACAGGACCCGACCGTCAGGCGCTCCGCTCGCGGGCCGACGAACTGCTGCGCGCCCTCGCCGGTCCGCACGCGAGCCTCCGGGAGGACCAGTGGACCGCGATCGACTCGCTCGTGGCCGACCGGCGGCGCGCACTCGTGGTGCAGCGCACCGGCTGGGGCAAGTCGGCGGTGTACTTCATCGCCGCCCGACTGCTCCGCGAGCTGGGCTCGGGGCCCACGGTGATCGTCTCGCCGCTGTTGGCCCTCATGCGCAACCAGGTCGAGGCCGCCGCGCGGGCGGGCGTACGCGCGGCCACGATCAACTCGGCCAACATGACGGAATGGGACGACGTGCGCGCCTCGGTCCGCGCCGGCGAGGTGGACGTGCTCCTGGTCAGCCCGGAACGGCTCAACAACCCCGACTTCCGCGACACCGTGCTGCCCGCCCTGGCCGCGGACGCCGGCCTGGTGGTGGTCGACGAGGCCCACTGCGTCTCGGACTGGGGGCACGACTTCCGGCCCGATTACCGCCGGATACGCACGCTTCTGGCGGACCTGCCCGAGGGCGTGCCGGTCCTGGCCACCACCGCCACGGCCAACGACCGGGTGGTGCGCGACGTGGCACAGCAGCTCGGTGTGGGCGAACGACCGGGTGGGTCCGGGGGCCCTGACGGGGACGCGGGCGACGCGGCGTCCGACACCCTCGTTCTGCGCGGAGGGTTGGACCGGGAATCGCTGCGCTTGTCGGTCGTGGCGATCGACGACTCGGAGCGCCGCGCGGCGTGGCTGGCGGAGAACCTGGAATCCCTGCCGGGCAGCGGGATCATCTACAGCCTCACCGTGGCGGCGGCCGAGGACATGGCCGGATTGCTCACCTCCGCCGGGCACCGTGTGGGCGCCTACACCGGCCGCACCGACGCCGGCGAGCGCGAGGAACTGGAGCGCTCGTTGCTGGACAACGAGGTCAAGGCGCTGGTCGCCACGTCCGCGCTGGGCATGGGATTCGACAAACCCGACCTGGGCTTCGTGGTCCACCTGGGGGCCCCTCCGTCGCCCATCTCCTACTACCAGCAGATCGGTCGCGCGGGTCGCGCGGCCGAGCGCGCCGAGGTGGTGCTCCTGCCCGGGCCCGAGGACCGGGCCATCTGGAACCACTTCGCCTCCCTGGCCTTCCCCCCCGAGGACGTGGTCCGCCGGGTCCTCGACGCCCTGGAACCGGACCGGCCGCAGTCGACCCAGGCCCTCGAGCCCGCGGTCGATCTGGGCAGGACCCGGCTGGAGATGGTGCTCAAGGTCCTCGACGTGGACGGTGCGGTCCAGCGGGTGCGAGGAGGGTGGATCGCCACCGGGCGACAGTGGCACTACGACGCCGAGCGTTACGCCGGGCTGGCCCGGGCCAGGCGGTCGGAGCAGGAGGCGATGATCGCCTACGAGCAGACCGGCTCGTGTCGGATGGAGTTCCTGCGTCGGCAGCTCGACGACCCCACGCTCGACCCGGCCTCCGGCGGGTGCGGTCGATGCGACAACTGCACGGGTGACCGGAGGGCGGCGTCCGTCGACGAGGGTGCCCTGACCCGGGCACGCGAGGCGCTGGAGCGCCCGGGGGTGGTCCTGCCCCCGCGCCGACAGTGGCCCACCGGTCTCGCGCGGCTCGACGTCCCGTTGAAGGGAAAGATCGCCGACGGGCCCGCCGAGGGACGCGCCCTTGCCCGCCTCACCGACCTGGGGCTGGGCCAGAAGCTCCGCGGACTACTCTCCGGGGCCGACCAGGAGGCTCCCGACTGGGTGGTCCGTGCGTGCGTCCCGGTTCTGCGCGACTGGGGGTGGGAGGAACGGCCCACCGGGGTGGTGGCCCTGCTCACCGGCGAGCGGCCGGTACTCGTGGGGAGCCTGGCCCGCGCGCTCGCGCAGATGGGCCGGATGGACCACCTCGGGGAGCTCACCAGAGATCCCGACCTGCCCCCGGTCACCGCCCAGAACTCCGCCTACCGGGTCGCCCAGCTCTGGGGCACGCTGTCCGGACCGGAATCCACCCCCACCGGGCCGGCCCTTCTGGTCACCGATCTGCACGAAACGGGATGGACGGCAACGGAGGCCGCTCGGCACCTGCGAGTTGCCGGAGCCCGGGCCGTCCTGCCCCTAGCGGTGGCCGCCGCCGGGTGATCCTGGACGAGCCCTGCAGCGGTCGGAGCGCGAGCACGGAATAATCACGACCATGGACTTCTCAGCGTCTCGACCACCGCGTCCCGGGCCCGGGTCCGCCACCCCCGTGCAGCGTGATCTGTCGTGAGTGCCCTGACTCTGGGCGCGCTCGCTGTCGGCTTCGTCCTGCTCGTCGCGGGCGGGGAGTCCCTCGTGCGGGGAGCGAGCAGATTGGCCGTCACCATTGGGATGTCGCCGCTGGTGGTGGGGTTGACCGTCGTCGCGTTCGCCACCTCCACCCCGGAGCTCGCGGTGAGCGTCGACGCCGCCCTGAGTGGTCACCCCGGGCTGGCGGTCGGCAACGTGGTGGGCAGCAACATCGCGAACATCCTGCTCATCCTGGGGCTCACCGCGTTGGTCGCCCCACTACTCGCGAAGTCCCGCATCGTCCGTGTCGACATTCCCATCATGGTGGGGTTCTCCATCGTGCTGTTGGTGGTGGCTCTGGACGGGGTGATCAGTGCGCTGAACGGCATGCTGCTGCTCGCCGGGTTGGTGGCGTACGTGGTGGTGACGGTGGTCATCTCCCGCAAGCGCACCGCCGACACGGTGGAGACGACGCACGACGGGTCGACGGCCGAGAGCACGGCCGGCGCGGAGTCAGACGCGGACGCTGAAGCGGACGAGGACGGGGGGGCACACAAGGGGGCGCACTCGATCCTCATGAGCTGCGCGATGGTCGCCCTGGGCGTACTCCTGCTGGTCGTCGGCGCTCGACTGCTGGTCACCGCGGCGAGCGATCTCGCGGCGGCCTGGGGTATGAGCGATCTGGTCATCGGCCTCACCGTGGTGGCGATAGGCACCTCACTCCCCGAGCTCGCGACCAGCCTGGTGGCCGCGTTCCGGGGTGAGCGCGACATGGCGGTGGGGAACATCGTCGGCAGCAACATGTTCAACATCGGCGCGGTTCTGGGCGTCACGTCCCTGATCACTCCGATCGAGGTCGCAGCGGGGGCGATCCGATTCGACCTCCCGATCATGGTGGCCGTCGCACTGGCCCTGTTGCCCATCGCGTTCACCGGTATGGCGATCAAGCGCTGGGAGGGGTTCCTCTTCGCCGGTTTCTACGCGGCCTACATCGCGTACGTGGTGCTCCAGGCTTCGGGGCACGACGCCTTGGAGCCGTTCAGCACTGCCATGCTCTGGTTCGTGATCCCCTTCACCGCGGTGTGGCTGGTCGTGCTGGCCACCTACGAACTCGGCGTGATCCGGGGGCGGAAGCTGGCACGACGACAGCTCGCCGCGCGGGAGTAGCGCGGTGCCGTCGGAGGAACCGCTCTGTCAGGAGCCACGCGACAACCCGGTGCGGTCCAGGGTCATGATCGGTTCATGAGAGCTCGGCAAAGCGTTCGGTGTCTCGGACCCGACCCGAGACGATGATGGTGTCGCCCTCGGTCAGGACCGTCTCGGCCGTGGCGTAGGTGAACCCCTCCCCCGGACGCTTGATGGCCACCACGGTGACCCCGAAGTCGGTGCGGATGCTGCTCTGCCCGAGCGGCTGGCCGAGTGCGAAGGTCGGCGCGGACGTCTTGACCATGGCGAAGCCGTCGTCGAACTCGATGTAGTCGATCATCCTTCCCCGCACCAGGTGGGCGACACGTTTGCCCATGTCGTGCTCGGGTCGTACGACGTGGTGGACGCCGATCTGGGTGAGGATCTTGGCGTGGGAGTTGCTGGTGGCTTTGGCCCAGATGTTGGGTACCTCCAGGTTGATGAGCACCGACGCGGTGAGCAGGCTCGCCTCGAGATCGGACCCCATCCCCACGACAGCGCGGTCGAACTGGTGGACCGACAGCTGGCGCAGTGACTCCTCGTCGGTGGTATCGGCCACCACCGCGTGGGTCAGACGGTGTGCGACCTTCTGCACCACGGCATCGCTGGAGTCCACGCCCAGGACCTCGGCGCCCTGCGCCATCAACTCCAGGGCCAGGGACTTGCCGAACCGGCCCAGTCCCAGAACCACCACAGCGTCGGGAGCTCGTCGTCTAGCCAATGAGGGGCCTTTCTGCGGGAAGGTCGTACCGTCGGCCACGCTGTCGCGCGGCCAGTGCACTGACCATGGTGATCGGGCCGATGCGGCCGAGGTACATGAGCAGTATCAGTATCCACTGCCCCCAGTGGGGCAGTTCGGCGGTGATCCCCGTGGACAATCCCACCGTGGCGAACGCGGAGGTCACCTCGAAGAGCAACTCGTTGAGGCCGAACGGCGTGCCGGCGAGCAGCACGATCGTCGAGGTCGTGACGAGCCCGATCCCGATCAGCGCCACCGCGAGTGCCTGTCGCTGCACCCGGGTGTCGACGCGACGGTCGAGAATGGTCACCGACCGCTCGCCGCGGACCTCGGCGATGATGATGAACAGCAGCAGGGCGAAGGTGGTCACCTTGATCCCGCCGGCGGTGCCGCCGCTGCCCCCGCCGATGAACATCAGCACATCGGTGACGAGCAACGTCGCGTCGTCCAGGTCGGCGTAGTCGACACTGTTGAACCCGGCGGTCCGGGGCATCACGCCCTGGAACGCCGCCACCAGGACCTTCTCCGCCGCGTTGTACCCCTGGAGGGTGCGGGCCCACTCCAACGCCAGGACAGCTCCGAACCCGAGGGCCAGCAGCACCGCCGTCACCGAGACGGTCAGGCGCGTGTGCAGCGTCCACCCCGCCCGCGACCGGCTGCGGGGAGGCCTGCGCCGGAGCCGCCGGCCGATCTCGAACAGGACCGGGAACCCCAGGCCACCCAGGATCACCGCGACCATCAGGGGGACACAGATCCACGGGTCGGTGGCGAACCCGATCATGTTGTCGCTGTAGAGCGCGAACCCGGCGTTGTTGAACGACGAGATGGAGTGGAACACCCCGAGCCAGAGGGCCCGCAGCACGGGCTCGTCGTAGCCCAGGGCGAAGCGGAGTGCCAGCGCGGCGGCGGTGACGAGTTCGATCCCGATGCTCAGCCGGATCACGCCGATGACGACGTCGCGGACGTCGCCGAGTTCGGAGGCACGGGCCTCTGCCGCGGTGTTCATCCGGGCCTTGAGCCCGATCTGATCGGCCAGCACCAGCCCGACCATCGAGGCCATGGTCATGATCCCCAGGCCGCCGACCTGGATCAGGGCGAGGATGACCACCTGACCGAACCCCGACCAGTGCACCGGGGTGTCCACGACGATCAGCCCCGTCAGACACATCGCCGACGTCGAGGTGAACAGCGCCTCGGTGAACCCGGTACTGCTCCCGGGCTCGACGGCTCCGGGCAGGAGCAACAGCGCCGTGCCCACCACGATCGCAGCGGCGAAGCTCATCGCCACGACCCGGACCGGGCTCAGCACCACCCAGCCGGACCACCGCCGAAGCCCGGACGGCCAGACCCGTCTGTCACCATCAGTCACGAAGTGAGACTGTAGACCCACGTGCCGGCACCGCGGACTCATGTCCCGGCATCGACCCCCATCGAAGCGATCCACCGTTAGCCCCTCCAGATGTGAGCGCCGTCACCGGGCAGGTGGGTGTGCGGACGCGAGCCGAGACGCAATCCGGTCCGGACCAATACTGACGGCGACCTTAAGTTCCTGCACAGAACACCTTGTGGGAATCCCCAGCCCCTCCCGAAGCGCTGCGCATCGCCACCGCAAAAAGACTGTGGCCTGGGCCACAATTCTCCTGTAGGGTAACGACTGTTAGCCTTGGGCGGCACGAAAAACGCGCTACGCCCGACCCCAGCTCGGCCCCCGCGTCATCGTCGGAGTGACACCGTGCTCCCTCGGACACAGTGTTCTGGCGGACACGGGGGTCGAGGACAACAACGAAGGACGGTGCCGCCGTGCAGTCATCACTCATCTCTCTGACCCCCATGGAGAGAGTCCATATCGGGACCCCGGTCGCGGAGGCCGCGGCGCAGGAAGCGGAGCTCCTCGGCGCGAGCCGGGTCTTCGTGGTCTGCAGTGGGACCCTGAACTCCCAGACCGACGAGATCCGACGGGTGATCGAGGCCCTGGGTGATCGGTTCGTCGGCCTGTTCGACGCGGTCCGGCCCCACGTGCCCCGCCAGGACGTCATCGCGGCGACCCTGGTCGCGGCCGAGGCGGATCCGGACATGCTGCTGTGTGTCGGCGGCGGCTCGGCGACGGACCTGACGAAGATCCTCGCGGTGACCCTGGAGCACGGGATCCGCACAACCTCCGAGGTGGACGCCTACCACCTGCAGGTCAACCCCGACACCTCGGTGACCGCCCCGAGTTTCTCGGCCCCGAGCATCCCCGTGGTGGTGGCCCCCACGACGCTGGCCGGAGGCGAGTTCAACGCGCTGGCGGGATCAACGGACGAGGAGAGCAATGTCAAGGAGGGGTACGTCCATCCGGCGATGACCCCGCGGGCCGTCATCCTCGATCCCGCGCTCACCCGGCACACCCCGGAATGGCTCTGGCTCTCGACCGGGGTGCGCGCTCTCGATCACGCCTTCGAGACCCTGGGGTCACTCGAGTCGAACGGGTACTACGACGGGATGGCGATGAACGCCATCCGCCTGCTCTCCGAGGGCCTCGTCCGGGTGAAGGAGGACGGCGATGACCTGGAGGCCAGGCGGATGTGCCAGGTCGGAGCCTGGTCGTCGATGGTCGCGATCGTCGCCGGCCTGGACATGGGTATCAGCCACGCGGTCGGGCATGCGCTCGGAGGGTCGTTCAAGGTCCCGCACGGACACACCTCCTGCGTGATGGCGCCGTTCGCCCTGGAGTACAACCGGGAGGTCAACGAACATCGCCAGGCGCTGATCAGCGTGGCGTTCGGCGAGCCGCAGACACCTGCGCACGAGCTCGCCGACGCGCTCATCAGGCGGCTGGGCATGCCGCGGTCGCTCACCGAGGTCGGACTGTCCGAGGACGACCTGTCCAGCCTAGCCGCGTACACCTTCAAGGACATCTGGTGCGGGACCAACCCGAACCCGATCGCGGACGCCGACGCGCTGGTCCCCCTGCTGCGTCGCGCGCTCTGAGAGAAGACACAGACCCGCAACGCCACGTGATCCGGCCCCCTTCTCGCCAGCGGCGACAAGGGGGCCGGTTCTCGTAGGGTGCGCGGGGGCGACGGCGCCACCGGGGCCACCTCATCCGCGCCACCGCGGACCCCTCACCTGCGCCGGAGGATCCCGTCGACGATGTAGTCCACGTAGGTGGAGACCAGGGAGTCGATGTCGTAGTCGTCCCGCAGCCACCAGCTCACGCCGTTCATGAGGTCCAGGATCGCGACGGCCGCACGCATCGGGTCGTCGACGCCGAACTCCCCGGCGCGGATGCCCGCGGCGATCACGTCGCGCACCCGTCGCTGGTAGTACTTGCGGTACCCGACCACGCGGTCACGGTGTTCCTCCGTGAGCGCGGAGAGCTCCCGTAGGCTCACCAGATGCTCCACACGGTTCACCGCGAGGTGGCGGAGGTGGACGTCGATCAGGGCGGTGAGCCGCTCGGTCGGTGTCCCGGTCTCGTCGAGGACGAGCAGGTTCTCCTCCACGGGCACACGGGTCATCTTCAGTGCGATCGCGTAGAGGATCTCCTCTTTGGAACCGAAGTGGTTGTACAGGCTGGCGCCCTTGATCCCCACCGAATCGGCGATGCCGCGCATCCCCGCCGAGTGGTAGCCCTGCTCGGCGAAGTACTCGGCCGCCGCGGCCAGTATCGAGTCGCGTCTGCTGGGCTCGGTGTTCAGCGTCTCAGTCCTTTGCGTGCAGGCGGCGCAGCTCTCTCTTGAGTAGCTTGCCCTGGGGGTCCGTCGGGAGCCCGTCCACGATCGTGATCACCTTGGGGACCTTATATCCTGCGAGCGCCGTCTTGCAGTGCTCTCGCAACTCCGGGCCCGACACGTCGCTGCCGTCGACGGCGATGACGAACCCGGTGACGGCCTCGGACCAGTACTCGTCCGGGAGTCCGACGACGGCGGCACGCGCCACCCCGGGGTGCGCCTGGAGGACGCGCTCGACCTCCTGGGAGGACACGTTGTATCCCCCTGTCTTGATCATGTCCTTGTTGCGGTCGAGGAAGAACATGTTGCCCTCGGCATCGCGTCGGACGATGTCACCGGTGTGGAGCCACCCGCCGTCGAGGACCGCGGCGGTCTTCTCGGGATCCCTGAAGTACCCCGCCATCACCGACGGGGTGCGGCACAGGAGCTCCCCGCTCTCGGACTCGTTCCCGTCGGCGTCGACCACCTTGACCTCCAGATGGCCGACGGGCTTGCCGATCCAGGTGGGGTCCTGCCCGGGAACGTCCTCGAGTTGCCTGAACCAGCCGACCGACCCCAGCTGGGTCAGCTCCGACTGGCCCCAGTAGGTTCCCCAGATCGACCGCGGCGCGGCGCGGTGCCAGGCGTCCACCGTTCGCGGGGAGACCTGTCCCCCGTAGGTCAGACACCGCTGGATGGTCCCCACCGCGTCGGGCCCGAAGTCCGGATGGTCCGCCAGCGAGATGAAGAACGTGGGCGTCTGAGCCAGGACCGAGATCTGCTCCGTCTTGATCATCGCCAACACGTCGGCGGGCGCGAGGCTGGCCGGGAGGACGAGAGTCGCGCCCAGCAGGATGAGCGAGGTCAGCGAGCCGATGCCGGCGATCGTGTGGAACGGCATGACGAAGAGCCAGACGTCGTCGTCCAGGCAGCGCAACCCCCACGTGTAGGCGGGCGAGGTGGAGATGAGGTAGTTGCGATGCGGCAGCATGACCCCTTTGGGGGCCGCTTCGGTCCCGCTCGTGTAGACGATCATCGCGAGGTCGAGCTCGTCGACGTCGCATTCGGGCTCCGTGTCCGAGGACGAGTCGAGGAGACGGTCGAAGTCGTGACACCCCGGGTCATCGGTGGAGCCGGAGTCCGGACCGTCGGGTCCCATGCCGTCGGTCCCCGTTCCGTCAGGCGCCGTGGCGTCGAGCACGATGATCTCGGGCCGGTGTCCGGAATCGCCGAGCGCCGCCCGGACGACCGGGAGGAACTCCGCGGCGACGACGACGGCCGCGGGCTCGAGGTGGTCGAGCTGATGAGCCACCTCTCCCACCCCCAGCAGCACGTTGATCCCGGAGTAGGCGGCCCCGATCTTGAGAGCTCCGTAGTAGGCGATGACCGACTCGACACGGTTTCGTGCCATCACAGCGACCCGGTCGCCGCGGGACACGCCGAGTCCGAGGAGCATGTGAGCAGCCCGGTTGGCGCCACGGTCGAGCTCACCGTAGGTGGTGACGGTCCGCCCGCCACCGGGGGCGTAGGAGACGATCGCGGCTTTGCCGGCCCGGCTCTGCGCGTGACGCCGGAGCTGATCACCGAGGGTCGCCCGTCCCAGGAGGGCGGACTGCGTGGAGGTCAGGCGCCGGTCCGTGGTGCGACCGTCCCCCGGGTTCTGGCGGGACTCGGGGGCACTCGAGGGGACTCGAACCGGCTGTTCCATGATTTCTCACTCTCCCGCGGCACTGACCGCCGTTAGTATGATCTGGCTCATACTTGCATCGCCAGCGGATGTGGTCAACCCGCCCTCGCGGGCAGACTTCGCATCTCTTCGCCGACTGATGTCAATCTCTTGGCCCTGGGACTAACTGCTGTTAGCCTGCGACGTATGACCACAGTCACTGAATCGGACCGTCGCCGCCTCCATTCGGCGGTCCGCGCGGGCAACGTCCCCACCCTGCTCGCCGTCCTACTGGAGCTGACGGCCGACGAGCGGTGGATGGCACCCCGCTATCAGCCCACCCGCAGTCGGGGCATGGACGACAACGCGACCGGGGGCCTTCCGGACGGGATCCAGGCCGAGATCCAGGACGCGGTGATCGACGCTGTCGAGCGCTGGTGGGAGTCGGGGAGGCCTCCCCGGCCGGAGGTCGGGCACTCGGACGTCGAACGGCTGCTCAACTTCACCTGCGGCGAGACCGTGCCGCCGGACTTCGCCCCGATGATGGCGGAGATCGTCAACGGGCCGCGGATCGCGCCGGCTGCCGCCGCACCCGACGAGCGCCTCCACGCGATCGTGATCGGCGCCGGCATCGCGGGGATGATGGCCTCGGTGGAGCTCACCCGTGCCGGCATCCCCCACGTGATCCTGGAGAAGAACGACGACGTGGGCGGTTCCTGGTGGGAGAACCGCTATCCCGGAGCCGGGGTGGACACCCCCAGCCACCTTTATTCGATCTCCTCCTTCCCCCACAACTGGTCCACGCACTTCGGCAAGCGCGACGAGGTCCAGGGTTACCTCGAGGCCTTCGCGGAGGCGAACGACATCCGTCAGCACGTCCGGTTCCGCCACGAGGTCACGCGCGCGCAGTTCGACGAGTCAGGGCAGTCATGGCGCGTGACGGTCCGTCGGCCTGACGGTGGATCGGAGGTCCTGGAGGCACCGATCCTCATCAGTGCGGTCGGCCTTCTCAACCGCCCCAAGGTCCCGAACCTCCCGGGAATGGAGGGTTTCCGGGGTCGTCTCTTCCATTCCGCCGAGTGGCCGAGCGACCTCGACGAGCCGGACGCCCTGCGGGGCAAGAGGGTGGGCATCGTGGGGGCGGGCGCCAGCGCGATGCAGATCGGCCCGGCCATCGCGGACCGGGTCGGTTCCCTGACGGTCTTCCAACGCTCACCGCAGTGGATCGCCCCCAACGACGACTACTTCGCGACCATCGACGAGGACGTGCACTGGCTGATGGACCACGTCCCCGGGTACCGGGAGTGGTACCGCGCCAGACTGTCGTGGATCTTCAACGACAAGGTCTACCCCACCCTCCAGGTGGACCCCGAGTGGCCGGAGCCGAGCGCCTCGATCAACGCGACCAACCACGGGCACCGCAGATTCTACGAACGCTACCTCCGCGATCAACTGGGCGACCGCGACGACCTCATCGAGGCGTCACTGCCGGACTATCCCCCCTTCGGCAAGCGGATGTTGCTGGACAACGGCTGGTTCGCGATGTTGCGCAAGCCCCAGGTCACGCTGGTCCCCCGCGGGGTCGAGGAGGTGACGCCCTCCGGACTGGTCGACTCAGACGGCGTCGAGCACGAGCTGGACATCATCGTCATGGCGACCGGCTTCCACAGCGTGCGGATCCTCTACCCGATGGACATCGTGGGCAGATCGGGGCGCTCCACCAGGGAGATCTGGGGGGACCACGACGCGCGCGCGTATCTCGGCATCACGGTTCCCGATTTCCCCAACTTCTTCATCATGACCGGGCCCAACACGGGCCTGGGCCACGGCGGCAGCTTCATCACCATCCTGGAATGCCAGGTCAGGTACATCATGGATGCGCTACGGCTGATGCGCACGCAGGACCTCGGCACGCTGGAGTGCCGCAGCGAGGTCAACGAACGCTACAACGAGTCCGTCGACCGGCAGCACGCGCAGATGGTGTGGACCCATCCGGCGATGGAGAACTGGTACCGCAACCCGGACGGTCGCGTCGTGTCGGTGCTGCCCTGGCGCATCAACGACTACTGGGCCATGACCAACAAGGTCGACCCATCGGACTTCCACACCGAACCGGTCCGCGCCACGCCGGCCCGGGCCGCCGCCACCGGGCGGTGACCGTGCGGGACGAGGCCGCCGCGGCGCCGCACGGCGGACCCCTGGCAGGACTCCGGGTGGTGGAGATGGAGGCCATCGGGCCGCTCCTGCACGCGGGTCTCATGCTGGCGGACCTCGGCGCCGAGGTGATCCGGGTGGTGCGACCCGTCCCCGTGGGGGCCGACGACGGCAACGACGACGCGAACGCGGGAATGCTCCGGGGCAGGACCGAGCTCGCGGTCGACCTGACCGAACCGGACGGGCTGCGCCGGGTGCGCGACCTGGTGGGCCGCGCCGACGTCCTGATGGAGGGGTCCCGCCCGGGAACGATGGAGAAACTCGGTCTCGGCCCCGACGTGTGGCAGCAGGAGAACCCGGGGTTGATCTACGGCCGCATGAGCGGCTGGGGACAGGAGGGACCGCTGGCCCGCGTGGCCGGACACGACATCAACTACCTCGCACTGTCAGGCGCCCTGGGGCAACTCGGCCCGGCCTCCGGGCCGCCCACACCACCGCTGAACCTCGTCGGCAACTTCGGCGGAGGGTCGATGTTCCTGCTGGTGGGGATCCTCGCCGCCCTCCACGAGCGGCAGCGGACGGGCCGGGGCCAGGTCGTGGACGCGGCGATGGTCGACGGCGCCGGTTCCCTGACGGGTCTGGTCCGATCGTGGCAACACTCCGGGCGATGGTCGTCCCGCCGGGGCACCAATCTCCTCGACGGCTCGGCACCGTTCTACCGGGCCTACGAGTGCGCCGACGGCGGGTTCGTCGCGGTGGGAGCGCTCGAGGACGTGTTCTATGACCGCGTCGTGCGCGGTCTCGGGCTGGATCACGCCGACCTGCCGAATCGCTGGGACACCACCAACTGGGACGCGCTGACCGCGCTCTTCGGTCGGTCGTTCGCCTCGCGTGACCGCGACGCCTGGGCCGAGGTCTTCGACGAGCTCGACGCGTGCGTCACACCGGTGCTCACACTCCGGGAGGCCACGCTCCACGACCACGCGGTCCGGCGGGAGTCCTTCGTCGACGCGGGGGGCTACCCGATGCCCGCCGCGGCCCCTCGGATGAGCACCTCCCGCGGAGCGGCACCGCCTCGAGCGCGGTCGGACATGGACGCGGTTCTGTCGCGGTGGAGGAATTCGCCCCGGTGAGGTCCGTGTTCCCGGTGAACGGCGGTGGCGCCCCGGGCCGGCGCCTCCGCCCCGGCGGTCAGACCTCCCGCGCCATCGCCCGCCCGGCCTTCATCCCGGAGAAGATGCAGCCGCCGAGGAAGGTGCCCTCGAGCGAGTTGTAGCCGTGGACCCCGCCGCCACCGAAACCGGCGACCTCCCCCGCCGCGTACAGACCGGGGAAGGGCTCCCCGTCCGGTCGCAGACACTGGGAGTCCAGCGTGGTCTCGATCCCGCCCAGGGTCTTGCGGGTCATGAGGTGCACCTTGATCGCGATCAGCGGGCCACCCGAGCCAGCAGCGGATCCCTTGCCGGCGCCCGAGTCCGCGAGCAGCTTGTGCGGCTTGGCGATGCGGGTGAGCTTGTCGGTGAGCACCCGGCGAGAGTTGTGGATGGCCTGCACCTGCGCGTCCTTGGCAAAGGGGTTGTCCATCTGGCCGTCCATCGACAGGACGAACTCACGCACACTCTCCACGTCGAGCTCGGGCTCGTCCCCACCGACCAGCTCGTTCATCCCGGCGACCAGCTCCTCCAGGGAGTCGGCCACCACCCAGTCCACGCCCTTCTCGGCGAATGCGCCGACCGACGCCGGCAGCCCCTTCTTGGCGCGGGACAGGAACTTCGTGACCACCTTGTCGGTCATCTCCGGATTCTGCTCGGAACCGGAGAGCACGAACTCCTTCTCCGCGATGGCCGAGTCCAGGACGAACCACGAGTAGTCGAACCCGGTCCGGCGGATGGCCTCGACGGAGGCGGTGGTGTGGAACCCCGGGAACAGCGGCACGGGCATCCGCGCGCCCGTGGCGTCCAGCCACAGCGTCGACGGGCCCGGGATGATGCGGATGGCGTGAGAGGGCCAGATGGGCGCGAAGTTGGCGACCCCCTCGGTGTAGTGCCACATCCGGTCGCGGTTGATGAGATTCGCTCCCGCCGAGCCCGAGATCTCGAGCATGCGGCCGTCGACGTGCTCCGGGACCCCCAGGATGAGGTCCCGCGGCGCGTCCCCCATCCGGTCCGTCGGCCAGTACCGGCGCACCAGGTCCGGGTTGCCGCCGATCCCGCCCGAGGACACGAGCACGGCGCCGCCGCGGAACTCGAAGGTCCCGGTCTCCTCGCGGGGCGAGGACACCCCGCGGTCCAGATCGCACGGGACCAGGGTGGCCCCGCGGACGCCGACCGCCCGACCGTCCTCGACCACGATCTCGTCGACCCGGTGCCGCACCGCGAACCGCACCAGCCCCTCGGCGGCGGCCGCGCGAACCGGTTCCTCGAAGATCCGCACCACCTCGGGCCCCGTGCCCCAGGTCACGTGGAAGCGCGGCACGGAGTTGCCGTGGCCCCCCACGTCCCCGCCACCACGTTCCGCCCAGCCGACGGTGGGGATGATCTTGAGCCCCAGCGCGTTGAGGTACGTCCGCTTCTCCCCCGCCGCGAACTCCACGTACGCCCGCGCCCACCGACGGGGCCAGTGATCCTCCGGCCGGTCGAAGGCGGCCGACCCGAGCCAGTCGCGCCACGCCAGGTCCAGTGAGTCGTGAATGCCGATACGCCGCTGCTCGGGGGTGTCCACCAGGAACAGGCCGCCGAGTGACCAGTACGCCTGCCCGCCCAGGTTCTTCTCGTTCTCCTGATCCACCACGAGAATCTTCTTGCCCGCCCGGCTCGCCTCGTAGGTGGCCACCAGCCCCGCCAGCCCGTGACCCACCACGATGATGTCGGGCTCGAACCCGGGTTCGGGAGCCGGGAGCGGCCCGGCGTTGGCCGCGGTCGAGGCGGACGGCGGGGCGTACGAGGGGTAGACGGGGCGGACGGGACGGGCCTCCCCGGCTGTGCGGCCGGGGCGCGACGAGAAGTTGGTCATGAGTCCAGTGTGCCGGGTCACTCCAGGAGATGACGCAGATACCGCTCGGGCGCCGCGAGATACCGGCGGTAGTGGTCCACCATCGCCAGGTCCTCCCAGCGGCGACGGCTCATCCCCTCCTCCGACAACTCGTATACCGCCGCCCCCGGCACGGAGGCCAGGATCGGCGAGTGGGTGGCCATGAGCACCTGGGTGCTCCGACGGCCGGCCAGGTCGAGCAGCAGCGCGACCAGCCGGAGTTGGGCGTCGAAGGACAACCCCGCCTCGGGCTCGTCCAACACGAACAGCCCGCCGCCGGTGAACCGTGAGTCCAGCAGGTCCCAGAACGCCTCGCCGTGGCTGCGCGCGTGGAAGTCCTGCCCCGGCCCCGTCGCCTGGAGGTAGGTGAACAGGCCGTGGAGGGTCTCGGCCCTCACGAAGTAGCCCCACCGGGGCGCCCCGCCCCCGCGCACCAGTCGCAGCGCGTCGTGCAACGGGGACTCCGACGCCCACGTCGAGTTCCGGGCGCCGGTGGACCCGCCCTCGGCGTTGAGGCCGAACGCCATGGCCACCGCCTCGACGATCGTGGACTTACCGGACCCGTTCTCCCCCACCAGGACGGTGAGGGCGTCCAGCTCCAACCCTTCGCGCACCAGAGCCGATACCGCGGGGACCGAGTACGGCCACGACCCGGCGCGCGGCACGAGCTGGGGGTCCACCGTGACGCGGACCAGCGGCCGCGGGTCCAGCACGCCGTCTCGACTCACGCGGCCACGGTACCGTGGCCGACATGCGGATCCACCAGATGAACTGCGGGACGTTCGCCGGACGGGTGCCGACCCGCGTGCTGCTGGTGGAGGCCCGGGGGGGTCTGGTGCTGGTGGACACCGGTGTCGGGCTCCGCGACGTCGCGGACCCCGCCGCCCGGCTGGGCCCGATGAGGCACGCGATGCGCCCGCGGCTGGACGCGGCCGAAACAGCGCGTCGCCGCATCGAGAACATGGGAATGGACCCCCGCGAGGTGCGCCACATCGTGCTCACCCACATGGACTTCGACCACATCGGCGGTCTCGCCGACTTCCCGGGGGCGAAGGTGCACGTGGCCTCCGAGGCCCTGACGTGGGCGGTGCGCACCCCACGCTGGATCGAGCGGCGTCGGTACCGGCGTGCCCAGTGGGCGCACGGGCCGGACTTCGTCGAGTACACCTACGGGACCGACCGGTGGGAGGGCTTCCGGGTGCATCCCCTGGATCACGTCCTCGAGGGGATGATCCTCGTGGATCTGCCGGGTCACACCGTCGGGCATGCCGGGGTCCTTGTCCCGGGGGATCCCGGGGACCCGGGCGAGCTCGACGTCCTGCACGCCGGGGATGCGTTCTACCTCAGGGGGCAGATCGATCCCTCGGTCGGATACCCCAGGGCGATCGCGGTCGCGGAACGCACCCTGTCGCTGGTCCCCTCGGCCGTGGAGCTGACCCACGCGCGCCTCGCGGCGCTGGCCGGGCGTCGCGGCACGGATCTGCGGGTGGTGTGCGCCCACGACCCGGCGGGGCCGGGAGGCGTGCCGGGGTGAGGATCCGGGACACGGCCTGGACTCCCGCCGCGCGCACCGATCCGGACCGGGACCTGTCGGCGCGGGCGGCCGCGGTCGCCGACCTCATGCGGGGCCGGCGCACCACGATTCTCACCGGCGCGGGGATCTCCACCCCCTCCGGGATCCCGGACTACCGCGGCCCCGACTCCCCCGCCCGGACTCCCATGACCTTCCAGCAGTTCGTCGGTGACCCCGGGTTCCGGCGCCACTACTGGGCCCGCAACCACCTGGGTTGGCGACACATGGAGGCCGCCCGGCCCAACGCGGCCCACGCGCTGCTGGTCGACTGGGAGCGCCGGGGGCTGGTCCACGGCGTCATCACCCAGAACGTCGACCTGCTCCACCTCAAGGCGGGCAGCCGCCGGCTCGTGGACCTCCACGGCACCTACGCCGTGGTGACGTGCCTCGACTGCGGGCTGCGCCAGAGCAGGTGGGCACTGCACGAGGAGCTCGACCGCCTCAACCCCGGGTTCGCGGAGCGGGTGGCCACACGCGGCGCCATCGAGGTCGCCCCGGACGCGGACGCCGTTCTCGCCGACACCGCGGACTTCCGCATGGTGGACTGCCGCCGGTGTTCGGGAGTGCTCAAACCCGACATCGTCTACTTCGGGGAGAACGTTCCGGCGCACCGCGTGGCCGCGGCCAACGACCTGGTCGACGAGTCCGACCTCGTCATCGTCGTCGGGTCCTCTCTCACCGTCCGGTCCGGGTACCGGTTCGTGCGGCGTGCGGTGACCACCGGCACGCCCGTGGTCGTGATCAACCGCGGCCACACCCGGGCGCACTCAGAGGCCACCCTGACGATCGACGGCGACTGCGTGGACGTGCTCGCCCTCGTCGACCAGGCCCTGTAGAGACAAGGCCCTGTAGCGACCAGGCACTCCGGCGAGGTCTAGAGCGCCACCAGGTCGTCGGCGTGCACGAGCGGACGTCCCTGGCCCGCCGTACCTCTGCCCGCGGCGCGGTCGGCCAGTCGCGAGCG
This sequence comes from Dietzia sp. JS16-p6b, assembly GCF_003052165.1. Lineage (NCBI taxonomy): Bacteria > Bacillati > Actinomycetota > Actinomycetes > Mycobacteriales > Dietziaceae > Dietzia > Dietzia sp. JS16-p6b. The sequence goes on along the minus strand of NZ_CP024869.1, from coordinate 1,233,738 downwards.
CACCTCGATCGAGTCGTACTGGGCGATCCCCCTCGCGACGGTCTGACCGGCGGGATCGCGCATCTCGATCACGTCGCCGAAGTGGAACAGCCCGTCGACGCCGGTCACACCCGCCAGCAGCAGCGAGCGCCGCGACCCGGTGACGGCACGCACCGCGCCGTCGTCCAGGATCACCGCGCCCCGCGCGTCGGCTGCGTGGCGGACCCAGAACCGACGCGCGGTCATCCGCTCGGGCCGGGGTGCGAACACCGTGCCCACCCGCGGCTCGTCGGCCAGTGCCTCCGAGGCCAGCTCGGCCGCGGTGAGCAGCACCGGGATGCCGGCGTCGGCGGCGAGCCGTGCGGCCGCGAGCTTGGAGGCCATCCCGCCGGTCCCCAGGGCCCCGCCGGCCCCGGCCACCACCCCGTCGAGGTCGGCCGCACCCGACACCATCGTCACCGCGGTGGCGTCGCCCTTCCGCGGGTCCGAGTCGTACAGGGCGTCCACGTCCGAGAGCAGGACCAGCGCATCGGCGCTGATGAGGTGGGCCACCAACGCGGCCAGGCGGTCGTTGTCCCCGAAACGGATCTCGTTGGTGGCCACCGTGTCGTTCTCGTTGACCACCGGGACCGCGCCGAGTGTGCGGAGACGATCCAGGGTGCGTTGCGCGTTGGCGGCGCTCTCCCGGCGCCCGATGTCGCCGGCCGTCAGCAGGACCTGCCCCACCACGCGGTCGTATCGGGAGAAGGAGTCCCCCCAGGCCCGGGCCAGCTCCAGCTGGCCCACGCTCGCGGCGGCCTGCTTGGCGGACAGGGTCGCGGGGCGGGTGGTCATTCCCAGTGGGGACATCCCCGCTCCGATCGCCCCGGACGAGACCACGAAGACGTCCGACCCCGCGGCCATGCGCGCCTGACAGACATCGGCCAGGGCGTCGAGCTGCGGCCGGCGGATCCCACCACCGACGCTCGTGATGGCCGAGGACCCGATCTTGACGACCACTCGGCGGGCCGTGCCTATCCGGCGCCGCAGCTCCGGTTCACCGGTCACTCCAGGATCTCCTCGTCGGGATCGATCAGGCCGCGGCGCACCCGCTTGCGGTACTTGCGCTCCTGGGCGCCCACGCGCTCGTCGGACTCCAACCGGATGTCCGTGCCACGCCCGGTGCGCATGAGGTCCACGCCCGCCGGGGTCTGGGGCTCCCAGTCGAACGAGACGTCGCCGATGGTGACCGCGCAACCCGCCTGCGCCCCGGCCTTGATGAGCGCGTCCTCGACACCCAGCCGGGCCAGGCGGTCGGCGAGGAAGCCCACGGCCTCGTCGTTGGCGAAGTCGGTCTGGCGGATCCAACGTTCGGGTTTGGATCCCGACACCACGAAGGCACCGGCCTCGTCCGGATCCTTCCGGACCGTGAACTCGACCCCGTCCACGGCCCTGGGCCGGAGGACGATCCGCTCGGGCGCCGCAGGCGGGTTCGCTTTGCGATGGGCCTTGATGAGCTCGTACAGCCCGTACCGCAACTCGTCCAGGCCCCGGTGCGCGACCGCGGAGATCGCGTACACCGGCCAGCCCTTGGCCTCGAAGTGGGCGGTGACCATCTCGGCCATGTCGGCGGCGTCCGGAACGTCGATCTTGTTGAGCACCACGACCCGGGGCCGGTCGGCCAGGTCGCCCAGCCCGGCGCTGGCGAGCTCCGGTTGGTAGGCGGCGAGCTCGGCCTCGAGTGCGTCGACATCCGAGACGGGGTCGCGGTCGGACTCGAGGTTCGCGCAGTCCACCACGTGCGCGAGGACGGCCGTGCGTTCGATGTGGCGCAGGAAGTCCAGGCCCAGACCGCGTCCCTCGCTGGCTCCGGGGATGAGCCCGGGCACGTCCGCGATGGTGAACGTGTCGTCGCCCACCGAGACCACGCCGAGGTTGGGCGCCAGGGTGGTGAACGGGTAGTCGGCGATCTTGGGTTTGGCCGCGGACAGCACCGACACGAGCGACGACTTGCCCGCCGAGGGGAACCCGACCAGTCCGACGTCCGCCATGGACTTGAGTTCGAGGGTCAGGTCGCGGACCTCGCCGGGTTCACCGAGCAGGGCGAACCCGGGGGCCTTGCGGGCCCTCGAGGCGAGCGCGGCGTTGCCGAGCCCGCCCTTGCCGCCCTCGGCCGCCACGAAGCGGGTCCCGGCGCCGACCAGATCGGCCAGCACCTGCCCGTCCTCGTCGAGGACGACGGTCCCGGGCGGTACCGCCAGGACGAGGTCCTCACCGCGGGCGCCGTTGCGGTTGGCCCCCATGCCGGGCTGCCCCTTACCCGCCCGGGCGTGGGGGCGGAAGTGGAAGTCGAGCAGGGTGTGGACCTGCGGGTCCACCACCAGCACGACGTCGCCGCCGCTACCGCCGTTGCCCCCGTCAGGCCCACCGAGCGGTTTGAACTTCTCCCGGTGCACGGACGTGCAGCCGCGGCCGCCGTCCCCCGCCGCGAGGTGGAGCACTACGCGGTCGACGAATCTCGACATGGGCGGACTCCTCCTGCTGCTGGTGGGTGATGGGTGGTGGTGGGACTCGACGACCGGGGTGGAAATGCGCTCGGGGGCCGGGCGTGGGGTCGTCTGACCCCGCCCGGCCCCCGAGGGCGACTTCTCGTCAGCGTTGCCGGGTCAGCCCTCGACGCCGACCGGGACGATGTTGACGGTCTTGCGACCACGCTTGGTCCCGAACTCCACCGCGCCGGCGGCCAGAGCGAACAGCGTGTCGTCGCCGCCACGGCCGACGCCCACGCCCGGGTGGAACTTGGTGCCGCGCTGGCGGATCAGGATCTCGCCGGCGTTGACCTCCTGGCCACCGAAGCGCTTGACGCCGAGGCGCTGCGCGTTGGAGTCACGACCGTTACGGGTGCTGGATGCGCCCTTCTTACTTGCCATGTCCGAACCCTCCTTCAGGGAAGACGCCCGAGGGCGCTGAGCTGGTGGCCTTGGCGGCCGTGATGGATTACTTGATACCGGTGATCTTGAGCACCGTCAGCTTCTGACGGTGACCCTGACGCTTGTGGTATCCGGTCTTGTTCTTGAACTTGTGGATCCGGATCTTCGGACCCTTGGTCTGCTCCACGATCTCACCGGAGACGGAGACCTTGGCCAGGGCGTCGGCAGCGGAGGTGACGGTCGATCCGTCGACCACGAGGATCGGGGACAGGGACACGGAGGTGCCGGCCTCACCCTCGATCTTCTCGACCTTGACATGGTCCCCTTCGGCGACCTTGTACTGCTTGCCGCCGGTCTTGACGATCGCGTACATCGAGGGCTTCCCCTTGCTTCTCGGGTGTGTGACCGCCGCTGGGGACGACCACGACTACTGTGCGGTGTTCTCTCTGACCGACCGACTCTCGTCGGCCGGGATCGCCGGCCCCGGGGCCTCGGAAGGCCCGGCCCGCGACTTCTCGCGCGACGACATAGCGCCGCCACGAGCGACTTGTCAAGGTTACGGCCCGGCGGCGCAGCAGGTCAAACCGGCAGCGCCTCCGGGCCCGAGACCTCTATCGATCGCCCCCGTCGGGAGCGGTCGTGGTCCGCGTCGCGCGTCGACGTGCCGGACGCCGGCGCGGCTCGGCGACCGCGACCGGGGGCGCCTCCGCGAGCGGGGCGGCCGCGACGGGCACCGCCGCCACCGGTGCCGACTCCCCCGAGGGGGCCGTGGACGCGGCGGCACCGGCCTCGCGACGGGTCGACCGCCTGCGCGGTCGGCGGCCGGGCGTGCCGGAACCGGCGGGGTCGGGATCCGATCCGACGGCCGTGACCGTCTGCACGACCTCCGTGGCCTCCGCCATGACCGCCTCCTCGTCCTCGGGCGTCTCGACGGCCTCGACGGCAGCACCGTCCTCCGCCGCGACGGCCGGGGCGATGGTCCCGCCGGCGGGGCGACGAGTGGCGCGACGACGACGGCGACCCGGCCGCGACCCGGCGGCGTCGGAGGAGTCGGCGTCACCGGTCGTGACCGGCGACGTCGGCTCGGCGGTGACGACCTCCGCCTGGCCAGATGTGTCCGTGACCGCCTGATCCGTGTCCGACGACCCTGCGACGGCCTGATCCGGGTCGGGCTTCTCCGCGATCGCCTGCTCGGCCTCGTGACGTGCGATCGCGAGCGCGGCCGGGTGGGCGGCCGGCGCGGGCCCGTCCTTCTTGGGCGCCTGCCTGGGAGTGGTCGACGACGTGGCCTGGGACTCCGACTGATCCGGGTCCGCTCCCTTGCCACCGCGCTTGCGGCCCCGTCGCGAGCCGGGCTCGTCGGCGTTGTGGGACTCGGTGTGCACCGGGTCGGCGTGCACGATCAGTCCACGGCCCTGGCAGTGCTCACACGGCGTGGAGAAGGCCTCGATGAGACCGGTGCCGAGCTTCTTGCGGGTGAGCTGGACGAGCCCCAACGAGGTGACCTCGGAGACCTGGTGCCGGGTGCGGTCGCGGCCCAGCGCCTCGGTGAGCCGCCGCAGGACGAGATCGCGGTTGGCCTCGAGCACCATGTCGATGAAGTCGATGATCACCATTCCGCCCACGTCGCGCAGGCGCAGTTGGCGGACGATCTCCTCGGCCGCCTCGAGGTTGTTCTTCGTGACGGTCTCCTCGAGGTTGCCGCCCGAGCCCGTGTACTTGCCGGTGTTGACGTCGATGACCGTCATGGCCTCGGTGCGGTCGATCACGAGTGAGCCGCCGGAGGGCAGCCACACCTTGCGATCGAGGGCCTTGGCCAGCTGTTCGTCCACGCGGTGGGTGGCGAACACGTCGACGTCGGGGTTGTCGTAGCGCTCGAGTCGACCGGTCATCTCCGGTGCGACCCTCGAGACGTAGTCGTGGACGGTGTCCCATGAGGTCCGGCCCTGGATCACCAGCGAGGAGAAGTCCTCGTTGAACAGGTCGCGCACCACCTTGACCAGTAGGTCCGGCTCCTCGTACAGGGCGATCGGAGTGCCCGAGCCGGAGGAGGTCCGCTTGGCCGCCGCCTCGGAGATCTCGGTCCACTGGGCCGCCAGCCGTTCGACGTCGCGGCCGATCTCCTCCTCGCTGACCCCCTCGGCGGCGGTCCGGATGATCACACCCGAACCCTCGGGGACCACGTCCTTGAGGATCGCCTTGAGCCGGCGCCGCTCGGTGTCGGGGAGTTTGCGGGAGATTCCGGTGGAGTTGCCGTCGGGCACGTACACGAGGAAGCGGCCGGCCAGCGAGATCTGCGTGGTCAGTCTGGCGCCCTTCTGGCCGATGGGGTCCTTGGTGACCTGCACCAGGACCATGTCGCCGGGCTTGAGCGCCTGCTCGATCCGCCGGGCCTTGCCACCGAGTCCGGCGGCCTCCCAGTTGACCTCGCCGGCGTACAGCACGCCGTTGCGGCCGCGGCCGATGTCGACGAACGCGGCCTCCATGCTCGGGAGCACGTTCTGTACGCGGCCGAGGTACACGTTGCCCACCATGGAGCGGGCGGACTCGGTGGTCACGAAATGCTCCACCAGGACCTTGTCCTCCAGCACGCCGACCTGGGTCATGACCCCCTTGCCGTCGGCGCGCTTCTTCTCCCGCACCACCATCACGCGGTCGACGGATTCACGGCGGGCGAGGAACTCGGACTCGGAGAGGATGGGCTGGCGCCGGCGACCGGCATCGCGCCCGTCACGGCGTCGTTGCCGCTTGGCCTCGAGGCGCGTCGAGCCGCTGATGCCCTGCACCTCGTCGGTGGCCGGGCCGGAGCTCTGGCCACCGCGCGCCGAGCGACGGCGCGGTTCGCGCTGCTCCCGCGCGTCGGAGTCAGCGGAGTCGTCACCGGCGGCCTGGGTGTCGTCGTTGCCCGACCCCCCTCCGCGACGACGACGACGGCGGCGCCGACGCGAGCCGGACGGCGACCCGTCGGCGTCGTCGGAGTCCTCATCCGTGGTGTCGTCTTTCGACCCGGACCGCTCGTCGGTGCCGTCGGACGTGTCGGACTCGAGACGGGCGTCGCCTCCACCCGACGCGCCTCCACCCGACGCGCCGGCGGCGGTCTTCTCCTGCTCGTCGGCGACCGCGGCCTCGGGAGCCCCCTCGGTGCTGTCCGTGTCGACGTTCGGCTCGTCCACGTTCTCGCCCCGGCCACGCCCGCGGCCACGACGGCCCCGGCGGCGGCGGCGACCGCCCTCGCCGGCGTCGTTCTGGTCATCGGAGGCGCCGGACGGGTCGGTCTTGCCGGACTTCTCGGTGGTCTCCGCGGCGTCGGATTCGGTCCGGGCCTTCCCGGCCTTCTCGGCCTTGGCGGCGGCCTCGTCGGGCGAGAGGAAGAGAGGAGAGAACGAGGGGGTGGCGGTGGACCGGCGACGGTTGCCTGATTCCGCCGCGCCCACCTCGCCGGTCACGATCGACATCTCCGGCAGGGGCCGACGGCCGGTCGCCCGCGGCCCGGACGTCTCGTCGGCGGCGGTCTCGTCGGCGGCGGTCTGGTCGGCGGCGGTCTTCTTGGTGGCGGTCTTCTTGGTGGCCCGCCCCGCGGCGTCACTGTCGACTGTCGGGTCCGTCGCCGCGTCGCCCGCAGCGGGCGTGCGAGTCTTCCTCGCCGGAGACTTCTCGGCCGGCGCCTTCTTCTCGGCCGACTTTCTGGCCGGCGCCTTCTTCTCGGAGGACTTTCTGGCCGGCGCCTTTCCGGCGCCCGCCTTCTTCGCGGGGGCTGTGTCGGCCGGGACCGTCTCAGCGGAGGCGCCCTGGTCGGCGGGAGCCTCCGCGAGTGCCGCCCCGTCGCCGTCCTCACGGCCGGCGAACCAGGTGAGCAACACCTCGCGGGTCACGCCGGACTGGGCGCTCCTGATCTCCACGCCGATCCCGGCCATCGCGGCCAGGAACTCCTTGCTGGTCATACCCACGGCCTTGGCCGCGGCGTGCGCGCGCATCTTCTCCGGGAGCGCGTTGAGATCGTCGATGGTCAGGGTCGAATCCGACACGTGTCTCCTCTGGCCGGACTCCGGGCGCGATCACGTCACCGGAACAACTCCGGTGACCCACGCCGCCGCACGGGGTCGGCATTTCTCTCTGGGCCCCACACAGGTGGGGCTGTGTCTTGTGGTCCGCGATTCCGGTGTGATCCGGCCCGCGGATGGCGGGCGCCCGATCCGGGGCGAACTGGTGGTCCGCTCGCCGAGAATATGGGCTCCGGCCATTGTCCCACACCCGCCGGCGATCCGTTGCCGCGCGGAGCGGTGGGAAGACAGATGCGCCCGCCGGACACGGGGCCGACGGGCGCATTCAGCGCGGGCGCTGGTGGGGAACCCGGATCAGAGGTCGGGGAACCACAGTCCGATCTCGCGGGCCGCGGACTCCTCGGAATCGGATCCGTGGACGAGGTTGAACTGGGTCTCCAACCCGAAGTCGCCGCGGATGGACCCGGGCGCGGCCTTGTCCACCGGGTCGGTCCCGCCGGCGAGCTGGCGCCAGGCGGCGATCGCGCGGGGGCCCTCGACGACACCGGCCACGACCGGACCGGAGGTGATGAACTCGAGCAGATCGCCGTAGAACGGACGCTCGGAGTGCTCGGCGTAGTGCTCGGCCGCGGTCTCCTGGGGCACGTGGCGCATGTCCATGGCCACGAGCCTGAGGCCCTTGGCCTCGATTCGCGCGAGGATGGTCCCGGTCAGGCCTCGCTGGACGCCGTCGGGCTTGATGAGGAAGAAGGTTCTCTCGGTCACGGCCGCAATGCTACAAGTACCCGGATCCCGTCAGTCGTGTTGGCTGGGGAGGTAACCGGCAGCCATCCTCCGGGACAGGTCCCGCCGAAGATAGAGGATGTACGCCCACACCGCCGCGAACATCAGACCGCATACCCCCATCGACCAGTGGACGGCCCACCCGGCCACCGCCAGTCCGGCGAGAGTGAGGTTCATCGGGATCGCCCAGGGCCGCCGCTGCAGACCACTGGCCACGACCATCGCCACCGCCAGGAGGCTGACGAACCACACCTTCCAGGGTTGGAAGTGCTCTCCGTCGTCCACCCGGGCGATCACCGTGAGCACCAGTCCGATCACGATGGCCTCGAGGATCAGTGTCCCGGCCATGATCCCCCGCAGGCCCTTCCACGGATCCACCGAGGGTTCGTGGGCCGTGGCCCCCGGATCGACGGAACCGGTGTCGGTCACTGTGCGTCCTTTCCGAACAAGCTGCGGGCGGCCCCCGCGGTCACCACCGACCCCGTGACGAGCACGCCGACTCCGGAGACGTCGTCGTCGGCGGTCGGGTCGGGAACCCCCACCAGGTCCAGCGCGGCGCTGATCGCCTCGGGCAGGGTGTCCACCACGTGGACCCGCTGGGCGGTGAACCGGTCCTCGGCGATGCGCGCGAGGTCCTCGAGCGCCATCGCCCTCGGCGATCCGGTCCTCGTGACGACGACCTCGTCGACCACCGGCTCGATGGCCGCGAGGAAGGCGTCGGCGTCCTTGCCGTCGAGCATCGCGACCACGGCGACGAGACGTCGGAAGTCGAACTCGGAGGTGACCGCCTCGGCGAGTGCGCGCCCGCCGTGTCCGTTGTGCGCGGCGTCCACCAGCACCGTCGGGCTCGAGCTGAGGCGCTCGAGCCGGCCGGGGTTGTCCACGGCGGCGAATCCGGCGCGGATGAGCTCGGGGTCAAGCGACCTGTCCGGGCCCGCTCCGAAAAACGCCTCGACGGCGGCCAGCGCGGTGGCGGCGTTCTCGGCCTGGTGCTCGCCGAACAGCGGGAGGAACACCTCCGGGTACTCGCCCCCGAGACCGCGCAGGGTGAGCTGCTGTCCGCCCACCGCCAGGCGACGCTCGACCACGTCGAACTCCGAGCCGAGACGCGCCACCACCGCGCCCACCTCGACCGCCCGACGCAGCAGCACCTCCATCGCCTCGGGCTCCTGCCGACCGATCACCGCCACCGGGTCCCTCGGGAGCAGATCGTCCCCGGCCACGGGCTGGATGATCCCCGCCTTCTCCCCCGCGATGGTCGCCAGGTCGTCGCCGAGGTAGTCGGTGTGGTCCAGGCCGATCGGGGTGACGACGGCGACGGCCGGCCGCACCACGTTGGTGGCGTCCCAGGTCCCGCCCATGCCGGTCTCCACCACGGCCACGTCGACCGGGGCGTCGGCGAAGGCCGCGAAGGCCATCGCGGTGAGCACCTCGAAGTAGCTCATCCGGGGACCGCCGCCGGACTCGGACCGCTGGTCCACCAGTTCCAGATACGGCTGCAGCTCGCGGTAGGTGTCCACGAACAGACGCGCCGGGACGGGCTCGCCGTCCAGGGCGATGCGCTCGGTGACGGTCTGGAGGTGCGGGCTGGTGTTGCGCCCGGTGCGCTGGTGCAGTGCCCGCAGGAGGGCGTCGATCATCCGGGTGACCGAGGTCTTGCCGTTGGTCCCCGCCACGTGGACGACCGGATAGGCGTGCTGCGGATCCCCGAGGACACCGGTGAGCTCCGCGATCCGGTCCAGGCTCGGTTCGAGGCGGGTCTCCGGCCACCGGGTGGCCAGTTCCTCCTCGACCGCCGCGAGCTCGGCGGTGTCGGCCTGCCACTCGGGGCTGCCGACCTCCGGGATCGGGCGCGGCTCCTGGCGGTCCTCGCCGTCCTCGTCACCGGGCAGCGGTCCGCCGAGGGAGACCCCGGAGACCAGGCCCTCCTCGCCGAGCAACTCGGCGACGTCCTCCTCGGTGGGGGTGTCCCAGCCCTCGTCCGGGTCGTGGGGCTCGAGCCACCGATGACCCGCCATCAGGCGGTGCTCCCGGCCGGGAGGCCCTCGAGTCGGGCGGAGATCCGGCTGACCTCGTTCTCGGCGAGATCCCGGCGCGCGCGGATCTTGTCCACCACGTGGTCGGGAGCCTTGCCGAGGAACGCCTCGTTGCCCAGCTTGGCGCCGGTGGTCTCCAGCTCCTTGCGCGCGGCCGCGAGGTCCTTCTCCAGGCGTCGACGCTCGGCGGCCAGGTCGATGGTGCCGGAAGTGTCGATCTCGACCCCCACAGTGGACAGCCCCAGCCGGACCTCCAACGAGGCGGTGGCGGTGAAGTCGTCCCCGGCCGGGGTGATCCGCGCGAGCGAGGCCACCTGGTCGAGCAGGTCGGCGGGCAGATCCGCCCGGTCGACCCCGGTGACGCGCGCGGGCACCCGCTGGCCGGGCTTGAGTCCCTGGTCGGAGCGGAAGCGGCGGATCTCGGTGACGAGGGTCTGGGCGTCGGCCACCCGGCGCACGGACTCCGTGGCCCCCTCTGCCGGGGCCACGTCGGAGGGCCAGTCCGCGACCACCACCGAGTCGCGTCCGGTCAGGGCCGTCCACAGCACCTCGGTGACGAACGGGATGACGGGATGCAGCATCCGCAGCACCACGTCGAGAACGTGTCCCAGCACGAGCCGCGTGTGATCGGCCCGCTCGGACCCGCGCGCCTCGTCGTCGCTGCCGAACTGGACCTTGGCCAGCTCCAGGTACCAGTCGCACAGCTCGTCCCATGCGAAGTGGTACAGGGCCTCGCAGGCCTTGGAGAACTCGTAGCGGTCCAGCGCGTCGTCGACGGAGACCCGCACCTCGCCGAGGCGCTGGAGGATCCAGCGATCAGCGTCGGTGAGCGCGACCTCCGCCGGGAGCTCGCCCACCCTCGCGCCGTTCATCAGCGCGAACCGCGTGGCGTTGAAGAGCTTGGTGGCGAAGTTGCGCGATGCCTGGGCGGAGTCGTCGCCCACGGACAGGTCGCCACCCGGGTTCGCACCCCGGGCCAGGGTGAAGCGCAGGGCGTCGGCGCCGAAACGGTCGACCCAGTCGAGCGGGTCGATGCCGTTGCCCTTGGACTTGGACATCTTCTGGCCGTGCTCGTCGCGGACGAGCCCGTGGAGGAACACGTCGGTGAACGGAACCGTGCCCGGGGCGGCCCTGTCGCCGGTCAGGGTGCGACCCACGAAGGTGCCGAACATCATCATCCGGGCCACCCAGAAGAACAGGATGTCGTACCCGGTCACCAGCACGGACGTGGGGTAGAACCGCTCGAGGTCCGCGGTCCGGTCGGGCCAGCCCATGGTCGAGAACGGCCACAGTCCGGAGGAGAACCACGTGTCGAGCACGTCCGTGTCCTGCGTGTAGCCGGCGGGCGGCTCCTCGCCCACGCCCACGCAGACCACCTCGCCGCCCGGCCCGTACCAGATGGGGATGCGGTGGCCCCACCACAGCTGGCGGGAGATGCACCAGTCGTGCATGTCGTCGACCCAGTCGAACCAGCGCGGTTCCTGACTCTTCGGGTGGATCACCGTGTCACCGTCTCGCACGGCGTCTCCCGCCATCCGGGCCAGTTCCTCGACCCTGACCCACCACTGCAGGGACAGCCGGGGCTCGATCGGCTCACCGGATCGCTCCGAGTGTCCGACGGAATGCAGGTACGGGCGCACCTCCTTGACGATCCGGCCCTCGGCGGCGAGGTCCTCGCGGATCACCCTGCGCGCCTCGAACCGGTCCATCCCGTCGTAGCGGGTCCCCGTGTCGGCGATGCGGCCGGCCGCGTCCATGATCGTGGGCATCGCCAGCCCGTGGCGCTGGCCGATCGCGAAGTCGTTGGGGTCGTGCGCGGGCGTGACCTTGACGGCCCCCGTCCCGAACTCGGGATCGACGTGGTCGTCCGCCACGACGCGCAGGGTCCACCCGTCGCGGAACGGGTGCTCGATCTCGGTGCCCACGAGGTGGGCGTACCGCGGGTCCTCCGGGTGCACGGCGATCGCCGTGTCGCCCAGCATCGTCTCGAGCCGGGTCGTGGCCACCACGAGGTGCGGCTGCGAGTCGTTCATCGAGCCGTAGCGGAAGCTCACCAGCTCGCCCTCGACATCCGCGTACTTGACCTCGATGTCCGAGATCGCGGTCTGGAGTGTGGGCGACCAGTTGACCAGCCGCTCGGCGCGGTAGATGAGCCCCCGGTCATAGAGCTCTTTGAAGATTGTCTGCACCGCGCGGGACAGTCCCTCGTCCAGGGTGAACCGCTCACGCGACCAGTCGACGCCGTCGCCGAGCCGCCGCATCTGCTCGCCGATGGTCCCGCCGGACTCACGCTTCCACTCCCAGACTCGTCCGATGAACGCCTCTCGCCCGATCTCGTGGCGGTCGATCCCCTCGGCGCGGAGCTTGCGGTCCACGAGGGTCTGGGTGGCGATCCCGGCGTGGTCCATGCCCGGAAGCCACAGCACCTCGAAGCCCTGCATGCGCTTGCGGCGCGTGAGCACGTCCATGAGCGTGTGGTCGAGTGCGTGCCCCATGTGCAGGTTTCCGGTGACGTTGGGCGGCGGGAGAACCACCGAGTACGCGGGTTTGTCGCTGGAGGGGTCGGCCTCGAAATAACCGGCCTCGACCCAACGCTGATACAGCTCGGACTCGACCTCGCCGGGGTTCCAGGAGGCGGGGAGCAGATCCGCGCGGTTGTTCTCGGGGCCGGGAGTCGCTGCTGTCGTCACCCGACCATCGTAGGCCGTCCGCACCGGGGTCCCGCACACGCGGGCCGGACCCCGCCCCCCGGGGTCAGTCCGTCAGGTTGAGGGCGTGCACGGCGTCGCGCTCGGAGACCAGTTCGGCCACCGAGGCGTCGATGCGCGCGCGTTGGAAATCGTCGATCTCGAGACCCTCGACCACCTCCCATTCCCCGCCACGGCTGCGGCACGGCAACCCGGTGACCACACCCGGGACCGTGCCGTAGTGCCCCTCGGAGGGCAGCGCCACCGTGGTCCAGCTCTCCCCCGGGGTGCCGTGCACCCAGTCGTGCATCTGATCGACGGCGGCACCCGCGGCCGAGGCGGCCGACGACGAACCCCGCACGGCGATGATCTCGGAACCCCGGTTCGCGACCCGCGGGATGAAGGTGTCGGTCAACCACTCGCGCTCGAGTCCCGCGGTCACGGGTTCACCCGCGCGGGTGAGATAGGAGACGTCCGGGAACTGGGTGGCCGAGTGGTTGCCCCACACCACGACCCCGTCGAGTTCGGCGACGGGGGCGCCCAGGCGGGCGGCGAGCTGACTCAGCGCCCGGTTGTGGTCCAGCCGCATGAGGGCGGTGAAGCGGCCGGCCGGGACGTCCGGGGCGTGCCGGTGAGCGATGTAGGCGTTGGTGTTGGCGGGGTTGCCCACCACCACCACGCGGATGTCGTCGGCGGCCCCGTCGTTGATCGAGCGGCCCTGGTCGCGGAAGATGGCACCGTTGGCGGTCAGCAGGTCTGACCGCTCCATGCCCTTGCCGCGAGGCATCGCTCCGACGAGGAAGGCGGCATTGGCGCCGTCGAAGGCGACGTCCGCGTCGTCGGTGATCTCGATCGAATCGACCAACGGAAGAGCGCAGTCCTCGATCTCCATCGCCACCCCCTCGGCTGCGGCGACCGCGGTCGGGACGTCCAACAACCGCAGCCTGACCGGGGTGTCGGGGCCGAAGACCAGACCGGACGCCACTCGGAAGAGCAGGGAGTAGGCGATCTTTCCGGCGGCACCGGTGACGGTGACGGTGACCGGGGCGGAGGAGCTCATACGCAGGGACCTTCCTCTGGCGACGACGGGGTCGGTCCCCACAGTAGTGAGGAATGTGCCCCCTGTTGACCGCCCGAGCCGTCGTACACCCGTTGTTCGCCCCGGGGCCCGCCAGTGGTGTGCGATCGGCGGTGTGCAATCGGCGGGGTGTGGTCGATGGCTGAAGCCGACCGGGGGTCGGCCTCGCCCGCCTTTGTGTGACGCGGCAGCTCCCACCCGTCGTACGGTGGACCGTGCGTCCCACACGCCACGCGGGCCCGACCGGTCCCCCGACCCCCAGGAAAGGACACACCCCATGCCCGCCACCCTGTCTTGTCAGGTCAGCGGCCCGCGGCCGGAGAACGCCCCGGTCGTCGTCCTCCTCGGGTCCCTCGGTTCGGACCGGTCGATGTGGAACGCCCAGGTGCGCGACCTGGCCCGGGACCACACCGTGATCGCTGTCGACCACCGTGGCCACGGCGGCTCGGATGTGATCCCGGGGCCGTGCACGATCGCCGACCTCGCCGGCGACGTCCTGGCTCTGCTCGACACCCTCGGCGTGGACCGCTTCCACGTGGTCGGACTCTCCCTGGGAGGAGCCCTGGCCCAGTGGCTCGCTGTCCACGAGCCCACCAGGGTCGGGTCCGCGGCCCTGCTGTGCACGGCCGCGAGGTTCGGTAAGCCCTCGGCATGGGTCGAGCGGGCTGCCGCCGTCCGCGACGGCGGAACCGGTGCCGTCGCCGACGCGGTGGTGGCGAGGTGGATTACCCCCCGTCGCGCCCGACAGGACCCCGCACTGGTGGATTCTGTCCGCGAGATGATCCTGGCGACCAGCGCCGAGGGGTACGCCGCGGCCTGTGACGCGCTGTCGGGCTGGGACGGGCGCGCCGACCTCGGCCGGATCACCTGCCCCACCCTGGTGATCGCCGGGGACGAGGACCCCTCCACACCGCCCGACGTGGTCCGCGAACTCGCCGCCGGGATCCCGGGCGCCGAGTTCCTGACCCTGTCCCCCGCCGCCCACGTTCCCACCGTGGAGATCCCCGACCGCGTGACCGCGGTCCTCCGCTCGCACCTGTCCACGCACGCCACCGCGTGACGGCGGAGGACGGAGAGCTCTCGGCACCGCCGGCCACCATGAGGAGAACCCATGCGCGACATCGTCATCTGCCACCCGCTCCGCACCCCGGTCGGACGTTTCGGCGGGGTCTTCCGTGAGCTGGACGCGAACGCCCTGGCGACCTCGCTGCTCACGACGCTCGTCGAGCGCACCGGCCTGACCGGGGCCGACGTCGACGACGTGATCCTGGGCCAGGGTTCACCGGGCGGCGAGGGCCCCGCCATAGGTCGGATCGCGGCCCTCGACTCCCCGCTCGGCGTCGAGGTGCCCGGGATGCAGCTGGACCGGCGCTGCGGCTCGGGCCTGCAGGCGGTGATCACCGGCGCCCTGCAGGTGGCCTCAGGCGGGGCGGACCTCGTCATCACCGGCGGAGTCGAATCAATGAGCCAGGTGGAGTTCTACGCCACGCCCTCGCCCCGCTGGGGCATCTCCGGCGAGGGCGTCTCCCTGGTCGATCGCCTCGGTCGCGCCCGCACCACGGTCGGTGGCCGCTCCCACATCGTCGACGGGGGGATGATCGAGACCGCCGAGAACCTCCGCCGCGAGTACGGCATCAGCCGGGAGGAACAGGACCGGCTGGCCGTGCAGTCCCATCAGCGCGCGGTCGCCGCCCAGATGTCGGGGGTGTTCGCCGAGGAGATCGTTCCCGTCACCGTCCCGCAGCGCAGGGGCGCCGACCTCGTCGTCGACACCGACGAGCACCCCCGCGCCGACACCTCGGTCGAGGCCCTCTCGGGCCTCCGGGCGATCATGAGCCGGACCGACCCCGAGGCCACCGTCACCGCCGGCAACGCCTCAGGACAGAACGACGGCGCCGCGATGTGCATCGTCACCACAGCCGACAGGGCGTCCGCCCTCGGGCTCACACCGCTCGTCCGTCTCGCCTCGTGGGCCGTTGCGGGTGTGGCGCCGGAGACCATGGGCATCGGCCCCGTTCCCGCCACCGCCAAGGCCCTCCACGCGCTCGGACTCACCCTGACTGACATCGACGTGATCGAGCTCAACGAGGCCTTCGCCGCCCAGGCGCTGTCCGTCATGCGGGAGTGGGACATCGATCCCGCCTCGGAGCACCTCAACCCCCACGGCTCAGGGATCTCGCTCGGCCACCCCGTCGGAGCGACCGGCGCCCGGATGCTCACCACACTCTCCCGCGAGATGGTGCGACGCGATGCCCAGTGGGGGCTGGAGACGATGTGCATCGGCGGCGGTCAGGGGCTGGCCGCCGTCTTCGAACGCGTCTGAGCCTGACCCGACCCGGTGCAGCCTAGGCCGACTTCTCCCGGGGCTCGGACTCGGAGAAGGGGACGATCGTCGGCAGCACGTTGTGCCGCACCGTCTCGCCGGTGACCACCACGCGCGCCACGTCATCCCGTCCGGGGATGTCGTACATGACCGGGAGGAGAACCTCCTCCATGATGGCACGCAGCCCGCGGGCGCCGGTGCCCCGCAGGATCGCCTGGTCGGCCACGGCCTCGAGGGCGTCCTGGGTGAACTCCAGCTCGACGCCGTCCATCTCGAACAGCCGGGCGTACTGCTTGACGAGCGCGTTCTTGGGCTCGCTGAGGATGTTGACCAGCGCCTCGCGGTCCAGGCTCGTCACGGTCGCCACGACCGGGAGGCGACCGATGAACTCGGGGATCAGCCCGTACTTCACCAGGTCCTCCGGCATGACCTCGCTGAAGTTCTCCGTCGTGTCGAGGCTCGTCTTGCTGGCGACCTCGGCCCCGAAGCCCATCCCCTTCCGGCCCACGCGGTCACCGACGATCTTCTCCAGACCCTGGAAGGCCCCGGCGACGATGAACAACACGTTGGACGTGTCGATCTGGATGAACTCCTGGTGCGGGTGCTTGCGACCACCCTGCGGCGGCACTGACGCCTGCGTGCCCTCGAGGATCTTCAGCAGCGCCTGCTGGACACCCTCGCCGGACACGTCGCGGGTGATCGACGGATTCTCGGCCTTGCGGGCGATCTTGTCGACCTCGTCGATGTAGATGATGCCCATCTCGGCGCGCTTGGTGTCGTAGTCCGCGGCCTGGATGAGTTTGAGGAGGATGTTCTCCACGTCCTCGCCGACGTATCCCGCCTCGGTCAGCGCGGTGGCGTCGGCGATCGCGAACGGGACGTTGAGCATCTTGGCCAGCGTCTGGGCGAGATACGTCTTGCCACACCCGGTCGGCCCCAGCATGAGGATGTTGGACTTGGCCAGTTCCACCGCGTCACCGCGGCCGAGCGAGGCCCCCACGCGGATGCGCTTGTAGTGGTTGTAGACGGCCACCGCGAGGTTGCGCTTGGCCGCGTCCTGCCCCACCACATACTCGTCGAGGAAGGCGTGGATCTCCGCCGGCTTGGGCAACTCGTCGAGCGCCGATTCCTGCGAGTCCTCGACCTCGGACTCGATGATCTCGTTGCACAACTCGATGCACTCGTCGCAGATGTAGACCCCCGGACCGGCGATCAGCTTCTTGACCTGCTTCTGGCTCTTTCCACAGAAAGAACACTTCAACAGGTCGCCGCTCTCGCCCACACGTGCCATGAGTTCTACGTCCTCGCATTCCAGGGGGCCGGATTCACACCCCGTAGTCGACGGTACGCGGGAGGGACGACAATTCCGACCCGTCGCGCGATGAGGTTCATTGGACCTGACGGCGCACCGCAACCCTCCACGGCGCGCCGCCCGGGCGTCAGTTGGTCGCCGACAGTTTGCGGTAGTCGAACACGGTGTCGATGATCCCGTAGTCCTTTGCCTCCGCGGCTGTGAGGATCTTGTCCCGGTCGGTGTCCTTGCGGATCTGGTCCGCCTCGCGACCGGTGTGCCGGGCCAGGGTCGTCTCCATGAGGCGTCGCATGCGCTCGATCTCCGCGGCCTGGATCTCCAGGTCCGAGACCTGCCCCTGGATCCCGCCGGTGGCGGGCTGGTGGATGAGGATGCGGGCGTTGGGCAACGCGGCCCGCTTGCCCTTGGTGCCCGCCGCGAGCAGGACCGCGGCGGCCGAAGCCGCCTGCCCCAGGCACACCGTCACGATGTCGGGACGCACGTACTGCATCGTGTCGTAGATCGCCATGAGCGAGGTGAACGAGCCGCCCGGCGAGTTGATGTACATCGTGATGTCGCGGTCCGGATCCTGGCCCTCGAGGACGAGGAGCTGGGCCATGATGTCGTTCGCCGAGGCGTCGTCGACCTGGGTGCCCAGGAAGATGATCCGCTCCTCGAAGAGCTTGTTGTACGGGTTGGACTCCTTGACGCCGTAGCTCGAGTGCTCGACGAAGGACGGAAGGATGTAGCGCGAGGTCGGCAGTGAGGTCATCGGTGACTCCGTGGTGGTGTGCGGGGCGGGCTGGGCTGCGGGAGCGCTCCCGTGGGCGACGGGGTCGATGATCACGACGGCGAGGTCCCTCCGGTCTGGGAGGCACGGGCGATCACGTGGTCGACGAACCCGTATTCCTTGGCCTCCTCCGCGCTGAACCACCGGTCGCGGTCCGAGTCCTCGGTGACCTGCTCGAAGGACTGGCCGGTGTGGAAGGCGATGAGCTCGGCCATCTCGCGCTTGGTGGCGGCGAACTGCTCGGCTTGGATCGCGATGTCGGCGGCCGAGCCGCCGACCCCGGCGGAGGGCTGGTGCATCATGATCTTGGCGTGCGGCAGGGCGTACCGCTTGCCCTTGGTGCCCGCGGTGAGCAGGAACTGCCCCATCGAGGCGGCCAGACCCATGCCGTAGGTCGCGACGTCACACTCGACGAACTGCATCGTGTCGTAGATCGCCATCCCCGCCGTCACGGAACCACCGGGCGAGTTGATGTACATGGCGATGTCGCGGGTGGGGTCCTCCGCCGCGAGCAGCAGGATCTGCGCGCAGAGGCGGTTGGAGATGTCGTCGTCCACCTGGGAACCCAGGAAGATGATCCGCTCCTGCAGGAGACGCTCGTACACCGAGTCGCCGAGGGTCAGCCCATGGGATCCGGGCGAGCTGAGGGCGGGCTGCGTCGAACCGGGCTGTGCCGCTGAACCGTTCTGGGCCACGGGGTACCTACCTTCGCTGATCGTCTCACCGCTCCCGCGGTGCCCGACCGACCGGCGGCCGGGTATCCGTTACGTCAAACAGTAACCAACGCCCACGGCCGAACCGTCCCGACGGGGCGGGTGTTCGCTCTCAGCGTCGGCGTCGGCGTCGGCGTCCGCGGCCGCCACCGCGGGCACCGGGTGCACTGCCACCGCGAACGACGGAGCCGGGGACCACCGTGAGGTGATGCCCGGCTCCGGGGGTGGTGCAGGTGAGGACCGTCAGGCGTCGTCGCCCTTGCCGTCGGTGTCCGCGGCGTCGGTGGACTCGGCGGCCTCGTCCGAGTCGGCGGAGTCGGCGGAGTCCTCCTCGCGAGACCCGAAGAACTCGGTCGTGTCGACCGTGTTGCCCTCGGTGTCCGTGACGTTGGCCTGGACGATGACGTCCGCCAGCGCCTTGGAACGGCGCACGTCGGAGAACAGCGAGCCGAGCTGGCCGGCCTGCTGGATCTGCTGCACGAACTGGTTCGGGTCCATGCCATAGCGCTGGGCCTGGAACATGATGTGCTGCGTGAGCTCCTCCTGCGAGACCTCGGTCGAGGCCTCCTCGGCCACGGCGTCGAGCAGGAGTTGGCTGCGGATGGCGCGCGCGGCGCCCTCGCGGGTCTCCGCCTCGAAGGTCTCGCGGTCCGTGCCCTCGGCGGCCAGCGCCTGGTCGAGGATCGCCGGGTCCCCACCGAACTGGTCGATGAGCTGGTGCATCTGCGCGTGCGCCTCGGACTCGACCAGGGACTCGGGAGTCGGGATGTCGGTGGCCTCGATCAAGGCGTCCAGGACCTTGTCGCGGATCTCGCCCGCGAGGCCGGCCCTGGCCTGCTGCGCCACCTTCTCCGTGAGGTCGGCCTTGAGCTCGTCGAGGGTGTCGAACTCGCTGGCCATCTGGGCGAACTCGTCGTCGGCGTCGGGCAGCTCGCGCTCCTTGACGGACTGGACGGTCACGGTGATGACCGCCTCCTTGCCCGCGTGCTCGCCCGCGACGAGGGACGAGGTGAACTCCTTGGACTCGCCGGCCTTGAGGCCCTCGGCCGCGTCGTCGAGTCCTTCGATAAGCGTGCCGGAGCCGAGCTCGTAGGACAGACCCTCGGTCGAGGCGTCCTCGACCGGCTCACCGTCGACGGTGGCGGCGAGGTCCACCGAGAGGAAGTCACCCTTCTCGGCACCACGCTCGACGCCCTTGAGGGTGCCGAAGCGGGCGCGGAGGTTGTCGAGCTCCGTCTCCACCGCCGCGTCGTCGGCGGCCGGGGCCTCGACGGTGACCGCCAGCTCCGAGTAGGCGGGCAGGGTGATCTCCGGGCGCACGTCCACCTCGGCGGTGAACTCCACGACGTCGCCGTCCTCGAGCTTCGTCACCTCGATCTCCGGCTGGGCCAGGACCTTGAGATCGTGTTCGTCGACGGCCTGGCCGTAGCGGGTCGGGATCATGTCGTTGATGACCTGCTCCAGCACCGCCGGGCGGCCGATCCGCGCCTCGAGGAGCTTGGCGGGGGCCTTACCCGGACGGAAGCCGGCGATGTTGACCTGGCCGGCGAGCGACTTGTAGGCCTTGGCGAAGTCCGGCTCGAGCTCCGCGAACGGCACCTCCACCGTGACCTTGACCCGGGTCGGGTTCAGCTGCTCGACAGTGCTCTTCACGGTGATGATCTCCTAGGAAAGTCGTGTGGGATTCGTATTTCGGGCTCCGCTGGTCGGGATGACAGGATTCGAACCTGCGACCCTCCGCTCCCAAAGCGGATGCGCTACCAAGCTGCGCCACATCCCGGTGAGTCGCGCGACCGACCGCCCGCGCCGCACGCGGAGAACCTGCCGGGCCGCCAAACCAACTCGGCCAGTGTACGACAGTGCCGCATCACGGCAGATTCCGCGTTGGCGGGCCGGGAGTTGGGGGTGCCGCACCGGTCCGGTAGTGTGATCACCGCGCGAGCGAGCCCCGGGGGAAACTCTAGGTCAGCCGCCGACGCGGGCGTAGCTTAATGGTAAAGCCCCTGCCTTCCAAGCAGGCTACGCGGGTTCGATTCCCGTCGCCCGCTCCACACGACGACTCGCGACGCCCTCCCGGCGCTCCCGAGGATGGCGTCTCGCGGTAGCGCCTGCTCGATCAGATCCCAGCCGCTCCTCGTAATGGCGTCTCGCGGTAGCGCCTGTTCGATCAGATCCCAGCCGCCCCTCGGCATGGCGTCTCGCAGGCACTTCGGTACCCGCGAGACGCCGTCGCGACGTGCGGCTGCGAAATGGTCGCCCGCTAACCGGCTGACCCGCCCGCCCGCGGCTGCGACTCGGCGGCGGGTTCAGCGCGGCCGTCCCGGCTGGCAGGTCGGACACCAGAATGCTGGCAGGTCGGACACCAGAAGAGGGTCCGCGCCTCCAACGTCTGCAGGGCGATCTCGTCGCGGCACACCCGGCACTGCCAGCCGTCCCGTTGATAGACGTAGTTGCGCGGTCGGTCGGCACCACGTCGGGGCACGTCCCCGTGGTCGTGCTCCGGGCGGATCGTGTGGATGGCGCCGGTCTCCACCCCCACCTCCATCAACTGCACCAGGTCGTCCCAGATCGCGCGGAACTCGCCCTCCGTTAGCCGCGAGCCGGCGCGGAACGGGTCGATACCGTGCCGGAACAGCACCTCGGCGCGGTAGACGTTCCCGACTCCGGCCAGGACCTTCTGGTCCATGAGCAGCGCACCTATCGGCCGCGCACTGCGGGAGATGCGCATCCAGGCCGACTCGGGATCGGCGTCGGGATCCAACGGATCGGGGCCCAGACGGCCTCGGACCTCGGCCACGCCCGCCTCGTCGATGACCTCGCACCTTGTGGGCCCGCGGAGGTCCACGCAGTGCACCGGCCCGTCCTCTGCTTGCGACCCCGCGCCGACCGCCTCGTCGCGGACCGAGCCGACCCGCATCCGCACCTGCCCGACCGGTGCCGGGGGCTCTTCCCCCTGCGGCACCAGGTGCGTGTCGAAGAACCCGTAGAGCCCGAGGTGGATGTGGACGGCGACGCCGCCGACGTAGTGGTGGAAGAGGTGCTTGCCGACGGCCGTGGCGCGGTCGAAGTAGCGCCCGTCGACGACGACGTGGTCGGCGAACCGCCCCTGTGGGCTCGAGACGCGGACCGGCCCGCCTGCGAAGTACTCGGTGTGCAGGCGGGCCAGCCGGTGGAGGGTGTGCCCCTCAGGCACTGGAACTCAGGCGCCGGGGACCGGCGGGGCCTCGTGGGTGCGCTCGTACTCGGCGAGGATGTCGATGCGCCTCTGGTGACGCTCGGCCTCCGACCAGCTCTGGTCGAGGAACGCGTCGACGATCGCCAGCGCCTCCTCCTGAGAGTGCATCCGCCCGCCGATACCGATCAACTGCGCGTTGTTGTGCTCGCGGGCCAGGCGGGCGGTCTCGACGCTCCACGCCAGTGCGCAGCGGGCGCCGGGGACCTTGTTGGCCGCGATCTGCTCGCCGTTGCCGGATCCGCCCAGCACGATCCCGAGGCTGCCCGGGTCCGCGACGACCTTGCGAGCCGCGTCGATGCAGAAGGCCGGGTAGTCGTCCTCGGCGTCGTAGGTGTGGGCACCGCAGTCGACCACCTCGTGGCCGGAGGCCGTCAGGTGCTCGGCGATGACGTTCTTGGTCTCGAAGCCGGCGTGGTCCGCTCCCAGGTAGATGCGCATGGCGGCGATTCTGCCACGCTCGGCACCCGCCGCACCCCCGGGCCTTCAGTCGAACTGCGGCGCCTCGGTGCGGCTGCGCTTGAGCTCGAAGAAGTAGGGATATCCGGCGAGCAGGGCCGCGCCGTCGAACACCTTGCCCGCCTCCTCGCCGCGCGGGATGCGTGTGAGGACGGGTCCGAAGAAGGCCACGCCGTCCACGTGAACGACCGGGGTGCCGACCTCGTCGCCCACCGGGTCCATGCCGCGGTGGTGCGAGGCGCGCAGCTCGTCGTCGTACTCATCGGTCGCCGCCGCGGCGGCGAGGCCCGCGTCCAGTCCGGCGGCCTCGAGCGCCTCGGTGATCACGGTGGGGTCGTCGATCCCCCGGCCCTGATCGTGGATGCGGGTGCCGAGCTCGGTGTACAACCGGCCCAGGACCTCCTGACCGTGACGTTGCGCGGCGGCGATCGCCACGCGGACCGGGCCCCAGCCGAGCCGCATGTGCTCGAGGTATTCCTCCGGCAGGTCGCGGCCGTCGTTGAGGACGGACAGGCTCATCACGTTCCACGTCAGATCGATGTCGCGGACCTTCTCCACCTCGAGGATCCAGCGGCTGGTGACCCACGCGAAGGGGCACAGGGGGTCGAACCAGAAGTCGACGGAACGGCGGGCGGTGGAATCGGAGGATGTCATGGCCCCATCCTCCTCGTCAGGGTCGCCGACTGCCACCCCGCCCCGGGTGGTAGGACTGGGGCCACCACTCACGCCCAGGAACCGAGGACCTCCCGATGCGCTCGCTCAATCTCACCCGTTCCGACGCCGCCGCCAGGGCGGAGCTGATCGACGTGGATACCTACGAGGTGGACCTGGACCTCACCGACGGCTCCGGCGGGCCGGGAAGCGGGATGTTCCGGTCCCGCACGGTCGTCCGGTTCACCTGTTCTCGGCCCGGGGCGGAGACGTTCATCGACCTGAGGTCGGCGCGGATCCGGTCGGTGACGTTGAACGGGCTGACCCTCGAGAACGGGGAGTACGACGACGAGGTGGGGCTGACGCTGCCCGATCTGCAGGAGACCAACGAGCTCATCGTGGACGCCGATCTGGCGTACACCTCCACCGGCGAGGGCCTGCACCGCATGGTCGATCCCGTGGACGGGGAGGTCTATCTCTACACGCAGTTCCAGACCGCCGACGCCAAACGGGTGTTCGCCTGCTTCGACCAACCCGACCTCAAGGCGCGCTACACGCTGACCGTCACGGCCCCCGCCTCCTGGGTCGTGGTGTCCAACACCCCGGCCACCGAGTCCCCTGGCGGGTCGGGAGCGGTCGTTCACCGATTCGAGCAGACGGAGGTCCTCTCGACCTACCTGGTGGCCCTGATCGCCGGCCCGTACCACGTGGCGGAGGACTCCTACACCGACGAGCACGGGACCATTCCTCTACGCCTGCTGTGCCGGGGGTCGCTCGCCGAGCACCTCGACGCCGACCGGCTGTTCGCCGAGACCAAGGAGGGTTTCGGTTTCTACCACCGCGAGTTCGGCATGCCGTACGCCTTCGGCAAGTACGACCAGATCTTCGTACCCGAGTTCAACGCGGGTGCCATGGAGAACGCCGGTGCGGTGACGTTCCTCGAGGACTACGTCTTCCGCTCCCGCGTCACCGGATACCGCTACGAACGCCGCAACGAGACGATCCTGCACGAGATGGCCCACATGTGGTTCGGCGACCTGGTGACCATGCGTTGGTGGGACGACCTGTGGCTCAACGAGTCGTTCGCGACCTTCGCCTCCGTCCTCGCCCAGGTCGACGCCACGCAGTACACCGACGCCTGGACCACCTTCGCCAACGTCGAGAAGGCGTGGGCGTACCGGCAGGACCAACTGCCCTCCACCCACCCAGTCGCGGCCGACATGACGGACCTGGAGACTGTCGAGGCGAACTTCGACGGGATCACCTACGCCAAGGGCGCATCCGTGCTCAAACAGCTGGTGGCGTATGTGGGGCGCGAGCCGTTCCTGGCGGGCCTACGCGCCTACTTCGCCGAGCACGCCTTCGGCAACGCCGAGTTCGGCGATCTCCTGCGGGCACTCGAGGCGTCCTCCGGTCGCGACCTGTCCGACTGGGCCGCCCAGTGGTTGCGGACCACCGGCATCAACCCGATCTCCGTGGAGGTGAGCACCGCCGCCGACACCCCGGGGACGATCTCGGAGCTGACCGTCGTCCAGGGACCGGCCGCCCCCGGTGCCGGGGAACTACGCACCCACCGCCTCGGCGTGGGTCTCTACAGCCGTGATGAGTCGGGGGCACTGGTCCGGACCACGTTCGCCGAATTGGACGTCGACGCCGAGCGCACGACCGTCCCGGAAATGGCCGGGCTCCCCGTGCCCGACGTGATCCTGCCCAACGACGCGGACCTGACGTACTGCTCGGTGCGGCTCGACGAGCGCTCGCTCGACACCGTTCTCGGGTCGATCGAGGACGTGACGGATTCCCTCGCCCGCACCCTGTGTTGGTCCGCGCTGTGGGAGATGACCCGGGACGCCCGGCTTCCGGCTCGCCGGTTCGTCGAGGTGGTCACCCGCGCGGCCCCGCGAGAGCCCCACATCGGGGTGGTCCAGCGCGTGCTCGCCCAAGCTCAGACCGCGCTGGCGAGGTACGCCGACCCGGACTGGGCGGCCGCCACCGGGTGGCCCGAGTTCTCCGCCGCGATGCTCACGGCGGCCCGGGAATCGGAGGCGGGGTCCGACCACCAGCTGGCGTTCCTCGCCGCCCTGTGCAGTTGCCCGGTGGGTGCCGACCAGGCGCGCGTTCTCGCGTGCCTCCTCGACGCGGGACCTGACGAGGCAGGCCTGCCCGGCCTGACCCTCGACACCGACCTGCGGTGGACCGTCCTCACCGCGCTCGTGGCCGCCGGCGCCGAGACCACCGACCGGATCGACGAGGAGTTGGCGTCGGACGACACCGCCGGGGGCGCCCGGCGGGCGGCCACCGCCCGCGCCGCCCGGCCCACCGTCGGCGCCAAGGAGGAGGCCGAGGCGCTGCTCACCGCGACCGGTGACGACGCACCGAGCAACGCGCTGGTGCGTGCCACCCTGCTGGGCGTCGACCTGCCGGGCCAGGAACACCTGCTCACCGGGCTGTGCGAGCGCTACCTGGACGATGTGACCGGGCTGTGGAAGGCGCGATCCGGCGACCTGGCCAAGACCGTCGCCGCCGGGCTGTTCCCCGCGTGGTCGGTGGACGCCGAGACCGTGGCCCGCTTCGACGCCGTGATCGCGGACGCCTCATACCCGGCCGGCCTGCGCAGGATCCTCGCCGAGCAGAACGCGGACCTCACCCGCGCTCTGAAGGCCCGCGCCGTGGATGCGGCGGCCGCCGGCTGAGTCGGACTCATCGAGAACGCGCCGGGCACCTGAGGGTTGACTCGAACGGACCCGTGAGTGAGGTACCCGCCGCGGAGAGGGCCGACCCCGGCGACCCCCTCCACGTCGCCGCACCCTTCTCCGGTGTGGTCACCATCACCGTCGGAGTCGGCGACGAGATCGAACCCGGCGGCACCGTCGCCACCATCGAAGCCATGAAGATGGAGGCCGCGATCACGAGCCCCGGAGGCGGGACCGTCGACCGCATCGCCATCAACACGGTCGGGCAGGTCGAAGCCGGCGATCTGATTGTCGTGCTGACCTGACCGCACCGCCCGGTGCGGAACCGCAGCATTCCGGGTGTGTCCCCGGACATCACTTGACCTTTGCCACATCTTTGGATGATGATTTCGTCAGCAATGACGGAATCATCTCGAGCGGCGAACGCCGGTGCGACTCGTGAGACCAGGACGGGCCGATGACGCTTCGACACTCTCTCCTCCGGACCGCCACCCACCGTGGGGCGCCGGTGGTCGACGTCGATCTGTACGGCGACGAGGTGATCGACAGACCGCACGAGGTGTACAGCAGAATCCGGGACGCGGGCCCCGTCGTCTGGCTCCCGCGTCATCGGATGTTCGCGATCGGCCGGTTCGACGACGTTCGGCTGGCCCTACGCGACGATGCGACCTTCCGCAGTGGCAGAGGCGTGGCCGCCAATCCGGTCGCCAACACTCTCGGGCACTACACCACGCTCGCGAGTGACGACGACACGCACATGACCCGTCGGATGATCCTCATGCAGTCTCTGACCTCGCGTGCGATACGTCCGTCGCTGCCCACAATGGAGCAGGAGGCCGCGGACACCGTCGACCGGCTGTTGGCACAGGATCACTTCGACGGCATCGCCGACTTCGCGACCCGCCTGCCGGTCCAGGCGGTCGCCGAACTGGTCGGAGTGAAGGTGACCCCGGAGCAGATGCTCAACTGGGGCCAGTCGACGTTCGACGGTCTCGGTTCAGCGAACCGGCGTGCGCGTGGTTCACTCCGCGGATCGCTCGGCCTGTTCCTCTACACGTTGGCGGTCGGCCGCCGGAACGTGACACCCGGCGGGTGGGCGTCGACGGTCCTCGATGCCGCTGACCGGGGAGAGATCGGCCGAGTCGAGGCCAAGAACATGATCATCGACTTCGTCGCACCGAGTCTGGACACCACGATCCTGTCGACCGGCCAACTCCTCTGGAGCCTGGGGACGACTCCCGGGCTGTGGGAACGGCTGCGGCGAGACCCGGACCTGATCCCGACAGCGGTGGTGGAAGCAGTGCGGATAGCCTCGCCGGTCCGGTCGTTCACCCGATCCGTCGCCGCGCAAACCGAGCTCGGTGGGGTCCAGCTGCGCCCGAGGGACCGTGTCGCGGTGGTGTTCGCCTCCGCCAACAGCGACGAGCGGCACTTCCACAACCCCGAGGAGTTCTCGCTGGAGTGGCGTGGGAGCAATGTCGGATGGGGGCACGGCGTGCACACCTGCGTCGGCATGCAACTGGCGAAGCTGGAGATGCAGACCTTGCTGCGGGCAATGGTCCCGCGCGTCTCGTCCATCGAGGTCAGCGAACCCGAACTGCTGCGCAACAACTGCCTTCAGGGCTTCGAGTCCTTCCGGGCCTCGTTCCGCTGAGTGAACGCCGTCCGCCTCAAGCGGGCGGTACATGACCATCCAAGGAGGACCCCGGTGGCCCATGTCATCACGCGGCCGTGCTGCAACGACGCGAGCTGCGTCACTGTCTGTCCGGTGAACTGCATTCATCCCACACCCGGAACACCCGACTTCACCCGGGCGGAGATGCTGCATATCGACCCCGACGCCTGCATCGACTGCGGGGCGTGCGTGGATGAGTGTCCGGTCGACGCCATCGTCCCGGACGACCTCCTGCCGCCGGACTCGGCCTTTCCGGAGATGAATGCCGACTACTTCCGGGGACGCGACATCGTCCGATCGTGGACCCCGCCTCGACCCGCACACGCCTCCGGGCCCGGCGCCCTGCGGGTGGCGGTCATCGGTGCCGGGCCGGCGGCCTTCTACACCTCGGGCGAACTGCTGCGTCACCGCGGCGTCACGGTCGACATGTTCGATAGCCTCCCCACCCCCTATGGTCTGGTGCGCGCCGGTGTCGCCCCGGATCACGCAGCGACCAAGGGCGTCGAGCGGACGTTCTCGGCGACCGCCTCTCGCGAGGCGTTCCGCTACTTCCTCAACGTCGAGGTGGGAGTCGATCTCACTCTCGACGAACTCCGCGCGAGGTATCACGCGGTGATCGTCGCCACCGGTGCGGCCGCTGACCGCGCGCTGTCCATCCCCGGCGAGGACCTACCCGGATCACTCGCCGCCACGGATTTCGTGGCCTGGTACAACGGCCACCCCGACCACGCCGACGACGCGATGGACCTGAGCGGCGAGTCCGTCGTGATCGTGGGTAACGGCAACGTGGCCCTAGATACGGCACGGATCCTCGTGACAGATCCCGACGAGCTGGCGCGCACCGATATCGCCGATCACGCACTCCGGGCCCTTCGTCAATCGCAGGTGCGACACGTGACCATCCTGGGCAGACGCGGCCCGGCACACGCCGCGTACACCAACTCCGAGTTCCAGGCATTCGCCTCCCTCTCCGGCGTGGACGTGATCGTGGACCCGGCTGACCTCGTTCTCGACCCCCGGACCCACCGGGACGAACAGGCGCGAACGCTGGACCCCACGACCGCCACCAAGTTGCGCCTCGCCCGCCGCTACGCGGCCCGAACCCCGACAGGCGCGGCTCGCTCGGTCGTGTTCCGTTATCTGTCCTCCCCCACCGCCATCCTCGGCGACCACGACGGCGTCTCGGGAGTGCGGGTCTCGCGCATGGCCTACAGGGCTGATGGCACCGGTCGCGTGCGCCCGACAGGCCCGGAGACGACAGCGCCCGCCTCCATGGTGATCCGGTCGATCGGGTATCGCGCAGACCCATTCCCCGGCCTCCCGTTCGACACCGGTGCCACCGTCATCCCCAACGAGGAGGGACGGGTGACCGAGAACGGATCCCCGATCGTCGGCGTCTACGTCGCTGGGTGGATCAAGCGCGGCGCCCGGGGCGGGATCGGCGCCAACAGGCGATGCGGTCTGGAGACCGCCGAGGCCGTTCTCGCCGACTGGACGCAGCACCGCCTGCCGGGTCCCGTGATCAGCGAGGACGACATCGACGCCGTGATCACCGAGCGGCGCGGCCACCGGATCGACGCAGCCGGGTGGGCCGCGATCGACGAGCACGAACGGGCAGCCGGACGCAGCGACGGCCGCCGCCGACGCAAACTGGTGTCGATCGACGAGATGGTGCGGGTCGCAGCGACCGCCACCTGACCCACCTCGTCACGCCACGCCCGGTCGAGTCGGTGAGATCAGTCCCAGGCCGGCAACGGAAGGGCGATGAGCGCCGCGGCCTCGTCCTCGCTCACACCCAGGGCGCGCAGGACGTGGGCGGTGACGGCGTCGGTCGTGGCCGCGTCGTCGCGTTCGGGCTGATCGTGCAGCAGCAACGCCAGCGTCAGCGCGGCCCCGGAGACGACGGTCAGGGCCACGTCGATGTCGGCGGCGACGAACCGCCGGGCGGCGACCGCGGCCTCGATATCGCGACGCGCGCGGGGAAGCAGGCCCGCGTCGGCGCTGGAGAGGACCGACAGACCGTGATTGACCACGACTCTGCTCAATTCTGGGTGCCTGCGATGCAGCCGACCGGTCAGGCGGAAGCTCTGGGTGAACGCCTGAGCCGGATCGTCCATCCCCTCGGTGAGACCATCCAGCAGATCGGCGTGGTCCTCGACAACGGCGAACACCGCCGCCTCGAACAACTCCTCCTTGGTCGAGAAGTGGTTGTAGAACGAGCCGTTGCCGACGTCGGCCATCGTGGTGATGTCGAGGACCGACACCGCGGTCCGCCCCTGCGCCATGAGCTGCTGGGCGGCACCGATGAGGGACCGCCGGGTCTGGGCCTTGCGTCGCTGAGCGCGTGTGAGAGCACCCGGGTCGGCCTGAACCATCACACACTCCTTCCAGGCAGAGTCACATGGTCTCATACGCACCCGTGACGAATTCGTCAACGGACTTGACTGACGCTTGCGGCGTATATGACGATATCGTCAACCACAATGACGGGGAGGCGCGATGACGGTCAGCCACGACGTGCACGAGGGGCTGCACGCCGACGAGGGCGCGCTGCCCGGGGAGCACCCCGGACGCCGGCCGAACCCGGTGGTGAAGGTCCACGACATCGCGTGGCTGGAGTTCGACAAGCCCGATCTCACGCGTACCGCGGCGTTCGCGGTGGACTTCGGTTTCACCCCCACCTTCCAGACACCCGACGAGCTGCATCTCCGGGGCGCCCTGCCGGGTCCGCCCTGCGTCATCGTTCGCCGCGCCCCGCGCACCGCCTTCACCGCCGCGGCTTTCCGTGCGGCCGACTCCGCCGACGTCCACACTCTGGCCTCCGAGTGGGGACGGCCCGTGGAGTCTCTCGGCGACACCCTGGGAGGGCACGCGGTGACCACCCGGGATCCGAGCGGATGCCGCGTGCGGGTGGTCTCGGGAGTCACCGAATGGCCTGCGCTGCCCCTGCAGAGGGTGCGCAACCCGTTCAACTTCGAGGCCCACCGCACCCGGGTCAACAGCACTCAGCGGCCCCCGCGCGCACCGGCGCTCGTCGAGAGGCTCGGCCACGTGGTGCTCTCGTCGACGCGCTACCTGGCGTCACTCAACTGGTACCTGCACAACCTGGGGATGATCGTCAGCGACTTCCTCTACTACCCCGGACAGCGTGACCGCGGGCCCGTGATGAGCTTCATCCGGTGCGACCGTGGCGGCGAGGTGGCCGACCACCACACCCTGGCCCTGACACTCGGCCCCGCCGACCGCTACGTCCACTCGGCGTACCAGGTCTGTGATATCGACGCTCTGGCCGCCGGGAGCGAGTACCTGCTGGACCGGGGATACGACCACTCGTGGGGACTGGGTAGACACATTCAGGGCAGCCAGCTCTTCGACTACTGGCGCGATCCGGACGGATTCCTGGTGGAGCACTTCACGGACGGGGACCACTTCGACAGCACTGTCGCCGCCGGGTGGGCCCCGATGACGGCCTCGGGCCTCAACCAGTGGGGCCCGCCGGCCACCGCAGACTTCCTGGGCATCAAGCCCGGCCGCGCCGCACTGCGCGAGTTCACCTCGATCCTCGCGTCACTGCGCGAGTCCGACAACGAGTTCGACGTCCAACGCCTCTTCGGCCTGATGAAAGTAGCCCGCACATGAGCTTGTCCGTCCTCCGTACCGCCGACGCGTGGTGGGTGCTGGTGCCCGCCGGCGCCCGTCGCGTCGACACCCGCGCGACCTCCACCGCCGAGCTGATCGCGGACCGCCAGGCCGTCGTCCGTGCGACGACCGACGACGGCGAGACCGTGGACCCGTCGAGTCTGGCCCTGCAGTCGCCGGTCACCGCGCCCTGCCGCGTGATCGCGCAGATGACCAACTACGTCTCACACGTCCGCGATTCCGGCATGAACCCCGACAAGGTTCCACTGACGTTCTTCCGCAAGGCCTCGGGCTCGATCGTCGGGCCGAACGACGACATCGTCAAACCCGCGCACGTCCGACTGTTGGACTACGAGGTCGAGATCGGGGTGGTCTTCGGGACCAGCCTGCCCGTCGGAACCACCATCGACGAGCAGACCCTCGCCGACGCCGTTGCCGGCCTCGTGATCACCAACGACGTCTCAGCGCGCGACGTTCAGCTGCCCAAGACGCAGTTCTACGAAGCGAAGTCCTACCCCGGCTTCACCCCGGTCGGCCCCGTCCTGGTGCTGCTGGAACCCGGCGAGTGGGAAAAGTTCTCCACGCTCACCCTCGAGCTGAGGGTGAACGGGGTGACACGTCAGAACAGCACCGTCGCCGACATGATCTACAGCCCACTGCAGGCGGTCCGGACCTTGAACAGATTCCAGCGCGTCGATGCCGGAGACCTGCTGCTGACCGGCACCCCCGGAGGAACCGCGCTCACCGCACCCGCGAAACCCATCGAGATGATCGGAGCGCTGCTCCCGCCGCACCTGAAGTGGAAGGCGTTCTTCAAGCGGCAGGCCGGCAACCCCAAGTACCTGCAGGACGGCGACATCGTGGAGACGTCGGTCCGTGCGGGCGACGGGACTCTCGACCTGGGCATGCAGCGCAACGTGGTGCGCTACGCATGATCACCCCCACCTCATCGGCGTCGTTGTGGCCGGCCTACGACACCCCCGAGGACGTCGCGGTGATCGAACAGACACCGCTCGACGCGCGCGGGTTGCCGGTATCGACATACGCGGTCCTCGCCCGCGCGGCCGAGCAATGGCCTGAACGCACCGCGCTGCGCGTCATGCCCGACGCGACCCGGTGGCAGCAGACCACCGACCGCACGTATGCCCAGTTGCTCGACGCCGTCGACAGACATGCCGCGGCCCTCCGCGCCGCGGGGGTCGGCAGTCAGGACGCGGTCACCCTGCTGGCGCCGAACTGTGTCGAACTGATCGAGGTGATCTTGGCGGCGCAGCGCGCAGGCGTTGCCGCTCCGATCAACCCGGCCATGAACGCCGACCACGTGGCCGAACTGATCGGCAGATCGGGCTCGCGGGTTCTCGTCGCCGCCGGGCAGGACCTCGACCCCGAGGTGTTCTCGCGGCTTGACGACATCCTGGCCAGCACGGTGATCGACACGGTGTTCCTCCTCCGCCCCACCGGGGCCGACTCCCTGCCCGAGGTACCCGATCTGGGCGACGTCACCGTCGCCTACCTCGATTCGGCCGAGGTCCCCCGCGTCGCGGTCGAGGAGGTTCGTGGTGCCGACGACCTCGCCGCACTGTTCCACACCGGCGGGACCACCGGCGTGCCCAAGCTGGCCGGTCACACGCATCGCTATGAGGTCTCCAACGCGTGGATGATCGCGGCGAACACCGTGCTCGACGAGGACTCCGTCGTCTTCGCGGCGCTACCGTTGTTTCACGTCAATGCGTTGATCGTCACCGTGCTCGCGCCGATGCTGCGCGGCCAGACCGTCGTGTGGGCGGGGCCTCTGGGGTACCGCGACCTCGCCCTGTACGGCGTGTTCTGGCACCTCGTCCAGGCCCACCGGATCTCCGGGATGAGTGCCGTTCCCACCGTCTACTCGGTGCTCGCGCAGTGTCCTGTCGACGCCGACATCTCCAGCCTCAGAGCGTGCCTCGTCGGGGCGTCGATGCTGCCATCCGCGGTGCGTGAAGGATTCGAGTCTCACACGGGAGTCCGCCTCCTCGAGGGCTATGGTCTCACCGAGGCGACCTGCGCCAGCGTGCGCAGCTTCTTCGACGGTCAGCCCGCCGGCTCGGTCGGGCAGCGCCTGCCGTATCAGCAGCTCCGCGCCGTCGACGAGGACTGGCAGGAGGTGCCCGCCGGTTCCGTCGGGCGGCTCGTCGTGTCGGGCCCCACCGTGTTCGCCGGCTACATCCGCCGTCGCGGCGAGGACGGGTTCGACCTCGATGACGGTGGGTCTGTTCGAGATGGGTGGCTGGATACCGGCGATCTGGGGTCTGTCGACGAACGCGGGTTCGTGACCCTCACCGGCCGCGCCAAGGACCTCATCATCCGCGGCGGGCACAACATCGATCCCCGCGCGATAGAGGACGCTCTTCGCGAGCATCCCGATGTCACCGACGCCGGGGTGGTCGGTCGTCCCGACGTGCACGCGGGCGAAGTACCCGTCGGATACGTCACCATCCGGGACGGCGCCACGGTGACCGGTGCCGGCCTGCAGGCGTGGGTGAGCGACCGGGTGTCCGAGGCGGCAGCCGCCCCTCGAGAGGTGACCATCATCGACTCGCTGCCGGTCACCGATGTGGGCAAGCCCTACAAGCTCGCGCTGCGAGCCCTCGCCACCGAGACCGCGCTCAGCGCGGCACTCACCGAGGCCGGGGCACCCACGCCGGTGGACGCTCGGATCGTCGACGGTTCTGTCGTGGCCGTGGTCGAGCAGCCCGGAGACGTCGACACTGCGACTCGCGTCCTCGACAGCTACGCGATCCACTGGACGTGGGCGCCGAGCGACGGGCGCACCCGCTCATGATCGATTCCCACCCCCTCGCCGCGCGTGGGGTCGCGCTCGTGCTCACCGCCACCGGCACCGCGAAGGTCCTCGCCCTCGCTCCGATGAGGGAGCGAGCCAGTCACCTCGGGTTCTCCGGGCGGGCGTTCCGCGTCATCGGCGCCTGCGAGCTCGCCGGGGTGGCCGGGCTCCTGCTCGGCGAGGGCCACCCCCGTGTCGGGGCGGCGTCCGCGATCGCGGTCTGCTCATTGATTGGCGGTGCCTGCTGGGCTCACCGGCGTGTCGGGGACAGCTGGTCGGCCACTGTCCCCGCCGTCGTCGTCGGCGCCGGCGCCGCGCACGCGGCCGTCGGCGCTCTGACCCGGATGGGCGTTCGATGAGCCACGGCACCGATCCTGTCCTCATCGTCGGCGCCGGACCGACCGGACTCACCGCGGCGGCGCTGCTGGCCGACCTCGGGGTGCCGTCGATGCTCCTCGAGCGGTGGGAGGGCATCTTCCCGCAGCCGCGTGCGGTGCACCTCGACGACGAGGTGTACCGGATCATCGCCCGACTCGGGCTCGCCCCGGAGTTCGCGGAGATCTCCCGCCCCGCCCTGGGCCTGCGTCTGGTCACGTCCTCGTTGCGGGTCATCGCCGAGTTCCCCCGCGACCCGGGCGTGGGTCCGAACGGATTCCCGGCGGCGTCCATGTTCGACCAGCCGCGGCTCGAGGCACTCCTCCGCTCCGCCGTGGCCCGGCGCGCGAACCTCATCACCCTGCGTTCCGGTGTCGAGGTGACCGGAATCGATCAGTCCGATACAGGTGTCGCGGCCTCGGCGACCGATCGTGACACGGGTGAGCCGATCACGTTCCGGGGCAGCTACCTGCTCGGTTGCGACGGCGCCGGCAGCATCACCCGCGCGTCGATCTCAGCCGGGTGGCGGGACCTCGGATTCAGCCAGCGGTGGCTCGTCATCGATGTCGAGACGTCGGCCGATCTACGCCAGTGGGACGGGGTGGCGCAGGTGTGCGACACCCACAGAGCGGCCACCTACATGCGCATCGGCGAGACCCGCTACCGGTGGGAGTTCCAGCTGCTCGAGCACGAATCCGTCGAGGACTACCGCGACCTCGACGCGGTGGTGCCGTTGCTGCGGCCCTGGCTCACAGGCGTAGAGGCCGCAGACCTCGAGTTGGTCCGTTCAGCTGAGTACACCTTCCAGGCCCGCGTAGCCCGGAGATGGCGTGACCGCCGCGTCTTCCTTCTCGGCGACGCCGCGCATCTGACGCCACCGTTCATCGGCCAGGGAATGGGAGCGGGCCTGCGTGACGCCGCGAACCTCGCCTGGAAGCTCGCCGCCGTCCTGAAGGACGGAGCGTCGTCGTCGACCCTCGACTCCTATGAGCAGGAACGCATCCCGCACTGCACCGGACTCATCCGTCTCGCGATGGCCACTGGCGCCGCGATGACCGGCGGCGGTCACGGAGGTGATGTCCTTCGCCGCACGATCGCGCCCGTCCTCGCCGCGGTTCCGCGTCTGGCGAGGAGACTGACCGACAGTACGACTCCTGCCCTCCAGCCGTCCTACTACGTCAGGCGCGGGGCGCTGGGCTCCGTTGCTCCCCCGCGGATTTCGGCCCCGAGCGCCTCTGGCCTGGCCGGCCACCTCGTGCCCAACGCCGTGGTGTCCGACGACGGAGGTCGCCTCGACGACCACACGACCGGTTTCCGGGTCCTCACCGTGGACACCCCCACCCCCGAGCAGGACTTCGAGATCGCACGCCGGGGCGGGACCACCGTCGCCGTCGCGCTCGACAGTCCCCTCGGAGAGTGGTTGCGCGCCCACCGCGCCCGAGCAGCGGTCGTGCGCCCCGACGCGACGGTGATGGCGGCGGGACGCTCGATCGCGGAGGTGTACACGCTGCTCCCCGCGGCGGGGTCACAGCCTCGTGGTTGCGACGCTACGTCCCGGGGCGCTCTGGCGGGCAGAGCCGACTGAGCCCCGAGGACACCCGCCCGTGATGGTGGGCCTGCCGCTGACCGTCGTCAGGCTCTGGCCTCCCGGTCCGACGCGGCAGACCTCCCCTCGAGGAGCCGTCTCACGTGCGCCCCGACCTCCGCCGCCACCTCGGCCGCCGGTTGATCGCGCCCCGATCGAACCCATTCCGTGAGGTGCACCTGCACACTCGCGATCGTGAGGCCGGCAAGCACTCGGGCACCACCAGCGGCACTGTCCGGGGACACCATTGATGCGAGATCCGCGAGCGCCTCGAACCCCATCTCCCACGCCGCCTGCTGATTCCCACGTCCGACTCCGGCGGCGTGAGCAGTCGCCCAGCTGAATCCTTCGTTGATGTGCAGATCCAGGAAACCGGGGTGCTCCGCGAAGAACGTGGCCACCGTGACCGCGGCGGCGACGAACTGCTCGACCGGCGAGTCGAGCCCGTCGATCGCTGACGTCGCCGATTCGACGAGCTCCGTCATGCGCACTGAGTTGAGCTCGTCCCAGATCTCATCCTTTCCGTCGAACGAGGCATAGACAGTGGCGAGGGAGACCTCCGCCGCCCGGGCGATGTCACTCATCTTGGTGTTGGCGAAGCCGACTTCCGCGAACCGCATCTCGGACGCGGCCATGATCTGCTGGCGATACATCTCTCGTCGGGCCTTGCGCAGGCTTCCGGACCCGGTCGGCGCGCGGTCAAGCGCCATTCCCCTTCTCCATCCCTCGGACTGACTCACTGCAAGCTGTTGCCACCGACTGTACCTACTGTTATGTTTTCCAGAATCGTAATTCTGGTAGGAGTATCCAGAATTACCAATTGCGGAAAGCGGAGGAATCGAACGTGACCACCAGAGCAGCGAACACTCAAGATCTGTCGCACGACTTCGGGCGCCCTTGGGGCACACGCCGCAAGGACATCTACATCTGGACCACGGTCGCAGCCCTCGTGATCTGTGTCGTGCCCTTCGCGGGAGTAGTCCTGCACTGGTGGGATGCGGAGCCAGCCGGCTTCATCGCGGCCGCGCTGATCTGCGGCCCGATCATCATCCCGATGGTGGTGGCGTGGTGGGACGATCCCGGCGAGACCAGGACCATGCTCGAGCGTTTCAACGAGTTCATGATCGTGTGGATCCCGATCACCGCGTCAAGTCAGGTCCTCTGGGAGATCACCTGGCTGATCGGAGACCTCCTCGGCCATATGAACCTCACCGCCGAGGACCGGTGGGGCTGGTTCTGGTATTTCTACGGAGCCGCCGACACCCGATACCTGATCGGCGACGCCGGCCTCTTCGGCATGGAGACCGTGGCGGCCATCGGCGGATGCATCCTGCTCTACAACTGGCTGCCGCTGCTGCGCACGAAGGACGACGACCGTCGACGCATCCGGATCCTGTGGTGGTGCTATTTCGCCTTCGCGATGATGACCGCGGTCATCATCATCTACTACGTCGCGGAAGCCCGGGACAGCTTCGCCAACATCGAACAGGGTTTCTGGGGCTTCGCCCTGAAGTTCGTCTTCATGAACATCCCCTGGATGGTGGCCCCCGTCGTCTCAATGCTGTTCATCCCCAAGATGATGGCAGTGCTGTACCAGCGCGTGTACACGGGATGGAGCCGCTTCCCGCAGCCGACCTCGTCGGACCCCGGGGCCCGCCAACCCAGTGCAGACGTCCATTGACATGGCCGGATTCGACGAATTGCCACACACCAGGGTCGGTGACCCCGGAGCGTGACACCCATATCCCGGAGGAGGTCCGGGCCCCAGAGCCCGGCGACTCGTGATCGTGCGGTGACGGAAGGCACCTCCCGCTCGACACGGTGCCGGCGTCTTTCCCATCGACGGTGGCCGCGACCTCAGCGGCCGGGCGGGACCTCAGAAGTACTGGGCGCCGCCGTCGATACTGATGTGCTCGGCGGTGATGAACTTCGACTCGTCCGAGGCGCTCGATGGCCGGCCCGGGGTGCCCCGGCCGAAGCGATGGCGGCACTTCTCGCGTCGTGGTCATAGCCGACAGAGTGGCGCAGGAAATGCCACGTGGTCGAGGCCCTGACCGAGATCCGAGACACCCGCGCACGCCGAGGTCCGTGGTCCGTCTCATCCCCGGCCCCCTGCCGGGAGAAAGCCGAGACAGTCGCACGAATCTGTCTCACACTGAGATATGGCTACTGATTGGTTGCTCGACGACTCACGGGACCGGGCTGCACGTGACCGCCTCATAGCGGTTGCCGCGGAACTCATCGCGGAGGCGGGGATCGACAGGTTCGACGTCACGGAACTCGCGCGGCGCGCGCACTGCTCGAGGGCGACGGTGTATCGACATGTCGGCGGACGCACTGTGATCATCGAGGAGGTCCTCCGCCGCGCCTCCGGCTCCATCGTTGCTGCTGTGGAGGACCACGTCAGAGGCCTCACGGGGCGCCGCCGTGCCATCACCGCGTTGACCGTGGCTCTGGCTGCCGCTCGCCACGACCGAATCGCCTCGCAGTTCCTGCCCGCTGTCGGCAGAAGCGCAGAGTTTCACGCACTGTTGGAGTCGACCACGGTGATCACGACGACCATTGACCTGATCGGCCTCGGCTCCCCCGACAGCGGACGCGCACAGTTGGCGGTCCGGGTCTTCCTCACACTCCTGCTGTGGCCACCCGGTTCTGGCGAAGAGCGCCAGATCGACCTCCTCGCGGACCTCGTCTCGGGAACGGCCCCGGAGCGGGCTGACGCGGCCGTGACCGGGTGATCCGCGCTCGTCGGCCCACCGGGAGCCGAAGGTGACCTCCTCTCCATCAGATGGTCACAGTCCCGCCCTCGACATCTGATCACCGACCACGCGATGGTCGAACCCGTAGGTTACCTCACAGGCCAGCGGGTGGGGGGACGGCACGTGGAGGAGCAATGGGAGTCCGTCTATGCGACAGACGGCGACAAGCGGGTCATCCGGTTCTTTCCCGACTACGGCCGTGAGCACCCGCTGTGGGAGAGCGGGACCGACAAGTACGCGATGGATCCGGAGGATTATGGGCTCTCGGAGTCACTCTCCCGCAGGTTGGCTGGGTGGATGAGGCACTGGGAGTCCAACGTGATCCCCGAGACGGGGTGGAAGTCCGCCGAGGCGGCTGCAGAATCCGAACGCGTCGGGGATGCGCTGGTCGCCGACCTACGTATCGAAGTGTCCGGTGTCGCCGAGGTGCGCGACGAACGTAGGTCAACGGCCGCCTCCCCCGGCTCGTCAGATGCGCGCGAGTCCACAGCGCATCGCAGCTCCCCGGATCACACACTCTCGATGTTCGTCCCGAGCGCGATCTTCATGGAGGGGACACTGCCGCCATTGGCCGTGGGAGAGGTCATCAGCGTGACTCTGCTGTTCGAGACGGACGTCCCTCCCTCGGCTGTGGGAGTCGATACCTTCCACGTCACCGTGCACCCCGTCCACGGGATGTCCCCGGGCCTGGACCGCGAGGGTTATCTGACATGGCCGATCTCGGTCGCCGGTGACGGCTGGACCGCACGGTGGCTCCACCACGCACCGTTCTCCGGGCGCGTTCGACTGGACGGCCGTCTCTGCCCGGACCTCGTCAGAGCTCTGCCCGGGCATCCCGACACGACGACGGGCAGGGTTCGGCGCCTGCAGCTGGTCGAGCAAGAGTACGAGAACACTGGCAGTGGACAGCAACCCGTCCCCGGCACCGAGCGGGTGAGCGACCCGGACCGCCAGCCCGATCACTATTGGCCCGACTGGCGAGTCCCGCCCGGCAGCCAGACCTTCCACCCCACCGGAGTCCTCGTGGACCTCGATCTCGATGACGTCCCTGAGCCTGCCACCCGTTTTGACGCCGGAGCGATCTCCGTCAGCGGGAACGACGTGTGGGTGGTGGACAAGTCCGACCCGGTTCTGCTCCACATCGACACCGCATCCACGCCGCCACTCGTCACCGAGTACCTCCTGCCGCTGGTGATCGAGCCGCCCGCCGCCATGTGGACTCGCGCAGTCCATGCCGACCGCGAGGGGTGTTGGATCACCGCTGGAGACGAGATCGTCCGCTGCGATCACAACGACCGGGCCGGAGTGACACTGCGGCGTGTATCTACCGACGGCGGGGACGACACCGTCCTCGTCGACGACCGCCTTTTCGTCCTGACCTACCCGGGATTGACCACCCAGGTGACCGAGCGATATGGCGCGCTTCGAGGCGGCGGCCCGGACAGCTTCCGGGTCCGCGAGGTGGTCGACGACGAACTCGTACCCGTCCACGACGAGACCACCATCGCACGGGCCCGGGCCAGCAGTCGGAGAGCCGATATCGTGACCACCCCGGACGGCGCCACCTGGACCGCGGCCGGTCGCGTCACGGTCACACCGGACGGCGCGGCGAGTCACACCATCGACCTCCACCTACGATCTCCGGGCCGAGTGCGCTGGATTCGCCCCGACGCACGCTCCGGCCAGGGAGTCGACGAAATCGCCGTCGGCTCCTCGACGCCGCGTCCGGGAACAACCCGGTAATCGGCCCGGACACGTGGGCCGTCTCGACACGTCCCCACCCACTCCTGCCGCCCCTGCTGCGATCTGCCGGTTCAGAGCCAGTCGTTGCCCCCGAGTCCGAGCTCGGACACGTCCAGCCCGGGGGTCAGGCCCGTGTGGGGTACGAGCCCGTGCTTCTCCAGGACTGCGCGGATCGTCTCGGCCGCGTCGACGTTGAGGGGGCTCGACACCCACATGCCGTAGGGGAGGTTGACGAAGCGGTTCTCGCGTACGGCTTTGAGACCACGGCTGGCGGGGTGAGCCTTGAGCGCGGCGATCTTGTCCTCCACGGTCTGCTCGCCGTACTCGACGAACGCGATCACATCCGGATCCTCGGCAGCGAGGCGTTCCCAGCTGATGCTGGTCCAGGTGTCGGCGACGTCCTCGGTGGCATTTCGCGCCCCCGCCGCGTCGATGATCCCCTGTGGACCGCCGAACGAGCCGGACGACAGGATGGTGTCACTCGTGCTGTCGACCAGGAACACCGTCGGTGCGTCCTGCGGGGCGGGAAGGGCGCGAAGAGCGTCCACCCGCTCGGCCACCTCGTCCGCGGCTGCTGCGCCCGCGTCGGCGTTCCCGGTGATGATGCCGATGTTGCGGAGGTCGGTGTCGAGCGCGTCCCACGGGTCCATGGTCCCGCGCTGGGCTTCGCCCTCGGTCTGGCGGCACGCCTCCGTGAGCTGATAGACCCCGATATCGTGTCCGGCGAGGATCTCCGGGGTCAGTCCTCGTGACTCGGAGAACCCGTAGTTCCACCCGGCGAAGACGACGTCGGGTTGCGCCGCGACCACGTTCTCCAGGGTCGGACCCTGTTCGGTGACCTCGTTGAGTCCGTCGATCTGGTCGCCGTACGCCAACCGCAGCAGGTCCTCGTCCTTGGACGCCGCGGCCACCGCGGTGATCTGGTCGCGGGCACCGGCGGCCAGCGCGATCGAGATGATGCCCGGGTCATACGCGAACAGTTCGTCCACCGTCTCGGGGTAGGTGACCTCTTCCCCGCAGTTGACCACGGTGACCTCGCCCCCGGGACCGCCGCCGCCGGGTGCGGCGGCGTCGGAACCGCAGGCGGAGAGGAGCGCCAGCGTCACCGCCAGGACGGGTCCTGCGGTGATGATCGGACGTGTCATGGGTAGGTCCTGCCTTCTGTAGTGGTGGCGACCGCGTCTCCGAGGAGGAGGTGGGGTCGGCCGGTGCGGGGGTGGGCGACGATGTAGCCGTGGACGCCGAAGACCTCGTCGAGGAGCTCGGCGGTGAATGTCTCGACGGGCGGCCCGTACGCGACGATGCCGCCGTCATCGACGACGGCGACCGCATCGAAGTACCGCAGGACCAGGTCGAGGTCGTGGATGGCGGCCACGACGGTGGAACGCAGCGTCTCGAGCGCGTCCATCAATCGCAGCCGCCAGGCGGCGTCGAGGTGGTTGGTGGGTTCGTCGAGCATGAGCATCGGGGTGCGCTGGGCCAGAGTCCGCGCGAGCACCACCCGGTGGCGTTCACCGCCGGAGAGTCTCGTACAGGACTGGTCGCCACGCCCGGCCAGGCCCACCGTCCGCAGCGCCTGCTCGACGATGTCCTGCTCGCCTTCCTCCCCCAACGCCCATGGCGTGCGATGCGGAGTCCGTCCGAGGGCCACGGCCTCCGACAGGGTGAGTTCAGCCGAGGGCGCCTCCTCCTGACCCTGGACCGCGATCAGCCGTGCCC
This sequence comes from Dietzia sp. JS16-p6b, assembly GCF_003052165.1. Classification (NCBI taxonomy): domain Bacteria; kingdom Bacillati; phylum Actinomycetota; class Actinomycetes; order Mycobacteriales; family Dietziaceae; genus Dietzia; species Dietzia sp. JS16-p6b. The sequence goes on along the minus strand of NZ_CP024869.1, from coordinate 1,191,800 downwards.
GCTGCCGGGACCGCATCCTGTGCACGTCGACCCCGTCCACGGTCACCGAACCCGAGACCGGGGCGTCCAGACCCGCCAGCACCCTGAGCAGTGTCGATTTTCCCGCGCCGTTCGGACCGACCAGCGCGAGCCGCGATCCGGACGGCACCTCGAGATGAACGCCGGAGACGACGATCCGCCTGCCCCTCGCACAGGACAAGTCGTCCGCGACCAGGCGCACGGCGCCCGCCCCCGTCACGAGGCGCTCCCGAACGTGTAGGCGCGGCGTCCCATGAGCAGCAGGAAGATCGGCGCACCGATGATCCCTGTGACGATTCCGAGCGGCATCTCCTGGGGGGCGGCGATCACCCGGGATACCACGTCCACCCACACCAGGAAGAGTGCTCCCCCCGCCGCGGCGACGGGCAGCATCGCGCGATGCGTGGCACCCACGACGAGGCGGGCGGCGTGGGGGATGATCAAACCCACGAATCCGACGCCCCCGGCCACGGCCACGAGAACCCCCACCAGCAGGCCCTGCGCGACGAACAGCCCGATCCGGAGCGCGCGCACCGGCACCCCGAGCGAGGCCGCCGTGTCGGACCCGGTCGCGTACGCGTCGAGCCACGAGTGCAGGAGCAGCCCGCTCACCAGAGCCACCGCGACGACTCCCGCCGCGAGGGGCACCGTGGACCACGTCGCCCCGGCGACGCTGCCGAGCATCCAGTGCATGACCGTCTCGGCCGCCCGCGAGTCTGTGGCCACGAAGACCATGAACGACGACACCGCGGTGAACGCCGCCGACAACACGACTCCGGCGAGAATCAGCCGCAGCGCGGTGAGCCCACCCGTGGCGCTCGCGACCGCATAGACGAGCACGGTCGCTCCCAACGCGCCGAGCAACGCCCCCCCGGACAGCGCCCACACGCCGAGACCGCCGAAGACGCCGAGCGTGATCACCGCGGTGGCACCCACCGCGGCCCCCGCCGATACCCCGAGGAGGTACGGGTCGGCCAGGGGATTGCGTACGAGGGTCTGCATCGCAGCTCCGGCGAGCGCGAGACCCGCACCCACCACCGCGGCGAGCACCGACCGGGGAAGCCGCAGGTCGAGGATGATGATGGAGTGCGCACGCTCGGCCTCGCCGCCGGTGATCGCCGCCCATACCGTCCGCCACACGTCGCCGACCGGGATGTGCTCGGCACCGAAGGCGACCGAGCTGACCACGCTGATGGCCGTCAGGGCGGTGAGCACGATCGCCAGTGGGACAGGCGGGAGCCTGCGGGCGGTACGGAACGAGGCCGAGCCCGCGTCGGTGACAGGCCGCGACCGACGGCTCGGACGAACGCCCACCCCGAGGCCCGTCATCGGGTGCTCTTCCCTGGGACGCCTCCACGGTCCCGCCGCAACCGTTGCTCTTGCCGGTGCCGTTGCCGCGAACGCCGCTGCGCCTCGGGGACCCGGGGACACGAGTCACACTCGGACCTCTGCGCTCCCAACCGGATGAGACAGCACGAATGCCGGTCGTGCACCAACGCGGGCGTGCCACCCAAGCGGATCATCGTCACCAGCGGTCGATCGGAGAACGCGCCGGTGACGACGTCGGCGTCCGTCTCGACCGCGCGTCGCCGTGGACCCCCCACGGTCCGGTACGCGGCCCCGAATGCGCCAGCGCACGAGGCCGCGATTCCCCCGAGAGCGGCCCTGCGTGTGACGGTGCCGGCGTCCACGCACGCATCCACCAGGGGATCGACGTGACTCCGGATGCTGTCGACCAGTGCGCCGGGGTCCTGCTCGCGACCGAGAACCGGAGTGTCGGGCAGCGACACCTGGAGTGTCGCGCCGGCGCGGTCGATCAGTGCCCACCAGCGGTCATGGCCCGGATGCAGGAGTGTCCCGTCCGCACACCACGCCGCCACCATGAGGCCGAGAGCCCGGCCGGCGTAGTGCTGGAGCGAGCACAGTAGCCCGGGCGCCGCGTGCGGGGTCCCCAGACTGTGGGAGTATCGCCGACCGAGCTCCTGCCATGTCGCGGGTTCGCAGAGCTCGGTGACGCTCCGCCAGTCCGGGTCGCCGGGGTCGGGTCGAGATCGATGAGGGACGGGCGATGCCTCGAGCGCCCGCTCGGCCAGGGCGCTGATCCCCATGCCGACGGGCCCATACGTGGAGTACACGGGTGGCCTTGTCTCTTCGGAACCTGTGCGCGAGGTTCGCTCGGATGTCGCGGAACCGACAGGTATTCGGACTCGGGATCAGCCCTCCCCGACGCCTTCCCGGAACGAATTCCAGTGGCATCCTGTCGGTTCGGTACCCCACACCGCTGCGCGCCAGTCCCGGAATCTCACCGGGTTCCCTGGCATCCGATCGTCCCCGTCAAGGGAAGCCGGATGCGGTCGGTTCCACTGTGGACGATAACAGACGGGCTGGTCAGGACGCCCGGAGGCCGCGCGATCACGGGTCTGGGGTCGAGCGGCCCGGGTGCTGCCGTGGGGTGCTGCCCTGCGCGCGGGGCTCCCCACGGACTTGACCCCCGGCAGTCGCACCGGAGCTCACTGGTGGTGAAGGGCGACCTGATCCTGATCGAGCGGCAGTTGATCCACCGGCGGGGCGTCACCGAAGTCCGGCTGGGTGATCAGGACGAACAGCGCCAGGGCCACCACGTACACCGCGAAGACCCGGAAATGCCCGCGATAGAGCAGCCGTAGCACCAACCACAGCGCTCCCGCACCGACGACGGCGGCCACCACGAATCCCAGCACGTAGTCCTGCCACCCGAGCGAGAGCCCGCCGTCGAAGGCGGCGGGATCGAGCAGGCTCAGCGACTGCACGCCGGTGGCGGCGAGGATGGTGGGTATGGCGACGAAGAAGCTGAACTGCGCTGCCAGTGGCCGGTGCATACCCAGAGCCAGCGCCGCGGCGATGGTCAGCCCAGACCGGCTCAGGCCGGGAAAGAGCGCCGCCGCCTGGGCGACACCGATCACCACGGCGACCAGCACCGTCATCTGGGTGGCCCCGCGCCAGGTCGTCTTGACCGAGTCCGACCACCAGAGCACGACGCCGGTGATCAGCAGCATCAGCGCCACAGCCCACGGCGTGACGAAGACGTCGGTGCCGTAGGCGCGGATGACCAGCCCCAGGACCCCGGTGATCGCCGTGGTCAGCAGGCCCAGCAGCGCGAGCCGCAGATGGATCAGGTGACGCAGCGTGCGCCTGCGACGCCACAGCCCCAGTTCGCGCCAGATGCCGTTGAGCAGGCGCGTGAGCGGTCGCCACATCACCACGACGACGGAGACCATCGTGCCGAGGTGCACCACCAGGTTGTAGAGGATCATCTCCGGGGTGTCCGGCGCGGGCAGAGGCGACCCTTCGGCCGCCAGCCATTGCTGCGCCAGCACCAGGTGGCTGGACGAGCTCACCGGGATGAACATGAAGAGTCCCTGGATCGCTCCCAGGAGGACCGATTCCCACAGACTCATCGAGCGTGATGCTCCGCCGTCGTTCCGACCGACCGGGCCCCGGCGGACGCATTGTCGGCAGTAAGCGGAGAATCAGGCATACCTCACACCGTAACCACCTCGGTGGTCGGGCCCGCGGGCACGTGCCGGATGGCCCTCAGGCGGCGTCGAGGTACAGGTAGTCCTCCCAGTACGGGCCGATCTCGCGCAGTTGGGACACGAGCCGCCACGTCCGGCCCCTCGGTGCCACCAGCGGAACCCGGAGCTCCCATCCCAGCTCGGAGAGGAGCTTGTCCGCTTTGCGGTGGTTGCAGGGCGCGCAGGAGGCCACACAGTTCTCCCATTCGTGTGCGCCCCCGCGGCTGCGCGGGATCACGTGGTCGATGGTGGTCGCGCGCGCGTTGCAATACCCGCACCGGTGGGAGTCGCGGTGCATCAGGGCGGCCCGCGTCATGGGCACCTGCGCACGGTACGGGATGCGGACGTACTCGCGGAGCATGATCACCGAGGGCACGCGGACGGCCGTGTCGACCGATCGGACCAGGATCTCGTCCGGGTGGTCATGGACCACCACCGCTTTGCCGCCGAGCAGCATCACCACGGCGCGACGAGCGGGAAGGGCTGTGAGGGCCTCGTAACCGGCATTGAGCAGGAGGACCCGCGGCGCGGCGGTCAGCGGGACGTGCGGGTCGGGGACGCGTTCGAGTCGAACGGGGGCTCGTGACCCCGGTTGTCGGTACTCCGAATTCTCGCGCACGGCTGTGCCCATGGTCGGTCTCCACTCATCTGCCCGTGCCCAGTCCACCATCAGCGACCGGGTCCGTAGTGAACCTCGCCTGCAACGATGATGCACCCTCGATGAACACTTCGTGTGCTATCGCCGCGCACAGGTCAGCCGCCTCGCCCGCGTCGCCCCCGGCGACCGGGGCCGACGGGTGGTGGGATCGGTCCCCCTGGCGGATCCCACGGGCATGATGGGGGGCATGAGCGGCACTACCTTCTACGACGAGATCGGCGGCGCGGAGACCTTCCGGGCGCTGGTCCACGAGTTCTACCTGCGGGTCGCGGACGACCCGGTGCTGCGGCCGCTGTATCCGGAGGAGGACCTGGGTCCGGCCGAGGACCGCATGCGGATGTTCCTGGAGCAGTACTGGGGCGGCCCCACCACCTACTCCGAGCAGCGCGGCCACCCCCGACTCCGGATGCGCCACAACCCGTTCCGTGTCGACCGGGCGGCGCATGACGCCTGGCTCACCCACATGCTCGCCGCGGTGGACACGATCGACCGCGAGACCCTGGACGACGAGCACCGGGCGGCGATGGTCGAGTACTTCACCCGCGCCGCCGCCATGATGGTCAACACCCCGGAGGGCATGTGACGTCGCCGGCCCACTCCACGCGGCCCTGGGAGGACATGGTCCTCTACCAGATCTACCCGCGCTCCTTCGCCGACGCCGACGGGGACGGCTACGGCGACCTACAGGGGGTGATCGACCACGTCGGCTACCTGGAACTGCTGGGAGTGGACGGGGTGTGGCTGTCCCCCATCATGAGGTCCCCCGGCGCCGACCACGGTTATGACGTCTCGGACCCGCGGGACGTCGACCCCCTGTTCGGTGACGTCGAGACGCTGCGGCGACTGGTGGAGGCGCTGCACGCCGCGCAGATGGTCCTGATCATGGACCTGGTGCCCAATCACACGAGCGTCGAACACGCGTGGTTCGCGGCGGCGGTGGGGGCCGGCCCGGGCAGTCCGGAACGCGAGCGCTACTTCTTCCGCGACGGCCTCGGTGACGACGGCTCCAGGCCGCCCAACAACTGGCCCTCGGTGTTCGGTGGGCCGGCCTGGACGCGCATCACCGAACCGGACGGGACGCCCGGGCAGTGGTACCTGCACCTCTTCGCGCCCGAGCAGCCGGACCTGGACTGGTCGCACCCCGACGTGGGCGACGACCTCGAGCAGACCCTGCGCTTCTGGCTCGACCTGGGGGTCGACGGGTTCCGGATCGACGTGGCGCACGGTCTGGCCAAACCGGACGACCTGGCCGACCTGCCTGACGACGTGGAGATCGCCCAACTCGTCGTCGACGAGCGCGACGCGCGATGGGACCGGCCCGGCGTCCACGATGTCCACCGGCGGATCCGTGCGGTCGTCGACGAGTACCCGGGCGCGGCGACCTTCGGAGAGGTGTGGGTGGGCCCGGCCGACCGGTTCGCCCGGTACCTGCGCCCCGACGAGCTACATTTCGCGTTCCACTTCCCGCTCACCGGCGCGCCCTTCGAGGCCGGCGCGGTGCGCGAGGCCATCGAGGCGACGCTCGAGGCCTCCCGGATCGCCGACTCCGCCCCCACCTGGGCGTTGTCCAACCACGACGTCGTGCGCGAGGTGACCCGATACGGCAACGGCGCCCTCGGCATCGCCCGGGCCCGGGCGATGCTGCTGGTGGAACTGGCCCTGCCGGGGATCTCCTTCATCTACGAGGGGTCCGAACTGGGGCTGCCGAGCGACTTCTCGATCCCCCACGACCGGTTGACCGACCCCACCTGGGAACGCAGCGGTCACGCGGAGATGGGGCGGGACCACTGCCGCGTCCCCCTGCCGTGGGAGGGCACCCGGCCTCCCTACGGTTTCTCGACCGCCGATCGGACCTGGCTCCCCATGCCGGGCGACTGGGGCCCACTGACAGTGGAGGCCCAGCTCGAGGACCCGGACTCCACCCTGTCGTTGTATCGGGCCGCCATCGAGACCCGGCGGACCTTGCGGGGCCCGAGCACAGCGGCGGTCGAGTGGTACGGCGCGCCGTCCGGGTGCCTGGCGTTCCGCCGCGACGACGGGGTGGTGTGTGCGCTCAACGCCTCGGAGCGATCGGTACCGCTCCCCGAGGGCGAGGTCATCCTCGCCTCCGGACCCCTCGACTCGCACACCCGGGCAGGTGAGATCCTGCCGCCGGACACCGCGGTGTGGCTACGACCCCGCTAGTGGACGAGAACCGGGACGGAAACCGGCTCGGTCACGCCCCGCCGACTCGCAACCGCGGCAGGATCACGTCGCGGACCGTGTCCGGGTTGCGCTCCACCACCACCCAGCGACGGCCCAGGTCGCGGGCCGCCACGGCGGTGGTCCCGGAGCCGGCGAACAGGTCCACCACCAGGTCGTCCGCCTCGGACGCCAGCTCCACGATCCGCCGCATCAGCGCCTCGGGCTTGGGGGTACGGAAACCGTCGACCCCCGCGCTGCGCAGTTCCGCGCGCGCTGTGTCGGTGGACCCGACCTCCTGGGACAGCCAGACGGTCCTGAGCTTCTTGATGCGGCCCGCCTCGTGCCGGTCGCGCTGGTACACGTCGACCCGTGGCCCGGCCCGGCCCCGCACCGTCCGACACACCAGCTCGTCGCCGCGCTCCCCCGCCCGCTCGCGCGACCAGCGCCAGACGGCCGGGCTGAGATCTCCGAACACCGGGAGGATCTCGGTGAGCCCGGGCGCGGGGTCCACGGAGACCTCGCCGGTCTCCGGGTCGCCGTAGAGCGGGTAGGTCATGGTGGGCGTCGTGCGCGGGTTGAATCTCTTGTTGGTGTTGCGCAGGGGTAGCAACCGGTAGGCGACCCCGTCCTCGGCGGTGTGCGGGAAGTCGGAGGGGTCCACCGCCGAGGCCACCCCGCCGGACAGGCGGACGCGTTCGGGGTCCCGCGCGTACACCATGAGTCGGTCGTGGGAGCCGGCGAAGAACCTGTCGAGCTGACGCCCCTTGGGGTTGCTCTCCACGGTGAGGTCGGCGATGAAGGCGTCCGGGCCGAACACCTCGTCGAGCACGCAGCGGACGCGGTGGGCCTCGGCGTCGTCGAGGTGTACCCACACGGTGCCGGTGTCCGCGAGGAGCTCGCGGGACACCACCAGTCGGCGCTCGATGTATCCCAGCCAGCGATGGCGGGGCATGTTGTCGTGGTACCCGTCGAAGCTGCCGCCGCGGTTGTAGGGCGGGTCGAGATACACCAGCTGCGCCGCGCGTGTGGCCTGCAGACCGAGACCGTCCAGCACGTCACCGACCTCGGCGATCCTGCCCCCGTCACCGCAGAGGACGACCCCGGTGACCTGTCCGCCGGCATCAGGGAACGCCTCGGCGAGCTCGGGCACCGGCCCGTGTTCTCCCGGGATCTCGGGCTCGCCCCTCCCGGGCCACGAGACCGAGAACCCCGGGGGCGTCATCGCGGTTCGAGGGTCAGTGCGTCGGTCCTGCGGTAGGCCGTGCCGTAGCGGGCATCCAGGCGTAGCCACGCGCCGCGTTCACTCACCCTCACCGGTTCGCCCTCCGGTGCGCGGCCGGCCCGCTCGGGGACGAAGCCGCACATCACCATGGAGAACACCGTCCGCATGTCCACCGCCACGGGGCTGTCGGTGTCCGCGCGGACGGTGAGCACGTCCTGGTCCAGCAAGGAGGGCGGCAGACCGGCCGGCCCCGCGCTCTCCCGGGCCGCATCGCGCCCGGACTCGGCGAGATCGAGCAGCACCTGCGCGGGGATCGCCTCGACCATCTGGAACCCGTCGGTGGGCGGGAGCAGCCCCTGCCACGAGGAGGTGAGGGGCATCCCGGGATCGACGCGTCCCTCGGCGTCGCCGCGCGGCAGGAGATCGAACTCGGTGAGCAGGTGGTCGGCTCCACACACCACGTCGCCCCGCGGGCAGTGCCCACCGACCGCGCGGACCACCAGGGCGCCGAAGGGCGTCCGGGACCACACGCGCATCCTGCCGTCGTCACCGCTGGTCAACCGCACCACCGCCGCCTCGTCGAGCCGCAGCAGTCGGCGCAGGAGGGTCCGCAGGTCGTCCCTGTCGGCGGGGTCGGGGACCGCGATCGCCTCGCCCCCTCCACCGCCGCGCACCGGCATGGTCACGCCGGATCTCCGTGACGGAACTGCATCAGATGCTCCCGCTCGTCCCGGGTGAACCGGCGCGGCCGCTGGGTGGCGAGGTCGAACGCCGCGATCGTGGACGTGCACTCCACCGCCGGGGGCGCCGAGTCCGGGGTGGCGCGCCCGCGGACCTCGTGACGGGCGACGAACATGGCCGCGCCGACCTTCTCGCACCACATGCGGACCCGGATCGGGCCGTCAGCGCGGGTGACCTGACCGCGGTATCTCACGGCGAGCTCGGTCATCACGGCGCCGGCGGTGAGCGTCGCGGTGGGGATGCCCTCCTCGAAGAGCCACGGGATCCGGGCCTCTTCGAGGAGCGTGATCATCCGCGCGTGGTTGACGTGATGGTAGAGGTCCTGGTCCGACCAGCGGACGGGCAGCGCCGCGGTGAACACGCGGCGTCCCGGCTCACCCGAGATTCCGAGGGGTCCCCCGGCCTCGTAGACGAGCTGTTCGGTCACTCCGAGGGCCTCTCGTCGGTGATCGCCGCCCGCTGGTGCGCTGCCTCGAGGACGTGTCGCACCCCTGTCGGTATCTCCACGGCCGTAGAGGTCGACGCGTCGTAGGCGACCATCACCACGCGCAGCGCGCAGCAGATCTCCCCCGCGGCGTCGAAGATCGTCTGCCGGATCTGGTACGAGGTGGTCCCGACGTGTTCGACCTCGATCTCGACGTCCACAGACGTCGAGTCCCGCAGGACCGGGCGGAGGTGGTCGATCTCGACCCGGCGGACGACCTGCGGCAGGTTGCCCAGACCGAACGGGCCGAACCTGCTGCGGACGAACAGGATCCGGGCCTCCTGTGCGTACTCGATGTACTTGACGTTGTTGACGTGCCCGAACTGGTCGAAGTCCGCCCACCGCACCTGCAGGGTGCAACGGAACGTCCCCCGGTCCGGGGTCTGATCACCGGGACTCATCTCGCCTCCTCGCTCCCGCCGAGTAACGCCGCGCGCTCCTCGGGACTGATCTCGAGTGTCGTGGTCTCGTCCGGCGCCGTCACCACCAGGACGGTGTCGACGACCGCACACGGTTCCGGGCCCGTGGAGTCCGAACCGATCGAGGTCCTCATGGTGAAGGACGTGCGCCCGACCCGCAGGACCTCCACGTCGACCCAGACGCTCGTGGCGCCGTACCCGATGACGCGGCGGAAGTCGATCTCCATCCACCGTGCCAGCGCGATCGGCACCCGCGACCCGGGCACGCCGAACCTGTCCCGGAACCACATCAGTCTGGCGTCCTGGGAGAACTCCTGGAACCGCACATTGTTGACGTGTTGTCCCACGAAGTCCGCGATGCGAAGCGGGATGTGGACCCGGTGGACCTCGCCGGGGGTCCGCGTCTCGGGCGCGGCGTGCGATCCCATCTGCGTCAGTCCCGGGTGAGCTTGCGGTGGGTGACCCGGTGCGGGCGGGCGGCGTCCGGGCCGAGGCGATCGACTTTGTTCTGCTCGTAGCCCTCGAAGTTGCCCTCGAACCAATACCACTGCCCCTCTGCGACGTTCCCCTCCCACGCGAGGATGTGGGTACAGGTGCGGTCGAGGAACCAGCGGTCGTGCGAGATCACCACGGCGCAGCCGGGGAAGTCCTCGAGGGCGTTCTCGAGGCTGCCCAGGGTCTCGGTGTCCAGGTCGTTGGTCGGCTCGTCCAGCAGGATCAGGTTGCCGCCGACCTTGAGGGTCAGGGCCAGGTTCAATCGGTTGCGCTCACCGCCCGAGAGCACGCCGGCCTTCTTCTGCTGGTCCGGGCCCTTGAAGCCGAAGGCGCTCACGTAAGCGCGCGAGGGCATCTCGTTCTGCCCGACCTCGATGAAGTCGTTGCCCTCCGACACGACCTCCCACACGGACTTCTCGGGGTCGATGTTCGCGCGGGACTGGTCGACGTAACTCAGCTTGACCGTGTCTCCCACCCGGACGGAACCGGCGTCCGGCTCCTCGAGTCCGACGATCGTCTTGAACAGGGTGGTCTTACCCACGCCGTTGGGGCCGATCACGCCGACGATGCCGTTACGCGGCAGCGTGAACGACAGATCCTTGATCAGCACGCGGTCGTCGAAGCCCTTCCGGAGATTGTCGACCTCGACCACCACGTTGCCCAGCCGCGGCGGGGTGGGGATCTGGATCTCCTCGAAGTCCAGCTTGCGGTGCTTCTCGGCCTCCGCCGCCATCTCCTCGTACTTGGCCAGACGCGCCTTGGACTTGGACTGGCGGGCCTTGGCGCCGGAGCGGACCCACTCGAGTTCGGCCTTGAGACGCTTCTGCAGCTTCTGGTCCTTCTTGCCCTGCACCTCGAGGCGCTCGGCCTTCTTCTCCAGATAGGTGGAGTAGTTGCCCTCGTAGGGGTGCAGCTTGCCGCGGTCGACCTCACAGATCCACTGCGCCACGTGGTCGAGGAAGTAACGGTCGTGGGTGACGGCCAGGACGGCGCCCGGGTAGGCGGCCAGGTGCTGCTCCAACCACAGCACCGACTCGGCGTCGAGGTGGTTGGTGGGCTCGTCCAGCAGGAGCAGATCGGGCTTGCTCAGCAGCAGCTTGCACAGCGCGACGCGGCGCATCTCACCACCGGACAGGTGGGTGACGGGAGAGTCGCCCGGCGGGCAGCGCAGCGCGTCCATGGCCTGCTCGATCTGGGAATCCACGTCCCAGGCGTCCACCGCGTCGAGCTGCTCCTGCAGCCGCCCCATCTCCTCCATGAGCTCGTCGGTGTAATCGGTGGCCATCTCCTCGGCCACCGCGTTGTACCGGCGGAGCTGCACCATGGTCTCGCCGAGGCCGTCCTCGACGTTCTCCTTGACGGTCTTGCTCTCGTCGAGCACCGGCTCCTGCATGAGGATGCCGACGCTGGCCTCGGGGTCGAGGAACGCCTCGCCGTTGGAGGGCTGATCCAGGCCGGCCATGATCTTGAGGATCGAGGACTTACCCGCGCCGTTGGGGCCCACGACGCCGATCTTCGCACCGGGGTAGAAGGACATCGTCACGTCGTCGAGGATCACCTTGTCCCCGTGCGCCTTGCGGACCTTCTTCATGGTGTAGATAAACTCGGCCATTCTACCCTCTCACCTGCGGAAATAATTCACCTCGCCGCAGCCGGGCCGCGGGCACGACCCCATGTTACGTGCCCGCCCGCAGCCCCGGTGAGCCCGGCGGAGGGGCTACCCGCGGCCGCTCGGGTTCAGATCCGGCCGGCCCCCGCCAACCCGCTGGCGGCCGCGTGCCCCTCCGGCGCCTCGCCGGCGTCGCGGGACCCGATCTCCATGGCGTCCGGCGCGCCCGCCGCCTCCTGCGGACGGCCCGGCCCCTCCCCCTCGGGAGCCGGCCCGGATCCCTCGGTCTGGGCCCTGCGCATCGTCACGTCCATCCGGGACAGGTCCGGTCCCAGTGCGGTGACCCGCATCTCCAGATCCCGCTGGATCCTGCCCTCCTTCTCGTACTCGTTGGTCAGCAGGCGGCCCTGGACGATGATGCCGTCGCCCTTGACCAGCGTCCCGGACGCCCGCTGGCCCAGCCTGCCCCAACAATTGGCCGAGAAGTACAGCGTGCCGCCCGTCCTCCACTCCCCGGTGTCGCGGTCCTGGTAGCGGGTGTTGCTGGCCACCCGGAAGGAGAGGACCGAGTCCTCGCCGACCCGGCGGGTGGTGGGGGCGGTGATCACGGTTCCGCGGACGGTGGTGTGGGTCTCGTTCATGGTCTCGCTCCTGTCACACTCGGGCCGACCGTGCGTCGGCCTCGTGCCCCAGAGCGTGCCCCACCTCGTCGTCGTCGAATCCCGGTCGCGCCGCTCGCGGCGCCTGGTCTGTGGAGGGACGGGCAGGGTGTGCAGAAGCGGGCCCGACGACGACGAGGTGGTCGCCCCTCAGGACTTGCGGTCCGCCCGGGACATCGCGCTGAGCATCTCGTTGTAGGCCTTGAGCTCGGCGTCGTCGTCACGCTCGGCCTGGCGCTCGCCGCGCCGGGCGTCCCGCATGTCGCTCTGGTACCACTGCCACGCCAGGGCCAACATGACGATGAACAGCGGGATCTCCCCCGCCGCCCACGCGACTCCGCCGCCGACCTGCTGGCTCTGAAGGAGATCCGGGATCCAGGGCAGTCCGATCCCGCCGTACCAGTTCTCGGCGAGCACGGTCTTGTAGTTCATGAGCATGATGCCGAAGAAGGCGTGGAACGGCAGCGAGCTGAGCAGCACCATGAGCTTGTAGAGCGGCGAGAAGTGCCGCGGTGCGGCGTCGACACCGATGATCACCCAGTAGAACAGGTACCCACTGATGAGGAAGTGCACGTTCATGAACATGTGGCCCAGATGTTCTGAGGCCAGGCCCTCGTAGAACCCGCCGAAGTAGATGATGTAGAAACCCGCCACGAACTGCACGGAGGCCACGATCGGGTGGGTGAGGAAGCGGGACAGGGGGTTGTTGATGAACTCGACGATCCACTCACGGGGCCCGGGCGGGTTCCCACGCCCCGCGGCCGGGAGCGCCCGCAACGCCAGGGTCAGCGGCCCGCCGAGTGCGAGGAGCACCGGCACGAGCATCGAGATGAGCATGTGCCCCACCATGTGGCTGGCGAAGTCGGCCATCATGTACATCCCCATGCCAGAACTGGTGGTGAGGAACAGGATCACGCAGCCGAGCACCCAGGCCACGGTTCGGCCCACCGGCCAGGTGTCACCGCGGCGACGCAGTGTGATCAGGCCCCACACGTACAGGCTCAGCAGGATGACCGCGGCCAGGCCCAGCACCAGGTCGAAGCGCCACACCCCGAACACGGTGCCGAGTGAGAACGGCCCGGGGAGCTCGAAGCCCAGGAGCGCCTCCTGGCGAGTGGGCACGTACAGCGGCGCCGGCGGCGGGGTGCGACCGAGCGAGACCGAGAGCCCGATCGTGCCCGCCATCACCACGGATTCGACCAGCGCTATCCGCACCAGGGTCGGCCGGTCGACGGGAGCGTTTGCCGATCTGGACTCGATCCTGGCGATGATCCGGCGGCGGATGGCCAGGCCGAACAGCGCGAGCAGGACCAGCAGGAGCGCCTTGGACACCACGAGCAGCCCGTAGGTGGAGGAGAACAGGTCGGCCGGGTGCAGCCGCACGAGCGCGTTGATGATGCCGGAGAACCCGAGCGCGATGATCGCGATGGTCGCCACCACCGAGTAGCGGCGCAGGGCCAGGGCCACGCGGGAGCCGCCCCGCATGGTGTGGGCCAGCACGGCGACCAGCCCGCCCACGTAGAACGCGGCGGCGAACAGGTGGATGATCAGCGAGTTGGTGGCGATGTCGTGCGCGGTGCTCCCTGAGGCGTGCCCCGTGGCCGCCACCGGCAGGAGCGAGAGCACCGACACGCCCAACCAGATCACCGACCAGCGCCAGCTCACGGTGAGCCGCTGACCGATCCCGGCCACCAGCGCGATCACCGCCGCCCACCGCCAGGACGAGGCCACGTCGATCTGGTTGATCGCCACGATCCACTGGTCCGGAGGCAGCGCCGCCCAGAACGTGCGGCCGGAGACGTCCGACAGGGTCAGCGGGATGAGCAGAGCCGCGGCCACCGCCCACGAGATGTTGGCCCACGAGGAGATCCGCTGCGATCGGTACCCGTCCACGTCGAGGGTCTTGTCCTTCTGGGGCGGGGTGAAGAACGCCGCGAACAGGGCCGTCCCCACCGCCACCGCGGCGAGCAGCTCGCCCACCGCTCGGACCGCCGGGAGCCCGGCCGTGGTGAGGACGCCCGGGTCCGGCACGCCCACCAGCGCGAGCGCCACCTCCGTGGACATGCCCGACAGCGGGATCACCACCGCGGCGGCCACCACCGCGAGCAGGATCACGACGGGCACCACGCTGCGGGTCGTGAGCGTTCCGGCGCGGGCGGGTGTCGACTTGGACGACGTCATGGCCACCATCGTATTAACCCGATCGCCACGGGCCGATTCGCGGCTGCGGCGCACACCCCCGGATCGGCTATCATCCTTCCGGCGACGCCGGACGCGGGCGTCGCAGGCCTCCGTAGCTCAGTGGATAGAGCATCCGGTTTCTACCCGGCTGGTCAGGGGTTCGAATCCTCTCGGGGGCGCACACTTCGGCGCAGGTCGGCGGCGCTGACCGGCGTGGCACCGGTCCGACGCCCGCCGCCTGCCGCCTCCCGCAGCACACCGCCGGCCGCAGCACACCGCTGGCCAACGCCCGCCCTCGGCATCAGGCCCCCTCGTCGCGCGGTCGATTCTGTTCACGTTTCCCCAGGTGGGGATCCGCCGGAGCCGCGCATATGTGACCACTCGCCGGGCAGCGCAGGGTGGTAGGTTCGCACTTCGAGCTGATCCACAGGATCGGCGTCGATGACACGGGGTGCCCCTACCGAACGGGGCTGAGATCACACCCGCTGAACCTGAACTCGTTCACACGAGCGGAGGGATGTCACATGCGCTGGTGCACGCGGCCACCCCTGTGCACGCCGCGGTCCTGGTGCACGCCGTGCTGAGTCGCCCCGCAGTTCCGGCCGTGGCGCTGGACGGTCTGGGCCACACCTACCCGGGAGCACGCCGGCCCGTTCTCGCGGATCTCAGCCTGTCCGTCCCGGTGGGCCAGCACATCGCGGTCGTCGGGCGCAGTGGCTGCGGCAAGTCCACGCTGCTTTCGCTGATCGCCGGCCTGACCGAACCGACGACCGGGACCGTCTCCGTGTTGGACGAACGCCGGCCCGGCCGGCGCCTGGAGCACTGCGCGTTGATGCCGCAGGGCGACAGCCTGCTGCCGTGGATGACCCTGCTCGACAACGTCGCGATCAGTCTCCGCAATCAGCGGGAGCGCCGGCGCGTGGCCCGCGCCGAAGCCCAGCACCTGCTGGACCGCCTGGGCCTGGGCGCCTGGTCGGGGGCCCGTCCGTCGGCTCTGAGTGCGGGCATGCGCCAGCGCGCGGCACTCGCGCGCGCACTGCTCGCTCGCAAACCCCTGCTGCTGGCGGACGAGCCGCTCGGTGCGCTCGACGCGATCACCCGAGCCGACGTCCAGCAATGGCTGCGCGAGACCCTCGCCGGGACGCCGGCCACCCTCGTCATGGTCACCCATGACGTCGATGAAGCCCTGCTCCTCGCCGAACGTGTGGTCCTGCTGGCACGGCACGAGGCCGACGCCCCGGCGCGCGTGGTGTCCACCTGGCCGGGGTGGTTCGGCGACGACCGCCCCCGCGAGGCCCTGCTCGGCGACAAGGGATTCGCGGCGACCCGCCAGGACATCCTCCGCGCGCTGGCACGGGAATCCCATCTGGCCGACGGCGGAGCCGCCCCATGACCGTCCGAGTCCTCCGATCCGCCGCTCCCGCCTGCGTGACGATCCTGCTGGTCCTCGCCGCGTGGATCACGATCACCGCGCTCGAACTCGTTCCGGCCTACGTCATCCCCGCGCCCGGCGCCGTGCTCGACTCGCTCGTGACCACCTGGCCCGACCGGCTCGGTTCCGCCACGCTGCTGACCGCCTCCGAGACCCTCCTGGGTGTGGTGCTAGGAGTGGTCGTCGCGGTGATCGTCGTGATCATCAGCGCGTTCGTGCCCACCATCGGTCAGGCCATGACCCCACTGCTGGTCGCCTCCCAGGCCATCCCGGTGATCGTGATAGGTCCGCTGCTGACGATCTCCCTCGGGTACGGGATGGCGCCGAAGGTCATCGTCGTCGCCCTGTTGTGTTTCTTCCCCGTCGCCCTCAACCTCCTCTCCGGCGTGCGGGCCGTCGACGCCCGGGTGATCGACACGCTGCGGAGCCTGCACGCCACCCGGTGGTCGCTCTTCTGGCGGGTTCGTCTGCCGTCCGCCGCGCCCCGCGGGTTCGCCGGATTGCGCGTCTCGGTCACGTTCGCGCCGGTGGCCGCGGTGTTCGCCGAGTACACCGGGTCGACCAACGGCCTGGGGTACCTCATGCTGCAGGCCATCCCGCGTCTCCAGACGGACTTCGTCTTCGCCCAGGTGGTCGTGCTGACGATCATGTCCAGCGTCCTGCTGGCCACCGTGACCATCCTCGAACGACTCATCTGCCCGTGGAACACCCCCACCGGGGAAAGGACCCCATCATGACGCACACATCCACCAGCGCGGCCCCACGCCGGACCGTCACCCGACCGGGCGTCACCCGAACGGGCGTCACCCGACCCGGCGTCCGCATGCTCGCGATCGCCGCCGCTGCGGCGCTGGCCCTGACCGGATGCCAGGCGGCTTCGGACGATGCGGACACGACCGAGACCGGAGCCGCACCGGTGAGTGTCCTGCTGGACTGGAGCCCCAATCCCGATCACGTGGCGCTGTACACCGCGCAGCACACCGGCGCGTACGGCGACGCCGGCGTCGACGTGACGTTCATGACGCCCGCCAACACGGCCGACGCCGCGCGGGAGGTGTCCCTGGGGCGGGCGGACCTGGCCATCTCGTATGAGCCCGACACCCTCATCGCCGCGGAACAGGGCCTCGACGTGATCTCGGTGGCCGCCCTGATCCCCACCTCGCTGACCTCGCTGATCGCCAGGACGGAGTCCGGGATCACCACCGCGGCCGACCTGGAGGGCAGGACCGTGGGGCTGTCGGGTCTGGCGTCCCAACAGCCGACTCTGGACTTCATCGCCCGGGAGGCCGGGGTCGACCCGGGCTCGATCTCCACCCCCAACGTGCAGCAGAGCCTCAACCAGGCGCTCCTCACCGACCAGGTCGACGCGATCTTCGGAGCATTCCGCAACATCGAGGGCGTCGAGCTCACCGCTCAGGGCGACGTCGTGGTGCTGCCGGCCACCGAACTCGGGGTGCCGGACTACGCGGAACTGGTGATCATCGCCAACCCGACCCGCCTCGCCGACGACGCCGACTACGCCGAGCGGGTGCGGCACTTCCTCGCGGGGACCGCGGAGGGTCAGGCCGCGGCGCTGCGGGACCGGCAGGTCGCGATCGACGCCCTCACCCCCGAGACCCAGGGCTCCTACGACCCGGACATCCTGGAGATGATGATCGACGCCACGCTCGAGCTGCTACCCGAGGACGATTTCGGTCGGCAGTCGGACGAGGACTGGGCGGCATACGCGAGGTGGATGTACCAGAACGGGCTGCTGGAGACCGAGGTCGACGGTGCCGCCGCCACGACCAACGACTACCTGCCCGGAGCCGGCGACTAGAACCGCGCCCCGCCATCCAGCAGGCCCCGCCCGAGAGAGGCCCGCCAGCCATTCGACGGCGGGGATCGGCCTGCCTCAGTTCGGGGAGGCCTCCCGCAACCGCGCGAGCAGCGGCTCGGCGGCCTCCTCGAGGAACCGGTCCAGGGTGGAGTCGCCGATCTGGATCAGCGCGACGTCCGTGTACCCGGCCTCCCAGTAGGGCTGGATCTTCTCGACGATCGCGTCCAGGTCGGGACCGCAGGGAAGTTGCTCGGCCACGTCCTCGGGGCGGACGAACTTGGTGGCGGCGGCGAATCCGGCGGTGGTGGGCAGGTCGGCGTTGGCGGCCCAGCCCCCGGCGAACCAGCGGAACTGGTCGTGCGCCCGCTCGACGGCCGCCTTCTCGGACTCGGGATCCCAACTGATGGGGATCTGGGCGATGGCCCGGGCACCGTCACCGATGTTCTTCCGTCCCTCGAGCGCGTTCCAGTTCTCGATGTGGGCGGGCTCCGGCTCGGTGGCGATGAGGTGATCGGCGAGCGGCCCGAGCCGGCCGACGGCCTTCTCCCCGCCGGCTGCCACGCCGATCGGCACCCGCTTCTCGGGCAGGTCCCACAGCCGGGCCGAGTCCACGCGGAAGTGCTCGCCGGAGTAGGTCACCAGGCCGCCGTCGAACAGTTCGCCGATGACCTCCAGAGCCTCCACCGTCATCTCGTGTCGCTCGTCGACCGAGGGCCACCGCTGACCCACCACGTGCTCGTTGAGGTTCTCCCCCGCGCCGATGCCCAGCATGAACCGGCCGTCGGACATGATCTGCACGGTCGCGGCCTTCTGTGCCACCACCGCGGGGTGGTAGCGCAGGATCGGGCAGGTGACGTACGTGCACAGGTCCACCCTCTCGGTGACGTGAGCCACGGCGCCCAGGACACTCCATACGTACGGCGCGTGGCCTTGCGAGGACAGCCACGGGAAGTAGTGGTCCGAGGCCACCTCGAAGTCGAATCCCGCCTGCTCGGCCTTGGCGGCGTAGCGGACCAGTTCCTTGGGGCCGGACTGTTCGGTCATGAGCGTGTATCCGAAACGTGTCATGGCTCCGAGGGTGCGCCGGGCCCGGGCTTGTCGCCACCGGTCGCCACCCGGGCGGGGGCCACCGGTTGACACCCGGGCGGGGGCCACCGGTTGCCGGCCTCCCGAGGGCGGTGCACGGTCGGACGCATGACCACTACACCGCGCGCCCTCCTCCTCGACGTCGACGGCACCCTGGTCGACTCCACCTACGTCCACGTCTGGACCTGGCACCGCGCCCTGGCCGAGGCCGGCGCGCCGGTGCCGTTCGTGGAGGTGCACCACCGGATCGGCAAGGACGGGTCCACGCTGGTGGACGAACTCCTGGATCTCGCAGGTGTCGACGACGACGAGGACCGCGAACGCGTGGCGAGCCGGGCCAAGGATCTGCATTCTGAGTACTACGCGGAGGCGACGCTGCGCCTGCTCCCCGGTGGCCGCGACCTCATCCGTGGCGCCAAGGAGCGGGGGTGGATCGTCGTGCTCGCGACCTCGGCGGCACCGTCGGAGTTCGAGCAGGCCCGGGAGCTTCTCGATGTCGACGACCACGTGGACGCCGTGACCACCGGCGAGGACGTCGACCAGGCCAAGCCCGATCCCACCATCGTGGCGATCGCCCTCGAGCGCTCGGGCGTCGACGCCGCGGACGCGATCATGGTGGGCGATGCGACGTGGGACGCCATCGCGGCCGGCAAACTGGGCATCCGCTCGGTAGCCGTGCGGACGGGCGGTATCGGCGACGCCGAACTTCGTGAAGCCGGGTTCTCCGCTATCGCCGACGACGCCGCCGGAGTGCTCGATTTGCTCACGTCCGGAGCGCTCTAGTCGCCGGGGGGGGCGGCCTGCCCCGGTGCCTCCCTGCCCCGCCCCCCGGCCCCACCACTTCGCGCCTCAGCCTCGCGCCTCAACCTCGCACCTCAACCTCGCGCCTCCTGCTTATGCGTCCTCTTCGGCCTATGCGTTCTCTTCGGCCTATGCGTCCTCTTCGACCGCATTCCGCACACTTGTGCGGCGGCTCGGGACCATTGCGCCCGCGCACTTCAGGGCGACCGGCACGGGACCCGGCGAGCCCGGCGGGCCCGCCTGCCGCCCCGGCGGCCATCAACCCACCCTGGAGGCCGAGTGGTGCCGGCCCCCGAAGGTCCGCCCAGCCTTGTGTGTCCTCTATGGACCAGTAGCGCCGCGCAGGTCAGCCGAGAGTATGCACTTTCGACACGCAGGCCGAAGGGGGCGCACAAGTCAAGGGGGTGCTGGGCAGGCCAGGCAGGGGGTGCTGGGCAGGCCAGGCAGAGGGGCACTGGGCAGGCCAGGCGGCAGGGTGCCGCGACCAGTCAGGACGGCGCCGCGATCAGGCGGTGCCGGCCCAGGTGGTCGACGTCTCGGCGCGGGTCGGGGTGCGCACAGGCAGCAGCAGGACCAGACCCACCAGCAGGACCAGCGCGATGCCGGCGATTCCCGCCCGGTCGGTGCCGAAACCCCAGGTGAACAGACCGAACAGCGCGGGGGCGAGGAACGACACCGCGCGTCCGGTGGTGGCGTAGAGGCCGAACATCTGGCCGTCACCGCCGGGCGGCGCGAGGCGGGCGAGGAAGGACCGCGACGCCGACTGCGCCGGGCCCACGAACAGGCACATGAGCAGGCCGAAGAGCCAGAACATGGCGGTGCCGTCCACAAACAACAGAACCGTCATGGTGCCGAGCATCGCCGCGAGCGAACCGATGATCACCGCCTTCGGCCCCGCCAGGTCGTCCGCGACCCCCGCCACCGCCGCGCCCAACGCCGCCACCACGTTGGCCGCCACCCCGAAGATCAGCACGTCCCCCGGCGCGAGCCCGTACACCGTGACCGCCAGGATCGCCCCGAAGGTGAACACCCCCGCCAGCCCGTCGCGGAAGATGGCGCTGGCCACGAGGAACTTCACGGTCCGCGGGTCCCGGCGCCACAGGGCCTTGAGGTCCCGCCAGAGGATGCGATAGGACTCGGTGAAGGCCACCTCGTCGTCGTCGCCAGACCTCGCCCGGGGCCGGTTCTCCGGCACCGACCGCAGCACGGGCAACGCGAACACCGCGAACCACACCGCCGCGACCAGGCACACCAGGCGCACGTTGAGGCCGCCGTCGGTCGGAATGCCCAGCA
Organism: Dietzia sp. JS16-p6b; assembly: GCF_003052165.1. NCBI lineage: Bacteria > Bacillati > Actinomycetota > Actinomycetes > Mycobacteriales > Dietziaceae > Dietzia > Dietzia sp. JS16-p6b. The sequence goes on along the minus strand of NZ_CP024869.1, from coordinate 1,171,145 downwards.
GGCCCCGCTCGTCGCCGTCGCCGGAGATGAAGCCGAGGAACGCGGTGAGCAGCAGCACGATCCCGCCGAAGTAGCCCATCGCCCACCCGAAGCCCGACACCCGCCCCACGGTGGCCGGGGTGGAGACCTGCCGCAGCATGGCGAAGTAGGACACCTCGGCGAACTCGAACGTGATGGACCCCAGCGCGAGCAGCAACAATCCCACGAAGAACCACGGATAGGGCGCGTCCGCGTCGACCAGGACCATCAGCGCGGTCAACGCCACCGTGAGATAGGTCCAGATCGCCAGCGAGCGTCGGCGACGCCCGCCCCGGTCCGCCCGTTGGCCCATCACCGGCGCGGTCACCGCGATCACCAACCCGGCCAGCGCGATCGCGATGGACAGCCAGGTCGCGGCCGAGAACGGGCCGTCGAGGTCCGCGCCGACCGAGTCGGTGAGATACACGGAGAAGACGAAGGTCACGATCACCGCGTTGAACGCCGCCGAGCCCCAGTCCCAGATCGCCCAGGAGAAGACCTGGCCGCGGGTGGCGGGGCGGGGATCGGGCGACGACGACGAGGTGGCGGTCTCTGGAGGGGGCGGTGTCCCGGTGCTGCTCACGCCCTAGAACCTAGTGGCTGGCGGTTCGTCAGTGGCCTCGCGAGCGCAGGTGGCGGGTCCATTTCCGCCGGCGTGGTGCCGTCCCGGTTCCCACCGCCGGTGACCGGTGCCCTTGATCGCCGGCGCCGCACCGGGAGGCGTCTCCGACTCCCCCGTTCACCACCCTCGCCGGTACGCTCACCCTCGGCCCTGACCACCTGACCCGAGGACGCATGATGCCGCTTCCCCTGCCCACCGCGACGAATCGTGCTGTCGTCACCGGCGCCTCCTCCGGGATCGGCATGGCGCTGGCCGCCGAGTTGGCCCGCCGCGGGCATTCGCTGATCGTCGTGGCGCGGCGCGGCGAGGTGCTGCAGGAGCTCAAGGAGCGGTTGGAGAGCCGGTTCCCGGTGACGGTCGAGGTGCGGGCCTGCGACCTGTCCGATCCGGCCGAGCGGGCCCCGCTTCTGGAGGAACTGGCGGGCCGCGAGGTCTCGATCCTGTGCAACAACGCCGGCATCGCCTCATTCGGCCCGGTCGCCACGCTCGATCCGCACTACGAGAAGAGCCAAGTGCAGGTCAACGCCGTCGCCTGCCACGACCTCGTCCTGGCGGTCCTGCCCGGAATGGTGGAGCGTCGCTCGGGCGCAATCCTCAACGTCGGCTCGGCGGCCGGCAACATGCCGATCCCCAACAACGCCACCTACGCCGCGACCAAGGCGTTCCTCAACACCTTCTCCGAGTCACTTCGCGGCGAGCTCAAGGACTCCGGGGTCAACGTCACGCTGCTGGCGCCCGGCCCGGTGCGCACCGAGGAGATCGCCGAGGAGGACAAGACGTTCGTCGACCGCCTGGTCCCCGACCGCTTCTGGGTGGACACCACGTACACCGCCCGGATCTCGCTGGACGCGCTCGCCCGGAACAAGATGCGCGTGGTCCCGGGACCCCTGGGCCAGGCGATGTCGGTGGCGGGCAACTACACCCCGCGCGGGGTCATGGCCCCGATCGTGGGACGGTTCTACGCCAAGCTCGGCGAGGGGCAGGCCGAGGCCTGATCGGCCGACCTCGCGAGCAGTCTCCGGCAGTTGCCAAGCATGGCCCGGCTGCTAGGGAGGCGGCGGCCCTAGCCAACGAATGCCGTCTGCGTGCTCACGGTCCTCCGCTGGGGGGTGAGCTGGATAGAAATCGTTGAGCAGTACTGCCCCGGCAACGATGTCTGGATCATCCGGTGAGAACCCGCCTCGCAAGTCCACCAAGTTCATGAACCGTCCGACGCGGACCGAGCGCTTCCCCGTGTCCGGAGCGCCAGGGAAAGCCCAGACCAGTCTTACGAATCCGCCCGTCAGTGCCAGTTCTTCCACCCTGTAGCGAACGGCCCCGGGAGAGTCGAACTCCGTTCCGGGGCGTTCCGCCAGGATTTGTCCCATCTCCGCGAGGAATCGCAAGTTCCACTCATCGGTTGCCATCGACGGTGAGTTTTCGGGGTCGGCCGCGGACGAGGGCATATCCCCACCCTACTGAGGACGTCAGCTGCCACACGGCGGTGCTCCAGACGCCTGCAGGCTCGACGCGGTGGTGGGGGGCCGCAGACGTGGGACGAAGCTTGGAACGCTGCGGCGATATAGTCGAGCGATGCCAGAGTCGAGCGCCGATCCCACCCCTGTCGCGACGTCGAGCCCGACGCCCCACAAGGAGTCCAAGAACGACCGGATCGTGTGGATCGACTGCGAGATGACCGGCCTCGACACCGCGAACGACGCGCTGGTGGAGATCGCGGCACTGGTCACCGACTCCGAACTCAACGTCCTGGGCGACGGCGTGGACATCGTCATCCACGCCTCCGACGCCAAACTGGCCGCGATGCTGCCGGTCGTACGGGACATGCACTCCTCGTCGGGGCTGACCGAGGAGATCCGCGCCTCCGCTGTGACGGTGGCGGAGGCCGAGAAGCAGGTGCTGGACTACATCCGCGCCTGGGTCCCGGTCAGCGGGACCGCTCCCCTCGCCGGCAACTCGATCGGCACCGATCGCGGGTTCCTCGCCCGGGACATGCCCGAGCTCAACTCCTACCTGCACTACCGGATGATCGATGTGAGCTCGATCAAGGAGCTGTGCCGCCGCTGGTATCCGCGCATCTACTTCGGCCAGCCCGAGAAGGGCATGTCCCATCGTGCCCTGGCAGACATCAAGGAGTCGATCCGCGAGCTGAAGTACTACCGCGCCACGGCGTTCGTCCCGCAACCGGGTCCGACCACCGACGAGGTGCGCGCCGCAGCCGGCGCCTTGCCCGCGGTCAACTGAGCCCCCTGCCGCCCGTGCGCGGGTCCGGTCCGCGTCGACACCTCCCGATTTCCTGACCGGGGCTCAGACCGGGTAACATCGTCAACGCTGTTCGCGAGGACGGCGATGGTGGCTGTAGTTCAGTTGGTAGAGCACCAGGTTGTGATCCTGGCTGTCGCGGGTTCGAGTCCCGTCAGCCACCCCCACCGGAAGCGGCGGGTGACCTGCACATTGTGCGGGTCGCCCGCCGTTTTCATTTTGGCCCATGCAACGGTTCCTGCAGCAGCGGTCGTTCATAGCCGCCGAGCAGGGCACCGAATCGGTCCACCGCGCTGCGCTGCATCATTTCGGTGACGCGGGCGAAGATGTCCATGGTGATGGTGATCTAGGCGTGCCCGAGCCTCTCTTGGACCACCTTCGGGTTCTCCCCCGCCTCCAGCAGCAACGTCGCGCGGGTGTGTCTGCCGCCGTGAAGGGTGAGCGCCGGCAGGGGTTCCGCTCTGAGCGCCTTCCGCGCCTTGCGGACTCGGTGGGTGAACATCAGCGACACGGAGTTCACGTTCCGCACGCTGGCCTCCAGATCTCCGAATAAGGGGCCGCCGCCCCGCACGAAGTCGAGAGACAGGGATCCGCGGTGCGCCCGCCACGCCCTCAGGGACGCAACCGTTGACTCGTCAGTGTCGATCACACGAGGAGCACGGTCGAGGCGTCTTCAGATCAGGTTGCGCGGCTCGAGTTGGGGCAGGCGGGCTTGCGGGTGGCGATCAATCCGCGCTAGTAAAACACCTGCGTCGATGCACTTCGGCCGTGAAACTCATGCGGATCGACAGCGGGGCGTCGGCACAAGTGAATCCGATCAAAGACGCCGATCGTGGCCGGTCTCCGGATTACCGGCTCTTCCGGATCCGGAGTGCGTAGCGGGGATGCTGCGGTGATGCGGTGAGGCACAAGATGTAGGGGTCCTGGGGCGTGTGAAGATGCAAGTTCCTACACCAGCACTTCGCATCCCCAGGACCCGCTTTGAACGCTACCGCCAGCCTGCTCGCCGACACCATCTGCCGCACCGTCGAGCTCGGGGTGACCATCACCGACGCCGCTGTGGCTGACGAGCTCACGCACCTGTTCTGCGCCCCGGTCACACTCGACCCGATCTGCGCCGAGTGCGGGATGGCGGGCCGTTTGCGGGACCACGTCCAGCGGAAGGTCACGGATCTACCGATCGTCGGGCATCCCACCAGACTGCACGTGCGGGTACCGCGCTTCACCTGCGACAACACCGAGTGCGCTACGAGGATCTTCCAGCAGCGGATGCCGGCGTTGGCCGAGCCGCGGGCCAAGACCACCCGCCGCTGCAGCCGCTGGATCCTGCAGCGTCTGGCGATCGACCGCACCAGCGTGTCCGCCGTGGCCAAGGCCCTCGGGCTGGGGTGGGACCTGGTCAATGACCTGGCGGTCTCGGAGGTTCGCACGATGGTCTACGAGCAGCCCGGACACTTCGACGGAGTCCGCGTTCTCGGTGTCGATGAGCACAAATGGAAGCACGTGCGCGGCGACGGCAGCAGTGCGTTCGTCACCGTCCTGGTCGACCTGACCCCGGTCGTGGACGGCACCGGCCCGTCTCGCCTGTTGGACATGGTCCCGGGCCGTTCGGCGAAGGTCCTCACCGAGTGGCTGGACGCCCGTGACCAGGTGTTTCGAGACCGGGTCAAGGTTGTCACGATGGACGGGTTCGCCGGCTACCACACCGCCGCCGCCAGCGCGGTGCCCGCTGCCCGGACGGTGATGGACCCGTTCCACGTCGTGCACCTGGCCGCCGACAAGCTCACCGTGTGCCGCCAACGCATCCAGCAGGCCACCACCGGGCACCGGGGCCGCACGGGCGACCCGCTGTACGGCATCCGCCGCACCCTGCGAACCCGCGCTGAACTGCTGACCGACAAGCAGAAGATGCGCCTGTTCCAAGCGTTCACCGCCCATGACGCGCACGCGGCGGTGGAGGTCACCTACGGCGTCTACCAGCGACTCATCACTGCTTACGAAGCCTCGGGCAAGCGGGAGGGCAAGATCGCTATGTACAAGCTCCTCAAGTCGATCCGGGCCGGTGTACCCGCCGAACTCCCCGAGCTCGCGCAGCTCGGCCGTTCGCTGTGGAAGCGGCATCGGGAGATCCTGGCCTACTTCGACGTGGGCGCTTCCAACGGCCCCGTCGAAGCCATCAACGGACGCCTCGAGCACCTCCGCGGAATCGCCCTGGGCTTCCGGAACCTCAAGCACTACATCTTGCGGTCACTGATCCACTCCGGACAGCTTCAGGACCGGATCAATGCACTCTAAAACCGGAAGGGCCGGATTACCTTCTGGACATGGGTTACGCGTGGAAGTCGGGCACCGGTTTTCGAGAGTCTGAGCCGTACGAGGTCCAGCGTCCCGACGATCTGCCGATAGCGTCGGCAGTGTGGGACGAGGTGAAGAAGGTGCGGATGGTCGTTCCTACCCACCACTCCCTTGGGATTGCGTTGTACCGGGCGCTCGGTGATCTTGAGTTCGAGGTGATCGAGCTACGCCGTCGTCTCGCTGACGTGGAGGAACGTGAGAACGGGTAACACAGGCAATACCTACCGCACTCCTGACTAGCTTCCTGAGAGCGCAGGACCCGCCCACATCACACCCGATGGTAGCGGCGATTACGCATTGCCGGATACGACATGAATGCGTCTCGAACAGGAACTACACGGATTCGGTTCGATCCTCGTCCGAGATCCCCTCGTCTCGAATGTCCCGATAGAACGCTGCCCAGATGGTGAACGTCACCATGGCCACCACACCCAGAGAAGTCAACACGCTGCCCACCACGATGCCTCGCGCCACCCAGCCGTCCGCGAAGACGCCACAGATCGCGGTGGCAACTGCTGCGAGGAACAAGATGAAGACGGAGAAGGCGAGCGCGTTTGGAAGGCGAACTCCAACCTGCCGCCTCATTCGTTCGACCGCTAATCCCGAGGTGCCCAAGAACACCATCACCGCAGCCACGAAACCAGCCATGGTTCCCATAACGCCGGCCAGGGCGAAGATCCCCGATGCAAGATCGTCTCGACGCACGACAAAGGCCAAATCATGGTAGACGCCGCTTATCGCCACCCCAACCCCGACGAGTACAACGCACATGGATAAAGCGAGCACGAGATCACCCAAGGGCGAAGAGTCGAATCGCTCCCACCCCGTACGCACTCGCCGAGCTGCAGAGTTACACCCACGCGAAGGCAGCCCGGCCAGTCTCCGAAGCACCATCCCAGCTGTCGCCAAAGCCGAACCTCCTACCGGCGCGAAGATCCTGGTCCACTGAGGCAGCGGGCCCCGCCGGTGGCCTGCAGCATCCAGGAGCGGTGGACGGCCAGTTCTCACGACCCTTTCCACCCGTTGCCCGGGTCCTGGTTCTCTTTGGCGGAGACACTGGCGGCCCGTCGCCCCCAAATTCCGACGCCGATCGCAACAGGAACGCCAAGCAGCCAGACGATGGCGCCGCCGCCGGGAGATCCGAGTCCGGAGATTAGGATCCCCAGCGCGAATGCGGCGAAGAACGTTGCGGCGGCCAGGCCGAGAGCGCGGCCGCTCCCCTTCGTGTTCTTGCGGGACTTCGCCACGGGCAGCGGAGCATTGCCGTGCGAAGAGGCACCGTACGGGACAAGCGGGGGCGTCGTCGGTGCTGGCCGCGGGGACAGCGGCGGTCTCGCCACGTGCGCGGCCGGCGGCGAAGCCGGGGCATGGTTGGGCTCAGGCGATCTCGGGGGCGGCGCCGAATGGCCAGCCGGTTGTGACCGCGGTGGCTGAGCCAAGGTGCGCTGGATCTTGACTTGCGGTGTAGACGGCGTGCGAGCCTCTGCGTCGTGGCCGATAGCCGTGCCTCGGCCGAAACGCTGCTTCTCCTCTCGGATCGAGCGAGCACGCGCTGCGGTGGTGGTCTGGCCGTAGGTATTCGGTACTAGGTACTGCGCGTTTGGATCGTAGGGAGTGAGGCTGGGCAGCCGCACCGCTGGGCCGTCCAAGGCGGCGTCGTCCAGCTCGTGGGCTTTGGCTGCGCGGATGGTGAGTTCCGCGGCGACTCCGGAACCCTTGATCGCGGCTCGAACCGCCGTGGCCAGCCCGCGGTCGGTGTTGTGCACGATCGCAGGCAGGAACTTCTCGCTGGTGGCCTTAGTGAGTTCTCCAACCCGTTCACCGTCGAGGCGCACCTCGGCTACGACCCGCCGCGACCTCGAGGAGACGATCTCTTCCTTGTGAAGGGTCACGTACAGCGCGCCGGCACCGCTTGGTGGGACATAGTCGGCGAGCACATCAAAGTGGTCGGCTTCCTTAGTTACCTGGACAACGTTGCCGGAGGGCAGGAGGTTGTGGGGCTGGGAGGGCGGATCGTTGAGCGGCAAGCTCAGGTCAGGTTCGCCCAGTCCGAGGCGCACGCTGCCGGTCTCGAATCCGGCGGACTTCTGGTACCAGATCCGGCCTGGTGCGGCCGCAGTGAGCCCGGTCGCCGCGACGCGAGCGACGACGGGCCACCAGTCAAGGTTGGTCTCTTTCGGGAAGTAGCCAACGATGAGTCCCTGGTAGCGGACGGAGATGGCACGGTCGTCGTATGGATTGTCCGGCTCGGGGACCAGTTCCAGGTCCACCCGAACATCGTTGTACTCGGACTTCGGGGTGCGGTTCCACGCCCGTCGGATCGCAGGCAGGTAGTTCGACTCTCCGACGACCTCGAAGTCCTGCCAGATGCGGTTGACGCCCCATAGCGCGTAGGGCTGGATGGTGCGTGAGCGGGTCATTGCGATCCTTCCGTCCCGTCGTGCTGAGACTCTTAGCTGGCGTAATTGGGTCGGCGGTGCAAATGCTCATCCCTTGGTGGTACTTCGGTGACGAACGCGGTGCGCTGCCGCACGGGGTAGTAGTGCAACATTGGCTCATTGCGCTCGCCGTCCGACTCGTCGTGTCGGTGCGCCTCCTCGGCCAGCCCGGCATGCAGGTCATCGACGTCCGAAGCGTGGAATTCGGCGAGGTGGGTGGCGGGTGACACGGTATTTCCTTAGACATCGGGGGCCAGTTCCTGGAATTGTTCCCCAGTGGATCGCATCTCGTAGTGGAGTTGCTCCGCGAATCTGGGCCGGGACCTTTTCACGCCCCTCAGTCGTGGCTCTATCCCGCCTTCATTCATAAAATGACCGACTACGCTCCGCGGCGGTCAATCTCTGCCTGGACCCGGGGGATCTCCCTCTGGAGGAAGCCGGCTGTGGCCAAGTCGTTTTCTTGGATACAGATATCCCAGGAGCGCCGTAGGCCCGCGAGGTGGGGGCGTAGCTCGTCGTCGTCCATTACTTCAATCGGTCTCATAGGCACACCCTTTAACGACTGCGCCGGGGTGTCAACGCATCGAGACCGGTCGTCGAATCCGAGCGGCGCTGTTGACTTCCACGCCCGACTATGGGCGGGGTCGGGCGTGGCCCTACTCGCGAGAATTCAGCACCGCTCATCGAGCTGATCTTCGTAGCTTGCGGCGTTTCCACCTCCTGGATCTGCCTCAAGCATCTGCCGAAGAGACTCGCACTCGTAAGGCTCCAGCGGAGAGTTGCTCCAGTCGAAGTCGTCTTCGTCCCCACACCCGACCACCATGAGGCTAAGGGCCAAGAATGCAGCAGTTGCTATGGCTCGCATGAAGACAAACTTAGTTCCCCTTGCCCGTTGCGTGGTCAAGTATCGCCAAGTGGCACCGATTATCGACGGTGAATCTGGGGCGGGTCTCAAACCCCGGTCGGCGTGATCCAATTGGCGCATGCAGAAGCAGTGCCCGGACAGCCGGCTGGATTACATCGTCGAGGGAATCAAGTTCGAGGGAGCGCGAGTCGAGTACCAGATCGTCGAGGGCCAGGATCCAGGGTGGGTGCTGCACGTCTTTGAGCCGAAGCTCCCCAACACGGCGATGTTTAAATACCCGGTCCGCGAGGCAGACGTGCACGACGGGGACTCACGGGCCCGCCTGCGGTCAGGGCTCGACTGCGCCTGGCGCATGGCCTTTATGGACTAGCCACCCGCGCCCCGCTCGGCGAGCACCAAAGCCTCGGCCTGGCCCGCTGGGTTTCCGCGCTTGCGGTAGACGCTCGCGGTCACGTCGCCCCTGAACGGGTCGCAAACCCCGTCTGATCAGGTCACTAGCGGCTCGTACCGTGCCGCTATGTCTACGGCACAGGGACGCGCAAGGATCGAGTTCGAGGCGGATGCTTCGGGCGTCTCTGCCGAGCTCATCGCGAAGATCAATGCGACGCTCGAGAAGATCGCGGCCACTTTCGACAAGGCCTTCGCTCGCATGGAGGCCAATGCTCAAGCCTGCATGGGCGGCATCGGGCAAGCCGCCGAGACCGCCGGTCGACGAGCAGACGGCGCCGCGTCCGGAGCGGCCGCGGCCTTCGGCAAGGTTGACGCCGCAGCGGCCACTACATGGACATCGGCAACGGCATCGGCTACGACCAGGGTGGTGTCGCGGTCGGTGAGGGGTTCCTGCAGAAGAAGACCGTCGACCCGGCCCTCGCCGGGGCCCTGCAATCCGGTGTCGAGTGGGAGCGCGTAACCCAGGGCATGCAACGCTCCGCCGAGGCGTGGGCCAACGGCGACTCGGTGCGCGTCGCCGAGGACAAGCGGCTCGCCACTCCCGACGAGATGCGCCGCCAAGTTGAAGGGAACTTCCTGTCCGAGCTCGCCGACGAGTTCGGCGGCCTCATCGAACTCAAGGGCTGTAGAAGGCACCCGAGCTGGTCTGAGACTCCGGCCTGGTCACCCTCGACAAGAACACTCTCGCCAAGCTCGACGCCGCCATAGCCACCCCAGACGGCGCCACCCCCGATGTGGCCGTCCCGACTGGAGTGGTCGCCAGCGATGAGCTGACGAAGGCCACCCGCATCACCACCGACACCACCGGCGGCGGCGCGGCCACTGGCACCGGAGAGCGCGGCGAGAAGGTGATCAACGTGGACATGACGGTCAACGTCAACGGCGCCACCGACCCCATGGCGATCGGCGACCAGGTCGTCTCCCGCATCACCCGCGGCCTCGAAACAGCGATCGGCGGTCAGGTGAGGTCCCAGTGACCGCCGCCTCGCCGGTCGTGGTCTACAGCTCGCTTACTCGGTCAGTAAAGCCGGATATGGCCGGGCGGGACCCGCGTAGTCTGGATAGACATAGCTTGGAAGGACAGGCGTTATGGGGTACTCCTCACGACAGGACGCGGCCCGCCGGCGGTTGAACAAGAAGTTCGGCGAGAGGGAAGGCCAGGGCGATGCAGTCTTGGCTGGCGGCGCACTCGCTGCGGTTGCGTCTACCGTTGCCCGCCGAGGCCCTCTTTCTGACGAACAGGCCTACGCAGAGGTGCAGGCGGAGACTGAGCTGATGCGTCGCGAGCGCAGAGAGCACAGCACCGCAGATGCTGCGCACAGGAAGTAGCTGCGCGTGTCAAGGCCGAGAGTCGTTATCGACACAAACGCCCTCATTTCGGCAGCCCTGAGCCCTCGAGGCGCTCCAGCCCAGCTTCTAGATCGAGTCCGGTCAGGCGGTGTCGAGATGATCATGTCGGATCATCTGTGCCACGAATTGGAATCCCGACTAGAGCGGGAGAGGTTTCGCCGTTGGCTATCCCTCGAGGAAGTCGAGATCTTCGTCGACGCACTTAGCCTTCTCGCCACTTGGCTGGATGACAGGCACTCTGACGAGGTGCCGCACGTGTGCGATGACCCCGACGACAACTTCCTCGTAGCTCTCTATCAAGACTCGGGGGCCCACATGCTCGTTAGTGGAGATAAGGCCGTGCTGCGGATCGACTATCCAGGTCTCCACCTCTACAAGCCGGCAGAAGCACTCACCGCCCTCCAGTTCAACCACAAGTGGGGCAGCGCCTACTTGTCGGGCGAGGGGCGCCAAGCAGATTCGCTCCGTGACATCAACGGTGAAGGCAACGCCGGAATCTTTAACTGCTACACGACATTTGCTGCAGTCATCCAAGACCCCACCGCCCTACATCTGCTGCCACTTGTCGTAGTCCCGGACACTCTCAAGTACTTCAAACGCGGTCAGAAGGACCTAGCGAAACAACTGGCCGACCGGGGAATGGCTACCCGCCCGATCTACGCCTCCCCAGAAATCGCGTACATCAAGTTGCCCCCGGACCCGGGCGTGAACCTCCGGGTGATGGATTCAGCAGAGCTTCCCCAAGGGACCATCTTCGCCACCATGCAGCGGTGCCCAGACCTCAGTGACCCCCCAGGCTCGAGCTTCGATCACTGGCGGGTTTGGGGAATCGGAGGACTTGTAGAGCCGGAGAGGATCCGCCCTCGCAAGGAGCGCACTCGCTAGACCCGTAGCAACGCCTCGACCGGACGGCGCCTCCGCGGCCTCCCACCCGGGCCCCAGCGGCGTTCCTTTAGAAGGTTCAGCAGGCCAACTTGTCGTAGAGCGGACATGCGCTGCGTAGCTACGGGGATGCCGAGACTTCGTCTCCTGTCGACGACACGCCACCCAAAAGTAGGACTCGATGTCCATGATCGAAGAACTCCTCACCCCTGAACAGCTCGCCGACGACCTCGATATGACGGTGACTGCGCTGGCGCAGTGGCGGTACCGGGGCATGGGGCCACGGTTCGTGACGGAGGCCGCTGGGTCCGCTACCGCCGCGCCGACGTCGAGGAGTGGCTAGAGTCGCGGGTTCACACCCGGACCGATCAGCCAGCAGGCCCTCGGTGAGACTTGAATCCCTGAGCTCCGGTCGCTTCCGCCGTACCGTGAACCGGTATGGCCACCCCTGACTTTGCCGAGATCTTCCGCCAAGTAGACCGGGCAGGCCGCCACCGCACCGAAGTGTTCGACCTCGCCAGTGCACACTGCGGTGGCCGGCCCATCGAGGCCACTATTGAGCTGAGCGGCGAGGAGATTTTGGTGCTCGCCCGGGCCCTGGAGCCATTCCCAGTCGACGTCGCACCCGCGTTCAGCGACTGGGGTCACCAGCTTCGCTCCGCCCTTGACGGGATCGTCTACCATCTCGCCGTCAAAGACAGTAGGCAGTGCCCACCCCCGGGGACGAACAGCTGCAGTACCCACTGAGCGTGACACCCGAGAAGTTCGCCAATGAGGCGAAGCGGCGTCTCAAGCACCTCTCGGCCATTTCGATCGAAGAGATAGAGCGGACCCAGCCGTACAACCTCCCGACGGGGGGAACACGGCCACGCACTTTGGCGGTTGCACGAGGTTGCCAAAATCGACCGTCACCGCCTCGCCCACGAGTTCGCCTGGAACGTCCGCGGCGTGGAATTCGCCATTCGAGGGCTCGCCGGCGCCCAGGTCGACGACTGCGACCACACGCTGACCTACGTCACCCACGAGCAGACGACCAGGCTCACGACGATCACTCCCCCACCCGGCGTCCACCCACAACCCGGCTCCTCAGTCGACGTGCTCGCCTTTCCGGAGGTCCCCCGGTGGCACTTGGACGCGTTTCCGAGCTACCGACAGTACGGGCTGATTGATCGCATGGGGAACGTCGAGGAGCTCATCCGGAAGATGGCTCAGCACTTCGCCGAGCGCAACGATTGATGACGGCTCGGTCGGCCGACTATGGGGGCCATGCAACACATTCTGCAATGCCGACGTTGCACCGGAATGCACACCAAGGCACACATCGACCCGAAGAAAGCCGTCTAAGCTCAGCTCAGGGGCCGTTCGCTGACCCGGAATGTGCGTCGATGCGCCACCCGGGACGGGAGTTCGAGTCCCGTCAGCCACCCCGTACGAACGAGGTCCGAACTGTCGACCAAGGGACCACCCTTGGACGGGGTTCGGGCCTCGTTCTCATTTGTCCCCTCCCATCTCGTCACCGAAACCGGCAGGAACCTCCCCGCTGGTGATTACGCTCGGATTCACGCCCGCACCGATGCCGAGGAGTCCCGATGAGCGAGCCCGACTTCGCCGGCCTGCGGGCGATGTTCGTCAACTGCACTCTCACGCGCAGCCCCGGGCTCAGCCACACCCAGGGACTCATCGACGCGAGCGCCTCAATCATGCGCAGGCACGGAGTCGAGGTGGAGATCCTCCGCGCGATCGACCACCCGATCGCCACGGGCGTCTACCCGGACATGCGCGAGCACGGGTGGGACGTGGACGCCTGGCCGGAGATCTACCCGCGGATTCTCGAGGCCGACATCCTCGTGTTGGCCGGGCCCATCTGGCTGGGCGACAACTCCAGCGTGATGAAGAAGGTCATCGAGCGTCTCTACGCACTGTCCGGGATGCTCAACGACAAGGGTCAGCACCTCTATTACGGCCGGGTCGGCGGGTGCCTGATCACCGGCAACGAGGACGGTCTCAAGCACTGCGCGATGAACATCCTCTACAGCCTGCAACACCTCGGCTACACGATCCCGCCCAACGCCGATGCGGGTTGGATCGGCGAGGTAGGCCCCGGGCCGTCGTACCTGGACCCCGGCAGCGGTGGGCCGGAGAACGACTTCACCAACCGCAACACGACCTTCTTGACCTGGAACCTGATGCACCTGGCCCGGCTGCTCAAGGCGGCCGGCGGCATCCCCGGCGAGGGCAACCAGCGCTCCGCCTGGGACTCCGGGGCCCGCTTCGGCTGGGAGAACCCCGAGTACCGATCCTGACCGCGCGATCCTGAGCGAGCACCGATCCTGAGCGAGGAGGGTTCCATGACCGACGAGCTCTCTCGGGAGCGATTCGCGAGGCAGGACCACCCGGCGAACCCGGGCGGGCCACCGACACCTTCCCTCATCATCTTCGACGTCAACGAGACCCTCTCGGACATGTCGCCGATGGCCCGGCGGTTCGAGGACGTCGGCGCGCCGGCTCACCTGGCGTCGAGCTGGTTCGCAGGACTTCTCCGGGACGGCTTCGCCCTCACGGTCGTCTCGGCGAGCGACTCGTTCGCCACCTCGCCGCGGAGTCCCTGCGGATCAGCCTCCACAGCACGCCGCTCGATCGCGACCCGGACGAGGCCGTCCAGCACATCATGAGCGGGTTCTCGGTCCTCCCCGTGCACTCAGACGTACCAGATGGAGTGCACGCACTCACGGACCTCGGGATCCGCTTGGTGACTCTGAGCAACGGCTCGGCGGCGATAGCCGAAGGCCTCCTCGACCGCGCATCGATACTCGAGCACTTCGAGGCACTTCTCTCGGTGGAGGACGCCGGCGCCTGGAAACCGGCCGGCAGGGCATACGCGCACGCTCTCGCCCGGTGCGACGTCGACCCCAGGGACGCGATGCTCGTCGCCGTTCATCCCTGGGACATCGACGGCGCCGCTCGGACGGGACTCGGCACCGCCTGGATCACCAGGGACGGTGCGCCCTACCCGGGATACTTCAGGGCGCCGGACGTCACGGCATCGTCCCTCTCAGACCTGGCCGGCCAGCTGCGTCGCTGAAACCTCCCACTGACAGCGGCGGCGACGTCCCCGATCAGTTCCTCGACGCCACCCGCTCGTAGTGCGCTCGCCGGAGAGGCAGCGGGAGTTCGTCCACCGTGAGATCGGAGGTCTCGAGCCACCGGATCAGTCCGTTCACCTCCGGGGTCGTCCGCACCGGTCCGACGGTCACCACGTGTCCTCGGGGCTCGCGGGTGACGCGATGGCACCGTTGCACTAGGACGACGGGGCCGTCCGCGTTCGACTCCCGTGCGGCCCCACACCTGCCGCCGAAGAGGCAGGTGGCGCGCGCCAGCACTCCGTGGGCAGAGCGGCCCACCGCCCGGCTCAGGGCCGAGAGCAGCGCGGACTCCCTCTCCCCGCCGCACGTGCCGCAGTACATCAGCGTGAAAGCGTTCTGCGGTCGGTCGCCGGGGTTCGGGCGAGGCGGGTTCTCCGGGTGATGGGACTTCGTCATCGTCTGCTCCTCTCATCCGTCCCGGCTGTCGACCGGGCGCGGGGCCCGTTCCGGGCGGGACTCCTCTGGGCGGGGCTCTTCTGGGCGGGATCACCGGCCGGTTCGACCCGGTCCCACATCCGTCGATACCGTCCGTCCGTGCTCAGCAGCTGCGCATGGGTACCGCGCTCGATCACCCGCCCCTGCTCCAGGACGACGATCTCGTCGGCTCGGGTGACCGTGCCGAGGCGATGCGCGATGAGCAGGACGGATCGTCCGCGGGCCAACTCAGCGATCACCTCCGAGACCTCGCTCTCGGTCCGGGTGTCCAGGGCCGAGGTGGGCTCATCCAGCACTACGACCGGTGCATCCACGAGCAGGGCCCGGGCGATGGCCACGCGCTGCCGCTGTCCCCCGGACAGCCCGGCTCCGTCCTCCCCCAGACGCGTGTCGTATCCGTGGGGCAGGTCGCTGATCGCGGCGTGGAGCTGCGCGCGCGTGGCCGCGTCGACGATGTCGGCACGGTCGGCGTCGGGGCGGCCGAGCGCGATGTTCTCGGCCACCGTCCCCGGCACCAGATGGGTGTGCTGGAACACCTGGGTCACCGTGGCCGCGAGGGTGTCCGGGGCGATCTCGCGGACGTCCACTCCGCCGATCCTCACCGACCCGGCGGCGGGATCGTCGAGGCGTGAGAGCAGGCCACCGAGCGAGGACTTCCCGCTGCCCGAGTGGCCGACCACGGCGACCATCCCCCTCTCGGGGAGTTCCAGATCGATCCCCCGGAGCGCCGGGGTGCCGTCCGGGTAGTCGTATCCCACGTCGTCGAACCGCACCTCGACACCTCGTGGTGTCCGGGGCTCCGCCGGGTCGGGAAGCTGCGGGATCTCGGCCACCGATCGCAGCCGCTCCAGGGCCGAGCGGGTCACGTGCCACTGCTCCCCCACCGACAGCGCGGCCACCAGAGGCCGGTAGACGGCGATCGCCACGAGGAGGAACCCCACGGCGATCTCCGTTCCGCGGCCGGCCACCACCGCCATCAGCACCGGGACGCCGGCCATGAGGACAGCCGAGGCCAGCATCAGCGGGGGGATCAGCCTGCCGAGCATCCGCACCGAGGAGTCGCGCAGGTCAAGCGCCGTTGCGCGCAGGACGTCGGCGATCCGCCCCGGCGCCGCGAGGACCCTCCACACGGTGATCCCGGTGAGCACGTCGACGAACCGCGCCGAGGACTCGGCCTGCAGGGTGGTCCGCTCCCGGGCGGCGGCGGTCGTCCGGGTCCCCGCCCACACGGTCGCCGGGATCGCCGCGAGGACGGCGCCGGCGAGCACGAGAGCGACGACCGGGTCGTAGACGGCCGCGGCCACCACGACGAAGACCGGCAGCCCGAGAGCCTGTCCCAGCTTGGGCAGCCCTTCGGACAGGAAGTCCTCGATCTGCTGCATGTCACCCGTGAGCAGGGCCTGGATCTCCCCGCGGCGGCGACCGGTGGCCGTCGGGACGGGCACGCGGAGCAGGTGCTCGAGCACCCACTCGCGGACATGAGCGGACACCTGGTAGGAGGCCAACCAGGAATCCCTGGCGGCCAGATACGAGGCGAGCAGTTGTCCGATGAGCGTTGCCACGGCCACCACGGTCACCTGAACGGCCCGGTTCCTGTCGACCTGCCCACCGCGGGCCAGGTCGACGACGAGGGTGATCAGCACCCCGTAGAGCAGCCCGCCGAGCAGGGACTGGACGATCCGCCAGCCCACCCCGCGCAGGACGCGGACCCGTTCGGCCCCGGCGATCCGCCACATCGTGCCCACTCCGCTCATCGGATCCCCGCCCCCGCCCGCGACTCGGCCTCGGTCAACTCGGCATAGAGCCCGCCGCGGTCGAGCAGTTCGTCGTGAGTGCCCTGCTCGGCGATCGCGCCCCGGTCGAGCACCACGATGTGATCCGCCCGGCGGGCCAGCGCGATCCGGTGGGTCGCCATCACGAGCGTCCTTCCCCGGCACCACCGCGAGATCGACTCCCACAAATCGTCCTCAGTGAGCGGGTCGACCGAGGCGGTCGGCTCGTCCATCAGGACCAGCCAGGCGTTGACGACGAGGGCCCGCGCGAGCGCGAGACGCTGCCGCTGCCCCCCGGACAGGCCCGCCCCCGCCTCCCCGAGGCGCCGGTCGAGGACCGGGTCCCCGAGTTCCCCGAGGAGCCCGACGGCATTCAGCGCGTCGAGCAGGAGACCGTCGGGGGCGTCGGGCGCCCCCATCCGGAGGTTCTCCCCGATCGAGCCGGCGAACAGCAGGGGATTCTGAGCGGCCAGGCTCACCCAACGGCGGCCGGGGACGCCCAGTAGGTCGGCGGTGGGCACGCCACCGAGCATGACCTCACCGACGGGTGGTCTCCTCACCCCGGCGATCACCTCCAACAGGGTCGTCTTGCCCGATCCGGACTCCCCCACGAGGGCGACCGTCGTACCCTCCGGGACCCGAAACGAGACGCGTCGGAGCGTGCTCTCGCGCCCCCGGTGACCGAAGTCGAGGCCGTCGACGGCCAGGGTGCGATCCCTCGGCTCCCGGCCGGTCACCGTCGTCGGCTCACGCGGGGCCAGGTCGAGCTGCTCCTCGACCGCTCGGGCGCTCGCCGCCGCGAGGGGAAGAGAGTGCATCCGGTAGAAGAGTGTGACGAGCGGAACCGTGTAGGCCGGGGCCAGGACCACGAACAGCAGGAACGTGTCCACCTTGAGCCTCCCGGCAGCGAGCAACCAGGCCCCGAGCACCGCGACGACCGCCGGGGTGGCGGTGACCAGAGGCGAGAACCAGGCGCCCCAGCGGAGGAACGCCGCTCCCCACGCGGACTGGAGGCGCGCGGTGCGTTGGATCGCGGACACCGCCGTCGACCCCGACGTCCGCGCGCCGAAGACCCTGATCTCCGCGAGGGCGGTGAGCTGGTCCATCATCGCCCGACCCATCGCCGCGTTGGCCTCGACGAACTCGCCCATCCGGTGGGCGTTGGACCGCATCGCCCGCCGCATCGTCCAGAAGGCCAGCGGGGCCACCGCCGCGCACGCCAGGGCCAACCGCCAGTCCTCACCCAGGAGCCACACCGTCATGGCGAGCCACACCGTCACACTGGCCGCGAACTCCGGGACGCCGTGGGCCAGGATCCCCTCGAGACGCTCGACCTCCTCCCCCGCGGCAGAACGGGCGGAGGCGGTGTGACGGTCCGACAGGTCGGACAACTCCGCCACGGACCACGCTTCTCCGAGGGCGATGCGGATCCGCGCGATCACCTCGAAGGCGGCACGGTGCGCCAGCGCGGTCGCGGCACCGAAGGTGAGATAGGTGACGACGACCCCCGCAGCGGCGAGAGCGACCGCCTGGGGCACCGCCATCCCCCCGTGGCCCACCACCACGTGCACGAGCAGACGGTAGACGGCGTAGGGCACCGCGAGCTCAGCGAAGGCGGACACCACGGCGAGCGACACCGCGGCCGCGAGCAGGCGGCGGGACCCGCCGAGGTGGGGGCGCACCAGCCGTGGCACGGCCCGATAGTCGAATCCCGAGGCGCTCACTGCGGCTCTCCTCGCCGATGGCCGGTCGGGGCGAGCGGGCGGGAGGTGAGGATCAAACGGTCCGGCGACTCCCGGCTCATATGCACTCCGGCGCCACCCGCCGGGGTCCACTCCGAGGCCTCCAGCGCCGAGGGCCCGAAGGGGCACACCAGGCCGTCCGGTACGTCCACCACCCCGCCCGCCTTCAGGACCGCGCGGGCTCCGGTCTCCCGACGACGTTCGTCGTCGCCCAGGTCCTCCCACCGGTGGGTGGCGCGAGGTCCTGCGTCGGTGCCACCGGCCACCCCACCGACGGTGGCACGAGCACCGCCTCCGGGTCCGGCGGAGCCCTCGGGCCGGAGCAGGACGTCCACGCGGTACCGGGCGAGATCACTGTCCTGCAGGCAGCGCGCCAGCACGGTGGTCTCCACCCCGAGGGATCGCCCCGGCTCCCAGGGGTCGAGCGCGAGTTCGCGGTCCCGTCGAGCGAGGTCCGCGACCAGTGCGTCGAGCCGGCCCGGTCCCGCCCACGGCTCCGATCTCAGCGCGCGCTCGCGCAACCGCCGCGCGTCACGGCGGGCGTCGCGCAGATCTCCGAGGAACAGCACCCCACCGGGAGCCAGCAGGTCGAGCAGGCCGGTGAGCACCACTTCGAGGTAGTCCATGTCGGGGAAGTAGTGGACGACACTGTTGAGGAGGATGAGGTCCGGCCGGTCCCCGGGTAGCACCTGCGGGCTCAGCTCGTGCGCAGCCCGCCGATCGAAGGTGAGACCGGAGGGCCGCCCCGGATCGTCGAGGAGGTCGCGGACGCCGGCGAGGGTGAGGTCCACGGCGTGATACGACCTCACCTCCGATGCCAGGGCCCGGGCGATCATCCCGGTGCCTGTTCCCACGTCGAGTACGCGCACCGGACGCAGGCCCCGCAGCCGGTCGACCGTGGCGTCCCGCCACTCCCACATGATCTCGGCGGGCAGAGGTCGACCGGACAGCGCGTCGACCCACCCCTCGAGACCGTCGGCCGCGGTGCCGCGGGCGTGACCGTCGGTGTAGACCTCCTCGTACACCGCCGACCACGCGTCCACCCGGTCGACCTGGGCGCTCGTCACCGTCCCGCTCACCGCTCGGCCCCGGCCGCGTCGGCGAGGAACTCCCGGATCGCCGACCCGATCCGCGCCACGGCGGGGCTCCTGAGCACCGAGTAGTGATGGGCGTCCACGCCGAGGATCGTGGCGCCGGATCCGAGGGCGGCCCCCCACCCCAGATCCTCCGACCCCGCCGCGTCGTCCACGCCCATACCGACGCCGGAGTTCACCGGTGAGGTCTCGTCGGCGCGCAGCAGCAGGACGGGCACCCCGGTGCCCTCGAGTGACCGGGCCTGATGCTCCGCGAGCCCTGCCAGGTGGGAGGTGAACACCTCCAGCCGCCGGCGGGCATCCGTCGCGGCCAGTCCATTGGCCCGCAACTGCTCGGCGAGCACGTCCCCTCGGGCGCCGGGATCCGCGGCCGCGGCCATACCTCGCCGGATCGACGTCTCGGCGGACCCGACCGACGACTCCGTCGGGGAACCGTCTCCGGCGAAAGCCTGGACGGATCGCAGGTAGCGCAGGGCCACCTCGGCGTCGACCTCACCCGGAGCGAGGCCTGCGATCCGCCGGATACGGTCCGGGGTCGTCGAGTCGATCATGATCACCCCTCCCACGCGGACGCCCCGGCCCTGCAGCTCCACGGCCACGTCGTGCGCGACGGTGCCCCCCATCGACCAGCCGCCGATCACCAACGGATGGTCCTCGCCGCGGTGGGCCAGCTCGAGCAGGTCGGCGTAGGCGCACACGACGAGCGAGAGATCGTCCGGCATCGGGGTGTCGAAGTACCGGGGGTCGGGAAGCGCCAGCACGCGGTGGTCCGGGAGTTCGGCGACCAGGTCGGAGTAGCACAGGATGTCGCCGCCCGACGGGTGGAGCAGGTAGACGGGCCCACCTCCGGACTCGGACATCGGCACGAGGTGGGTCTCCGGATCGAGCGTGCTGACCCGGGCCGGCGCAGCGTGGTGGGCCGGCGTCTCCGGCCCGCGGGTGAGCTCCGCCGAATCGGCCTCGCGACGCTCGTCCACCAGGGCCGCGAGGCGCTCGACGGTGGGCTCGACCACGGCCTCCGCCGGGGCCACCACCAGCCCGGTGCGGCGGCGCAGATCCACGAGGACCCGCACCAGTCCGAGCGAGTCCCCGCCCGCGGAGAAGAAGTCGGTCGAGTCCCCGGGGGTGCTCCCCAGCTGAGACGTCACCGCCTCGCGGACATGGGCGAGGGTGGCCTCCCCGGCGGGCCGCAGGGGCCTCGGCCCGGTGCTGTCCGTGATGCCACTCGGCGAGGAGCCGTCCTGATCTTCCCGTTCCGGCCGCGGCCACTCGGTGGGTTCGAGGGCCCGGCCCGCCAGCACGTCGTCGATGAAGGCCCGCACCCGGTCGATCAGTCGCCGGTGGTCGTCGGGATCGATGACCCCCTCGGGGCAGTCGACGTTGCACACGATCTGGTCGTGTTCCGACGCCACCTGCAGGTCCACGAGGACCTGGGGAGTGCGCACCCGCTCCCACACGTCGGTCGGGTCGATGCGCCTGGTCACCGAGTGCGCCGTGGGGTCGCTGAAGCCCAGTGTCGAGGTGAACACGACCGGAGAGACCAGTCCGCGGGTGCCCCGGTGCCGCGACAACTCCCGCGCGACGTCGACTCCGTCGATCGCCGAGTCGTCGAGCGAGCGACCGACCGCGTCCCCGAAGCCGCCGGCGTGGACCGCGGGGTCGGACGACTCGGGGACCGCGACGTCCACCAGCACCGTCGAGGAGAACGCGCCCAGGACCCGGTCGATGTCGCCGGAGATCGGCGGGCGGTTGAAGTACAGGACGGTGAGCAGGAATCGCTTCTGGTCGCACCATTCGCCGAGCGCGCGGGAGTACGCCGCTCCGAACACCGCCGCGGGGGTGACCCGGGCGCTGCGGCACCGCTCGGTGAACGCCGCGGCGGTGTCGGCGTCGAGCCGAAAGGCTCGGCGTTCCATCCGCCGCACCCGATCCGGCACTGACCGCACGGGCACGCGCGGGGCCTGCGGGAGCTCGGGCAGCCGGCGCCGCCAGTTCTCCAGTGCTCGACGTGCGGCCGGCCGCGTCGCGCCCGCCTCGAGGGTCGCCACGTGGTCGGCGAAGCTCACCTCGGGCGCCCGGAAGTGGGCGTTGGGCTCGTCGTGAAAGGTGAGCAGCTGGTCGAAGAACAGGTAGAAGGACCACCCGTCCACAAACACGAGCGCGGCCACCACATGGACGCGGGCACCGCCTCCGGGCAGCAGGTGCGCCCGGATTCGGAAGGTCGGCCACTGCTCGGGGTCGGGCCCGTCGACCTCCCAGGCCGATCGGGTGTCGGCGATCGCTCGGGCGACCTCGTCGTCCGGGCTCCCGGTGAGGTCCACGATCTCGACCGGATCGACACCGAGCCGGGGGTCGTCGGCATCGAGGACGCGCTGGTAGCCGTCCTCGGTGACCACCGCGCGGAGCATCGGCTGGTGCTCGATGAGCCGTCGAGCGGCCGCGCGGAGCCTTTCCGGGTCGCACAGCGGGTCGAAGAAGTCGACGACGAAGTGCGCTGCGTCGTTGGAGAGCTGCCAGCCACCCTGGGCACCGACCCAGTAGGCCTGCTGCAGCGGGGTCAGGGGGAACGGCCGCCCCGGCTCCGCCCGGACGAGTGGCGTGGGTTCGGCATCGCCGATGCGCCACCCTGCTGCTGTCGCCTCGCGGGCGATCTCCTCGGGGCTCACCCCGTTGAGGACGTCGGCGACGGGGACCGTGACACCGACGGCTCGGAGGCCGGCCACCGTTCGCACGGCGGTGAGCGAGTCGCCCCCCAGTGCCAAGAAGTCCGCATCCGCGCTGACCTCGGCCGGGTCCAGGTCCAGCACCTCGGCCCAGGCCCCCCGGACCAGGTCGAGTGGCGTCGCCGCCGGGTCGGCCGCCCGGCCCGATGGGTCCGCCTGGCCTGACGGGTCTGCCTGGCCCGACGGGTCTGCCTGGTCTGCCGGGTCCGCGCCGGTGTCCCCCACGAGGGTGCGCACCGCGTCCCCGTACACCGCGACGGCCCGCGCGAGTCGGTCGGCGTCGACCGCCGAGGCGAGGTAGTCCCACTGGGCGATGATGCTCCCACCCCAGCGGTAGGCCTGGTGGTCCAAGACCACCTGGGGTGTCTGGCTGACCCCGCCGATGAGCTCGCCGCTCCAGTCGTCGTCGAAGCCCGACTCGTCCTCACCGCCGAGGGTGCTGGTGAACACGACCGGTATCGAGAACCGCCGACCCTCCTGGGCACTACGCATGGCCAGGACGTCGATCCCCGAGACGCTCGACCGGTCGAGCGTCTCGAACAGAGACTCGGCCACCGAGTGAAGAGAAGCGTGAGGATCAGCAGAGGTGTGCAGTGCCACCGGGGAGAGCTCGGTGAACTCCCCGATCACCCCGGCCATCTCCGGCGGACGCCCGAAGGTCGTGAGCATGACGGAGAAGTCCGATCGGCCGGACATCTCGCGGAGCATGTGGGCATACGCGGTGAGCAGCATCGCGGCCGGCGTGGTCCGCCGGCGGGCGCTCGTGCGGACCACCGCCTCGCTCAGTTCGGAGCCGAGGGTCCAGCGGTGCCGGGCGAAGCCCCCGGCCGGCACCTGCTCGGGAGACCCCGCCCCGCCGGGGGCCGCCTCGCCGGGCGACGCCGACCCACCGGGAGCAGCCCCGCCGGTGATCTCGGGCGCCGCGGGTAGCTGTCCGGCCCGCTCCGCCCACCAACGGCGGTCCTCGTCCTGCCCGGGACCAGCCGGGACTCCCCCTGCCGCGCTACTGCGCACGTGGTCGGCGAAGGTGCGCTGCGGAGCAGGGCCAGGGTCCTCGCCGCGGTACACCACTCCCATCTCGGAGTGCAGGAGGCCGAAGCTGTCGGCGTCGCAGACCAGCACGTCGACGCTCCACCCCACGTGCACCGCGTCGGCGGTGATCGCGAGGTACGGGCAGACCAGCGGCCACCGTGACGCCGGGGCGCGCCGCGTCGACAGGCGGTCACGCCACCGCCGGAGCCCGGTCTCGGGGTCGTCGGACTGCCTCAGGTCGGTCACGTCGAGCCGGAAATCCTCGGGCCTGATGTCGACCTCGTGCATCCCGTCCAGCTCGACGACCGTCCGCAGCATCGGGTGCCTCTGCACCATCGTGCGGAACGCGGCCTCGAACCGATCCGGATCCAGTGAACGGGCACGGAACTCCACGAAACTGTGGCACGCCGCGCCACCGATGCCGTAGTCGTCCTCGCGGCCCAGGAGGTACGCACGCTGGACCGGCGTCAACGGCGCCGGGTCTGTGGGATCGGGCTCGATGTCCGCATCCCCCGTGCCCGCGCCCCCCGTGCCAGAGTCCTCCGCGCCAGAGTCCTCCGTGCCAGAACCCTCCGTGCCAGAGCCCCCGGACGAGTCCTCCTGCTCCCGACCCGGATCCGACACGACGGCTCCCGCGACACCCCCCGGCGTCGGATCGTCGAGGAGGTCTCGCAGCCGCAGGTCGAGTCCCAGCTCGTCGCGGAGAGTGCCGAGCAGTCGTGTCGCGGCCAGGGACTGACCACCGAGGGCGAAAAAATCGGAGTCGGCGCCGACCTCGTCCCGGTGGAGGCCGAGCGCGTCAGCCCACAGTTCGCACAGACGCGAGAGCGACGCACGGGCCTCCTGCCCGTCCGAGCTCTCCGAGCCTCCCGGGGAGACCACGGTCGATGGTGTTCCGGCGGTCTGCAGGGAGACTTCGGCGCCGGTCGCGCGGTCCACATCCGCACCCTCGATCGTGAGCGGACGGCGGCTGGCGATCACCGTTCCCCGGGACGGTCCGGCGGCGATCCGCCTCAGCAGCGTCGAGGCGTAGTCCGGATCCAGCGCATGTCTCAGCAAATTCCGGGCGAATGCGGCGTCATCGGCGTCGGTCGTCCGCCATCCGTCCCAGGCCACCGCGATCCGCCGGGTCCGCGCTGCCGGCGAGGCGTTCTCGCAGCGCAGTTCCACAGCCCGGCACGACACGGCGTACGCGGCCAGACCGAAGCCACCGGAGACGGAGGCCAGTGACGACATAGCCACGAGGACATCGGGGGCGCGCTCGCCGAGCTGCGCCACCGCGTCCTCGAGGGCGTTCCAGACCTGCACCCGCGCACGATCGTGGGCCAGCAGGGTCTGCGTCCCCGATTCCTGGACCGTCGCGAAGCTCTCCCTGCCCACCACCCCGGTGCACTGGACAACGACCAGTGGGCCGCCATCCGGGAGAGCGCGAACCATCTCGGCGAGGGCGGTGGCGTCGAGGCCGTCCCAGGTGACGACGGATGCGCCCCGGGGGGCCAGCTCGGCGGCGATATCTCCCGCATGACGACGGGTGGTCAGGGTGACGCTTGCCCCGGCAGTGAGGAAGGAGGAGGCGAGGTGGCGTCCCACGGTGCCGAGTCCGCCGATCACCACGACGCGCGGGGGCGCCTGGTCCGGGCCCTCGTCCGGCTCGTACGGCTCGATCGACGCCGGATGGTCGACGACGACCTCGTCCTGCCACGAGTCCCCGGTGAGGTGGACCGTGGTGGGCCAGCGGGCCGGCCCGTGACGGTGCAGGTCGGCCGCCAGAGCGCGCCCGGCGCGATCGGGGTCGCCGTGGTGCACGACGATCCCGGCCAGGTCGAGCTCGGGGTGCTCGGCACGCACCGACGGCAACGCGGCCAGCACGGCCGCCGTCAGCTCGGGATCACCCGCGCGGGCGTCGACCGTGACGACGAGAGGACCACCGGACGCGAGTGCGTCCTGGATGGCGGTGCGGAGTCCGTCCAGAGCACCGAGCGGCGGGCCTTCGGCGCGCCAGACGACCGCCCCGTGCGGAATGTGGTCGACGTCCGACGGCGCGACCCGATCGCGACGGGCCCTGCGGCGCAGTTCGGACGGGCTCGCCGCCGGGGTCGTCCCGTCCGGCTCGGCCCAGGCCCGGGTGCGGTCGAAGGGATAGCGCGGCAGCGGGTGCGCCCCGCGTCGTCCGGTCAGGAGCCCGTCTAGGTGCACATCACGGCCGGCGACGTACACCTGGCCGAGGGCCCGCAACACCCCAGAGCGCCGCAGGCCGCCGTCGTCGTCGGCCAGCGTGACGATCCTCTGCAGCCCGGTCGGGGCGCACTCGCGGGTGAGGGAGGCGAGTACCGAGCCGGGCCCGAGGTCGACCACGGTGAACGCTCCCCCCAGGTCATCGGCGATCCGCGCCAGGGTCTCGTCGAAGCGCACAGAACCGCGCAGGTGGTCGGCCCAGTGTTCGGGATCACCGACCTGTTCCGCGGCGACCGGCCCCGCCGTGAGACAGCTGTAAAGCAGACCCCGGGGATCGTGTGCTGTGAGACCTGAGGCCGCATCGCGGAGCTCGGGCATCGCCGAGACCACGTGCGTCGAGTGCCCCGGGACGGAGATCCGGACCCGCGTGGCGTCGTCACCGAGTTCATCGACCAGCCGGGTGATCACCGCGGTCGATCCCGCCAGCACTGACGACCGCGGCGAGTTCTGCGCCGCGATCTCGAGCCCGGGGAAACGATCCAGCAGATCCGGGATCGACTCGGCACCGCGCCGCACGCGCGCCATACCTCCGGGCTCGAGTGTGGACAGGGCCCGGGCCCGCCGGGCGACGAGCCGCATCGTCTCGACGGCCTCGAGCGCTCCCGACAGGACCGCGGCGGCGTATTCCCCCGAGGAGTGGCCGATCCAGGCATCGGGCCGCGGCCCGCCTCGCAACCACAGCCGCCCGGCGGCCACCGTGGTGGCGAACAACGCGGGGAGGCCGAGCAGGGGGTCGTCGGCATCGGCCGGGACCACCCCGGCGGCGGACGGGCAGCACACCCGACGCAGGTCATCCCCCAGGATCTCCCGGGCGACCGCGGCGAGGTCGTCGATCAGCGCCCTGGCCGAGGGCTCCGTGCCGTAGAGATCCTCGGCCATCCCGGTCCGCTGCGCGCCGCCCCCCGGGCAGGCCGCGACCACGGCGGGGGGCCGGGTCTCGACCAGGCCCGCGGCGGTGACCGTCTCGAGCACCGTGCCGTCGGCGCCGTCGACGACGAGTGCGGCCCGCAGCCCCCGGGGCCCGGCTGAACTGGCGAGCGAGTGGGCGAGATTGGGGACCGCGGTCGCGCTGGGCGCACCGGTGGTCGCCGACGCCGCGGTCCGGGCGGTCGAGACCATCCCGTCGAGCGCGGCGCGGCTGGCCGCACCGAGGAGCCACAGCTGCGGACGGGGATCGGGATCGGTGTCCGGCGTGCGGCCGGAGTGCGCCACCACGACGTGCGCGTTGGTGCCGCCGAACCCGAGCGAGCTGATCCCGGCGACGCGCGGCCGATCCGGGTCCCAGTCTGACGGGGCGTCGGCGCAGCGGAGGGCGGAGCCGGCGAGCCCGAGGTCGGGGTTGGGATCCGCGCAGTGCAGCGAGGCCGGGATCACTCCCCGCTCGACCGCGAGCACCGCCTTGATGAGGCCGGCGACCCCGGCGGCCGCCTCGGTGTGCCCGATGTTGGACTTGATCGAGCCGAGCAGACACCACGGTCGCTCCGCCCGCCCGAACACCCTGTGCAGCGCCGCGACCTCCACGGGATCGCCCATCCGGGTGCCGGTACCGTGCCCCTCGACGTATCCGATGTCGCGTGGCCCCAGGCCCGCGCCGGCCAGTGCCTCGGCGATGACCGAGGCGTGTCCGTCGACGCCCGGCACCACGAACCCGGCCTTGGCGGCTCCGTCGTTGTTGACGGCACTGCCCCTGATCACCGCTCGGATCCGGTCCCCCGACCGCACGGCGTCACCGTAACGGCGCAGGACGACCGCGCCCGCGCCCTGAGTGAACACCGCTCCGGAGGCACCGTCGCCGTAGCTCCGCGTGTGCCCGTCGACGGAGAACGGCCCGTCGGGGACGTAGACGTACCCGTGAGAGGCCGGCACCCGCACGGTGACCCCACCGGCGACCGCCATGTCCGATTCGCCGCTGCGCAACGATTCCACCGCGAGGTGGACCGCGACCAGGGAGGTCGAGCAGGCGGTGAGCACGGTCTGCGCGGGCCCGGTGAGGTTCATCCGGTAGGCGATACCGGTCGCGAGGTAGTCCGGCATGGTCCCCAGCGCGATCTGCATGGCATGGGCCGGATCGGTCCCGCCGGACGGGTCGAAGGACTGCCGGAACGCGTGGTGGAGATACGCGGAGGGAGAACATCCGGCGAACAAACCCACCCGGTCCACGCCTGAGCCGTGCCCGTGGCCGGCGTCGTCGAGCGCGTGCCACACCTCCTCCGCGAAGACCCGGTGTTGCGGGTCGAGGTACCTGGCCTCGTGCCGGCTGAGTTCGAACGCGGCGAGATCGATGCCGTCGATCGGGCCGAGGTCCGACCCGGTGGGCACGAAGCCCGGGTGGTCGACGAGCTCCGAGGGTGCGCCGGCGCGACGCGCGGCCTCGCGATCGGTTCGCACGACCCCCTCCCTGCGGTCGAGCAGCAGCCTCCACAGCGCCTCGACGTCGGGCGCGCCGGGCAGGCGACAGGACATGCCGATCACGGCGATGTCCGACTCGTGGTGCGCCAGTCGCGGATCGACGGGACGGGTCATGAATTGGTCTCCTGCCGGATGCGGCGGCGCTGACGCCCGCGCTCACGGGCCTGCGCGAGCGGGTCGTGCGCATCGGGGCGGATGGCGGGCCGGGATCGGTCCGGGTCGGCGTGTGGGGTCACGTTCGGGTTCTGGGCCGGGTTCACGCTCGGGCTGGGTTCCCGGATCGGTTCGGGGCTCAGGGCTGGTGCGGCCTGCATCCCCGCGGCGAGCGATCTGATGTCAGGGTGGGCGAAGAGTTCCGCGAGCTCCACCCGGTGCCCTCGGTCGGCGAGTACCCGGCGGAAGCGGACGAGATCCATCGACGTCATCCCGAGTTCGAAGAAGCCCCGGTCGAGCTCGTCGTGTGACGGGGCCCTCCCGAGCACCTCGGCGACCGTGGCGCGCACGACGGTCAGCAGGTCGCCGTCGTCCCCCTCGACCGCGAGACGTCCCCGGATCGTCGTCGATCGGCGACGACCCAGTTCGGCGACATCGCGTCGCG
The DNA here is from genome assembly GCF_003052165.1 of Dietzia sp. JS16-p6b. Taxonomy (NCBI): domain Bacteria; kingdom Bacillati; phylum Actinomycetota; class Actinomycetes; order Mycobacteriales; family Dietziaceae; genus Dietzia; species Dietzia sp. JS16-p6b. Next base: position 1,142,723 of record NZ_CP024869.1, on the reverse strand, counting down.
GTACTCCTGGCGTCGCAGTGGAGGGAAAGCCGGGCTCGTGCCAGCGGTCGTCTCCGTCGGCCAGCGTCGTCACCGTCGCGGCCAGAACATCGGCGACCGCGTCGAGCACGCCATCGAGGAATGCGTCCTCCACCGCGTCGAGGACGAGCAGCAGCGAACCGTCGCTGTCGCGGAAGCTCTGGAGATCGATCAGGACCTGCGGCGTCGAGCTGATCGAGTGGACCGGCTCACCCAGCTGCGCCAGCGCATCGCACGCGGCCGGTCCGCCCGTCCACCCGGTCAGACCGGAGGAGTAGACCACGGGGAGCACGCCGGTGCCGCTGCCCGAACGGAGATGCTCGCGGATCCGGGTGTTACCGTGGCCGGATCCGTCGCGTCCGAGATCACGGACGCCCTCGAGTAGACGGGTCGCCGCGGCGCGGGCACGCTCGCTCGTGGACCGGCCCTCCGGGGGATCCAGCACGACGGTCGAGGTGTACTCCCCCACGACGTCCCGATGCTCGGCGGGGCGGTCGAGGACGGTCACCACGACCGGGGGTCGGTGCCCGTCATCGGTGGCCAGGAGCTCGGCGAACACGGTGACGAGGACCGCGTCGAGGGTGGCCCGGTGGACTGCACATCGCCGAATCAACTCCGTGGTGGTGCGCGGGTCGAGCTGGCGGCGTCGACGGGTGAACCGCGAGCTCTCGGGCGGGCGGACCGGCAGGAGGACGCGCGGCCTCGGTGCCCCCGCCTGCGACGAATCCGGCAGCGCCGAGTCCCCCTGCGCCGCCCCGGCTCGGGCCTCAGCCCAGCTGAGGAATGCACCCTGGGGTCGGTCGACGGGGTCGCCCCGGTACGCCGCGGTCAGGTCACGGGCGATGATCTCCGCTCCACGGACGTCGCAGAACAGCATGTCGAGAATCAGCACGACCATCCATCGGGAGACCTCCGCGGCGGGCGCCGGTAACCGCACCGCACGGAGCTCGAGCCAGGGCCGCCCGCTCTGGGGGTCGTGGATCCGGGACATCTCCTCTGCTCGGCGGCGTTCACGCTCGGCGCGCACCTCGGCGTCCGTCGCCACGCTCAGGTCCTCGATTTGCAGTCGCGGCCGGGCCGCGGTGTCGAGGACCTGCCGGCCGTTGTCGTCGACTCGCGCCGACAGCATGGGGTGGGCATCGACGATCGTGTCCAACGCCCGCTCGAGCGCCGGGACGTCGAGACCGCCCACCTCGACCTCGGTCCGATAGCGCGGCGCGACCGGGCGGCCCAACCACGGGTCCGCACGGCCGACGAGATAGGCCACCTGCATCTCTGTCAGAGGGGCGCTCGTGGCCACCGTTTCAGGGGGCTCCGCGATGGCGGGCTCGGGCGTGAGCGTCTGAGCTGGGCCTGAGGGGCGGGATGCGCGGTCCGACGGCGGTGCGGTCCTCCGGCCGAGGCGCAGCACGACGAGGTGGTCTGGCCCACCGGCCGTGGCCTCCGCCTCCAGGCCCTCCTCGGCTGCGGCCTGCTCGATCCGGCTCAGCCACCGACCGGCCGCGAGCAGCTGTGATCCGAGTGGGCCGTCTCCAGCGGCGATCGTCACCTCCACACCGGAGCCGGCACGGGCCACATCGAGAAGGTCCGTGCCCGAATCGTGCGGGGCCGGCGGCGCGGGGAGGGCCGGGACCTGCGGCGCGTGGCCGGGCGGGGCCGGCGTGGAGGCGGCCGGAAGGTCCGCGGCATCTTGATCGGACTGGATCGCGGGCTCGGGGACCGGGTCGTCGCGGAGGATCCGGTTTAACGGTGTCGCCAGGAGTTCCTCGAGATCCGGCCGGGAGCCGGTGAGGTCCTCGACGAGATTCGCTATGCGCACCACGGCGAGCGAGTCCAGACCGGCAGCCAGCGGTTCGAGCGCCGGATCCACACCGTCCGGGACCACTGCGGCCAGCTCGGGTGCCAAGCCTGCCGAACCACTTGCGAGCGCCTCCGGCCGAGACGCCGCGGGTTCGGCCTGCGCGGACGTCGCCGGTGCTGGGGTCGACGAGGCGGGGGGCGACGAGTCCAGGGTCGACGAGGCGGGACTCGACGGTGCTGGGCTCGACGCGGCAGAGTACGACGAGGCACTCGCGAAGGGGTCCGGAAGCGCTTTGTGGTCGATCTTGCCGTTCGCTGTGACCGGTAGCTCCCGGTGGATCAGGACAGCGGTAGGAACCATGTACGCCGGAAGCGCCTCCCGGAGGGCGGCGCGAATCGCACGCTGGTCGAGTCCGGACTGCGGGGTGAGCGCGACATGCCCGACCAGGCGTTTGCCACCGCCGGGGCCGTCGACCGCACTACAGACTCCCGCACGCACCCCGTCGAGGCGCGTGAGTGCTGCGTCGATCTCTCCGAGCTCCACGCGATAGCCGTTGATCTTGACCTGTCGGTCGACGCGACCGAGGAACCGGATCGTCCCGTCGGGCAACCACATCCCCTCGTCGCCGGTGCGATAGAGGCGTTCGCCGTAGACGGGGTGGACCCGGAACCGCTCCGCGGTCTGTTCCTCGTCGCCCAGATACCCGCGCGCCACGCCGTCGCCGCCGATGAACAACTCGCCCGCGACTCCGATCGGGACCGGCTCCCCGTCCGGGCCGTCGAGAATGCGGAACCACTGCCCGTCCAGCGCCGTGCCGTAGGGAATCGATGGCCACTGCGGATGGACGTCGCCGATGACGTGGTGAACCGACCAGATGGAGGCCTCCGTCGCCCCGCCGAGACTCACGACGACGGCATGCGGGGCGAGGGCGCGGAGTCGATCCGGCAGCGTCACCGGGATCCAGTCACCGGACATCATGACCAGCCTGAGCGAGCCCAGCGCGGTGCGCGCGCGCTCGGGATCCGATTCCGCGTAGTCGACGAGCATCTCGGCCAGGGCAGGCGCGGAGTTCCAGACCGTGACGCCCTCGGTCTCGATCGTGCGCAGCCAGTGCTCGGGATCGGCCTCCGAGCCGCGTTCGGGCAGGACCAGTCGCGCGCCGGCGGACAGGCCGCCGAAGATGTCCCACACGGACAGGTCGAAGCTCAACGCGGACAACCCCAGGACGACGTCCGTCGGACCGGGATTGAACCGGCGCGCCAGGTCGTCGATCGTCGTCCTGGCCTGAGCGTGTTCGATGGCGACGCCCTTGGGCTCTCCCGTCGAGCCCGAGGTGAAGATCGTGTACGCAAGTCCGGCCCCCTCGACGGGTGCGGGACCGGGACGAACCGCATCGTCCGCAGGCCGCTGGACCACGGCGGGTATCGCCGTGACCCCGTCGGGCATGTCCGTCCCCTGCGCGGCGACAGCGACCCGGGCGCCGGCTCGGGCCGCGATACGTTCCACGCGCGTGAGCGGCCATGCCGGGTCCACGGGCACGTAGGCGGCCCCGGCCGAGGTGATCCCGAGGACGATGCCGATCTGTTCGACCGACTTGCCGAGCAGGACGAGGACCGGCTCCCCGGGTGTGACCCCCCTGGAGTACAGCTCACCGCGGGTCCACGCAGCGATGGAGGCGAGTTCGTCGGCATCCGCGACGCGGTCCCCTTGCGAGACCACGCGCCGCGTCCCGTCCGCGTCCAGCGCCGCCAGCACCGGGTCGTGCAGACCCGGGCCGGAGTCGTAGGCCACCGGTCGCGGCCGCGGGGTACGGACCCAGGGGTCGAGAAACAGACCCGGTCGCGTCCAGGCGGCCTCGTCGCGGGCCAGTACCTCGACGGCCCTCTGGACCGCGCGGCGCATGCCGTCGACGACGCCGTCGTCGACCGCCCCGACCACGTGGTCCCAGGCGAGGACGAGCGCGTCGTCCTCCTCCCAGTGGATGGCGTCGAGCAGGACCTGGGGAGTCTGGGACACCCCGAACCCGCGTCGGCCGAGCCAGGCGTCCGTGCGGGACCCGGCGCGGTCCCCTACGGAGGAGGTGAAGACGACAGGGTGTTCGGGGATCCCGTTCGTCGGCCCGAACAACTCGCCGACCACACGCGATGCAGGCACCGCGCTGTGGTCCACCGCGTCCCAGAAGTTGCGCGTCACCCGGAGGGCGTAGTCCACGAAGCCCTCGGCGCACCCCGTGTGACCGGTGTCGAGAAGAGCGGTCCGGGTGGTGTCCCCCACGCCCGCGTCCTCGCGGGCCTCGGGGTCGAAGAGTGTGGTGACCAGGCAGAAGCGCTCCCGGGCGCCGAAGCGCCGGAGCGCGGCCGCGAACAACGCCGCCAACGCCCCCGTGGGCGAGACACCCCACGCCCGGGCCGCTACGCGGAAATCCTCCCAGACGTCGGAGCCGACCCGGCCCTCCGACCGCCGGAACCGTGGCGGGGTCAGCTGATCGGCCCGAAGGTGGGTGGTGTCCCACGGCCCACCCGGCAGGTCCTGCGCCCTCCCGCGCCAGAACTCCATGGCGTCCCGCTCGGCGGCCTCGGTGCGTGGCAGGGCGGGTGGGGGCACGGCAGACGGGGGCGCCGCCCTCACCCCGCGGCCCTCCGCGCTCTCACCCGAGCGTTCGTGCCGGTGTTCCGAACCCCACTCGTCGAGCACTCGCCGTATCCCGGGGAAGTCGATGAGCAACACATCGAACCCCACGCACAGGACCAGGGACCCGTCGGGCCGCACTACGGCAGCGAACGTGTGCACCGGCCATCGGTGGGCGGGCGCGCGACGGTGGGACAGGTCCTGCCGCGCCTCATCCTCGGCAGCCTGTGGGTCGGGGTGCGAGCGGAGATCCACGATCTCGAACCGGTGGGCCCCCGGATCGTCGAGCACCCGGCCCACGCCGTCGCGTCCCACCACCGCCCGGAGCATCGGGTGGCGGGCCACCACGCGGTTCCACGCCGACTCGAGCTCTCCCACGGTGGTGAGGGCGTCAGTCCCGGCAGGCAGCACGAACTCGTACTCGGAGTAGAAGTACGTCGAGACGCCGCCGAGCGGGTAGTCGTCACCCCGGCCGACCCAATAGGTGCCCTGTACGGGAGTCAGAGCGAACGTATCCGGGACCTCCTGACCGCCCGCGTCGGCGGGGGTCATCGCCGTCGACACCTCCGCGGCCACCTTCTCCGCGGACACCGGCCCGGCCGCACATCTCCGCTCGAGTGTCGTCAGGTCGATGTCTCCGACGAAGTCCCGCAGGGGGATCCTCACCCCCGTGCGCTCCACCAGCAGCCGCTGGAGCCGCACCGCCGAGAGCGAGTTCAGCCCCAGGTCCACCAGCGTCCCCGGGCCCACCGAGTCGACCTCCAGGACGTCGCAGACAGCAGCTTCGACCACGGACCAACTCGACGGCATGCCCCACCTCTCGCTCACAACACAAAGCGTCGCTGTCCGGACTGAACCACGGCGACACCGGCACGACTCTATTGATAATGAGTCTCGTTATCAATAGAGTCTCTACAGTCGTTGCCCGTCTCCCCGTTGTTGGAAGGGGGGTCCGCGCGTCCTCGCACCACCACCAGGGAGCCGCCATGTCCTCACCCATCCCCGACGCAGTCGAGGTCGCCGTGATCGGAGCCGGTCCGGCCGGGCTCACGGCGGCGCTCGTCCTGGGCCGCCAGAAGCGGACGGTCGTTCTGGTCGACTCCAGCCAACCGCGCAACGCCCCCGCGACCGAGATGCACATGTATCTCGGCCTCGACGGCAGGTCCCCGAAGGACCTGCGCAGGACGGGGATGGAGGAGGTCGCCGGTCATCCCAACGTCGAGATCGTGCATTCCACCGTGACGGGCATCGAGGTGACCGGCCCCGACACACCGGTCAGTCTCGCCACCTCGGATGGCAGATCATTCCTGGCCGAACGGCTGCTCGTCACCGCCGGGGTCCGAGACGACGTGAGCGGGATCCCCGGTGTGGTGGAGCGCTTCGGACAGGGCGTCTACCACTGCCCGTTCTGCCACGGCCACGAGGTCGACGGGCGGCGACTCGCCGTCCTCACCGACGCCCCGGAGAACCCGGCCCAACCCGGACTGCAGGCGGTCTATCTGGCCACCCACTTCTCCCGCGACGTCACCCTGCTCACCAACGGTCATCCGGTCCCGGACGAGATCCGCGAGACGCTCGCGCGCAATGGCGTTGGGCTCGAGCACCGGCCCGTGACCGAGCTCGGCGGGACCGACGGCGCCCTCACGGTCTCGGTCGGCGACGAGGAGCTCACCTTCGGTGCGGTCTTCCACACCCCCCGCGAGCAACCGCGCGACTCCGTGCTGGGCCTCGATCTCGAGACCGAGGGCGCGCACATCCTGGTGGACTGGCAACAGCGCACGTCGGACCCACGCGTGTTCGCGGCCGGCGACTGCGCCCGTCGTCGCGATGACCCCGTACCGCTGGCGTTCGTGGCCCGCGCCGTCGCCGCCGGACAGGCCGCAGGATTGTGGATCGACCAGGACCTCTTCCGCGCCCAGGCCGGTCTCGGCTGACGCAGTCCCACCCCACCCGTCACCACCCACTCACCTAAGGATCACCACTCTCATGGATCGCCGCGGTTTCCTCCGTCTCATCGCCGTCACCGGTGCCGTCACCGGCGCCGGACTCGCCCTGGGCGCCTGCGCCACCGAGGACGGAGGCGCGAACGGGACCGGCACCGGGACCGGCTCGGGCACAGGCGGAGACGGGGGCACCGTCCGTGTGGCGGCGATGGTCTCCCCGGGGGACACGCTCGACCCCGCCGCGGCGACCTCACCGGGAGCCTGGGTGGGCATCTTCGCTCTGTACGACTCCCTGGTGGTCCTCCTCGACAACGAGCCGGTATCCCAGCTGGCCGAGTCGATCACCTCCAACGACGCGGCGGATGTGTGGACGGTCCGGCTCCGGCCCGACGCCACCTTTTCGGACGGCTCACCGGTGACCGCCGAGGACGCCCTCGCCTCGCTGGTCTACACGGCCGCGTCCCCGATGGCCGGGTCCTTCCTCGCCCCACTGGACACCGCGGCGTCCCGTACGGTCGACGAGCGCACGCTCGAGCTGCACCTCAGCGCTCCGCGCGCAGACTTCGTCGAGGCTGTCCTGGCCCCGCAGAGCGGCGTGTTCAAGGACGGCGACCCCGACTCCGGCATCGGATCGGGACCGTTCGTCCTCGAGTCCGGATCGTCCGAGGACGGGTGGGTCTTCACACCCAACCCCCACCACCCGGGCGTCGGCATCGACCGACTCGAGGTGTGGTCGGTCCCGGACCCGGATGCGCGAGCCCGGGCCGTGGTCTCCGGCGACGTCGACTACGCCAACGACCTCCCGGTGACCGCCGCGCGGACGGTGGCCGAACCGGCCCGCATCACCGAGGGAGGCCCGGCGGACTCCAAGGCGCTCGGCCTCATCCTCAACACCCGTGTCGCGCCGTTCGACGACGAGCGGGTACGGACGGCGTTCAAGCTGCTGGTCGACAGGGAGACGCTCGTCGGCACCGTCCTCGGCCAGGGCGCCGTCGTGGGCGAGGACGTCCTGGGCAAAGGCATCAGCGGCTATCCCGACGAGCTGTCCGAGATCTCCCGTGACGTCGACCGGGCACGGTCCATCCTCGCGGAGGCCGGGGTCGACGACCTGACGTTGGTGACCTCCGACGTGGTTCCCGGCCTCAACGACGCCGCCGAGCTCCTGGTCACCCAGGCCCGCGAGGTCGGACTCACCCTCACTCTGGAGCGTCGGGACCCGGCGGCCTACTTCGCCGACATCCCGGGACTCATGGAGTTGCCGCTGTTCTCCCTCTACTGGGTCAACCGTTCGACGGCCACAGCGCTACCGTTCACCACGGGTACCGCCGGCGGCTTCAACCTCGACGGATTCGGCGCCGACGCGGCGTGGGACCGGCGCCTGGCCGACGCCGCGGCCATCACCGACGACGCCGAACGGCAGGCGGCGGTCGCAGCGCTCGCCACGGAGGTGTCCGAGCGGGGGGGCCAGCTCATCTGGGGATACCAGCCGTTCCTCAACGCCACCACCGACGCCGCTGGTGACGTCCCCTCGAGCCAGTCCGCACCGTTCTTCGGGTCCCGCCCCGACTGATGACGCCCAGACGCGCCGCGGCGCGGATCGCCCAGACGCTCCTCACCTTGGCGGTCACCGTCGTGCTGGCGTTCTGGTTGGTCGACGCACTCCCCGGAGATGCCGCCACGGCGTCATACGTCACCACCGACGCCGCCTGGCTCGCCCGGCGACGGGCCGAGCTCGGACTCGACCTCCCGGTGGCCGAGCGCTTTGCCGAGTGGCTGGCGGGGATGCTCCGGGGTGACCCGGGACTCTCGGTCTCGGGCACGCCTGTCGTCGATCAGATCAGGGAGCCCCTGGCTCGAACGGGCCTGCTGTTGCTCGCGGCGATCCCCGTGGCAGTGGTGGCCGGACTCGGCGGCGGGGTGCTCGCCGGTGCCCGCGCCGGGTCCCGTACGGACCGGGCGACCTCACTCACCGCGGCCGCGGTGCTCGCCACCCCGGAGTTCGTCCTCGCCGTGATTCTCGTGTCGGTCCTGTCGGTCCGGCTCGGCCTGCTCCCACCGGTCTCGCTCGTCCCACTGGGCGGGAGCCCACTGGACCGGCCGCAGATCCTCGTGCTCCCGGCGCTCACCGCAGGGTTGGCCGTCGGTGCGTGGCTGCAGCGGACCGTCCGCGCCGTGGTGGCCGCCGAGGCCGCGCGCCCACATGTTCGGGCCGCACGACTGGCCGGGATCCCGCCCCTGGCCGTCCTCGTCCGCCACCTGCTGCCCGGGGCGGCGGGTCCGATCGTCCAACTCTGCGCGCTGGCCGTGCCCGGCCTCATCGGCGCGGCGCTCGTCGTGGAGGTGGCGTTCGGATACTCAGGCGCCGGCAGCCTGCTCGTCACCCTCATCGCCAACCGCGACACCGTCCCGGTCGCCACACTGGTCACCGTGGCCGCCGGCGTCACCGCCGCGTCGCTGCTGCTCGCCGATCTGACCACAGGCGGCGGACCCCAGCGGTGGCTCCGGTGACCCTCCCCCGCCTCGTCCGCGCCCGCCCTGCCCGCATGCACAGTGCCCGCCCACACTATGTCCGCGCGCTCCTGGTCGGACTGCTCGCAGCGGGTCTGGGCCTCGCCCTCCTGGGGCCGTTCATGGCCCCCGCGCTCGGGTTGCCCGACCCGGACGCCGTGGCGGGCGGAGCGTTCACCCGGGACAACGCGGTGTGGGGCACCGACCGGCTGGGACGGGACGTCCTGTCACGAGCCCTTCACGGCAACCTCCCGCTCGTGACGATCTCCGTGACGGCGGCGGTCCTGTCGACCGCGATCGGAGCCGCCGTCGGGCTGACACTCGCCTGGATCCCCGCACTGCGACCGGTCGTCCGATTCGCGACCGACGTCCTGGTCACCCTCCCTCCGGTGCTCGTCATCCTGGTCGTGGCCACTGCTGGGAACGGCTCGGCCGTGGTCGTGGCGGCGGTGACGACGCTGCTGTTCATTCCGGTGAGCTCGCGCTATCTGGAGGCCGCGAGCGCACCCCTTCTCGACTCGGGGTTCGTCGAGGTCGCGCGTGCGGAGGGACGGACGAGACTGGACGTGACGGTCCGGGAGGTCATCCCGGGCCTGTCGCGACCACTTCTCACGGAACTGTCTGTCCGCTTCACCAGCGCCGTTTACCTGGTGAGCACGCTGGCGTTCCTCGGCGGCGGGGTGGGAGGGGGCGGTGACGACTGGGCGTCCACCGTCCGGGATTCGATCGCCGGGGTAACGCTCAACCCGTGGTCCGTCGTGGTGCCCGCCATCGGGATCGCGCTACTGACGGTGCCGCCTGCACTCCTGGCCGACCGGGAAGGGCACGGGGCGATCTGATGGTGACCGCCTCCACCCTCTCCGTGCGCGACCTGGTGATCCGGGACCGGAGCGGCGCGCCGCGTCTCGAGGTGCCGCGCCTGAACGTCGAGCCCGGTGAGCGCCTGGTCGTGGTGGGCCCGTCCGGTGCCGGGAAATCGACCCTCGCCCACGCCGCCGTCGGCGACGTTTCCCCCGGCCTGCGGGTGACCTCCGGATCGGTCCTCGTCGACGGCGCGGACGCGCTGGGGGCGAGCCCCCGGCACCTGCGCCGACTCCGCCGTCGCAGCTGCGTCGTGGACCAGGATCCGGGCGTGGCGCTGACACCGTGGCGCCGGGTCGATCAGCTCGTCGAGGAGAACGCGGCCCGCCCGGGCCTGGGCATACGCTACGCGCGGGACCTGGGGCTCCCCGTCGAGGAGGGATGGCTGCGTCGACGACCGGCAGAACTCAGTGGCGGCCAACGGCGCAGGGTGGCCATCGCGCGCGCTCTGTCCGTCGATCCGGGACTCGTCGTGCTCGACGAACCCACGGCCGGACTCGACCCGGACACCGCGCGAGCGTTCACCGAACTCCTCCTCTCGGTGACGGCCGGACGCACGCTCGTGCTGGTCACCCACGACGCCCGTCTGGCCCGCGAGGTGGGCGGGACGGTGGTGACCGTGGACGGCGGCCACATCGAGGAGACGGCCCCGGCGCTGCGCCCGGTCCGGTGGCCGGCCCGAGTTGCTCCCACCTCCGGGGGGACGCGCATCGGCCTCGCTTTCGACTCGCTCGCGGTGGCGTACCCGAACTCCGCGCTCATCGGACCACTCGATGCCGTCGTACCCGCCGGGTCGGTCGTCGCCCTCGCAGGTCGCTCGGGTTCGGGAAAGTCGACGGTGCTGCGCGCTGCCGCCGGCCTCCATCCCCCAGCCCGTGGGAGCGTACGGCTCGACGGAGAGGAACTCGCGCCGCGGGTCGAGGATCGGCCCAGAACCCACATCGACTCCATCGCTCTGGTCCCGCAGGACTCCTCGCTGGCGCTCGCCCCGGCGGTCACGGTGGGTCGCAGACTCCGCCGGCTCGCGCGTGATCACCGCACCGACCTGGCGAGGGTCTGCGAGGAACTGCAGCTCGGTTCCGAGTTGCTGGACCGCCGACCCGGTGCGCTCTCCGGAGGGCAACGACAGCGCGTCGCCCTGGCCGCGGCGATCCTCCGCGAGCCGGACGTGCTCCTGGTCGACGAGCCCACCGCAGCACTCGATCGAGCGACGGGCAGTGCCGTACTCGCCAGACTCGAGCAGGCGTCGGCCGCCGGGGCCGCCGTGCTCGTGGCGACGCACGACGCGGACCTGATCTCCCGCTGCGACTCGGTTCTCGAGCTGCCGGACGTCGGGTAATCTCCCCACACCGGGTGCCGAGACCCAATGCCGGCACCCGGCACCTACCAGCGGTTACGTGACTCCTCTGCCCACCCGGTGAGGCCGTCCAGGCTGACGGCGGTGCCATCATCGAGCACCCCGGTACCGGACCAGGTCCCGAAGGCCTGGTGGGTCCGCACGGCCAGGATCCCGAGTTCGGTGATGTCCCGGCGGAGGTGGAAGGGGGTGAGTGTGGCGTCCACGCGCTCCCCTCGGACCCGCCAGGCCCCCGCCGGATCCGCCAGGTCATACGTCCACCGCAGATCCTCGCCGATCTTGTGCAGGCGGCCATCGTGGAGTATCCCGTTCTCCGTGGACCCGGTCCCGTCCGTCCACCGGCCGCCGACCTGCAGCGCGCACGGCACTCCGTCCACCACGCCGCTGCCCGCTCCCCAGTTCCAACGGGTGGCGTACCGCCACCGCCCGCGCCCGCGGTCGAGAACAGCCCACCCGGTCCCGAGGTCGTGGACGACCCCGTCCAGGGTCACCGAGCCGGTCACGGGGTTGGCGAGATCCTTGAGGGTGTACTGGAACCGGCGCCTACTCCACGGCACCACCACGCCGAGGCTGTCGTGGTCCGGACGGACGATGTCCAGGCTTACCTGGAGACCCGCCGCCCGCACCCGGATTGCGGTGGTGCCCTCGTCGTCGTCGATCTCGACGCGCACCCGCCCCGAACCCACTCCGGCCGACGCGTGCACCGTCCCCACCCCTGCGGCGTCGCTGAACGCCGGCCGACCGAACGGACTGACCGCACCGCGCGAGGTCTCCACTCCGGTGCGGCGGTCCAGGACGTAGACCGCGCAGGTGGACAGGTAGTCGAGCCCGGCCACGGTCAGGCCCACCACGAACCGGTCGGTCACGACACCCCAGTACTCCCAGCGCTTGGTGCGACCCCAGCCGGCGATCGCGGTGCGGTGCAGCGGCGTACGGGTCCACCCGACCGCGGCCGGATCGAGTCGGCGGCCGCGGGCGAGGTCGGTGGGCACGGTGATCTCACGCTCGTGGGACATGTGTCCAGTTTTCCATTGCACGACACCGCGGCCGTCGGCGAGGCCCGCCGCTCCCTCGGAGTGGCCCGCCGCTCCCTCGGAGTGGCCCGCCGCTCCGTCGGCGAGGCCCGCCGCGGGAGTAGAGGGACCGATGGCGCGGCCGCCCGGGGTTGCCTAGGGTTCCGGTGGACCGGACTGACCTGGAGGCCACGTGTCCACACTCGATCTGTTGCTCGCGACGGTCGGCGCGCTCGGCGTCGTGATCGTCGCGGTGTCCGCGCGACTCCACCGGTGGCCCGTGTCGGAGCCCCTCATCGCGCTCGGGGTCGGCATCGTCCTGGGGCCGGCGGTCGCCGGGGTTCTCGACGTCCCCGACATCGTCGCCGACCCCTCGACGCTCCATCGCGGCGCGGAGATCCTTCTCGCCGTCTCCGTGATGGGTGTGGCGCTGCGTTATCCCTTTTCGGCGATACGACGTCACTGGCGGCGTCTGGCCCTCCTGCTGCTGGTGGTGATGCCGGCGATGGCGCTCATCTCCACCGGTCTGGCGATCTGGGCGCTGGGCATCCCCATCGCGGTGGCGTTGCTCTTCGGCACCGCGATCTGCCCCACGGACCCCGTTCTGTCCTCCGCGGCGGTGACCGGCGACGCCGCCGAGCGGGACCTGCCCGAAGACGACCGGCAGCTGCTCTCACTCGAATCGGGGGCGAACGACGGATTGGCCCTTCCTCTCGTCGTGATCGCGCTCGCCGTGGCGACCCCGCTCACCGCCGGGCAGGCCGCCCTGGAGATCGGCTGGCAGATTCTCGGGGCCCTGGCGTTGGGTGTTCTCGCCGGGGTGGCGGCGGCCAAGGCCCTCCATTTCTCGGAGCGCCACGACGCCGCCGAGAACGGCCCGATTCTCATGTTCACCCTGCTGTTGGCCCTCCTGGTCCTGGGCTGCTCGGGCCTGCTGGGAGTCAACGGGGTGTTCGCCGCGTTCGTCTCGGGACTGGCCTTCAACCTGACCAGTGCCGGAAACGAGAGGCGGGTGGAGGTGGAGATCGACGAGGCGATCAACCAGTTCGCGGTCCTACCGTTCTTCCTGGCCCTGGGGGCGATGCTGCCGTGGGCGGAGTGGGCGCGGTTGGGGTGGGGAGCGGTGCTGCTCACCGTCGCGGTGCTCGTACTCCGGCGTCCGCCGGTGCTTCTCGCCCTCATGCGCCCCCTCGGACTGCGCGTTCGCGATGCCGCGTTCCTCGGCTGGTTCGGTCCGGTCGGCGTCGCGGCGGTGTTCTACCTGACCGAGGAGGCGTCCCGGGCGGGTCCGGATTCGCTGCTGCTCGGCGTGGGCACCCTCATCGTGGTGGCCAGCACCCTCGCCCACGGCGTTACCGCGGCTCCCGGTCGTGCGGTGTTCAGAGCCGCCGGTCGACGCGACGACCGGGCCGCCGATCACTCCTGCTGAGGGTGCTGCGCACGTCAGGCGGTGCCCGCGTCCGCGTTCCCGGCCTTCCAGGTCTCCCACGGGATGTTCCAGTCACCCAGACCGTCCCACCCCGGCAGCGTGGGGCCGACCGTGCCGGAGACCTCGAAGATGTCGCCCCGCTTGGCGTTGTCGTAGAACCACTTCGCATCGGCCGTGGTGACGTTGAGGCACCCGTGGCTGACGTTCTGGCTGCCCTGGGCCCAGACGGACCACGGCGCGGCGTGGACGAAGATGCCGCTGTACGACATCCGCGTGGCGTACTGCACCGGGGTGCGGTAGCCGTCCGGCGAGTCGACCGGAACGCCGTAGGTCGAGGAGTCCATCACCATGGAGGCCAACTTCTCCCCGATCACGTACGTGCCGTTCGGCGTCGGGGTGTCGGCCTTGCCCATCGAGGTGGGCATGGTCTTGATCACCTCGCCGTTGCGCTCGACCACGATCTGCTTGGTCGAGTCGTCGACCCGGGAGATGACCGCGTCACCGATCTGGAAATCGCTGCGCACGTTCTCCTGGCCGTACATCCCGCCGCCCAGGTCCTTGCCGTAGATGTCCACGTCGACGTCGATCGTGGTTCCCGGCGCCCAGTACTCGGCCGGACGCCACCGGACCTCCTGGTTGGACACCCAGTAGAAAGCACCCTCCACCTCTGGCTCGGTCCGGATGTGGATGTTGTCCTGCGCCGCGCGACGGTCCGCGATCGGCTCGTCGAACATCACCGCCACGGGTTGTCCGATGCCCACCGTCGCACCCTGACCCGTCGTGAGATACGCGGCGGTGAGGACACGGGGAGTGACGGTGCTGAACGTGACAGTGCTCCGGGTGACCAGACCGGCGTCGTCGGTCGCGGTGGATTCCAGCGTGTACTCGCGGCTGTACCCAAGGTCTTCGGTGGTCCGCCACTCGGTGAGATCCGGGTTGAACTCTCCCTGGACCTGCACGCCCTCCGGGTTGCGCATGACCACCGAATCGAAACGGCCGTCTCTGGCGGTGAGCACCACCGGCTCCGCGGGGTTGGCGTCGAGCGACCCGTCCTCCACGGAGACGTCGATCACCGCGGACGGCTCCGCGGGGGCCTCGGCGACCTGGCCGTCGTCCGCTCCCCCTGACCCGATGGTGCACCCTGTCAACACGAGGGAGCCCGCGAACACGGCGGCCAGCGCGATCCGGGATCTCGACCGGGCGCGGGCCCGGCGTCTGGTCCGATCCGTGTGGCGCACGTTCACTAATGGCCCCTTCCGAGCGTCATGTCCCTTCCGACCATGAACTGAGCCAGAGGGATGTCTTCACAAGTATGCATGCGTCCGCCACTGCATTTCATATCGAATTGATAAAGGATCACCGCCTCCTGGCCCGTCTACCCCCGTCCTGACCAGGCGATTTCGTGTTGACGGCGGGGCCCTGTTACTGTTTCTCTCGCACCACGCGGGCGCCATTAGCTCAATTGGCAGAGCAGCTGACTCTTAATCAGCGGGTTCGGGGTTCGAGTCCCTGATGGCGCACAGAAGCGAGAGGCCCTCCCCGGTCGGGGAGGGCCTCTCGTCGTCGTGGTTCCGGTGAGCGGGCCCGGCGCGGGGACGCGGGCCGGGCGCGCCGACTCAGGCCCGGCGCGCCTCGAGATAGGCCTCGATGCGACGACGCTCCTTGCGCTTGTTGGCGATCGACACCGAGATGCCGCCGAGGATCAGCGCCGCCACTCCGCCGAGCACTGCGAGTACCCGGGGATCGGTGAGGGCGGCAACGGCCCTCTCCTTACCCTCTTCGGCCAGGTTCTTGGGATTGACCCGGTCGACGATCTCGTCCAACGTCGTCGCGAGATCGTCACGCGCCTTGGCGATGTCGCCTTCGATGCTGTCGTAACTCCTGGACACGAGACCTCCGTCAATCGCTCGTCACGCGGCTGGCCGCGGATTCTGGACCCCGCCCACGGTACTGCACCCGCCGATGATCCGCGCCCGCGCGCCGACGCATCGGATAGGTTGGTGTGATCACAGACCCCGACCCGACTCCAGGAGCACCGGTGACCACACCACGGCTCGAGGTGGGCCAGACCGCCCCCGACTTCACCCTCCCCGACGCCGACGGAAACCCCACGTCGCTGCAGGACCTGCTCACCGCGCACGGGCGCGTGGTCGTGTACGTCTACCCAGCCGCTCTGACGCCCGGCTGCACCACCGAGACCGTGGACTTCGAGGGAGCCCTCCAGGAACTGCGGGAGGCCGGTATCGGGGTGGTGGGGGTGTCACCCGACGCGCCGGAGAAGCTCCAGCGCTTCCGGGACAAGCACGGCATCACATTCCCTCTGCTGTCCGATCCGGACAAGACCATGCTCACCGAGTGGGGCGCGTTCGGCGAGAAGAAGAACTACGGCAAGACAGTGATGGGCGTGATCCGCTCGACGTTCGTCGTGGACTCCGACGGGACGATCTCCCTGGCCCGGTACAACGTCCGGGCCAAGGGTCACGTGGCCATGCTCTCCAAGCTCCTCGGCGTGGACCTGCCCGAACCCGCGGAGGGCTGAGTTCACCCATGCCGGCCGAACCGCACGAGCGGATGCAGGACCAGACCCCGGACTCTGTTGACGAGGCCGTCCAGGATGAACCGAACATCCTGGTGCCCCGGCGCCGGCCCATCCAGGAGAGGAGCCGGCGCAAGTTTCAGGCACTGCTGTCCTCCGCCCGCGATGTGCTGGTCGAGGTGGGATTCGATTCGTTCACCTGCGAAGAGGTGGCCTCCCGCGCGGGAGTGCCGATCGGGACGCTGTACCAGTTCTTCGCCAACAAATACGTGCTGGTGTGCGAGCTGGACCGCCAGGACGCGCACAGCGTGATCGAGGAGGTCGAACGCTTCGCGCAGAAGATCCCCGCGCTGGACTGGCCGGAGCTGCTCAACGACTTCCTCGACCACCTGGCGGATCTGTGGCTGCGCGATCCCTCCCGGCGAGCGGTCTGGCTGGCCACGCAGGCCACCCCTGCCACTCGAGCCACCGCCGCGGTCAACGAGCGCGAGCTGGCCAGGATGATCGCCAGCGTGCTCGCCCCGCTCATGCCGTCCACCGAACGGCAGCGCCGCGCCTTCATGGCCGACGTGCTGGTCCACGTGTCCTATTCGATGCTCAACTTCTCCGTCAGCGCCGGTTCCGCCACGGGCGAGGACATCCACGACGCCACCGTCACCGAACTCAAGCGGATGCTCACCGCGTATCTCTGGCTGGCGGAGAAGGAAGCCCAGGCGGACTGACGCCGTCGGCACAGGCGGCGCTTCGCCCCTCGGATTCGCCTGCGCCCCCGGAGGTACGCGGGCGCATCGTGGTCCGAGGGGCGTATCGCACACCCGAAGCGAAAGGCACACGGCGCTTCGCACACCCGAAGCGAAAGGCACACGGCGTATCGCACACCCAGCGGGCATCGCGGTCCGAGGGGCGTATCGCACACCCAGCGGGCATCGCGGTCCTATCCGGTGCCCGGCCCCTCGAGTACCACGAACGCCACGGCCGCGTCGCCGTCATGACTGAGTGAGACATGCCAGCGCGCGCCCTCCCCCACGGTCGCGGCGACCTGCCGAGCCACCTCGCCCCCGAGCCGCACAGAGGGCCGACCCCACGCATCGCAGACGGTCTCGATCTCGGACCAGACCAGCAGGTCCGGTGCGATCGGTGGAGGCGTTCCGTACAGGGCCGAGGACCACGCCTTGACCACGGCCTCCTTGACCGCCCAGCGGGCTGCCAGGTGACGGTCCTCCCGCCGGGCGGGGTGCCGGGCGGAGTGGGTGGAGTGATCCGAGGACGACGCCTCCGCACGCTCCCGGCACTGCCGCTTCTCGGTGGCGGAGAAGGCGCTGGTGAACCGCGTCCCCGGTTCGGCCAGGGACGCGGCGAAGGCGCCGAGGTCGACCGTGTCGACCCCGACGCCCCGCACCGCCATGGTCACCGCCAGTCGCTGGCCGCGAGGACGCCGTCGGACTCGAGACGCGCGGCCGGGTCCAGCAGGACCGCGGCCTCGCGCTCCTTGACCTCGTCGGCCGACCCTTCACCGAGGCGCCGGGCCTCGGGACGGCTGTAGAGGGACTCGCCACCGTAGATCGCGTCGGTCAGGCGCCGGACGCCGTCCCGCTCGCGCCCCAGCGCCTCCTCGCGGATGCGCTCGGACTCCTGCTCGCCGAGCTGCGACGCGACCGCGCGGTGGAAGGCCTCGGGATGCGTCACGGCGATCAGGCCGGACACGTGACCGAAGCCGAGCGAGGTGAGCAGACCGGCCTTGAGCGGCAGGTCCCCGCCCAGCTGCACGGTCTCGCGCAGCCACACCAGGTGCCGGTGCCGGTCCAGGACGTCGTCGACGCAGTCCAGGGCCCGGTTCGGGGGAAGCGTCCCCGAGCGCAGCATCTGGGTCAGGCCGATGAGCTGGAACGCGGCCGCGCCCCCCTTGGCATGCCCGGTGAGCGACTTCTGCGACACGACGAACAGCGGGTTGCCGTCGGAGCGACCGATCGCCGCGGCGAGACGCTCGTGGAGATCCGACTCGTTGGGGTCGTTGGCCTTGGTCGAGGTGTCGTGCTTGCTCACCACGGCCAGGTCGTCCGCGGTCAGTCCGAGCTCTGCCAGACCCCGGGCCAGCGGCGACCGTCGTCCCCCGCGACCGGCGCCGAGAGCACCCAGCCCTGGGGCCGGGATCGAGGTGTGGGCGCCGTCGGCGTACGACCCCGCCCAGGCCACCACTCCGTGCACCGGCAGCCCCATGCGGGCCGCGACGTCGCCGCGCGCCAGCAGGATGGTGCCGCCACCCTGGGACTCGACGAACCCGCCGCGCCGCCGGTCGTTGGCGCGGCTGTAATGGCGCTCGTCGATCCCCTTGGCGGCCATCGCCGCGGAGTCGGCGGTGGCGGACATGTCGGCGAAGCCCTGGATGCCCTCGGTGGACAGGTCGTCGAACCCGCCTGCCACCACGAACTCGGCCTTGCCGGCGCGGATCTTGTCGAAGCCCTCCTCGACGCTCACCGCGGTGGTGGCACAGGCGGCCACCGGGTGGACCATCGAGCCGTAGCCGCCGACGTAGGACTGCATGACGTGGGCGGCCACCACGTTGGGCAGGGCCTCCTGCAGCGTGTCGTTCGCGCGGCTGCGGCCCAGGATCCCGTCGATGTAGAGCGAGCGCATGCTCGTCATACCGCCCATGCCGGTGCCCTGGGTGTTGGCGACGTCGGCCGGGTGGACGTGGGCCAGCAGCTCCGCCGGGGTGAAGCCCGAGGAGATGAAGGCGTCCACGGTGGCCACCAGGTTCCACGCCGCCACCCGGTCGATACCGGAGACCATGTCGGCGGGGATGCCCCATGCCGTGGGGTCGAAGCCGGTGGGGATCTGGCCACCCACGATGCGCGTGAGCGTGGTGCGGCGGGGGACTCGGATCTCGGTGCCCGCCTTGCGGGTGACCGTCCACTCGCCGTCCTCGCTTCGGGTGACGACGGTGTTCTCCGGATCGTCCTCCTGGTACGCGCGGGCCTGGCCCTCGTCATCCACGACGAAGGACAGGTCCTCCGGCAGGAACACCGAGGTCAGTTGCGGCGAGGCATTGTCGAACATCTCCGCGCGCGAATCGTCGGCGTAGGTGCGCACGCCCACCCGGGCGAGGACCTCGTCGTGGAACCGCTCCGCGATCTCGGCCTCGTCGATCGGGTCACCGGATTCGGTGACGGTCCAGCCGGCGCGCGGCGAGTCCTCCCAGGTGATGAGTCCGGTGGACCAGGCCAGCTCGACCACGCCGGCGGCGCTGAGGTCGCCGGTGGTCTCCACCTCGAAGCGGGTGCGGGCGCTGCCGTACGGGCCGACCTCGCCGGAACCCACGATCACGACCATGTCCTCGAGGTCCTGCGTGACCTCGCCCCACTCGGGACGCTCGTCGGGGGTGACGGTCTGCAGCGACGGCAGGGCGGCGATGGTCCCGTCCGCGTCCTCGGTGGTGGTCTCGGACGTCACCGCCGGCCGGTCCGCGGCGAGCGCGGCCATGTCCAGATCGGCGGAGCCGAGCCCTCCGGTGAGGTCGACGGTGAGGGGTGCCTCGCCGGCGGCCCGGCGGACGTCCGGGGTGCACGAGTCCAGTAGCTCGTCGGCGATCCCGGTGGTGGACCAGGTGGACACGCCCGCGGCCTCGACGGCCTCGACGAGCGGGTCGTTGTGGCCCATCAACCCGGTGCCCCGGACCCAGCCGATGATCGCGTGAACGAACGTCACCCGCTCGGCCCAGGACTTCTCGGAACCCCACTTGGCGATCATGGCGTCGAGCGCGGCCTTGGCCTCGCCGTAGGCCCCGTCGCCGCCGAAGATCCCGCGGTTGGGCGAGCCGGGCAGGACAACGTGCAGGCGGGAGTCGACGTCGGTGTCGGCGCCGATCGCGCCGAGGCCGGCGACGAGCTTCTCCACGCCCCACAACAGGACGCGCATCTCGGTCTCGGCCCGCGGTCCGGCGTCGGCCATCGAGCCCTGGACGCGGGGGGCGGCGAACGGGAAGAGCAGCGTCGGGGTGAGCGGAGCCTTGAGGACGGTGGTCTGTCCCCCGGCCGACTCGGCGTGCTCGGAGCCGACCCACTCGACCAGGGCGTCGACGTCCGAGTACGAGGTGAGGTTGGCCGGCAGCACCCACAGCACCGCGCCGCCACGGGCGTGGGAGCGGTAGAGGTCCTTGAAGAAGGCCAGCTTGGACTGGTCCAGGCTGGAGGTGGTGGCCACTACGGTGGCCCCTCCCGCCAGGAGCTTTCCGGTGACGGCGGCGGCGATGGAACCCTTGCCCGCCCCGGTGACGACGGCGACGTCGTCCGCGTAGCGGCCGACGAACTCCTCGGCGGCCGTCTCCGCGATCTCCCGGTAGGCCACGGCGAGGGCGTCCCGGCGGGCGTCGGCGGCCCGCCCGGCCCACCAGCGGGCCTGCTCGGCCACGATGTCGCCGGCGCCGCGGAAGCCCTCCGCGGCGTCCGTGGGCACGTCGGTGCGCGTCCAGAGCCGGGCCAGGTCCTCGCGCGCGGAGGCCCACCGGTCGTCGAGGAGCACGGCGCGGCCCGGGTCGAAGGCCGGGGCCACCACTCGGCGCCAGTCGGCGCCCAGCTCGGCGGCCACCAGGTCGGCGAGTTCGGTGTCGGGATCGGCCTGGGCGAGCAGGTCGATCGCGTCCGGCTCGAGGTGCCCGAGGCGGGTGAGCACGCCGCGTGCGGCCCGGGCCAGGACCCCGTCGGCTCCGGTGATCTCGTCGGCGAACTCGGACAGCGCCGCCGAGTCGACCACTCCGCCGCCGCCGGCCCCGGAGGACGGCATCGCCACGGCCACGCCGTTCGCGGCGCCGACGGCGGACACGGCGGCGTCGATGAGGGCGTCCAGCCCGGCCACGTCCTTGACGCCCGAGGCGTCCAGGGTGGCCAGGTCGCCGCCGCGGATCGAGGCGCCGTCCCGGGTGCCGAGGGCGATCTCGGCGATCACGTGCTGCGCCCAGCCGGAGCCCAGCTCCCACGGCCCCGTGACGCGCTCGGTGATGTACGCCGGCCGCTTGCCGGTGCGGCCCAGGACCGCACGCAGCGCCTCGCCGACAGCGTCGGACAGGACGGGACCGAAGGGCGAGTACCCGCGGGCCAGGCGCGAGACCTGGTCGGACAGGGTCGGGAAGTCCGCCTCGGCCGCGCCGTCGATGGCGCCCAGGCTCAGTTCCGTCCCCAGGTCCAGCAGCAGCTGGTTGCGGCGCGAGGAGACGCCGTCACACAGCGTCTCGATGGAGTCACCGGGCGCGATCTGCTCGGGACGGACCTTGGTCCGCAGCGCCACCAGCATGCGGGTGGCGGCGGGGGCGCCGAACTCGAGGTCGTCCGGGCGGGGTGCACCGGGTGCGGCCGCGGCCGGAGCCGCGTCTGATCGGTCCGCACCGGCCGTGCCGGGGGTGTTGACGGCCGGTGCGGGGTCTGTGGGGGCCGCCTGCTCGGCGGCCGCGGGGGTGGTCGGACCTGCGTCGCCCGACCCGCCGGTGGGCTCGGGGGCGTCCACCGAGTCGTCGTCGACCTCCACGCTGGGCGGCAGTGTGCCGTACAGCGTCGCCGAGTCGCGCTCGACGTTGAGCACCTGGGCGCGGGGCCCCCGGTGCGTGGGGAGGTCGAGGGTCTTGGAGGCGAGGTTCGCCACGGTCGGGGCGTTGGCCACGCCGACCTCGACAAAACACTCGATGCCCAGACCGCCGCGCTCGATCGGCGTGAACAGCAACTCCTGGGTCTCGATCCAGCGGACCGGGCTGGCGAACTGCCAGGCCAGGAGCTCCACCAGGAGGAGGCGTCCCAGGCGCGTCGGGGTGGCGGACCACGAATCCCAGTCCGCGAGGACCTCCGCGAGGGAGTCGGCCGGCACGAGGTCCGCGATCTCCTGCACGAAGTCGCGCTCGAGACTGAACAGACGCGGCACGAGGTTGGGGATGTAGCGGCCCACGAGCACCGAGATGTCGATGTCGTGCGGGATCAGCGCGTCGAGGGTGGCCCGGAAGTCCGGGACGCCGCCGCGCAGGACGGTGGAGTGGAAGGGCACGTCGATGCCGGGCACCAGGATGAAGGCGTTCTTGCCCCCGGACCGCTCGAGCTCCCGCTCGACGGCCTTCTCCAGGGCCTTGCAGCCGGCGACGGTGCCGGCCAGCGCGTACTGCGAGCCCGCGAGGTTGTAGTTGACGATCTCGATGAACTCACCGGACTCTTCGGCCACGCCGGCCACCCAGTCCACGACCTCCTCGTCACCGATCCCCATCTGGGACGGCCGGATCGCGGCCATCCGGTAGTCGGACCGCCCCTCGGCATCGCGCGGGACGAGCTCGTGCATGGTCGATCCGCGCTGGAAGACGATCTCCAGCAGCGGCTCGAGCTCCAGCGTCCCGGAGATGGCGGCCAGGGCGTCGTACTCGCCGATCGAGTGGCCGGCGAAGTAGGCGCCGTCGACGAACAACCCGTCCGCCTCCAGCTCGGCGCGCTGCGCCACCGCGAGGCAGGCCATCGCGACCTGGGTGAACTGCGTCAGGTACAGCACTCCGTCGGGGTGCCGGTGGACGGTGCCCCGGACGGTCACCTCCGTGGGATTGTCGCGGACGAGCGCCAGGATCGAGAAGCCGAGGGCCTTCCGGGTGTGCGCGTCGGCGCGGTCCCAGATCTCGCGGGCGGCGGGGCATCGGGTGCGCCCCTCCATGCCCATCCCCTTGGCCTGGATGCCCTGGCCGGGGAAGGCGTAGACGGTGCGGGGGGCCTCGGTCAGCGCGGTGGCGGCCATGACGGTGGCCCCGTCGACCGTGCAGGTGACCTCGAGGACCTGGCCGCCGGCGAACCGACCCGTCTGGACGGCCCGGACGGCGATGTGGTCACCCGGTCGGACCGGCGCGAGCATGCGGGCGGTCCACCCGGCGATCCGCAGGGCGGGGTCGCGGCCGTCCGAGGCCTGCACCGCGTGTTGCGCTGCGGCCGAGAGCCACATGCCGTGGACGATCACGCCGCCGAGGCCGGCCAGGTCGGCCGCGGTGTCGGAGACGTGGATGGGGTTGTGGTCGCCGGAGACCAGCGCGAAGGCGGTCATGTCGTGCGGCGCGGTGAGCGAGGTGGAGACCCGCTGCTGGCGGCTCGTCTCGGCCGGGCTCGCGGTCCCTCCCTCGGCCGTGATCAGGGCGCCGCCGGCGGGCCGCGGATCGCCCACCTCCGCGCCACCGGTGCGGCCGCGGATCGCGAACCGCTCCGACAGGGTGCACAGGGGTGACCGCGCACCGTCGGCGGCGACCGTGGCGACCTCGACCGACACCTCGACGACGCGCCCGAGGTCGGTGTCGCGGACGTCTCCCGACCGGGCGACGACGACGAGGTCGGTCGACTGCGCGGGCAGCGCGGAGTGCATGCGGATGCCGTGGTCGAGGTGGACCAGGTCCAGCAGACCCTCGACCACTGTTCCCTCGACAGCTGTGCCGCCGCCGCCCCGGGGGCGACGCGCCTCACCGAGGACCGCGAAGACCGCGGGCCACGCCGCGCCCACGAGGGCGTCGGGGACGCCGTCCGAGGTGATGAGCGAGGTGGGCAGACTGCCGGCGGTGACACCGGTGTGGTCGGAGGCGAGGGTGGGCTCGAAGGTGAACCGGGCCGTGGCCACGCCGTCCGAGACCTCGGGCAGGGCGTCGATCGCGGTGCCTCCGGCGCCGCCGCGCCCGACGCCGGCGGCGGTGCTCAGAAGGGTACGCATGGCGGCTTCTGCGGCGGCGTCGGTGACGACCGGGGCGGCGCCCGTGGCGACCGCGTCACCCAGGGTGATCGTGATGGTCATCTCGGTCGGTCCGATGGGCAGTGTGAGGTCGACGGTACGGCCGTCCGCGCCCGGCGTGAGGACCGCGCCGGAGACCGGGTGGTACCCGATGCCGCTCGGGTCGATCTCCCAGGCGTGCAGGACGCCGAGGCGGTGGACGGGGCTCACCACGAGACGGCCCGCCCACGAGACGTCGGGGGCGTTGAGCACGTCGGCGACCGGGCCCTGCGCCGTGGTCACGGTGCCGCGACGGCGGCTGCTCACGTCCTGCGTGGTGGGCATGTACTCGCGGACGCGGTCGACGGTGGCGTTCTCGAACCGATCGAGCAGTTCGCCGACCGGCTCGTCGACCCGGGTGATCCCGGCGACCGCGGTGGTACCCGGGATGATGCACACGGCGTCGGCGTCGTACCGGGCGTCATGGGCCTGCCAGAGTGAGTCCGAGCGCCACCAGCGGCGGACGTCGCCGTCGATGACGGGCACGAACGGGACGGGCTTGCCCGGCATGCGGCAGATGTCGAGGAACTCGGCGGCGTCGGCGGGGTGCAGGGTCGCGGTGGCCAGGTCCGGGTAGCGGTCGGCGAGGGCGTCGACGACCTCGGTGGGCCGCTCCATCGCCTCGACGAGGGGGAAGGCCGACACGATTCGTCCGGAGTCCGCCGCGTCCAGCCTGGCCTCGGCGCGCTGCACCATGCGGTGGAACCGCTCGCGGATGGTGGGGTCGAGCCACACCGAGCGGCCGCTGGCGGCCTCCGACTCCGAGGCGGTGCCGGCGGTGGGAGCGGGTGCGAGCGACAGCTCGGCGAACCGGCGCAGCCACTGCTCGTAGGTCATGGATCCGAGATCGCCGAAGTACGGCTTGGCGGTCCCGTTGATCGCGGCGATGATCTCCTCGCGGCGCTCGGCCACGGCGTCGGCGTCGCCGGCGACCTCATCCAGCAGGCGTCCGGCGCGGGCGGCGGTGTTGTCGATCTCGTGGATGTCCGCGCCGAGCTGGCTGCGGCCCGAGGCCATGCCACCCTCGGCCTGTCCCGCACCCACCCAGTGGTCCACGCCGACGGTGTCCACGAGGAGCTGCTTGACCTGCGGGCTGGTGGTGGCCTCGAGGGTCGCCATCGCGGCCGTGCCCACGAGGATGCCGTCGACGGGCATGGCCGGGAAGCCGTGGGCGTTGGCCCAGGAACCGGTCAGGTAGTCCGCCGCCCGTTCCGGGGTGCCGATCCCGCCGCCGACGCACAGGACCACGTTGGGACGGTCCCGCAGCATGGGGTAGGTGGCGAGCAGCAGTGAGTCGAGGTCCTCCCACGAGTGGTGTCCCCCGGCCCGGCCACCCTCGACGTGGACGATCACCGGCATGTGCGGGACCTCGGCCGCGATCCGCACGACCTGGCGGATCTGCGCGACGGTTCCGGGTTTGAAGCTCACGTGGCGCAGTCCCGCCTCGGTGAGCTCCTCGATCAGGGCCACGGACTCGTCGAGCTCGGGGATGCCGGCGGTCACGATGACCCCGTCGAAGGGGACGCCCGCCGCGCGGGCCTTCTGGACGAGCCTCTTGCCACCGACCTGCAGCTTCCACAGGTACGGATCGAGGAACAGGGAGTTGAACTGGACGCTGCGGCCGGGCTCGAGCAGCTCGGCCAGACGCCGGGTGTTCTCCGCGAAGATCGCCTCGGTCACCTGTCCTCCGCCGGCGAGCTCGGCCCAGTGGCCGGCGTTGGCCGCGGCGGCGACGATCTCCGGATCCACGGTGGTCGGGGTCATCCCGGCCAGCAGGATCGGCGAGCACCCGGTGAGGCGGGTGAACGAGGTCTCCACGTGCACGGTGCCGTCGGGCAGGGTGATGAGCTGGGGCTGGTAGGCCGTCCACGGACGCTCGATCGACGGGGTCGCGCCGGGGGTGAAGAGGTTGCGCAGGCCACCGCGGGTGGCGGCGGCGACCACGCCGACGCCCTGACCACGGACCACCGAGCGGTTGAGGCGGGTCAGGGCCTCGCCCGGGCCCATGTCGAGGATCCACTCCGCGCCGGAGTGCAGGGCCTCCGCCATCTCCTCGACCCAGTCGACGGGCTCGACGAAGACCTGGCGGGCCAGAGCCGTCGCACGAGCGACGTCCAGGCCACAGCGGGCCGCCCAGTCGGACACGACGTCCACGGCGGGGGCCATCGCCGGGTGGTGGAACCCGACCTCCACGTCGAGGGGGTCGAAGACGGGGGCGAAGACCTCGCCGCCGGTGAGCTTGGCCTCGCGACGGCGGCGTGACTCGGCCTCGAGGTCCGCACAGTGACGGCGCAGGTCCTCGAGGTCGTCCGGGCGGCCCACCACGACGTGGCGTCGCTGGGCGTTGCGGATGGAGACGGTGGGCCGCAGCGAGGGGTCGACCGCCGCGAAGACCTCGTCGACCAGGGCGCGCAGCTCCGCGCCGTCGATGCCCGACACGCCGACCATGGGGCTGGCCTCGCCACGACGGAACAGGCCCGTGCGGCGACCGACCAGGGTGGCCGCGGCGCCGACCAGTTCGGCCACCGCCAGAAGGCGGTCGTCGACCGATCCGAAGGTCTGGACCGACTCCACGGCCAGGATTCCCTGGGAGTGCCCGACCACCGCGGCGGGGGCGGTGTCGTTGACGTCGAAGCCCTCGGCGGCGAGCGCGCGGACGGCGCCCACCTGGGTGAGAAGGACGGCGGGCAGGGAGACCGCGGCGGACGACAGCGACGCCTCGTCGGGCAGGTCGCCGTGATCCTCGTCCTCGCCGGTCGTGGTGTTGGCCCACTCGATGGGGCGGAAGCCGTGGGGCCGGACCACCGCGATCTCGTCGTGGACGGGTTCGGTGAGGGCGACGGAGGAGTCGACGAGGTCCTGCAGTTCGGGGCCGATCCCGGTGCCGTCGATGAGGTCGCTCAACGCGTCGCGCCACGCGATCCCCTGCCCGCCGAAGGCGAGGGCGTAGGCGGTGCCCTCACGCAGATCGTCCGCGAGCGCCCGGGCCTGGCGGCGGGCCGCGTGTCCGGTCTCGAGCGGGCGGGGTGTGAGGTCGCGGTCGTCGATCGTCACGTGTGGAACTCCTTGGCAACTTCGTCTGGAACAACTCCGCGCCGAAACCGGGTGCTGGTCCGACGCAGAGCACAGACTGCCACAGGAACTTGAGGGCTCCCTCAGCTTGAGGGGGTACAACCGTCCGTCGGGGGGAGCCCCGAGGGGCATTGACAGTGGCGCTCATCACACCGTGAACCTGACGATTACCTCATATGTACAGGTGAGGGGCACCTCAGGTTCCGTCAGGCTCCGTTATCCAATCGTTACTTCCTTCTCAGGGGGGAGCCTCGCCACGACGGCGTGTCGCGGGCGTCTCGCGCCGCCGGTTCCCCTCAGGCTCCGCAGCGGAGGGCGGCCATCATCCCGGCGTCGAGCCCCTCGGCAGGGCACAGGTCGGCGGCCAGTCGGCGCGGACCCGACGACCACTCGACGTGGGCCGTCCGCACCGCGTCACCGAAGGCGACGGTGACCAGTCCCCCGACCCCCGGTCGCTCATCCGCTGCCAGCCCCCCGCGCCCGACCGTCTCGACGGCGGTCACCTCGGCGACGGTCGCCGGCCCCGGCGCGGGGATCAGTCGCAACTGGACCCTGGTCCCGTCGAACGCCCCCATCCAGGCCGCGAACATCCCCGTGCCGTCCGCGCGGAGGTCGAGAGTGTAGCCGTGCGAGAACCATGACCCGGTCTCGCGGACCACCTCGGCCGGGGAGGGCACCGAGACCGCCGGCGAGGGGGCGGCCAGGGCTGGTGCGGCCAGGGTTGGTGCGGCGACGAGACCGGACACCACGACCATCAACGCAGCGACCGTGGCCGTGACCGTGGCCGCGGCCAGCCGACGCCCCACTCCCGGGCTCATTCGCTGCATCCTCATGAGATCACTGTAGTCACACTAGTAACACGATTCGGTGCCGCGAATGCGTCGAAATGGTCACCAAAACACCAACCCGCCGTGAAGATATGAGAAGTAGTGGAGACCGCACCTATCGTCGTTCCGTCACACCCGGCGGATCCGCCGCCCGATCGCCCCACAAGGAGTCGACCATGACCAGCCCGCCCACCAGGAGTGGGGCGACACCGAGAGAGACATTCTCCCGTCGCTCCGTCTTCGTCTTTGCCGCCATCGGCTCCGCCGTCGGCCTCGGCAACATCTGGCGCTTCCCCTTCGTCGCCTACGACAACGGCGGCGGCGCCTTCCTGCTCCCCTACCTCGTGGCCCTGCTCACCGCGGGCCTCCCGTTGCTGTTCTTCGACTACGCCATCGGCCACCGTTTCCGCGGGTCCGCGCCGCTGAGCTTCCGGCGGATGAACCGCTTCGCCGAGCCGATCGGCTGGATCCAGGTCCTGGTGTCCTTCGTCATCGCCGTGTACTACGCCGTGATCATCGCCTGGGCCGCCTCCTACGCGTGGTTCTCGATCGACGAACGGTGGGGGGAGACATACGAGGAGTCGGCGTCGTTCTTCGCCGAGGACTTCCTCCGCGCCGGCAGCGGCTTCGGCGTCGACTTCGTCCCGGGCATCGCGATCGTCCTGGTGGTCGTGTGGATCGTGACGCTGGGAGTCCTGCTCGCGGGTGTCCAGAACGGTATCGGCCGCACCGCCCTGCTCTTCGTCCCGCTGCTCGTGGCGCTCTTCGCCGCCCTCGTCGTGCGGTCACTCTTCCTCGACGGCGCCATGGACGGCCTCAACAACTTCTTCACCCCGGACTGGGGCGTGCTCACCGAGCCGAGCGTGTGGATCGCGGCCTACGGGCAGATCTTCTTCTCGCTCTCGGTGGGCTTCGGCATCATGCTGACCTACTCCTCCTACCTCAAGCGCAAGTCCAACCTCACGAGCTCCGGGCTGGTCGTGGGCTTCTCCAACTCGGCCTTCGAGGTCCTCGCCGGCATCGGCGTGTTCGCCACCCTCGGCTTCCTCGTCTCCACGTCGGCGGGCGCCGGCTGGGAGGACGTGGGCGGCGGGCCGGGCCTGGCGTTCATCGCCTTCCCGGCCCTGATCTCGCAGATGCCGGGCGGCCCGATCTGGGGCGTGGTGTTCTTCGTCTGCCTCATCCTGGCCGGTATCACCTCACTCATCTCGATCGTCCAGGTGGTCATCTCGTCCTTCCAGGACAAGATGGGCAGCAGCCGCACCACCTCGGTGCTGGCCGTCGGCATCCCGATGGCGGCCGCCTCGATCCTGCTCATGCCCACCGAGACCGGGTTGCAGAACCTCGACGTGATGGACAAGTTCGTCAACAGCCTCGGCATTGTCGGCATCACCCTCATCGCCCTCATCGTGGTGATCTTCGTGATGCGCCTCGCCCCCACCCTGCGCGATCACCTCAACTCGGTGTCCTCGTGGAAGGTCGGCACCTTCTGGATCGTGTGCCTCGCCGTGATCACCCCGGTCGTCCTGGGTTACTCGCTGATCCGCGAGATCATGCCCCTCATCTCCGAGCCCTACGAGGGCTATGACGCCGCCATCCTGGGCGTCTGGGGTTGGGGCATGATCGGGACCATCCTGGTCTTGTCGATCATCCTGTCGGCCCTGCCCTGGCGGGGGGCCCGCCAGCTCGACGGACCGCCGAGTGTCGACGACGACCCGAGTGACTACGTCTACGAGGAGGGACTCACCCGTCCCGACGAGAACCCTGCCCCCACCCACACGCCCAAGGAGGCCTGAGCCATGGACGCTTCCGCGATCATCATGATGGTGCTGTTCCTGCTCGTGATCTGGGGCGGACTCGTCGCCAGCATCGTGCACTACGCCGGCCACCCCGACGATCCTGACGGATCCACGGCGACTCCCGCGCGCGAGCTCTGAGCTCCCGCCGCACGACCTGATCGCCGACCCCGGCGTCCGCACACCACAGCGGCGCCGGGGTCGGGTGTTCCGAGGAGAGCACCGGCCACGGCCCCAAGTCGCCGCGCGGCTCTCCTGCACGGCACTAGCCTTGTGGTCATGGACGCCACCGACAGCGACGCCGCCTCCGCCACCTCCGCAAGCGGAGCCGACACCGGAGCCCCAGACGAGGCCCCTACTGAAATCCGTCACCTGATCCAGCAGTGGAACCATCTCGACGAGCTCCTGGCGGGACTCAAGAGGGACGACTGGGCCACCCCCACCGCGCTCCCGGGCTGGACGGTGCGAGACGTGGTGGCGCACATCGCCGGAACCGAGCACCTGCTGGCCGGCGAGCCGATACCGGACGTCGACCTCCCCGCCTCGTCGCGCGACTATGTCCGCAATCCCATCGGGGAGCTCAACGAGAGGTTCGTCCAGGAGGCCCGGTCCCTGGCCGTCGAGGACGCGTTCGCGGACTTCCGCGAGGTCGTGGCCGAGCGCACCGTGCAGCTCTCCGAGATGACCGCCGAGGACCTGGAGGCCGAGACCGACTCCCCCGTCGGCCGCGTGCCGTTCCGACGCTTCATGGGGGTGCGCGTGTTCGACTGCTGGGTCCACGAGGACGACATCCGTCACGCCCTCGGCATGACGCACCACCTCGACAGCGGCGTGGGGAGGTTCGCGCTCGGGGAGATCGTGCGCGCCCTACCCCGGATCGTGGGCAAGAACGCCGGGGCCCCGGACGGTTCGCGGGTCCGGTTCCGGGTGAAGGGCGACTCCGATGCCGACCCGTCCCTGGCCACCGATGTGCTGGTCGCCGGCCGGGCGGGACTCGTGGACGTCGACGACTCCGCACGGGTCACGGTCGAGCTGGTCTTCGACACCCCGACCTTCGTCCGCTCCGCGACCGGCAGGATCTCCGCGGAACCCGGAAACGGTGTGGAGATCAGCGGCGACGAGGAGCTGGGCCGGAGGATCCTCGAATCGATGGCCTTCACCATCTGATCCCGGTCGCCGGATCCGCTGCCGACGGTGTCGACACCGATGACGCACATCGTGGTGATGGGCGTGACCGGTGCCGGCAAATCGACCGTTGCGCAGGCGATCGCCGAACGGATCGGCGCCCCTTTCGTGGACGCTGACGACCTGCACCCGCCCGCCAACCGCCGCAAGCTGGGCGCAGGCGAGCCGCTCACCGACCTCGACCGCGAGCCGTGGCTGGAGGCGGTCCGCACCCGGATGGCGGAGCAGAGCCGGTTCACATCGGGGTCGGGGCGCGATCCGGCCCCCGAGACGACCGCCGGCCCGGGTCTCGTCGTCGCGTGTTCGGCGCTGCGCCGCGCCTACCGTGACATCCTCCGGGGGGTCGACCGCCCGGTGTTCTTCGTCGAACTCCGCGGCGACCGGAAGCTTCTCGCGGCCCGGCTCGCGGCCCGGGGCGGGCACTTCGCGTCCCCGCGGATCCTGCACTCCCAGCTGGCCACGTTGGAGCCTCTGGCGCCGGACGAGGACGGGATCTCCTGCCCGACCTCGTGGGCGGTGGGTCAGATCGCCGCCACGGTCGTCGCCGCGCTGCGCTCACCACGACCCCGGTGACGTGAACGGTGAGCCGCGGGTGAGCGAGCCCCGCCCCGGGGGCCCGGCCACCGTCGCGCCGCCGATTCGTGGACGCCCCGGGGGTCGTGCGTCAGACTGGACGCCAGGCCGCCTGTCGACCAGACCCGGGAAGAGGACGCCAGCCTCAATGGAGCATCTCCGCCACTTCGCCCAGGAGTTCCGGAAGGCCCTGCGGAATCTGCTGCCCATCGTGGTCGTGGTGGCGGCCTTCCAGCTGCTGGTCTTCCGCCGGATGCCCGAGGACCCCGTGCAGCTGGTCGCGGGTCTGCTGATCGTGGGTGTGGGGATAGCCCTGTTCCTCCAGGGCCTGGATCTCAGCGTGTTCCCGGTGGGCAAGAACCTCGCCAACCAGTTCACCCGCCGCGGTGCGCTCGGACTGCTCCTCACCTTCGGCTTCGCCATCGGATTCGCCGCGGTCGTGGCCGAACCGGCCCTGATCGCGGTCGCGGGACAGGCGGAACTGATCAGTGAGGGACGCATCGACGGCGTCGTCCTGAGGGTGGTCATCGCCGTGTCCGTCGGCCTCGTCCTGGTCCTGGGCATCCTGCGCGTGTTGCGGGGCTGGGCGGTCCACCGAATCCTCATCGGCGGGTACGTGGTGGTCCTGGTGGCCACGTTCGTGGCGCCGCCGGAGATCGTGGGGCTGGCCTTCGACTCCGGCGGGGTGACCACCAACGTCGTGACGGTGCCGCTGATCGCCGCGATCGGGATCGGGTTGGCCAACTCGATCCGGGGCCGCAGCGCGCTCACCGACGGTTTCGGCCTGGTGGCGCTGTGCGTGATGGTGCCCATGATCGGGGTGCAGCTCTACGGCATGTGGGTCTACACCTTCGGCGGTGGCGGCGGCACGCCCACCACCGGGGCGGAGGAGACCGGCGGGACGCCCCTCTGGCTGGAACACGTGGTGGGACTGGCCGAGATGGTGCGCGACGTGGCTCCCATGGTGATCGTCGTCCTGTTCTTCCAATACGTGGCGCTGCGCCGCAAGCTGTCCCACCCGCTGCGCGTGGCCGTGGGGTTCGTCATGGTGCTCGTGGGTCTCTACGCCTTCGTGGTGGGCCTGAAGATGGGACTCTTCCCCCTGGGGACCCAGATGGCGGAGCAGCTGATCGACCGCGACATCCCCGTCCTGATCCTGCTGTTCGCCCTGCTCATCGGGTTCGCCACCACGATGGCCGAGCCTGCCCTGGTCGCCGTCGCAGACCAGGCGGAGAACGTCTCACCGGCCGGGATCAACGCGACCGCCATCCGCCTGGTCGTGGCCACCGGGGTGGCGGTCGGGATCGCCCTGGGGGTGTTCCGCATCCTGACCGGCGGGCCGCTGCACTACTTCATCATGGTCTCCTATGCCGCGGTCCTCGTCCTGCTGGCAGTGGCCCCGAAGTACATCGTCGCCCTGGCCTTCGACCTCGGCGGGGTGACCACCTCCGAGGTCACCGTGCCGCTGGTCACCGCGTTGGGCATCGGGTTGGCGAGCGCGATCGAGGGCCGCAGCGCCTTGATCGACGGCTTCGGGCTGATCGCCTTCGCCTCGATCTTCCCGATCATCTCCGTCCTGCTCTATGCCATCGTCCTCGAGAAAATCCCTCGTCTGCAGAAGGAAGCGTCATGAAATTCACGGCCGTCGTAGTGATCGCCCCTCCCGAACTGGAGGACCCCGCCATCGAGGTCGCGCAACGCGCGGGCGCGACCGGGGTGACGATCCTGGAGGGTAAGGGCATCGGCGGGCAACAGAAGAAGACGTTCTTCGGCCTGACCTTCGAGGGGTCCCAGTCGGTGCTGCTCATGGTCGTGGGCACCCACCTGGCCACCCCGATCCTCAAGGCGCTGCACGAGGTCCTCGTCGACGGGGACAACTCCCGCGGCATCGCCTTCAACGTCCCCATCGAGCACCTCACGGGGATCGACCCCCGACAACTGGTCAAGTTCGAGGAGTACATGCGCCGGGAGGACACCTGAGCCACGCCCGCCCGCTCGACCCCGCCACGCAGCACCCCGCCCCTGCCCGCCCCATCCCGACCGTACGACCCCACAGGAGGTCCCCCATGCTCACCGTCACGCAGGTCATGGTCCCCGAGGTGATCACCATCTCCCCGTTCGCCACCCTGCGCGAGGCG
Source organism: Dietzia sp. JS16-p6b (assembly GCF_003052165.1). Classification (NCBI taxonomy): domain Bacteria; kingdom Bacillati; phylum Actinomycetota; class Actinomycetes; order Mycobacteriales; family Dietziaceae; genus Dietzia; species Dietzia sp. JS16-p6b. The sequence continues at coordinate 1,109,280 of NZ_CP024869.1, read as the reverse complement.
CTGTCGACGATGCGCGCGAATCGGGTCAAGAGCCTCGTGGTGGAACGCCAGCACCCCCACGACGCCTACGGCCTGCTCAGCTACAACGAGTTGCTGCGCGCCATCATCGTCGAGGAGGGCGACGTCGACCTGCTCAACGTGTACGACGCCGCCGTCAAGCCCGCCATCTCCGTGGGTGAGGACCTGTCGGTGAACCAGGCCGCCGCCATGATGAGCCGGTACCACCTCAACCGCCTGGTCGTGGTCCGCGGCAACGAGCTCATCGGACTGCTCACGATGAACGACATCCTCGCGCGCCTGATCGACGACCTCGACTGACGGGGCCGGCTCGAGCGAACCGCGAGCCGTAAGGGTGCGCCCGGGGAGACTTGAACTCCCACGTCCGTAGACACTGGAACCTAAATCCAGCGCGTCTGCCAATTCCGCCACGGGCGCCCGCCCGGGGGTACCGGGCGAGGTGAGCTTACCGCGCCGTCGGCGGTATCGTTGAGGGGTGTCCGACAGCCTGAGCACCCGCCCGGTCGGAGGCGACGCCGCCTCCGGTCCACCGGTCTCCGCCAAGGTCAGGCACCGCCCCTCGTGGATCGCCTTCGTCGTCCTCGGTGCGATCTTCTGCCTGGGGATGGGCCTCTGGCAGCTGGACCGCTACCAGGAGGCCACGGGCACGGTCCAGAACCTCGGCTACACCTTCATGTGGCCGTTCCTGGCAGGCTTCCTCGTATACGCCTATCTGAAGTATGTGCGGCTGGAGGCGGACGAAGCCGACACGGCCGGTGCCGGTGCCGCCGAGGATGCGGGCGGTGAGGGTGACGACGACGAGGTCGGCGCTCCCCCCGGCGGTACGCCCCCTCGCCGGGGTGCGCGTCGGCGGGAACGGGCCGTCACCGAGATCCCCGCCGACCTCCTCCCCACCCGACGCCCCGTCGCTGAGGTACCGACCCGCGACGAGGGGCTGGAGGCCTACAACTCATACCTCGCCGAACTGGCCCGCCGGGACGCGGCCGCTGGCGACCGTCACCAGGAGAGAACCGACTCATGACCGTTGACGCCACCCCGGAGACCGACCACCGGAAGCCGGACCCCGGGGGCAAGATCCGTGGCGCCCTCGCCCGGTACCGCGCCCTGGCGTGGATCACCGGTGTGTGGCTGCTGGTCCTCACGGTGGAGATGATCTATAAGTACCTGATCATCGAGAACTCCTCCGACGCCCCCGACTGGTTCACCTACATCGGACAGGCACACGGCGTCTTCTACATCTTCTACCTGTTCATGACGCTCGACCTGGCCATCAAGGCCCGCTGGCCGGCCTCCCGCACCCTGCTGACCGCCCTGGCCGGGACGGTCCCGTTCCTGTCGTTCTGGTTCGAGCACATACGAACCCGGGACGTCAGGGCCGAATACGCGGTCTGAACCGGGTCAGCTCCGCATCCCGCGCTCGGCGAGCTCCCGCAACGCCGGCACGAGCGCCCGCAGGGCCCGACCGCGGTGGGAGTCGGCGTCCTTCTCCTCCGCTGTGAGTTCGGCGGCGGAGCGGTCCGAGCCCTCGGGCAGGAACAGCGGATCGTAACCGAATCCGCGCTCGCCCCGGGGCTCCCGCAGCACCTGTCCGGCCCAGCGCCCCTCCACGACCCGCGTCATGAGGGTGGCCGTCGACGGCGCCGAATCCCGTGCCGAGTACACCAGCGCGCAGCTGGAGAAGAAGGCCGCGCCACGACGCTCGTCGGGCACGTCCGAGAGCTGTGCGAGCAGCAGCGCGTTGTTGGCCGCGTCGTCGCCGTGACGGCCCGCCCAGCGAGCGGAGAGCACGCCCGGCATCCCGTTCAGCGCGTCCACGGCCAGCCCGGAGTCGTCGGCCAGGCACGCCAGGCCCGTCGCCATCCACCCGGACCTCGCCTTGATCAGAGCGTTGTCCTTGAACGTCGCGCCGTCCTCCGGCTCCTCGGGGAAGTCGGGCACCTCGTCCAGGCCGATCGGCTCGATGCCGGCGATCCCCTCGGCCTCCAGGACCCGGCGCAGCTCGGCGAGCTTCTTGGCGTTCCGGCTGGCGACCAGCAGCCGGACGGTCACCGCTGCCGCCCCGCGCTCCGGGCGGCCGGGGGCACCGGCAGCTCTCCGGGATACGGCTCCGCGAGGGCCAGCCGCTGCAGCTCGAACAGCCGCTCGCAGCCGGCCTGGGCCGAGTCCAGCATGGCGTTGAGGGTGTCCCGCCCGAACGCGGCGCCCTCGGCGGTGCCCTGAACCTCCACCAGCTCCCCGGCGTCGGTGCAGACGACGTTCATGTCCACCCCGGCGCGCGAGTCCTCCTCGTAGGGCAGGTCGCACAGGACCCGGCCGTCCACCACGCCGACGCTCACGGCCGCCACAGCACACGTCAGGGGGTTCCCGGTGACGGCGCCCTTGGCCGCCAGCCAGGTCACCGCGTCCGCGAGCGCGACGTAGGCCCCGGTGATCGCGGCGGTGCGGGTGCCGCCGTCCGCCTGGAGCACGTCGCAGTCCAACGCGATGGTGTTCTCCCCCAGTGCTGACAGGTCGATACAGGCGCGCAGGGACCGGCCGACCAGGCGGCTGATCTCGTGGGTGCGTCCACCCACCTTGCCGCGGACCGACTCGCGCCCCGAGCGCTCGTGGGTCGCGGCCGGCAGCATCGCGTATTCCGCGGTCAACCATCCCAGGCCCGACCCCTTGCGCCAGCGCGGCACGCCCTCGGTCACGCTCGCCGTGCACATGACCCGGGTCTGACCGAAGGTCACGAGAACCGATCCGGCCGGGTGCGAGGTGAATCCCCGCGTGAGGGTCACGTCGCGGAGGTCGCCGTCCGCGCGTCCGTCTGTTCTGCCGTCAGTAGATGAGGTCACGCCCGCCGATCCTAGCGGCCACCGCCGTCCGTCGACCGGGTAGCTCTCCTGCGAGGACCCGGATGGCTAGACCTCGAGTCGCAGATCCGGTTCCGCCAGCATGACCTCGCCGTCGAACTCCGCGGCGGCCTCGGCGCGCACGGCCTCGCTGTCCGTCCACGGCGGGATGTGGGTGAGCACCAGACGCCCCACCCCGGCGAGACGGGCGGTGCGACCCGCCTCGGCACCGGACATGTGGATGCCCGGTGGACGACCCTCCTCGTCTGTCCAGGAGGCCTCGCAGAGGAACACATCCGCCCCCGCCGCAAGCTCGATCAACGCCTCGCAGTAGGCGGTGTCGCCGCTGTAGGCCAGGACGCGACCGGACGCCGAGGTCAGCCTCAGCCCGTAGGACTCCGGCGGGTGATCTACCCGGTCGGCTCGCACACGCAGGGCCACCTCGTCGTCCTCGCGCCTCAACTCCATGTCCGGGGTGACCTCCCACGATCCCACCTCGAACGTGTCCGAGAGATCGTCCACGGCGCCCGGCTCCTCCGATGAGGCGACCCCGATCCGGTAGGCGGTCCCGGACGGGCCGATGAGCGGCATGCGGACCGCGTGCTCCGCCTCGGGGCCGAAGCGCCGCAGCACCATCAGGCCCGGGACGTCCAGGCAGTGGTCAGCGTGGAGATGGGACAGCAGAACGGTGGCGGTCTCCGGCGAGATGTACCGCTGCAGAGCCCCCAACACCCCGGGCCCCATGTCGATCACGACGGGCCCGATTCCTTCGACCTCGACCAGATACCCGGACGCCGGCGAGGTGGGTCCGCCGATACTCCCCGAGCAACCCAGGACAGTCAGAAGCATGGGCACCATCGTGCCACGGTCGGCCCGCCGCCGCCCGGGGTGTGCTCCCGAGGGCGGTCCCGCGTCCGTCGGTGGGGAGGATTCACACCGCGGCCGCGCGGCCGACGGCCACCAGGTCGGGGCCGAGAAACCGGGACGCCACCCGACGGAAACCGTCCGGGTCACCGGTCACGAGGAACTCCCGCAGGGCCGGGGTCTGCGCGTCGTGGGGTCGCAGGAGGTCCTGGGAGGTGAGGACGCGCACCACGTCCTTGGCGGTCTCCTCGGCGCTGGAGACCAACGTGACGTGATCGCCCACCGCGAGCTGGACCACCCCGGACAACAGCGGGTAATGGGTGCACCCCAGGACCAGGGTGTCCACGTCGGCATCCCTGATCGGGGCGAGGTACGCCTCCGCCAGGCCCAGCACCTGCCGACCACTGGTGATGCCACGCTCGACGAACTCGACGAATTTCGGGCACGCCACCGAGGTCAGCTCGACGCCGGTCGCGGCGGCCACCGCGTCGTCGTAGGCCAGGGAGGCGACCGTGGCGCGCGTGGCGATCACCCCGATGCGACCCGACCGCGTGGTGGCCACCGCCCGCCTGGCCGCCGGCTGGATCACCTCGACCACCGGAACCGGGTAGCGCTCACGGGCGTCCCGCAGCATCGCCGCCGAGGCGGTGTTGCACGCGATCACCAGAGCCTTGACCCCCCGGTCGACGAGGGAGTCCGCGACCGCCAGGGCGTGCTCGCGGACCCGCGCCAGCGGCAGCGGTCCGTATGGCCCGTTGGCGGTGTCCCCGACGTAGATCAGCGATTCGTCGGGGAGTTGGTCCATGATCGCCCGGGCCACGGTGAGTCCGCCCGCGCCGGAGTCGAAGACCCCGATCGGGGCCAGCGGGTCCGGGGACGTCACCTGCGCGGACCGGAGTTCCACCCCGGCTGTCCGGCGGTGACGGCCTGTGGCCTGCGGTCACGCTTGAGCCCGTACGCCGAGAGCACGCCGCCGATGGCTCCGCCGAGGTGCCCCTGCCAGGACACGCCGTCCAGCATCGGGGACAGACCGGCGAGCGCCTCGAGCCCGTAATAGAAGCCGATGACGAGCCCGACCAGCAGATGCAGGATCCGTCGGGAGAACAGTCCCCGGACGATCACGTAGAAGATGTAGCCGAACACGATCCCCGACGCCCCGATGTGGACGGTCCCTGCCCCGCCCAGGATCCACGACACCACACCCGAGGCCAGCCACGAGATGAGCGTGACGCTGATCAGGGGCCGGATCCCGGACATCGCGATGATCGAGCCCAGCACGAGCAGGGCGATCGAGTTGCCGATGAGGTGAGCCCAGTCCCCGTGGAGGAAGGGTTGGAAGATGATTCCGGGCAACCCGTCGGTGCTCAGGGGGCGGACACCGTAGTTGTCGAGGGTCTGGGGTGGCCCGATAGCGGCCCGGATGACCTGGTCGGCCGCCTCGACCACCCACATCAGCGCGACAAAGGCGAAGAGCAGGATCAGCGCCGGCCAGCGGCGCGGTCCCTGGGGGACGGGCCGGGCGGCCTGGACGCCCCCCGACCGGAACGTGCGTGGATCTGGATTCACCGTGCTCTCCTCACTTCCCCGTCAGAACCGAACACAGGGAGTCCTGCATGAAGGTCAACCAGTGGTAGACGTCCAGGTGCGCCGACCTCGGGTCGTCCTCCTCGACGTACTCGGGGATGTCCGTGGCCGGGACCCCGTCCACCGCCCCCGCCTCGAGCAGCAACGCGCCCAGGCCGAGCCGCACGTCGTTGAGACAGCCCATCCAGGCCTGCGCCTGCTCGGGGCTGAGCGAGACCGTCCCCCCGCGTGCCGGGAGCGACCTCAGGACCGTCGAGGCCGCCGCGAGCTTGGCGTCGATGATCTCCGGTTCGTGGAGCATGCGCATCCCCGAGTTGTGGGCGCGGGCCACCGCCGCGGCGTCCGCGTCGGAGGCGCTCCCCGGCTCGGGACGGTGGAAATCCGGCAGCAGGCGGGCGAGTGGGGCCTCGGCGGGGAGCTCGGAGTGTCCGCTGCGCATGCCGGTGATCTCGGCCAGCTCGTCCCGCGGTGCGGAGTCGCGCCGCTGCTCCAACATGTCGACGATGTTGGACACCAGGGCGTGGAGGATCTGCACCTCGTGGCTCTCCATGACCGCCTTGACCCGCGGGCCGGTGAGGGAGGTCTTGCGCTGCCAGGCCTTCACCGGTTCAGGCCTCCCGCTGCATCGTGGCCCACAGTCCGGCCTCCTGCAGCTTGCGCACGTCGTTCTCCACCTTGTCGCGACTGCCGGAGGAGACCACGGCGCGACCGTCGTTGTGGACCTTGAGCATGAGCTCGTGTGCCTTTTCCCGGCTGTAGCCGAAGACCCGCTGGAAGACGAAGGTCACGTAGCTCATGAGGTTGACCGGGTCGTCCCACACGACCGTGAGCCAGGGACTGTCCACCCCGGCGTCGAGCTCGGTCTCCGTGTCCTCCACGGGCGCGGCCGACGGCATCGCCATCACGGGGACGACGCTCCGGTCGTCCGCGGTCTGTGCGGTGACGGTGTGCATACGGCCAAGGATACGGATTACCGCCGGGTCGGCCACGCCGTAGAGTCGGCCGGGTGACCTCGACCGCGCCGACGCGCGCCCCTCACCCGCCGGACCGTCCGTCCACCGCGCTGCTGACGGACAAGTACGAGCTCACGATGATCAGCGCCGCGCTGGCCGACGGCACCGCCGACCGTCCCTGCGTGTTCGAGGTGTTCGCCCGGCGACTGCCGGCCGGTCGCCGGTACGGCGTCGTCGGCGGCACCGGACGGCTCCTGGAGCGACTCCGGGACTTCCGCTTCGGGGAACAGGAGCTCGCGACGGTGGCCGACTCGCTCGACGAGCGGACCCTCGGGTGGTTGCGGGACTTCCGTTTCACCGGACGGATGGACGGGTATCCCGAGGGGGAGCTCTTCTTCCCCGGATCCCCGGTGTTGACCGTCCGGGGCGGGTTCGCCGAGTGCGTGCTGCTGGAGACGCTGGTGCTGTCCGTGCTCAACCACGACAGCGCGATCGCCTCCGCCGCCGCGCGGATGACCTCCGCGGCGGACGGGCGCCCGATCATCGAGATGGGCTCACGCCGCACGCACGAGGAGGCCGCAGTGGCCGCGGCCCGCGCCTCCTACCTCACGGGGTTCGCCTCCACCTCGAACGTCGAGGCCACCCGGCGGCACGGGGTCCCCTCCGCCGGCACGTCGGCCCACGCGTTCACTCTGCTGCACACCGGTCCGGACGGCCCGGACGAAGCGTCCGCCTTCCGCTCTCAGGTCGCCACCCTCGGTGTGAGCACAACCCTGCTGGTGGACACGTACGACATCACCCGCGGCGTGGCCACGGCGATCGAGGTGGCCGGGCCCGGGCTGGGCGGGGTCCGCATCGACTCGGGCGATCTCGGGATGCTGGCCCGGCAGGTGCGTGTGCAACTGGACTCCCTGGGCGCCCACGGGACCCGCATCGTGGTCTCCGGGGACCTGGACGAGTACGCGATCGCGGCGCTGCGGGCCGAGCCCGTCGACGCCTACGGGGTGGGCACCCGGTTGGTGACCGGCTCGGGCGCCCCCACCGCGGGGATGGTCTACAAGCTCGTCGAGGTGGACGGCATCCCCGTGGCCAAGCGCTCGACCCACAAGGAGTCCCTGCCGGGCGCCAAGCGGGCCGTCCGACTCCACCGACGATCCGGCACCGCGGTCGAGGAGGTGCTCCTACCGTGGGCGGGGTCCGTGACCGCTGAACCGGGACTGGAGCAGAGGGATCTGATTGTCCCCCTGATGCGCGAGGGCGCCCCCGTCCCCGACCTGCCGTCCCTGGAGGAGTCGCGGACGTTCCACCAGGCAGCGATGGTGACGCTGCCGTGGGAGGGCCTGGCGTTGAGCGAGGGCGAGCCGGCGGTCCCCGTGCGTGTGGTGCCGCCGGGTCCGTGACGCTGATCCACCGGTGCCCGGCCCCGTGTCCGGCGTCGCACCGGGCCGCTAGGGTGACCGGGTGACCGACTCGCTTCCCCCTGTCTCCGAGCTGCTCGCCACCGCGGTCGAGAGCCTGGGCGGCAGCGAGCGGCCGGGACAGGTCCGCATGGCCGAGGCGGTGGGCAACGCCCTGGCCACCGGCGAACATCTGGCCGTCCAGGCCGGTACGGGTACCGGCAAGTCGCTGGCCTATCTCGTGCCGTCGCTGCGACACGCCGTGTCCACCGGGGGCACGGTGGTGGTGTCCACCGCCACGATCGCCCTTCAGAACCAACTGGTGGACCGGGACCTCCCCCGCCTTGCCGCCGCTCTCAGACCGGAACTCGGGGTCACGCCCTCACACGCGATCCTCAAGGGCCGCGGGAACTACCTGTGCCTCCACCGCGTCTCGTCCGGCCCGGTCGACGAGGCCGATCCCGAGGAGGTGGTGTCCGAGGAGTTGTTCGACCTTCCCCTCGGGGGCGAGTCCACGGCCGCCCGCACCCCCCGCGAGTCCTCCCCGCGCGACGCGGGGCCCGGGTCGCGACTCGGCCAGGAGATCGCCCGACTGCACGACTGGGCGCAGGACACCGAGACCGGAGACCGCGACGACCTCCCCCGCGGAGTGTCTGACGCCGCGTGGCGACAGGTCTCGGTGACCAGCCGCGAGTGCCTGGGCCAACTGTGCCCCGAGTTCTCCGAGTGCTTTGCCGAACTGGCCCGCCAGGAGGCCGGACGAGCGGACGTGGTGGTGACCAACCACGCACTGCTCGCGATCGACGCCATGACCGACGTCTCCGTCCTGCCCGAGCACGACGCGGTCGTGATCGACGAGGCCCACGAACTCTCCGACCGCGTGACCGGGGTGACGACGGCAGAACTCACCGGTGCCGCCGTCATCCAGGCGGCGCGGCGAGCGGCCAAGCTCGTCGATCAGCAGGCCGCCGACCGCATGGTGGCGGCCGGCGAGGGACTGGCGAGTCTGCTCGACCTGTGCCCCGAGGGGCGGTGGGACCTCCTCCCCGAGGGCGCCGACCTCGCGCTGGCGGCGGTCCGGCACACGGCAGAGAACTGCCGGAGCGCGGTGCCCGGGCCCAAGCCCGGCGAGGTCGCGAACGATCCGCAGGGCGCCTCCGACCGGCAGAAGACCCTCGCGGCGCTGGACGAGGTCGCCGACGCGGCCGACCGCATGCTCTCCTCGTTCGAGCGCCCGGTGACCGAGCGCCTGGAGATCGTGTGGATGAGCGAGGAGGACCGCCGCGGCCGGATCCTGCGCGTGGCCCCGCTCTCCGTGGCCGGCCTGCTGCGGGCGCGGCTGTTCGCCGAGTCGACGGTGATCCTCACCTCCGCCACCCTCACCACCGGCGGGAAGTTCGACGGGTTGGCAGCCACCTGGGGCCTTCCGCCGGCCTCGTCCTCCAGGCCTGACCCCGCGACGGCCGTCGCCCTGGAGCCCCCGTCCGACGACGACGCAGGCAGCCTCCGCTGGACCGGGCTGGACGCCGGGTCGCCCTTCGACTACCGACGCAACGGCATCCTCTACGTGGCCTCGCACCTGCCGGCGCCCGGCAGGGAGGGTGCCTCCCCCGAGGCGGAGGACGAGCTGGCGGACCTCGTCACCGCCGCCGGCGGACGCACCCTCGGGCTCTTCTCCTCGATGCGCGGCGCCAGGGCGGCGGCGGAGCTGCTGCGCGAACGTCTCGACACCCCGGTGCTGTGCCAGGGAGAGGACTCGACCGCCAACCTGGTGGCGCAGTTCGCGGCGGACGAGGAGACCACACTGGTGGGCACGCTCTCGCTGTGGCAGGGCGTCGACGTCCCCGGTCGGTCTCTGTCCCTGGTGGTGATCGACCGCATCCCGTTCCCCCGGCCGGACGACCCCCTGCTCTCGGCGCGCCAGCGCGCGGTCGGGGCCCGCGGCGGAAACGGTTTCCTCGCGGTCGCCGGCAACCACGCCGCACTGCTCCTCGCCCAGGGCGTGGGGCGGCTCCTCCGGCGCACCGACGACCGGGGCGTCGTCGCGGTCCTCGACTCCCGGTTGGCGACCGCCCGCTACGGCGGCTATCTCCGGGCCTCCCTGCCCCCGTTCTGGCAGACCACCGACCGGGACGTGGTGATCGGCGCCCTCGAGCGGCTGCGCGACGGCTGAGACCGCCGCGCTGCTCCCCCAGCCGCAGCCGCCCCCGCGCATCCGCGCCAGCGCCTGCTCCCCCAGCCGCAACCGCCCGCGTGCATCCGCTCCAGCGCCTGCTCCCCCAGCCGCAGCCGCCTGCGGCGATGAACTCTCGCCTGCCCCGCTGCGCACGCCACCGTGCATGGCAGGGAGCGGCTGGGGGTGTGTGCCATCGGCGCCTGCGGGTGTCAGTCGCCGCCCGGCGTCGGGCGTCAGCCCTGGTCGACGGCGATGACCGTCAGCGAGCCCGGCGCGACCTCCGTGAACCCTGCGTCGACGACAGCGGCCACCCCCGGGGCACGAGCGGACACGGCCGCCGAGAGCTCTCGCCACCGGTCGGGATCCGCCTCCCGAACCGCCACGCGGAACCCGTCGTCGATCCACCGCTCGAGCCGGTCGCGGTCCATCTCCGCCATCAGCACCATCACCCCGTGGCCGACCTGGGCGGCGGCTTTACCCACGGACATCTCCAGCGTCCTGTCCACCCACACGACCGGCACACGCGGCGGCGGGGGGCCCGGATCATCCCGCTCGAGGTCGGTGCCCCCGATCTGCAGACGGCCGAGGCGCGGGTCCACGTCGTCGACCGGGCCGGGGACGAACGCCCTGGCCGCGCACCCGTCCACCTCGCGGGTCACCCCCTCGACCTCGAGAGCGGTGCGCCACTGCGCGCCTCGCGCACGCCGCGCGATCTTGCGCATCCTGGCATCCAGCCACGCCGCGTAGTCCTCGTGCCACGGTCCGCCGGGGGCCACGCGCTCGTCCAGGCACAGCGCGGCGACGGCGGCCGCGACCGCCTCGAGCAACGGGGTCCGACCCGGCGGGTCCGCCTTGGGCAGGTGCAGCACGATCGGCATCGACCGAACGGTGTCGCGGTCGTCGGGATCCTCGGCCCCCGCCGACCCCGCGCGGAGCCGCGAGTGGCACCAGTCGAGCGCGGCTCCGGTCGCGGGCGCTCCCGCCGGTGGCGCGTCGGGATGCGGACCGTCGGTCAGGGGCTCCTCGGGACGCGGTCCGTCAGCCTGTGCTCCGTCGGTCACTCGAGCGGAACGCGGCGATAGGTTCCGGCGGCGGTGTCGGCCGCCTCGATCTCATCGCGCGTGATGCCGAGGACGAACAGGACCGTGTCGAGGAACGGCTTGGACAGAGACGCGTCGGCCACTTCACGCAGAGCGGGCTTGGCGCAGAACGCGATCCCCAGCCCCGCGGCGGAGAGCATGTCGATGTCGTTCGCCCCGTCCCCCACGGCGACGGTCTGGCTCAGCGAGATGCCGAGCTCCTCGGCGAACTGGCGCAGGTACTCGGCCTTGGCCTCCCGGTCCACCACCTCGCCGACGACCCGGCCGGTGAGCACCCCGTCCTCGATCTCGAGCGTGTTGGCCCGAGCGAAGTCGAGCCCCAGCTCCTCGGCGAGACCCGCGATCACCTGGATGAACCCGCCCGACACCACACCGCAGCGGATGCCCAGTCGCTTGAGGGTGCGGATGGTCGTGCGCGCGCCCGGGGTCAGCACGATATTCGCCGCGACCTCGTCGAGGACGTCGGCCGGCAACCCCTTGAGCGTGGCCACCCGTTCGTGGAGCGACTGGGCGAAGTCCAACTCACCCCGCATCGCGCGCTCGGTGACCGCACGGACCTCGGCCTCCCTGCCCGCGTGTGCTGCCAGCATCTCGATGACCTCGCCCTGGACCAGCGTGGAGTCCACGTCGAACACCACCAGGCGCTTGGAGCGGCGTCCCAGGCCGGCGCCGTCCACCGAGATGTCGACTCCGTGCGCGTCCGACAGGGGTGCCATCGCTTCGCGCAGTCGCGCGTCGTCCGCGGCGTCGCGACCGGCCGTCGAGACATGCAGTTCCAGACCCGTGACGGGGTAGTCGGCGATCCCCCGGATCGTGTCGATGTTCGCGCCGATCGACGCGAGTGACCCCGATACCGCGGAGAACGCCGACGCGGTGACCGGGCTGCCGAGGATCACCACCGCGTGGGTGGAGGGCGGGGTGGGAGGCGCGATGTCGTCGAACTGGACCTCGAGTTGCATCCCCAGTTCGTGGATCTGCTCGGTGAGCTCGCGGACCACGGTCACGACATCGGCATCCGACTCCACCCGGACCATGAGGCCGAGGGAGAGGTGCCCGTTGACGACGACCTGTTCCACGTCCACCAGGTCGGCGTGGTGGGAGGCGAGGACCGACATGACCCTCGCGGTGACACCCGGCCGGTCGGGGCCGGTGACGGTGAGGAGTGCCGGGGTGCCGGGGGTGCTCACGTGTGCTCCTGACGAGTGCTTGATCTGGCGGGTGGTCCTGGTGTCCGGGAGGCGGGTTCAGACCGAGGCCGGTGGTGAAGGGTCCGGGGCGACACGCGCCGAACCCCGCCGGAGGGCGAGCCTACCGACGGGGTTCTGCGGGGACCGGAGCCCGTGGGTGAGTACGGGCGGCCGGGTCAGCCCTTCTGCGGTGACGTGCCGCGCTCGGCGACGTCCTTGACGGCGGCCGGGTCCTGGGCCGCGGCCCGGCCACCGACGTGGGCCTCTGCGCGCATGCGCTCACTCATGTGCGGGTAGTGGAGCTCGAACGCCGGGCGCTCGGAGCGGATCCGGGGCAGGGTCACGAAGTTGTGACGCGGCGGCGGGCACGAGGTCGCCCACTCGAGCGAGTTGCCCGCACCCCACGGGTCGTCGACGGTGACGATCTCGCCGTAGCGCCAGCTCTTGATGACGTTCCAGATGAACGGAAGCATCGCGATGCCGAGGATGAACGACCCGATGGTCGAGATCTGGTTGAGGACGGTGAAGTTGTCCGTCGCCAGGTAGTCGGCGTAGCGACGGGCCATGCCCTGGTTGCCGAGCCAGTGCTGCACGAGGAACGTGGTGTGGAAGCCGATGAACATCAGCCAGAAGTGCAGCTTGCCCAGCTTCTCGTCGAGCATCCGGCCCGTCATCTTGGGGAACCAGAAGTACACGCCGGCGAACGTCGCGAACACGATGGTGCCGAAGAGCGTGTAGTGGAAGTGCGCGACGATGAAGTACGTGTCCGAGATGTGGAAGTCGATCGGCGCCGCGGCCATCATGATGCCGGTCAGACCACCGAAGAGGAAGGTCACGATGAAGCCGAGCGCGAAGACCATCGGCGTCTCGAAGGTCATCTTCCCGCGCCACATCGTGCCGATCCAGTTGAAGAACTTCACACCCGTGGGAACGGCGATGAGGAACGTCATGAAGGAGAAGAACGGCAGGAGGACGGCGCCGGTGACGAACATGTGGTGCGCCCACACCGCCATGGACAGCGCGGCGATCGCGAGGGTCGCGAAGATCAGACCGGCGTAGCCGAAGAGCGGCTTGCGGGAGAAGACCGGGAAGACCTCGGAGACGATGCCGAAGAACGGGAGGGCGAGAACGTACACCTCGGGGTGGCCGAAGAACCAGAACAGGTGCTGCCACAGGATGGCACCACCGTTGCCCGGATCGTAGATGCGACCACCGAACTGGCGGTCGTAGAAGACGCCGAGGGCGGCGGCGGTGAGGAGCGGGAAGATCAGGAGGATCAGCACCGACGCCACCAGGATGTTCCAGGTGAAGATCGGCATACGGAACATGGTCATGCCCGGCCCGCGGAGGCAGATGATCGTGGTGACGAAGTTGACGGCGCCGAGGATGGTGCCGATACCGCCGATGCCCACGCCGAGGATCCACAGGTCCGCGCCGACGGCCGGCGAGTGGATCTTGTCGGCGAGCGGCATGTACATGGTCCAGCCGAACGCGGCCGCACCGCCCGGGGTGATGAACCCGGAGAGCATGATGATGCCGCCCGCCGTGAACAGCCAGTAGCCCAGGGCGTTCAGTCGCGGGAAGGCGACGTCGGGGGCGCCGATCTGCAGCGGCATGATGTAGTTCGCGAACCCGACCACGATCGGGGTTCCGTACAGCAGCAGCATGACCGTGCCGTGCATGGTGAACAGCTGGTTGAACTGCTCGTTGGACAGGAACTGCATGCCCGGGACGAAGAGCTCCGCCCGGATGAGCAGGGCCATGAGCCCGCCGATGAAGAAGAAGACGAAACAGGTGACGATGTACATCAGGCCGAGCAGCTTGTGATCGGTCGTCGTCATCATCTTCCACACGAACGAGCCCGGCCGGGCGGAGCCCGTGGGTTCGCCCGGCGGATGGTCGAGATCGTCGACCGGCTTGGGGGCCACTGCGGTCATAAGGGTCCTCCTGAACGCCTCACCCGACGCCGCGGGTCGAACCACCGACCCCACGTCGAACGCAAAGGAATAGTGCGTGAGGGCAATCCTAACCCTCCGCTGAGAGCGCCCACCACTCACCCCGCCGAACTCGTCGGGGTGGGTCATCTGCGGTGATCCGCTTTCGTGACGACACGCCCGGGATCGCCCTCCGACCCGCCGCGACCTCCTCTTTGACCACGCTGAGCACCCATCTCCTAGGCTCTGCTGCATGACCGATCACGCGCCGGGCCGTCTCCGCCATCGCGGACGGGGGTACCCTTCCACCCCCGCGAGGGTCTCGGTCGGCATCGCGGGGGCCCTCGTCGCCGGTCTGGCGCTCTCCGGGTGCGGGCCCTCCCCCGTCGACATGGTCGAGCACCCCGTCACCACGACCCCCTCCCGGATGGCCGGTGCGGAGCTCCAACGCTCGGCCGAGCCGGAGGAATCGTGCGCGCCCGCACCGGTGCCGGCCGAGTTCCCCGGAAACGGGGTCCGAGAGGTCGCGTCCACGGATCCTGCCGAGGCGACGGTGGAGGTCCCCCGCTCTCCGGAACGGATCCTGGCCCTCGGCAGCGGGGCCGTGGACGTGGCGTGCGCTCTGGGCCTGCAGGACCTCGTCGTGGGGACCTCCGGACTGCCCCACGATGCCGACGTCTACCTCCCCGCGAACCTGGTGGGACTGCCCGACCTCGGTATCGCCGGCGACTGGCGGGCCGAGGGCGCCGACTTCGACGCGGATGCCGCCGCGAACGCCGCCCGGGACCTGAACCCCGATCTCATCGTGCTGGCCGACTCCCCCGATCCCGACCCCGATCTGGCACGGGCGTTGTCGGCTGTCGCGCCGACCGTCGTCTACGACGCGCGGAGCCTGAACTGGGCCGAGAGCACCGAGGCGATCGCCGACGCCTACGGTCGCCCCACGGCCGGCGGAGACCTCCTGTTGGATGTGATCGACCGGGCGCGGTTCACCGCGGACGCGACCACCCCGAGAGACACCTGGGTCTCGCTCGTCTCCGTCTCCGACGGGGGCGAGATCGAGGTCCAACGGCCGGACACACTCGGCAGCCTCATGCTCGAGGCCGTCGGTGCCGGCCGGCCCCCCGCCCAGCGCACCCGGGACGGACAGCGGATCGGGCCCGCCCCGGAGTCGCCTCCGGTGGGTGACGAACTGGGCGGGGACGTGATCTTCGCCGTGGTGGGTGGCAGTGACCGCTCCGAGAAGTCCGCGCGGGAGGCGTTCGCCACCGAGCGGTGGACGGACCTCGACGCGGTGGGGGCCCGCCGCATGTTCGTGGTGGACCGGGCCGTGTGGGAGGGCTCCGGTCCGGTGGCCGCACGAGCGGTCCTCGACGACATCAGGAGTTCCATCAACGGGATCGCCCCGGACGGCTAGACGGGGACGGTCGTCGCCCCGGGACAGGTGGTCGGCGACGGTCGTCGCCCCGGGACAGGTGGTCGGGGCACGGCAGTCGAGCCGGTCGGATCGCCCGCCCGGTGGGCCCCGCTTGACCTTGCCCCTGGGGGAGGCGGTGGAGTGGGTCCAGGCGGCTCTCCGCCGTCACGACACCGATCAGAGGAGCACCCGATGGGCTTGGAGATCACACCGCAGGACCGCCCGGAGACCCATTATGTCGGCATGGCCGTCACGGCCCGGTTCTCCGAGTTCGGTTCACCCGGCGGTCCGAACGAGATGATCCCCCTCGTCTACCAGTGGCTCGCGGACCACGGCATCGCGCCGCGGAGTGGTCCGCTGTACATCTACCGGAACGTCGGCGCTCCCGGGGAACCGGTCGACCTGACAGTCGCCGTGCCTGTGGCCGAGGCGGTCGAGCCAACGAACGGTCTGGTGGCGGGAAGCCTGCCCGCCGGGGAATACGTGGTCGGTCGCCACGTGGGAGAGCCCGACGAGATACCCGCCGCCCACGTGAGGGTGCAGGAATGGGCCGACGTGGCGCGTAGGGCCTGATGGTTGCGCAGATCCATCGACCCGGTAGCAAGATTCTGGATACCCGGTAGCGGCGGGTTGGTGTGTGCTCGGCTGAGGGCGACGGCACAAGGGGTGTCGTCGTTCGTGGCATGAGAGGCGGGATCCGTGGCGGATTACCGAAGGATTATGGCGCTGTTGCTCCAGGGCCGCAGCTACCGGGAGGTCGTGGAGACGGCGGGCTGCTCGCACCGTGACGTCGCGCGGGCCAAGCAGGTGATCGGAATGAACGGCATCACCTCAGTGGAGGGCGTCTCGGATGCGGAGGTCGCCGGATGGTTCCCCGACGGGCGACGGCGGGTCTCGGATGAGTACGAGCGGCCGGAATTCGAATCTGTACTCCAAGCGCTCAAGCACCGTCGCCACTTCACCTTGCTGCAAGGGTGGCGTCGGTACGCCGATGCCGCCGGCACGGGGAAGAAAAAGTACGGATACGCGCAGTACTGCGCCCTGTTCTCCGAGTGGGCGCGAACGAATGACCTGGTCGCGGTCCTGCGCCACGAGCCGGGCCGGGCGATGCACGTGGACTGGGCCGGGGACACCCTCGACGTGGTGGACCGGGCCGACGGCGTAGTGGTCAAGGCCTACTTGTTCGTGGCGGTCCTGCCGTACTCGGGCGCGGTGTTCTGCCGGGCGTATCCGGACATGAAGTCCGAGGCCTGGCTGGACGCCCACGTCCAAGCATTCGCCTTCTTCGGGGGCGTGCCCCAGCTGGTGGTTCCCGACAATCCGACCACCTCGACGCACCAACGACACAAGGGCGATGCAGAGCGGGTCGTCAACGCCCGCTACCAGCAGCTGGCCGACCATTACCAGTGCGCCATCGTCCCAGCTAGAGCCAAGAAACCAAGGGATAAGGCTGCCGCAGAGTCCGCGGTGAACGTGGTGAACCTACGCGTCATCGGCTATCTCGAGGGCGAGACGTGGTTCTCGGTGTCCGAGCTCAACGAGGCGATCGACGAGCGGGTGCGCGAGGTCAACCGCGACCTGAGGCGAGCCGACGATTCCACCCGGTGGGAGCGCTTCGAAACCGAGGAGCAGCACCTGCTCACAGCCCTGCCGGATGCCCGGTTCGAGGAGGTGGCCTGGAAGCAGCTCAAGGCCGCCCGCAACTACCACATCACCGCCGACTACCAGCATTACTCAGTGCCGTACTCGCTGGCCGGGCAGCTGCTGCGGGTTCGGCTGACCTCGAGCCGAGTCACGGTGTTCAACGGCAACGAAGTCGTCTGCGAGCACCCGCGGCTGAGCGGCCGCAAGGGCCAGTACTCCACGCTCGCCGAGCACGTGCCAGACAAGCACCGCGACATCGACGGCCTATGGTCCAGGACCTGGTTCAGCGATCGCGCCCGCAGCTTCGGTCCGGCCACCCAGGAGGTGATCGAGCAGATCCTGGACCGCCACCAGATCGAGGCCCAGGGGTATCTGGACTGCCAGAACATCCTGGGCGGACTCGGCAAGAAGAACCGACAGCGCCTCGAGGCCGCCTGCGGAGAACTCCTGGCCCGCGGCGGCTATCCCACCTACACCACCCTCAAGCGACTGATGGCCGCGATCGACTCCGATGCCAAGGCGCCCAGGACCATCAGGCCCGCAGCCTCAACCCGCAAACACACCGAGACCCGAGAACCCGGACCCGAGGTCTACGTCCGCGACGCCTCCCACTACGAAATCGGCAGTCAGGGGGCAGGGCAGTGACGTTCACCGACATCGACTACGACAAGTTCCGCGCCCTGCGCGTGACCAGGGTCGCCGCCCGGCTGGAGCAGCTCATCGGCGACGAAGCCAACGACGAGCTGACCCCCGAGCAACTGTTCCTCACCGCCGTGGATGATGCCCTCGAAGATCGCCGGGCACACAAGGTCGACAAACTCATCCGGGCCGCCGGGTTGCCGATCCCGGAGGCGAATGTCGCCGAGCTCGACTACCGGGAGGGCCGAGGGATCAACCCGGTGCGGATGAAACGCTACGCCGCCCACGACTGGGCCGCCGACCCCACGAACCTGCTGGTCATCTCCCCAACCGGAGGAGGAAAAACGTACCTGGCCTGCGCCATCGGCATCGCCGCCTGCCACAACGGCCACGCCGTCACCTACGCCAGAATGGACTCGCTCGCACGGCAATTGGTCATCACCCGCGCCGACGGGATCGCACACCAGAAGCTGCTCAACGATCTGTCGAACACCGATCTGCTGATCATCGACGACTTTCTCACCGTCGGCATCGACAGCGACGCCGCCTCCGACCTGTTCGCCATTCTGGCCAACCGAGAACACCGCCTGCCGACGATGATCGCCTCGCAGACAGGACCGGCCCACTGGGTCGCAGAACTACCCGACCGGGTCGCCGCTGACTCCATCGTCAACCGTCTGGCCAACAACGCGCGGACGATCAACCTCGGCCAGATCGATATGCGCCGACAGCGCCAAGACCAGGCTCGCACCACCGACGGCTACTGGGAGTAAACGCCAGCGGCTGCGGCCCCGCCCAGAAGCAGGGGCCGCAACCGACCCCCCAGAACAGCGCTACCAACTCCGTGGACTCGCGCAACCGAGTAGCCCTACGCGCCACCGACGCGCACGGACACCCTCTCGGTGAGCGCCGGGACGGCAGCGGAGCACCCTGGACGGGCCACGCCGAGCACTTCCTCACCGACCCGGGTGTCCACCCGGACCCCTCGACGTGGGTGACGGAGCTTGTGTACAAGACGATCTGAGGTGAGAGCGGCGCCACTACACTCGCCCGGTGGGTGAATCATGGCCGAGTTGATGACCATCGGTCAGTTCGCGGCGGCGACCTGGCTCTCACCCAAGGCGCTGCGGCTCTACGACCGCAAGGGGCTGCTCTCGCCTGACACCGTCGACCCTCACAGCGGCTATCGGAGATACAGCCCGGCTCAGATCGATGCGGCCCGACTGATCACCATGCTTCGACGGATCGACATGCCACTGGACGAGATCCGCACGCTCATGGAGCGCTCGCCGGAGGAGCAATCGGCGCTGATCGCGCACTTCCGTGAGCACGAGTCCGAACAGCACGCCCGACGACAGTCCCTGGCCCGGTACCTGCAGCACGCGGTCGCGTCAGGGTCGTTGGACGTCGACGGGCAACCCGGGGTCTCGACATCCGGCGTCACCACCCGCGTGGTGCCCAGGACCCCGTTCCTGTCCGCCACGCGGCACACCGCGGCCAGGGATCTTCCCGGAGTCATCCGGGACAACGCGACCCGGCTGTCGTCCCTGGCGGAGGATCGAGGCGGTGCGAGCGGTCGGGTCATCGTGATCTACCACGGGCAGGTCGGCTGGGAGTCGGACGGCCCCGTCGAGGTCTGTGTACCGATCGAGGACGCGGACCGCGCGCACCGTGTCGAGGAGGAGCACGTGGAGTTGTTCACCGGGGTGCCCACCGCAGATGTCCAGTTCCCACGCATCCTCACCGCATTCGAGGCGGTGCACCGTCGGGCCGTCGAGCTCGGACTCGCGCCCGCCGGGCCACCGAGAGAGGTCTACGAGCCGGCGCCACCGGGCCGGATGCCGCGCTGCGAGGTCGCTCTACCGGTGCGCGAGATGACGAGGTGACAGGAGGGGCGATGGAGATCAGCCTGCCGACCGACTGCGGGAACGCCCCCCGGATGGGCATAGTGGGCGACTTCGCCGTGAACTGGGCCACGGGACACACGGAATCGGTGTCCGAGTGGCTCGCCGAGGACATGACCTGGACGCTCCTCGGCGTCGGCATCTACCGCGGCCCCGAGGCGGCCGGAGAGGTCGGTCCCGCCTTCACCCCTGAGCGTGTCAACGTCGTCTCCGTCATCACCCACGGTCGCGTCGCGTCGTGCGACGGCCACCTGGAAGCAGGAGGACGGCGTCTCTACTTCAGCCATGTCCTGCGCTTCGCCAGCACATCCAGGACCGCGAGAATCGCTGAGGTGCGCAGCTATTGCATCGAGACACCAGGCGTCCGGTGATGCGCCCGCCTCAGAAGTCCCAGTCCTCGTCCTCCGTCGCCACGGCCTTGCCCATGACATAGGAGCTGCCCGAGCCCGAGAAGAAATCGTGGTTCTCGTCGGCGTTCGGGCTGAGCGCCGAGAGGATGGCGGGGTCGACGTTGGTCTCGTCCTTGGGGAACATCCCCTCGTAGCCGAGGTTCATCAGCGCCTTGTTGGCGTTGTAACGCAAGAACTTCTTGACGTCCTCGGTCCACCCCACGGTGTCGTAGAGGTCCTCGGTGTAGTCCGCTTCGTTGTCGTACAGCTCGAAGAGCAACTCGAAGGTGTAGTCCTTCAGCTCGTCGCGCTCCGCCTGGCTGATGTGCTCCAGACCGCGCTGGTACTTGTAGCCGATGTAGTACCCGTGCACCGCCTCGTCCCGGATGATGAGCCGGATGATGTCCGCGGTGTTGGTGAGCTTGGCGCGCGACGACCAGCGCATCGGCAGGTAGAAACCCGAGTAGAAGAGGAACGACTCGAGGAGGGTCGACGCGACCTTGCGCTTGAGGGGGTCCTCGCCCGAGTAGTACCCGAGGGTGATGTGGGCCTTGCGCTGCAGGTAGGTGTTCTCCTCCGCCCAGCGGAAGGCGTCATCGATCTGGGGGGTGGAACAGAGCGTCGAGAAGATCGTGGAGTAGCTCTTGGCGTGGACCGACTCCATGAACGCGATGTTGGTGAGCACCGCCTCCTCATGCGGGGTCGCCGCGTCGGGGATCATGCTCACCGCGCCGACCGTCCCCTGGAGGGTGTCCAGCAGGGTCAGTCCGGTGAACACCCGGGTGGTGAGCTCCTGCTCCGAGTCCGTCAGGGTCTGCCACGACGGGATGTCGTTGGACACCGGGACCTTCTCCGGCAGCCAGAAATTGCTGGTGAGCCGGCCCCAGACCTGGTCGTCGACCTCGTCGGTGACGCGGTTCCAGTTGATCGCCGACACCCGGTCGACGAGCCGGGGGGCGACCCCGGCGGCGGGGCTGTGGGATCCCGGAGCGTGCAACTCGGCGGTCATCGGATCTCCTCGTGGTGGCGGGGGCGGTTCGGGTCGCAGGCCTGCGGCACCGGCGTCAGAGCATGCACGAGACGCACCCTTCGACCTCGGTGCCCTCGAGTGCGAGCTGTCGCACGCGGATGTAGTACAGGGTCTTGATCCCCTTGCGCCAGGCGTAGATCTGGGCGCGGTTGACGTCCCGGGTGGTGGCCGTGTCCTTGAAGAACAGGGTCAGCGACAGGCCCTGGTCCACGTGCTGGGTGGCCGCGGCATAGGTGTCGATGATCTTCTCGTACCCGATCTCGTACGCGTCCTGGTAGTAGTCCAGGTTGTCGTTGGTCAGGTAGGGCGCCGGGTAGTAGACGCGGCCGATCTTGCCCTCCTTGCGGATCTCGATCCGGGAGGCCACGGGGTGGATCGACGAGGTCGAGTTGTTGATGTAGCTGATCGATCCCGTGGGCGGTACGGCCTGGAGGTTCTGGTTGTAGATGCCGTACTGCTGCACATCGGCCTTCAGCGCACGCCAGTCGTCCTGGGTGGGCACCGCCACGCCGGCGTCGGCGAACAGCTGGCGCACCCGCTCGGTGGCCGGCTCCCACGCCCGGTCGGTGTACTTGTCGAAAAACTCGCCGGAGGCGTACGTGGACTCCGGGAATCCGGCGAACCAGGTCCCCCGCTCCCGGGCGAGGAGGTTCGACGACCGGATCGCGTGGTAGAGGACCGTGTAGAAGTAGATGTTCGTGAAGTCCACGCCCTCCTCGGATCCGTAGTGGATCCGCTCGCGCGCGAGGTAACCGTGGAGGTTCATCTGCCCCAGGCCGATCGCGTGCGACTCTGAGTTGCCGCGCTCGATCGACGGGACCGAGTCGATGTGGGTCTGGTCGGACACCGCGGTCAGGCCCCGGATCGCCGTCTCGATGGTCGCTCCGAAATCCGGGGAGTCCATGGCCTTGGCGATGTTGAGCGAGCCGAGGTTGCACGAGATGTCCTTGCCCACGTGCGAGTAGGTGAGGTCCTCGTTGTACGTCGACGGGGTGGAGACCTGGAGGATCTCCGAGCACAGGTTCGAATGGGTGATCTTGCCTGCGACCGGGTTGGCCCGGTTCACCGTGTCCTCGTACATGATGTACGGGTACCCGGACTCGAACTGCAGCTCAGCGAGGGTCTGGAAGAAGTGCCGTGCGTTGATCTTGGTCTTCTTGATCCGGCTGTCCTCCACCATCTCGGTGTAGTGCTCGGTGACGTCGACGTCCGCGAAGGGCTTGCCGTAAATCCGCTCGACGTCGTACGGCGAGAACAGGTACATGTCGTCGTTGCGCTTGGCCAGTTCGAACGTGATGTCCGGGATCACGACGCCCAGCGACAGGGTCTTGATGCGGATCTTCTCGTCGGCGTTCTCGCGCTTGGTGTCGAGGAACTTGAAGATGTCCGGGTGGTGGGCGTGCAGGTACACCGCGCCGGCTCCCTGGCGGGCGCCGAGCTGGTTGGCGTAGGAGAAGGAGTCCTCGAGCAGCTTCATCACCGGGATGACGCCGGAGGACTGGTTCTCGATGTGCTTGATCGGGGCGCCGTGCTCGCGGAGGTTCGACAGCAGCAGCGCGACCCCGCCACCGCGCTTGGACAGCTGCAGTGCGGAGTTGATGTTGCGTCCGATGGACTCCATGTTGTCCTCGATACGCAGGAGGAAACAGGAGACGGGCTCACCGCGCTGCTTCTTGCCCGAGTTCAGGAACGTCGGGGTGGCCGGCTGGAACCGACCGTCGATGATCTCGTCGACCAGGCGGCGGGCCAGGGTCTCGTCGCCGTCCGCGAGGGTGAGGGCGACCATGCAGACGCGGTCCTCGTAGCGCTCGAGGTAGCGCTTCCCGTCGAAGGTCTTGAGCGTGTACGAGGTGTAGTACTTGAACGCGCCGAGGAATGTCGGGAAGCGGAACTTCTTGGCGTAGGCGTGATCGAACAACTCGCGCACGTAGTTGCGGGTGTACTTGTCGAGCACCTCGCGCTCGTAGTAGTTCTTGTCGACCAGGTAGTCCAGCTTCTCGTCCAGGTTGTGGAAGAAGACCGTGTTCTGGTTGACGTGCTGGAGGAAGTACTCGCGCGCGGCCTCACGGTCCTTGTCGAACTGGATCCTCCCGTCCGCGTCGTAGAGGTTGAGCATGGCGTTGAGCGCGTGGTAATCCAGGCGCTGCCCCTCGCCCGCCTCACCGGCGATGGTGCCTTCGGGGGTCACGGTTGGTGCTGCCAAAACTCTTCCAATCCCTCACGGACGCGGATGACGTCCTCATGTGTGCCCATCAGTTCGAACCGGTAGAGGTACGGAACCCCGAGCTTGCGTGCGATCACATCGCCGGAGACCGCGTAGTCCGCACCGAAGTTGGTGTTGCCGGCGGCGATGACACCCCGGCAGAGGCTTCTGTTGTGCGCGTTGTTCAGGAACGCCACGACCTGTCGTGGGACCGAGGCGCCGGTCCTCCCGGTGACCTCGAGGCAACCCCCGTACGTCGGGACGATCAGAACATACGGGTCCGACACGACCGGCGGGGCATCGGTCCTCCGCGTGGGGATCCGCAGCGCCGGGAGCCCGAGCCGGTCGACGAACCGCTTGGTGTTCTCGGAGACGTTGGAGAAGTAGACGATCCTCACCGGCTCGGTGGCCGGCAGCGGAGCCGCCATGACTGCCCCTTTCGGATTACACGTGTTCCGGGAGCCCCCCGGTGTCGGGCAGGTGTCAGGCCGCGACGGTGACGAGAGCCTTGATCCGGTCCGGCCGGAATCCCGACCAGTGCTCGGTGCCGGACACCACGACGGGGGCCTGCAGGTAGCCGAGAGCCATCACGTACTCCCGCGCCTCGTCGTCCACCGAGATGTCGACCACCCGGTACTCGACGCCCTGCTTGTCGAGGGCCTTGTAGGTGGCGTTGCACTGGACGCAGGCGGGCTTGGTGTAGACGGTGACCATCAGTCGTGGACCTCTTTCGGCACGGGCGCCGCGGAGGCGCGAGGGGTACTTCTCGGACGGTCATCGGTTCCGGCTCGTGAGCCCGGCTTGTGGATAACCGCGGTGTCTGTCAGGGTTCGCAGCCCGAATGCCACGAGTGGTATTCATCGGGTGCCGCAACGCCTTAGACACTACCCCTAGTGTCCGACGAGTCAATGGACCACAACATTTTGGTCTTACAACGGTGGTATTCCCAGGTCGCGATCCCGCCTTGTGGACACCGCCCACCCCCGGCTGGACAGAGCGTCCCAGATGCCGACGCGCCGCTCCCCGGACGCCACACTGCCACGCCCGAACACGCGTCGGGAACCCGGTCCGGCGCCCCACAGGCCGTCCCCAAGCGCCCCACATCCTGTCCCCACCCGCTCCACAGGCGCGCCCGGTCACGCGCCCGTGATCGCCGGCCCCGACGGACCGGCATCGACGGTTCGGCACCGCCCCACGACGACGAGGGCCCGCCACCGGCGAACCGGTGACGGGCCCTCGCGGGTGCGTGGGCTCCCACGCGGACGGACTCAGCCCTGGCGGGCCTTGAAACGGGGGTCCTTCTTGTTGATCACGTAGACCTTGCCGCGACGACGGACAACCTGGGCGCCCGGCTTGTTCTTCAGCGACCGAAGGGACTTGCGGACCTTCATCTGGCGCTCCTTAGGCTCTCGGGGCGGCCGTGATGGCCGCCGACACGACTGGGATGACTGCGCGACACGTCCGACCCGGAGGTCGGATGCACGACACACAACTGGTCCATCGTAACGGACTGCCCCGTCAGAACTCCAACCGGCGATTCCGTGCGTCGACCCTGTCCCCGTCCGTACGTCACGCCGTGTCCGCCCCGCATGTCACCCAGAAGTCACACTGGGTTTCTATGCTGACGCCATGACCCAGTCCTCTCCCGGCATCAGCGCGCTCCGCGCGTCCATCATCCACGAACTCGGTGTTCGCCCCGACATCGATCCGGCGCAGGAGGTGGATCGTCGGGTGGCGTTTCTGGCCGACTACGTCCGCAGCACCCCGGCCACGGGGTTCGTCCTCGGCATCAGCGGTGGCCAGGACTCCACCCTCACAGGTCGACTCTGCCAGCTCGCCGCGGAGAAGCTGCGCGACGAGGGGCTGCCCAGCGCTCGATTCGTCGCCATGCGCCTGCCCCACGGCACCCAGGCGGACGAGGCCGACGCCGTCGTGGCCCTGGACTTCATCCGACCCGACGCCCGCGTCACCGTCGACGTTCAGCCCGCGTCGGCCACCATGTCAGCGATTACTGCCGAGGCGTTGGAGGTGCTGCCCGACCACGGGGGTCCGCTGCGGGACTTCGTCCGGGGCAACGTCAAGGCGCGTCAGCGGATGGTCGCACAGTACGCCGTGGCCGGGCAGCTCGGACTTCTCGTCGTGGGCACGGATCACGCGGCCGAGGCGGTCACGGGGTTCTTCACCAAGTACGGCGACGGCGGGGTCGATCTCACCCCGTTGACTGGCCTCACCAAGCGCCAGGGCGCCGCGCTCCTGCGATACCTGGGCGCGCCGGAGTCGACCTGGCGAAAGCTCCCCACCGCCGATCTCGAGGACGACCGGCCGGGACTGCACGACGAGGAGGCGCTGGGCGTGACCTACGAGCAGATCGACGACTATCTCGAGGGCCGCGACGGCGTGTCGGCGGAGGCCGTCGACCGGATCGAGCAGCTGTTCCTGGCCACCCGCCACAAGCGGGCCGTCCCGGCCACTCCTCTGGACACCTGGTGGCGCGAGGGGTGAGCCCCCGCGGTCGCCCACCGCCGATCGGTCACCGCAGCAGCGCCCACACGGTGTCCAGCGCCTCCGCCGTCCCCGGTACGTCGTAGGACTGCGTGGTGAACACCGCCGCGCCGCGGCCCGTGCGCCGGTCGACGTATGCGATGGTGCCCAGTCCCCCGGCCCAACCGACGACCCCGCCGGGACGGACCTCGACCTGCATCCCGTACCCGCAGCCGGGTCCGATGAACCCCTCCGCGTCGGCCCGCTGCCGCGCGGTCAGGTGGTCGGCCGTCATCACCTCCACGGACTCCGACCCCAGGACCACCCCACCGTCGACCAGGACGTCGAGGAATTCGAGGTGGTCCGAGACGGTCGAGGTCAGCCCGCACGCCAGAGACTCGAAGCGCGGCGGGTGGGCGAACCGGTCACCGGTGTCCAGCGCCCGTAAGCCCCCGTCGGGGCCGGGCCCGTAACTGGTGGGGAGTCGGTCGGGGTCGGCGGTGAACCCCACGTCCGCGAGACCGAGCGGGCCGGTGACGTGGTCGGCCACCAGGTCGGACACGGTCGCTCCCGTGGCCCTCGCCAGGAGGACACTCAGCACGTCGCTGCTGGTGTGGTAGTGCCAGCCCACCCCGGGCTGATCGGCCAGGGGCAGCGCGCCCAGCAGCCGCAGGTACTCGTCCGGCTCCATCGGAGGCGCGAAGGGTCCCGGCGCGATCTGTCGCTCGACCATGGCGACGGTCAGAGGACTGCCCTCTCCCGC
Organism: Dietzia sp. JS16-p6b; assembly: GCF_003052165.1. Classification (NCBI taxonomy): domain Bacteria; kingdom Bacillati; phylum Actinomycetota; class Actinomycetes; order Mycobacteriales; family Dietziaceae; genus Dietzia; species Dietzia sp. JS16-p6b. The sequence goes on along the minus strand of NZ_CP024869.1, from coordinate 1,082,763 downwards.
CCATCCGACGCCGGCGGTCATGGTGAGCAGGTGTCGCAGGGTGATCTGTCGGCCGGCCGGCACGGTCCGGTCGATCGGTGCGCCGGGCCGGGTGAGGACCCGCGGGGCCGACAACTCCGGCAGAAGGGTGGAGACCGGGTCGTCGAGTGCGAGGATCCCGAGCTCGACCATCCGCAGCGCGAGCACGCCGCCCACCGGCTTGGTGTTGGACGACAGGGGGAACACCGTGTCCGGGTCGAGCGCGGGCCCGTCGGGTGACCGCGACCCGCCCGCTGCGATCAGCGTCCGGCCATCCTGCCGGACCCCGCAGACGAAACCCGTGAGCCGCCCGGCGTCGACCAGGGCGTCGAGCTCCCTGACGACGGTGTCGAACCGATCCATGGGATGACCCTACGTCCGCCCGGCCCGGCGGTGACAGGTTCTCCTCTGAGCGCCCGCGGTCAGCGACCCAGCCTCGCGAGCGGCCCGTGAACGTCGACCGGATCCAGGCAGGTGTCGGGGATCGTCCCCAGCGAGCACACACCCACCGGCAGAACCGGGCGGTAGCCCTCCGGGACTCCGCCGCGCGCGATCACGTCCCGGTAGGCGTCGACCCCGGAGGTCGGCCTGCGCTCGAGCAGCGGATCCGTGAGTACGTCGACCCGGTACAGGCCGAAGCGGGAGTCGTATGTTCCCCACTCGTAGTTGTCGACCAGAGACCAGTGGTTGTATCCGATCACCGGGTAACCGTCGGCGGCCGCGCGCTGGATCCAGAAGACGACGTCCCGGAGGTAGTCGCCGCGCTCGATCCCGTCCTCCCGGTGCCCGTTGTGGGTGGGCATCCCGTTCTCGACGATGTACAGCGGCTTACCGGGAAAGTGCCGCGCGTAGTGCACGATCGACTCGTACATCCCTTCCGGTTGCGGACGCACGCCGGCGAAGTCGTCCCACGCGGCGCGGATGGTGGTGAGGTTGTCGAGCGCGATTCCGTAGTAGTAGTCGATCCCGATGAAGTCCAGCTCCTCGCGGATGTGGTTGAGCAGCAGGTCGTCGGTGGCCGGGGCGAACGCGGGGAGGTACGCCTCGTTGGCGGTCACCATCGCCTCCGGGTCGGCGCGGTGCGCGGCGTGGTATCCCAGCTTGTGGGCCGCGACGACGTTGTCGCGGAACTCGGTGAACTGGTGCAGGCCGACCAGGCCGATGCGAAGTTCGTGGCTGAAGAACACCAGGGGCTCGTTGAAGGTGACCCACATCGTCCCGTCGCCGGCCCACCGCTCGGTGACGAGCTCGGCGTAGCGGCCGAAGGCCTCCACCGCGTCCGGCGAGAGGAAACCGCCCCGGTCGACGAGCCATCCGGGGTACACGTAGTGGACCATCGTGATCATGGGCGTCATCCCGTGCGCCCGGATCGTGTCGAGGATGTGGTCGTACCGACGCAGCGCCCCCTCGTCGTACCGCCCCGGCTCGGGTTCGATGCGGGACCACTCCACGCTGAGACGGAAGGTGGTGACGCCCATGTCGGCGGCGCGCGCGATGTCCTCCGGGTATCGGTTCCAGAAGTCCACCGCGTCGTTCACCGGGTCGGCCTCGCCGCGGGCGGCCGCGGCGTCGACGTAGCGCTTCCAGTTGGAGTCCCTATTTGAACCCTCGACCTGGAAGCCCGAGGTGGCCACCCCCCAGTGGAACCCCTCGACCATCCGAGATTCGGCACGCGCCAGCGCGGAACCCGTGATCAGGACGGTAGCGACCAGTGCGATGACGAGCGCCGGGGCGAGCAGGAGCCTGGTGACAACACTCTTACGGGGAGTCATCCTCCCAACATCACACACGCCGGGCCCGCCGTCAGCGGTTTGGCCTCACGCCGTGCACCGGGGCCCCGGAACCGGTTACCGGGGTCCGAGTCGACGACTACCGTGAGGAGATGCGAACCCTGGGGAACGTGCTCTGGTTTCTTCTCGCCGGCTGGTGGTTGGCACTGGCGTACGTCATCGCCGGGGTCATCGCCTGCATCCTGATCATCACCATCCCCTTCGGCATCGCCTCGTTCCGACTCGCCGCGTATGTCCTGTGGCCGTTCGGCCGGCGGACCGAGTTCCGCCGGGACGCCGGTGCGCTCTCGATGCTCGGGAACATCCTGTGGATCCTGGTGCTCGGCTGGGAGCTGGCGCTCGCCCACCTGGTCGCGGGGTTGCTGCTGTGCCTGACGATCGTCGGCATCCCCTTCGGGATCGCCTGTTGGAAGATGGTCCCGCTGGCACTGCTCCCGCTCGGCCAGCGGATCGTCCCCATCCGTCACCCGTCCGAGGATCCCTTCGCGGCGGCGCCGGGCCCGCGACGGTAGGAGCGGGGGCTCAGTCCGAGGACCGTGCGGAAGTCCGCGCTGAGGTGGGCGTGGTCGGAGTACCCGAGGTCGGCGGCGACCCGGGCGATCATCACAGTGGGGTCGTCGCGTAGCCGCTGCGCGGCCTCCTGGAGTCGGTACCGACGGATCATCTTCAGTGGTGGCAGGCCCACGTAGCGGCGCGCGAGCCGCTGCACGGCACGCGTCGAGATCCCCAGGGCCGCGGCGACCTGGTCCACCCGCACGATCGACCGGTCGGAGGCGATGAGGTCCTCCATGGCGTTGGCCAGCATCCCGTCGGCACCAGGCGCCGCCAGGGTCGCGGCGGCCCAGGCCGAGAAGGCGCGCACCGCCTTGTCGCGCGCGAGGGGTTCGCGCTGGTGGTCGCACTGGTCGACCCCGCGCTGGTCGGATGGTCGCGGCTGGTCGACGACGTCGTCCCCCATCGCCGCGCCGACGGCGCGATGCAACTCTGCTGCCTCGACCGGTGTCTCGGCATCGCGGAGCTCCTGCGGCGCGGTCGACAGGGAGGCCAACCCGGCGGGTCGGAGCAGGGCTCCGACCGCCCACCCGCTGCCACTGAGGTCACGGTGGGAGATGCCGGTCGTCGGTCCGGAGAGGGTCACGCCGGAGGGTTCGACGACGAGGTTGGACGCGGGAAACGGCAGGAGTTCCTGCCGGGAGGTCCTGCCCGGTGGCAGACTCCACCGCGGGATCCAGAACCACCGGATGCGGTCGCGCAGGTCGACCGGGGCCTCCTGGCGGTGGAAGGTGGGCAACCGGTCCGGGTAGAGCACTCCGCGCCGATCTGCGAGCTCCGACATCCTCTCCCCTCCCTCACTCCTCCGCCGCGACTGACGTCGCGAATCTTCAAGCCATCAAAGTGCGGGCACTTCTAGGGTCATCCCATGACCGACACCACCTCGCCCCGGACCGGGGCCACCGGGCAGCACACCACAGACGGCGTCCCCCACGGCTCGACCAGCCTCACTCCGTTTCTCGCGATCGAGGGCGCGAAGGGGGCCGTCGAATTCTATTCCTCGGTCTTCGGCGCCCGGGTGGTCGACGTGACGGAGATGGGAGGGGTCGTCGTCCACGCCGAACTCGACTTCGGCAACGGCCGGTTGCAGTTCGGCGAGCCGAGCCCCGACTACGGGCTCGTGCCCGCACCCTCCGGAGGGGTGGCCTGCTACTCGCTCGGGCTGTACTGCGCGGACGTCGACGAGGTGGTGGACCGCGCGGTCAGGGCCGGCGCGACGGTCCGCGAGCCGGTGAGCGAGTTCGTCTCCGGCGACAGGTTCGCCTCGATCGTGGACCCTTACGGCGTGCGCTGGTCGATCATGACGCGCGTCGAGGACCTGTCCGAGTCGGAGAGCGCGCGACGCGTCGCCGAGTGGGCCGCGCAGCAGGGATAGCCGTGCGGTCACGCCCTCACCCACCATGGAAATGAATAGGAGCCCGACCAGTGGCCGGGCTCCTATCAGTGCGAACCGTCCGTCGCCGGATCGGTCCTCCGGGTGGAGCTAAGGGGACTCGAACCCCTGACCCCCACACTGCCAGTGTGGTGCGCTACCAGCTGCGCCATAGCCCCGTGCTCATTCTCCTGCCGTTCACCTCTCGGCGACCGGCCCGACCAAAGTTACACCATCCCGCTTCGGCCCTCCAAATCGCCTCCGGCCCCGCCCTGGACGGGCGGGGCCGGAGGCGATCCGCGTCGACCCGGGTCAGGAGATGATGTTGTCCAGCCAGGCCGGGTCGCCGAACTCCACGACCTCACCCTCGTAGGCGACGGTGGGCGTGGAGACGCGGTCGGTGACCTCACGGATACTGTCCTGCGAGTTGTCGGCGGTGTCCGAGGCCTTCTCCATCCCGCCGTTGGTCTCCACGTTGCCGATGCACTCGACGGTGTCCGCGTTCGCGCCGGCCGCCTCGGCCGTGGACGCCAGCTCCCGGGCGGAACGGTCGCCCCCGCCCTCAGCGGGTTGCTGCGCGAAGAAGGCGTTCTTGACCTCGAAGAAGGTGGGCATCGAGTCCTTGGCAGCGACGCACTGGACCGCGGCGATGGCCCGCGTGGAGTATTCGCCCGAGGCCGACTGGCGGTCGAGGAAGTTGAGGGTGTGGTACTCCACCCGCAGGTCACCGGCCTCGACGGCCTCTGCGATCGGGACGCCGTACTGCCTCTCGAACGAGGCGCACGCCGGGCACATGAAGTCCTCCCAGATCTGGACCGTCGGAGCGGCCTCCTCCCCCACCGTGATCACGCCCGTGTCCGAGATCTCGATCAGCTCATCCGCCGTCTCACCGAACGTGATGGGGTTGGCCTCGCCCCCTCGCTGGGCCATCCACACCACGCCACCGAGGACCAGGACGGCGACGGCGATCAGCGCCGCGACCGTGATCAGCATGCCGTTGTTCTTCTTGGTCTGGAGCACCTTGGTGCTCTTGTTGCCTGCGGACTTGGCGTTCACGTGGGCGTGGGCCTTTCTCTACTGGGACATCGTCGGCCCGTTCGGGACGAGCGGCGACTACAGCGAGGGTACCGAAGCCGCCTGAGTCCTCTTTCAGGTGCTTCGAGGTGCCGCACAGGCGCCTGGAGGTGGGAGGACCGTCGAAATGCACCGAACCCCCGGTCGATGGTCGACCGGGGGCTCGGCCCGATGGTGGAGCTGCCGGGAATTGAACCCGGGTCCTCCGCAGCATCGGCAGGGCTTCTCCGTGCGCAGTCCGCGTTGGCCTCTACTCGGATCTCGCCCTCATGCGGACATGTCGGCGATGACGATCCCAGTCACTGTTGGATGTCCCGACCCACCCCGTGACCGGGTGAGCCGGTGATCCCTCTAGATGATGCCGGTGACCGGGGCGAGGGCGACCCCGGGCCGACAGACTACGGGCTCGCTATCAGGCAGCGAGGGCGTAGTCGCGCTGATTGGTATCGGCGCGTAATTGGTTGCCACGACGCTTACGGTGGTCTCTGGCCTGCACCGGCACGCTTCCCCTGCGTCAACTCACGTAGTCGAAACCACATCAGCCCCGTCAGGACCGCCGACTCTCATCGACGGACCACCGATCTTACCCCGACCGAGGTCGAGTCGCCAGGGTGATGTCCGTCTCCACACCACCCCTGCGCGACCGGATCACGCGTGCATGCCCTTGATCTTCCTGCCGAGCTCGCGGACGGCCTCGCGCTCGGCGGTCCTCCTGGCGATGTCGTGCCGCTTGTCGTGCGCCTGCTTACCGCGAGCGACGGCCAGTTCGACCTTCACCCGTCCGTTCACGAAGTAGAGGGACAGGGGGACCAGAGTGGCGTTGCCGTCCCGCACCTTGCCGACGAGGGAATCGATCTCGCGCCGGTGCAGTAGGAGCTTGCGGGCCCGCTTGGGCGCGTGATTGGTCCAGCTCCCGTGCGAGTACTCGGGGATGTGGAGCCCGCGGAGCCACACCTCGCCGTCGTCGATGGTCGCGAACGCGTCGACCAGCGAGGCCTGTCCCTCACGCATGCTCTTGATCTCCGTGCCCAGGAGCGCGATGCCGGCCTCGTGGGTGGACAGGATCGAGTACTCGTGGCGGGCCTTGCGGTTGCTGGCGACCACGCTGCCGTCACGGCCGAGGGTCGACGCGCCCTTCTTCTTGTTCTTCTTGGCCACGCCGGTTCACCTCCTCGTCCGTCCGTCGGGCAGATCCCCCAGTCTAGATCAGCGCGGGATCACTGCCGAACCGTCACCCTCAGGGTGACCCACGCCGTGAGGGCGGACACGACCGCGCCCGCCACGATCAGCCCCGGGGCGAGCGTCAGGATGTCGGCGGTGGTGATCCGTTCCACCAGGTTCGCCCGGTACGCCTCCGCCAGCACCCTGTCGAGGAACACGACCTTGGCCCCCAGGAGTCCACCGACCGCGAGCAGCGAACCGACCACCGACGCGAGCACGGCCTCCACCACGAACGGGAGTTCGGTGTACCAGCGGCTCGCGCCCACCAGTCGCATGATGCCGAGCGCGGTCCGGCGGGTGAAGGCCGCGATCTGCGTCATGTTGGCGATGAGCAACACGGTGGCCAGGAGTTGGACCACCGCGACGGCGAAGGCGGCGTTCCGGATGCCGTCGAGGACCGAGAAGACGCGCTCGACCAACTCCCCCTGGCCCTGCACGACCTCGATCCCCGCGATCGCCCCCAGGTCCGCGGCCACCGACTCGGCCCGGGTGGGGTCGTCGAGTGTGAGGGTGAACCGCGAGCCGAGGGCGTCCGGCGAGGTCGACTCCACGAGGACGGGGTCGGTGGAGGAGAACAGCTCGACGAACTCCTCGTACGTCTCCTGCGGGTTCTTGTACTCCACCGACGCCACGCCGGCCGTGGCCTCCAGCTGGTCCCGGATCTCACCACACGCGGCAGTGCAGTCGGGGTCCTCGATGGAGATGGGACGGTCCACGTAGACGCGGAACTCGTTGAGGTAGTCGTACTTCGCCTGGCTGGCCGAGGCGGTCATCACCACCAATACGCCCGCGCCGAGCATCGCCAACGCGACGGCGGTGGTGATGATCATGGCCAGCGTCATGGACAGGTTCCGACGCAGCCCCTGCCCGACCTCGGACGCGATGAACCGCGCGGCCATCAGCGTCCCACCCCGTAGGTGCCGCTGGCGTCGTCCCGGACGACCATCCCGTCGACCAGCTCCACCACGCGGCGCCGTGACCGGTCGACGATGTGGCGGTCGTGCGTGGCCATGAGGACCGTGGTGCCGGTCCGGTTGATCCGGTCGAGCAGCAGCATGATGTCCTCGCTGGTCTCGGGGTCGAGGTTGCCGGTCGGCTCGTCGGCGAGCAGCAACCGCGGCCGGTTGACGAACGCCCGGGCGATGGCGACGCGTTGCTGTTCGCCACCGGAGAGCTCGTGCGGCCGACGTCCGGCCTCACGGGCCAGTCCGACCATCTCGAGCGTCTCGGGAACGACCTTGTCGATCGTGCGGCGGGAGGTGCCGATCACCTGGAGCGCGAAGGCCACGTTCTCGGCCACGGTCTTGCTCGGCAGGAGGCGGAAGTCCTGAAAGACGCAACCGAGCGAGCGGCGCAGCGTGGGTACGGACGACGCCTTCATCCTGGTGAGGTCGTGGCCCGCGACGACCAGGGTCCCGGAATCGGGCCGGTCTTCGCGGAGCAGCAGACGCAGGAACGTCGACTTTCCCGACCCGGACGCGCCGATGAGAAATGCGAATTCGCCCTCGGCGATCTCGACGCTCACGTCGGACAGAGCCGGGCGCGTCGAGGACGCGTACGACTTGGTCACATGGGAAGCACTGATCACACGAGCAGCCTAGCGTTACTCCTGCAACATGTGGAGGCGACTCGGGTCGCCTCGTGCGGCGGGCACCTCGCTACCCGGAGCCTCTACGGCGAGGTCTGCTCGTCGGCGGTCGGACCGGCGGCCGCGCCCCCTTGCCCGGTCTGGGGTTGGGTCTGGGTCCCCTGCGGGGCCTGCTGCGTGGTCGGGGTCCCGGGCCGAGCGGGGGCCGGGGACGTCGTCGGCTGACCCCCGGGTGCCTGAGTTCCCGTGGGGACCCCGGTCGGCGCGGTCGGCGTGGTCGTCGTGGGCACGGTCGTCCCGGTGACCGGTTCCGTCGGGGGGGTGCTCGTGGGGGTTCCCGTCGGCGCGGTCGGCTCGACCTCCGTGGTGGTCGCCGGGGGTGGGGCGGGCGTCCGGATGGCGACGACGGGCTGCTCCCTCACCATCGAGTACAGGATGCCCACCACCACGAACGTCACCAGCAGGATCGCGGTGGTCCGCGACATCGAGAAGAACTCCCCGAGGAGCGAGAGGACCTTCGGTCGGGGGCGACGGGACGGGGCGTCGGGATCGGTGGTCCCGCCGAGACCCAGCGGATCGCTGGTGATCACGGGTTCCCGCGTGGTCGTCGCCGCCGTGTCGTCTGGTGTGCGGTCGTCGGGTGTCGTGTCGTCGTCTCGGCGCTCGGCCATCACGCGCTCCCCTCTCCGGTCTGCGGGCGGACCATGCCCGCCCGGATCGCGGCCAGTGCCTCCGGTTCCAGGACGATGCCCTCCGCGCGGAAACGGCGCAGGATGACCGCGCGCATCCGCCGGCCGACCTCCCACTGCATGCCGGGCTTGGTGCGGGCCAGCAGCCGGATCACGGTCTGCTCCAGGCGGATCGACTGCACTCCCATCACGGTGGGCTCGTCCAGGATGTATTGGCCCACCCGCTCGTCGTCGAGGATCTCGCGGCAGACCTCTGCGAGGACCTCGTGGGCCTTGTCCATGTCGGCGTTGTTGGGCACCGGGACGTCGATGATCGCGCGCGCCCAGTCCTGCGACTGGTTGACCGCGGTGACGATCTGACCGTTGGGCACGATCACCGCCTCACCGTCGAGGGTCCGCAGACGCGTGATCCGCAGGGTGACGTCCTCGACGGTTCCCGCCGTCACCCCCGTCGCCGTGGTGAGCTCGACGATGTCGCCGTAGCCGTATTGACGCTCGGCAAGGACGAAGAACCCGGCCAGGAAGTCCTGGACGATCTTCTGCGCACCGAAGCCCAGCGCCGCACCGAGGACGGTCGCAGGCGCGACCAGCGCGACGAGGTTGACGCCGAAGCGCAGGAGGATCTGGATCCCGAACAGGATGTAGAGAACACCCACGGCGACATACGAGATCACCTGGATCAGGGAGTGGAGGTGCTTGGACTCCTCGGACCAGAATTCCTCGCCGGCGTGGCGTGAGTCTATCCGCCCCGTCCACATCCGCGCGATCTTGGCGATCACCCGGGTCAGCAGCACCGCACCGAGGACGAGGAGGACGACCTCCAGGCCCTCGTTGCCCAACCACCTCAGGATCGGACTGAAATCACTCTGCAGACTCACTCCGCGTCGGCCCCCTCCCGCATCCGCCACCGGATGCCAGCCTCGATGAACCCGTCGAGGTCGCCGTCCAGGACCGCCGACGGGTTGTTGACCTCGAACTCTGTCCGCAGGTCCTTGACCATCTGGTACGGGTGCAGGACGTAGGACCGCATCTGGTTACCCCAGGAGGCGTTCCCCCCCGACCCGAGCGCGTCCAGCGCCGCCCGCTCCTCCTGCTGCTTGCGCGCGAGCAACTTGGCCTGCAGGACCTTCATGGCCGCGACCTTGTTCTGCAACTGGGACTTCTCGTTCTGGCACGTCACCACGATCCCGGTCGGGACGTGGGTGAGGCGGACCGCCGAGTCGGTGGTGTTGACGGACTGTCCGCCGGGGCCGGACGAGCGGTAGACGTCGACGCGCACCTCGTTCTCGTCGACCTCGATCGAGTCCGTCTGCTCCACCACCGGCAGCACCTCGACCTCGGCGAAGGACGTCTGCCGCCGACCCTGGTTGTCGAACGGGCTGATCCGCACCAGGCGGTGCGTGCCCTGCTCCACCGAGAGCGTTCCGTACATGTACGGGTCGTGGACGACGAACGTCGCCGACTTGATCCCGGCCTCCTCCGCGTACGAGGTGTCGTAGACCTCGACCTTGTGACCGGCCTTCTCCGCCCACCGCACGTACATGCGCATCAACATCTCCGCGAAGTCCGCGGCGTCGACACCGCCCGCGCCGGCACGGATGTTGACCACGGCCTCACGCTGGTCATACTCGCCGCTGAGCATCGTCTTGACCTCGATCGCCTCGACGTCCTCCCGGAGCTGCGCCCGCTCGGCGTCCGCCTCCTCGACGGCCCCGTCGCCCTCCTCCTCCGCGAGCTCGTACATCAGCGGGAGGTCCTCGATGCGCTGGCGGAGCTCACGGCACCGCCGCAGGTCGGCCTGGATGTAGGAGAGCTCGCTGGTGACCTTCTGCGCCCGTTCCTGGTCGTTCCACAGGTCGGGGTCGGCGGCCATCTGCTCAAGCTCGTCGACGCGACGGGCGAGTTCCTCGATGTCGAGGACCTTCTCGACCGTCGTCATGGTGGCGTCGAGGGCGGCGATGTCGGCGGAAACGTCGGGGTGCACGGCATCGGAGTCTACGCGGGTCGGCGTCCTCCTCGTGTTCGCCCACCCGCCACCCGCCCGAGGCCCGCCGCACGCCCAGCCGTCGCCTGACGGGGGTAGCGTCGCGGGGGACGGACCCGCTACCGCACGAGGTCGGCGGGCCACTGCGGACCAGCGGAGGAAGCCCATGCCCCCTGAGACCCGCCACCGGCGGCACCCCTCCGACGAGTCCGTCACGGCGATCGCGGACGAGGATCTGGCCGCCCGGCTCGTCGTCGACGCCGGGACCCTGGCGCGCCGTCTCCGTGACGACGGACTGGATGTGCACCACAAGACCTCGGTGTCCGACGTGGTCACCGAGGCGGACAGGGCCGCCGAACACCAGATCACCACGCTCCTGGCCGCCCACCGGCCCGAGGACGGGGTCCTCGGCGAGGAGGGGACCCTCGTCCAGGGGAGCCACGAGCGCAGGTGGGTCGTCGACCCCGTCGACGGGACGTACAACTTCGTCAGCGGTTCCGACTACTGGTGCTCGGCCGTCGCGGTGACCGGCCCGGACGACTACCTCCTGGGGGCCGTCCACCGCCCCGTCACCGGAGAGACCTTCGTCGGGGGTTCGGACGTCCCCACCCGCCGCAACGGCGTCCCGGTGACCCGCCTCACCCCCGGTGCGTTGGCCGCCGGGAGCCTGGCCACCTATCTGCACCCGCCGTTCTTCGCCGACCCCGACCTCGCCGATCCCTTCCACCGCGTCAGCCGGGGCGCGGCGACCATCCGGATGCTCGGTTCGGGTTCGGTCGACCTCGCGGCGGTGGCCTGCGGCGTCCACTCTGTGTGGTGCCAGCACTCGTGCCCGGAGTGGGACTGGCTCCCCGGGCGGGCGCTCGTCGAGGGCGCCGGCGGGCTCTGCGCGACCGTCGAGGTGAACGGTTACGACTGGTTCGTGGCGGGCCGTCCCGGGGCCGTCGAGGACGCGGTAGCGCTTCTCCGGGGCTGAGTTAGACGCCCTGACCTGCACTCGAGACGATTTGAGGGGAAAGTGTGGCGCTCGGAACTTACTCCGAAGTAAGATGTCCGTCGACAGCACCGTCCACCGTCCGTCACGAGAACAGCTGGTGATGATGAGCAAGAATTCGACGTCCCCGTCCACGACCGGACGCGCGGAGACCTCCACTCCGGGCAAGAACCCCACGAGGATCGACGCCATCGGAGCCGCCATGCGCGCGCTCACGACGATCACCGGGTCGGAGTTCGCCGAGCGCTTCAACCTGCGCCACAAGGTCGACCGGGTCACCTACGAGGCCACCAAGACCGGCTTCAAGACCCTCGGCGCCGCCACCAAGTCCTTCAAGAAGGTCTCCGGATCCGGCGCGCCCAAGCGCCTGCCGGACGCCGACTCCGGGTCGAGGCCCGACCTCTTCGACCTCACCCTCGACGACGACCAGCAGATGATCGTCGAGACGGTCCGGGACTTCGCCACCGAGGTCATGCGGCCGGCCGCCCACGACGCCGACCACGCCGCCGAGGCCCCGGCCTCGCTGCTGGAGCGCTCCGCCGAGATCGGCGCCACCATGCTCAACGTGCCCGAGGAGTTCGAGGGCATCGCCTCCGAGCGCGGAGTGGTGACCAACTCCCTGGTCGCCGAGGCGCTGGCGTACGGCGACATGGGGCTGGCCCTGCCGATCCTGGCGCCCTCCGGAGTCGCCACCACCCTGACCCAGTTCGGGTCCGACGCGCAGCAGAAGAGCTATCTTCCGGCCTTCGCCTCCGAGAAGACCCCGGCGGCCGCCGTGGTGGTGGCCGAGCCCCGCCCGCTCTTCGACCCGTTCGAGCTCACGACCACCGCGACCCGCGGGCCGGGAGGCTTCACGCTCAACGGCATCAAGTCGATGGTGCCCACCGCCGGCAGCGCGGAGCTCTTCGTCATCGCGGCCTCCCTCGACGGCGCCCCGACGCTCTTCGTGGTCGAGTCCGACACCGAGGGCCTCGTGGTCGAGGCGGACCCGTCCATGGGCCTGCGAGCCGCGGGCCTGGGACGCCTCGTCCTGACCGACGTCTCGCTGCCCTCCGATGCCGTCTTGGGTGGCCCCGACTCCTCCCCCGAGGACCGGGCCGCCACCTACGCCGACGTCATCCGCCTGTCCCGCCTGGGTTGGGCCTCACTCGCCGTGGGCACCTCGCACGCGGTCCTCGACTACGTGACCCCGTACGTCAAGGAGCGCCAGGCGTTCGGCGAGCCCATCGCCCACCGCCAGGCGGTCGCCTTCGCCGTCGCCGACATGGCCACCGAACTCGACGGCATGCGCCTGGTCACCTGGCGTGGGGCGTCCCGCGCCGAGCAGGGACTCCCCTTCGCCCGCGAGGCCGCACTGGCCCGCAAGATCGCCGCCGACAAGGGCATGAGGATCGGGCTCGACGGCGTCCAGCTGCTCGGTGGCCACGGGTTCACCAAGGAACACCCCGTCGAGCGCTGGTACCGCGACCTGCGCGCCGTGGGCGTGGCCGAGGGAGTGGTGGTCCTGTGATCACCACCCACCCCGCCACCCGCCCCACCCGGACTAAGGAACTCTGACGATGATCAACCTCGAACTCCCCAAGCGGCTCGAGGCGGGCGCCAACCAGGCCCGCCAGGTCGCCACCCAGATCTTCCGTCCCGTGTCCCGCAAGTACGACCTCGCGGAGCACGAGTACCCCGTCGAGCTCGACACTCTCAAGGCCATGATGGAGGCCATGGAGGACGCCGGGCAGGCCGCCTCCGGTGCCACCATGGGGTCGGGCGGCGCGCCGCGTCGCGAGGGCGTGTCCAACGGCGGCAACATGAAGTCGCTCCTCAACATCATCGAGACGTGCTGGGGGGACGTCGGACTCACCCTGTCGATCCCGCGCCAGGGCCTGGGCAACTCCGCGATCGCCGCGGTCGCCAACGACGAGCAGATGGAGAGGTTCGGACGGGTCTGGGCCTCCATGGCGATCACCGAGCCCGAGTTCGGTTCCGACTCCGCCGCGGTGTCCACCACCGCCCGGTTGGACGGCGACGAGTACGTGATCAACGGCACCAAGATCTACATCACGTCCGGTGCCCGGGCCGACCACATCGTCGTGTGGGCGACCCTCGACAAGAGCAAGGGCCGCGCGGCCATCAAGTCCTTCGTCGTGCCGCGCGAGCACCCCGGTGTGAACGTGGACCGGCTGGAGCACAAGCTCGGCATCCGCGCCTCCGACACCGCACAGATCACCTTCGACAACTGCCGGGTCCCCAAGGAGAACCTCCTGGGCGATCCCGAGGTCCGGGTGGACAAGGGCTTCGCCGGCGCCATGCAGACGTTCGACAACACCCGCCCGCTCGTGGCGGGGATGGCGGTCGGCGTCGCACGTGCCGCACTGGAGGAGATCCGGGCGCTGCTCGAGGAGGCCGGGCTGGAGATCGACTACGACCGGCCCGCGACCAGCCAGCCCGCCGCGGTGGCCAAGTACCTCGAGCTCGAGGCCGACTGGGAGTCCGCGTATCTGCTCACCCTGCGGGCGGCGTGGATGGCCGACAACAAGATGCCCAACACCAAGGAGGCGTCGATGTGCAAGGCCAAGGCCGGGCGCACCGGCTCCGCCGTGACCCTGGGCGCGGTCGAGCTGGCCGGCAGCTACGGCTACTCCGAGCGCAGTTTCCTGGAGAAGTGGTCACGCGACTCCAAGATCCTCGACATCTTCGAGGGCACCCAGCAGATCCAGCAGCTGGTGATCGCGCGGCGACTGCTCGACCTGTCCAGCGCCGAGCTGAAGTGAGTCCCTGCCGCGCGCGCGGCTGAGATCGACAGGCGCCCCCGTGGATCGGTGATCCGCGGGGGCGACTGGCGTCAGGCACCATGACGGGTACGGTGCCGCGCGAACAGGAGCAGAACCGATGTCCCCTGACGACGACGTCCCCCTCTTCCGGGCCCCGATGCGGTCGCGGGACGACCGGGTGCCCGACGGTGGCGGAGTCGAGCGCGGCCTGCGCCTCGGCCTCTGCGGCATGGGAGGGCGCCTCGAGGGGCCGTCACCGTCGTCGCTCGCCGAAGCGGTCGACGCCGCCGCGGCGCAGCACGACTCCAGGTTGGCCCGCCGGATCGAGCGGTTCGCCGACGTCCCCGACGGCGTCTACGTCTGGACCCGGGACGTCGACGGCCACTACTGGCTCGGGCGTCTCGCGGGGCCGTGGCGCTACGACGCCTCAGACGAGGCGCACTCGGTGGACCTGGTGCACGTCCGTGAGTGCACGTGGCGATCCGAACCGACAGACCGGTCGAGCGTCCCCGACGCCGTCCTGGCCACCTTCGCGCGCGGTGGCCGCAACTGGCAACGCATCCGGTCTGAGGCGGGCGCCGCCGAGTCCGCCGAACTGTGGGCGAGGTGAGGTCACCCGGCCAGCGCGCCTACCCCGCCAGGGCCGGGTCGACGAACTGCTCGTCCGCCTCGGCCCACACGTCCTCGCGCCCGATCCCGTCCGGGTCGATCCGTTCGACTGTTTCGGGCAGGTACACCATCCTCACCATCTCCTGGCCCTCCGGCTGGTCGCCGGCCGCAGAGTAGGCGGTGATCTCCACGGTCCCCGACCACTCGGAGTCCTGAACGGCGCGGAGAATGCTGATCGAGTCGTCCTGGGCGGCCTGGCTGGCGGCGGCCGGAGTGGCATCCGGCGGCAGGGGGAAGGTGACGGCGGCGAGGCCGGGTTCGAACTCGACGACGGCGCCCTCCACCTCCGCGGTGATGGCGTCGGCGAGCGCGGAGTGGGGGTCCTCCGCCGCGGGCTGCGCGGACTCCTCGGCATTCCCGGTGAACAGGAACACCAGAAGACCCACGACGATCACCACGACGATCAGCCCGAGGATCATGAACAGTCCCCTGCTGGCCCGGTCGCGTCGCTCGGGAGGAACGGTGGCATCGGTGCTGGTCATGGGTTCACCTCTCATCCGGGATGACCCCAGTCGTACCAGGTGGGCCGATGATCCACACCGATTTCGGGCGGTCCGCTCGGCGGGCCGTCAGGCCATCCGGAAACCGCGACCGGGCCAGTTGCGGTCGGTCGCATCGGTCACGATCGCATCGAACGAGTACGCCAGCGCCGGGAGGAAGAAGGGCGACTGCGCGGCGTGGAAGCAGGACGGCAGGAGTGGACCGACGCTGCCGATGGGCCCGGCGTTCGGAGGCATGTGCCCACCGGACAGCAGTCCCACCAGGCGACCGTCGCGGGTCACCGGACCACCGGAGTCCCCGTATCCCGCGCAGGCCTGGCTCCAGAACTTCGCGCCGTCGCGCTGCCACGTGATGCCACAGGTGTGCCCCGTGGACAACCCGTCCTTGCACACGACGTCACCGAACTCAGGGGCGGGACCGCGCCCGCTGACCCCGGGCTGGCGGACGGGGACCGCGGTACCCGGGTCGAGCCGGATCACCGAGTAGTCGAGGATCTCGTTACGCGTCGCGACGGTGCCGATCACCCCGGCTCCCGGGTCGCTCCGGAGGAAGACCGGGGAGTTGATCCGGTCGCTGCAGTGGGCGGCCGTGAAGGCCACCGGGGCTCCGGTGGCGTCATACCCGGCGGCGGTGAGGGTGCACCCGGCCACTCCGTTGACCAGCACCGGGGTGCCGCCGGCGACCGGGACCGCGGCCTGGGCGGCGGCGGGGGCCGCGAGTGCGGTCGCACCGGCCATCACAGCGGTCACGGCGAGCTTGGCCAGGCCGGTGAACCTCATGAGCGTGTCCTTCCCACCCCGGCAGACTGCCCGGGTAAACGCCCTGACAGCCTATCGGGCGCCGGCTCCGGCTGCACGGCGGGCGCGCCCCGCTACTCGCGGCGAGCCAGCCGTCCGACGGGCTCGTTCGGCGTCAGTGACCCTCGACCGTGATCCGGATCGACGGGCACTCGCCCGGATCCCCACCGATGTGGGCCCAGATGGCCTCGACCACGGGCCGGAGGAACACCTCCCCCACCTGGTCGACGAGCGTACGGACCACCTGCACCTTGTCCGAGGCCCTGGTGGAGGCCAGACCCCCTCGCCGCAGGCCCTCGATCTCCCTGGTGGTGAGGTCGACGATCGCCTCCAGCAACGGTGCCCCGCGACCGTCGGGTTCCAACAGGGCCCGGTTGAGGTAGCTCACGAGCTGCGGGTTCTGCCGGAGCATCTCGCGGACCGCGACGTTCCTGGCCTCCACCACCTCCGCCGGCGTCCCGGTGTGTTCCACCGTCGCCAGCGCCCCGACGACCCGCTCCACCACGAGGTCGTCGACGGCGCGGCGCAGGCCGTCCTTGGTGCCGAAATGATGCTGGATCAGGCCGATGGTCACCCCGACCTCGGCGGCGACCCGACGCATCGAGACCCGGTCCTCGCCGTACTCGGCGTACAGGGCCAGTGCGGCGTAGCGGATCCGCGCCCGCGCGGTGAGGTCCCCCTCGGCGGCACCGCCGCGGTCGGCTGTGGTCCCGGCCATGTGCGCCACCCCGTTCCTCGTCCCTCGACCGGCGTCTGCGTCCGGTCGATGTCGGAGACGATACCGCGACCATACGATTGCATAGCAAAGCATGCACTCGTATTGTGGTGGACGAGCGGGGCCGCCCGGGCCCCACGCGACCGACCCCTGGAGATCCCTCGTGTTCGAGACCGCCCCCTACCGCTCCCCGTGGATGACCGACGACCTGGACGCGCTACGCGCCCACACTCGTGCGTTCCTGGACAAGGAGACCGCGCCGAACCTCGAGCGGTGGGCCGCCGAGGGCGCGGTGGACCGAGGATTCTGGAACAAGGCCGGCGACGCGGGCCTGCTGTGCATATCCATCCCCGAGGAGTACGGAGGGGGCGGCGGCACGTTCGCCCACGAGACCGTGATCGCCGAGGAGCAGACCCGGGCGCTCGACGACGGTTGGGGCAACTCCGTGCACAGCACGATCGTCGCCCACTACCTGCTCCAGTACGGCACCGAGGAGCAGAAGACCCGCCTGTTGCCGAAGCTGGCGACCGGCGAGATGGTGGGGGCGATCGCCATGACCGAGCCCGGAGCGGGTTCGGATCTGCAGGCGCTGCGCACCACGGCGGTGCGGGACGGCGACGACCTGGTGGTCAACGGCGCCAAGACGTTCATCTCCAACGGCATGCACTGCGACCTGCTCATCATCGTCGCCCGCACCGGTGGCGAGGGTGCCCAGGGGCTGTCGCTCCTGCTGGCCGAGACCACCGACCTCCCGGGGTTCGACCGCGGGCGCAAGCTCGACAAGATCGGCCTGAAGTACCAGGACACGATGGAGCTGTTCTTCGACGACATGCGGATCCCCGCCGCCAACATCCTCGGCGGCGAGGCGGGCGAGGGCCAGGGCTTCATCCAGCTCATGCAGCAGCTGCCCCAGGAGCGCCTCATCATCGCCGTCACCGCCGTCGCCGCGGCCGAGACCGCGGTCCGCCTCGCGGTCGACTACGCCAAGGAGCGCGAGGCGTTCGGCAAGCCCATCCTGAAGTTCCAGAACCTCCGCTTCGAGCTGGCCGAGTGCAAGACCGAGGCCCTGGCGGCCCGGACCCTCCTGGACCACTGCATCTCCCTGCATCTGGAGGGCAAGCTGGATCCGGCCACGGCGTCGATGGCCAAGTACTTCTGCACCGACAAGCAGTGCGAGATCATCGACCGCTGCCTGCAGGTCTTCGGCGGCTACGGGTTCATGACCGAGTACCCGATCGCCCGGATGTACGCCTCCGCCCGCGTGCAGAAGATCTACGGCGGGACCAACGAGATCATGAAGGAGCTGATCTCCCGGACCCTCTGAGCCCCACCACCCTGAGCCCCACCACTCCGAGCCCCACCACCCTGAGCCTCTCAGAGTTCGGACACGATCGCGCGGACGGCGTCACGGCCCGCCCGGTTGGCCCCCACGGTCGACTGGGACGGGCCGTAGCCGATGAGGAACAGCCGCGGCTCGTCGAGGGCCCGGCCGTCGGCCACACGGATCCCCCCGGCCGGGGTCCGGAGGCCGAGTGGCGCGAGGTGGGCGACCGCGGGCCGGAACCCCGTGGCCCAGAGGATCGCGTCGGCGGGCTCCAGCCGGCCGTCCGGCATCCGCACCCCGTCGGGCTCGATCCGGGTGAACATCGGGTGCCGCACCAGCGCCCCGCGGGCCTCCGCCCGATCGATCCACGGGGTGCGGTACATGCCGGTCACCCGGATCACGCTCTCGGGCGGCAACCCCGTGGCCGTGCGCTCGGCGACCGCCGAGATGGCGGCCGAGAAGTTCTCCGGAGGCGGGCCCGTGGCCCACTCGATCTCCCGCCGGGTCACCCACAGGGTGTCGGCCCCGCGCGAGATCTCCTCGAGCAGTTGGGTGGCCGAGATCCCCGAGCCCACGATCACCACGCGCTGACCGGCGAACTCCTCCGCGCGGACGTAGTCACGGACGTGGAGCTGGCGCCCGCGGAAGCTCTCCCGCCCGGGGTAGTACGGCCAGAAGGGCCGCGTCCACGTCCCCGTGGCGTTGATGACGTAGCGCGCGTGCCACACCTCGTCGTCGTGGCCCCGCGCACCGTCCCCGCCAGCCCTCTCCCCCGGAACCCCGGAGGTGGCGACGACGAGGCGGCCGCGCCCCGGGCCGCCCTGCTCGTCCGGGGCGCGGCGCACCTGCCTCACGCGCACGGGCCGCCGGACCCCGAGGGAGAAGCGCTCCTCGTAGTCGGCGAAGTAGGCGGGCAGGACCACCCGGCTGGGCGCTCCGGGATCCACCTCGGGCACCGGCGCGCCGGGCAGCCCGAAGATCCCGTTGACGGTGGCCATGGTCAGCGACTCCCAGCGGTGCCGCCACGCCCCGCCGGGGCGGTCCTCGCCGTCGACCATCACGAAGGTCCGGTCGCCGGCGGTGGCCCGGTCGGCGGGGACGAACCTCCGGCGTCGCAGGTGATATCCGGCGGACAGGCCCGCCTGACCGGCGCCGATCACCACCACGTCGACCTCTGGCATCACCACATCATCGTCGCGCACCGGCCCTCCGGGCGTGCGGCGCGCGCGGGACGCCCGGGCGGGCGGCCGATGCCCTCCGCGGTCAGGCCCCGTCCGGCAGCCCGGTGAAGTCCGCGGGCCGGCCCTCGGCGAACGCGGCCAGGGCCTCGGAGTTCGCGGGGCCGCCCATGAGGTCGGCGAAGCACTGGTTCTCGCGTTCGCGCGCCTCGGCGATCTGGCGGGCCAGCGGCTCGACCATGGTCCGCTTGACCGCCCGCAGACTCGAGATGGGCAGCCTCGCCAACCGTGTTGCGTGCTCGGTGGCCACCCCCAGCAGGTCGTCGGGGGCGCACAGCCGCCACACCAGGCCCATCTCGTGCGCCTCGGCGGCGCTGATCCACTCCGAGGACAGCAACACCCACGCCGCGTTCTGCCGCCCGACGAGCCGGGGCAGCAGGTAGCTCGAGGCGGCCTCGGGCGCCACCCCGAGGCTGGTGAACGGGCACTTGAGACGGGCGTCCTCGGACATGAATACCAGGTCGGCGAACCCGATGACGGTCATGCCGATCCCGAGGCCGAGGCCGTTGATCGCCAGGACGAGGGGCTTGTCGAACCCGGTCAGGGCGTCGATCAACCCGAGAAACCCGTGCTCGCCGGGGACGAAGTCGGGATCGGTGATCCGCTGGGCCATCTCGGCCAGGTCGGTCCCGGCACTGAACGCCCGCCCCTGCCCGGTGAGCAGCACGACCGCCACGGTGGGATCGTTCGAGGCCTCGTGCAACGCGATGGTGAGCGCGTCGTACAGGGCCTCGTCGAACGCGTTGAGCGCCTCCGGTCGCGCGAGCGTCAACGTGCGGACGCGGTCGGCGTCGCGCACCTCGAGCGGCGTCGTGTTCTCTCCCACCACGGCGGTATCAGCCGTCGACCGCGGGCGCGTCGAGGTAGACGGACTTGACCTCGGTGTACTGCGCCAGGCCCTCGGGGCCGAACTCGCGGCCGACCCCCGATGCCTTGAAGCCGCCGAACGGGGCCGAGAAGTCCATCGTGTACGTGTTGACCCCGTAGGTTCCGGTGCGGACCCGACGCGCGACGCCCAGCCCCGCCTCCCGGTCCGCGGTCCACACGGTTCCCGCCAGACCGTAGTCGGAGTCGTTGGCGATCCGGACGGCGTCGTCCACGTCGTCGTAGGCGATCACGGACAGAACCGGACCGAAGATCTCCTCCTGGGCGATCCGCATGGAGTTGTCGACCCCCGCGAACACGGTCGGTCGGACGTACCACCCCGAGTCGAGGCCGTCCGGGCGGCCGGTGCCACCGGTGAGCAGCTTCGCCCCCTCCTGCTGCCCGATCTCGATGTACGACGACACCCGTTCCTGCTGCCGCTGCGCCACCATCGGGCCGATCTGGGTGTCGGGGTCCATCGGATCGCCGACGACCATCGACCCGATCCCCTCCGCGAGTGCGCCGGCGACCTCGTCGTGCCGCTCGCGGCTCACCAGGATCCTGGTCTGCGCCACGCAGGCCTGACCCGAGTTCATCACGCCCAGGAACTTGATTCCCTCGACGACGCTCGTGAGGTCGGCATCGTCCAGCACGATCGCCGCGGACTTGCCTCCGAGCTCGAGCGAACAGCGCTTGAGCTGCTCGCCACAGATCGCCCCGATCTTCCGGCCCGCCGCGGTGGACCCCGTGAAGGCCACCTTGTCGACCGCGGGGTGGCGGACCAGGTGCTCGCCCACCTCGCGGCCGCCCGCGACGATGCTCACCACGCCCTCCGGCACCCCGGCCTCGATGAGCAACTCGCCCAGCAGGTAGGTGTCGAGCGGGGTCTCGGGGGCGGGCTTGATCACGATCGTGCAGCCGGTGAGCAGCGCCGGGATCAGCTTGGACAACACGGTGAACTGGGGGACGTTCCACGGCGGGATCGCCGCGACCACGCCCACCGGCTCGTGGCGGACCAGCACCTCGCCCCCGAGCACGCCCGGCCGGGTCTCCTCCCACGGGAACTCCCGGGCGATGCCGACGAACGCCTCGATCTGCATCCAGGGCGCAGGAGCCTGGGCGAGCGTACTGAACGAGATCGGTGACCCCATCTCGGTGGAGATCAGGGTCGCCATGTCGTCCAGCTTCGCGGCGTAGAGAGCCGAGAGACGGGCGACCACGTCGATCCGCTCCTGGGGGCTCATCCGCGGCCACGGGCCGGAGTCGAACGCCTCCCGCGCCGCGGCCACGGCGGCGTCGATGTCGGCGACCGAGCCCTCCGGGACGCGGGCGACGATCTCCTCGGTGTGGGGGCTGACCACCTCGATGACGCCGTCGGTCGCGGGTGAGCGCCACTCGGTACCGATCAGGAACGCGTCGCGGTCGAGGGAGGATGTCATGGTGGGTCTCCTGCTGTTGCCGGGTGGGGTCCTGTCGCAACGGACATGCGAACAGACACCTGTCCAACCTAGGCGGTGCCGGCCTCGCCCGCGGCGGTTCCACGGATTCGGCTCGACCGGCTCAGCGGAGCGCCGGCACCCGTCCCCCGTCCGTCCGGGCCAGCTCCCGGACGGCGATCTTCCAGGCCTCGACCACGGCCGAGGCTCCGACCCTGGGCTGCAGGGTCCCGGCCAGGTGGGCCCCCGTGAGCAGGTCGATGGTGAACTGCACCAGCATCGGCGCGCGCGGATGGTCCTCCCCCGCCAGACGCGTGACGTTCCGGTGCACCGTGCGGAAGATGCGTTCCTGGAGAGGGATGAGCGCCCGGCGGAGCTCGGGATCGGTCCGGGAGGCCACCCAGAGCTCGAGGGCCACCGTGAACGGCGGACCCTGGAGCTCTTCCCAGACCAGATCCACCACGTCGTCCCAGCTCGTGGCCAACGGCACGTCGTCGCGCGCCCCGGCGTCGGGGTCTGCGACGGCGTCGGCACCGTCGCCGGCACCGTCGTCGGCACCGTCGTCGGCTCCCACGCGAGCCCGGACGCCGAGGCCCGTCGAGGTCAGGACGCGGAGCCGGCGTTCGACGATGTCCTCCACGACCCCGGCCATGAGCGAGCCCCTCGTGGGGAAGTGGTGCAGCAGCGTGCCCCGCGCGACCCCCGCGCGGTTCTGCACCTCGCCGACCGTCGTCGCGCCGTAGCCACGGTCGAGCAGCGACTCGTACGCGGCCTCGAGGAGCTTCGAGCGGGTGGCGGCGGACCGCTCCTGCTTCGGACGACGGGGGGCTGCCATGGCCGAGACATTACTCGGGCCACCGCCGCGGCGACTTGCCGCCGAGTCGGTCCGATCGGCATGATTCAGCAAAACAGTCTGACCAGACGGAAAGTGGCATCCATGTCCAAGAGATCGCGCATGAAAGGCCTCGTCGACACCGGCCGCACCCTGGCTCCTGTGCTGGCCCGGACGGCGGTGACGCCGCTGGCGGACCTGGCCTCCCGGATCATCCCCGGCATCGGTTCGACGGCGCCCGCTGCAGACGTGACCGTCCCCGCCCCCGAGGGCATCTCCGGCTATGCACGGCAGGTCGACGTCGCGCGCGCGATCAGCGCTCCGCCGACCGCGATCCTCGACGTGGTACTGGACACCACCCGGACCCACGAATGGCTGACCTTCCACCTGTCCTGGCGTGGAGAGCGGGACGAGAAGCTCACCACCGGCGGGCAACTCGTCCAACAGATGACTCTCATGGACATCCCCGTCCAGGTGCGGTGGACCGTCGAGAAGGCCGACGAGACCGGGGTCGAACTGCGCGGCGCGGGCCCCATGGGCATCACGGTCGGCCTGTGGTGCACTGTCGTGCCCGCCGCCGACGGCAGCGCGGTCCGCCTCGACGGCGCCCTGGACGGTCCGCCGGTGCGCGGCCCGGTCGGCCTCTCCGCCGTCCGCAGTGTCGAGGCGGCCCTGACCGAGTCGCTCGACGCCCTGGCGGGCCTCGTCGACGGCGGTGGCGGGCCCGGGCGCTACGCGGACGAACCCGTCCTCCACGAGCGCACCGGCGAGATGCTGGACCCGTCGACCCCGGTCCTCATCGGCGTGGGCCAGATCGTCCGCCGCGACCCCGATCCGGACACCGCCACCGAACCGGCCGTCATGTCCGTCGAGGCGCTCCGGGCCGCCGCCGCCGACACCGGCGCCGAGGGGCCGCTGCTCCCCCGCGCCGATCTGGTCTACGCGGTCCCCAGCGCCTCCTGGACCTACCCCGACCAGGCGGGGTTCGTGGCCGAAGCCGTCGGAGCGGAGTCCGCCGAGACCGTGCAGACCTCTCCCTACGGCGGCGACGGTGCCCAGCTGGCCGTCAACGACGCCGCCCAGCGGATCGCGGACCGGGCCGCCCACCTCGCCCTGGTCAGCGGAGCCGAGGCCGGGGCCACCGTCGCGGCGCTCCAGTCCCGGGGCCGTGAGCCCCGCTGGACCACCCAGGACCCGGACCGCGGCCCCGACCGGGTGATCGGGGTCGACCGGCCGGCCAACAACGAGGCCGAGACCAGCGTCGGGCTCGGCGCGCCGATCTACGTCTACTCGCTCATCGAATCCGCTCTGCAGGCCGACTCCGGCGAGACGGCCGAGGCCCACCAGCAGCACATCGGGGACCTGTGGTCGCGCCACAGCGCCATCGCGGCCCGGAACCCGTTCGCGTGGGACCCGACCGCCCGCACCGCCGAGGAGATCGCCTACCCGAGCGCGTCCAACCGCACCGTGTCCGCCCCGTACACCAAGCTCATGTGCGCCAACCTCCAGGTGGACCTGGCGGCCGGGGTGATCGTGGCCAGCGTCGCGGCAGCCCAGGCGCTCGGGGTCCCCCAGGACAAGTGGGTGTTCCTGCACGCCGGCGCCTCGGGCACCGACGAATGGTTCGTCTCCGAGCGCGCCGACCTGACCCGCTCTCCCGCGATCGCCGCCGCCGGCGCGGCCGCGTTCGATCACGCGGGCATCACGGCGGACGACCTCGGCCCCGTCGACCTCTACTCGTGCTTCCCCTCCGCCGTTCAGCTCGGCGCCCGCGCCCTCGGCCTGCCCTGGCAGGACCCGTCGCGGCCACTCAGCGTGACCGGCGGACTCACCTCGGCCGGCGGACCCGGCAACAACTACGGCCTCCACGCCGTCTCGACTCTCGTGCCGCTGCTGCGCGAGGACCCGGATCAGGTCGGACTGTCCACCTCGCTGGGCTGGTACGCCACCAAGCATTCCCTGGGCATCTACTCGGGCACGCCGCCGAGCCGCCCGTTCGCACACCTCAGGCCCGCGATCGAACGCCCCGCCCCGCGCCCGGCGCGCACGGAACTCGACGGTCCCGCGGTGATCGAGGCCGTGACCGTCCCCCACGGTCGCGACGGTGGCGCGGAGGGAGTCGTGGTCTCCGCGATCACCCCGGACGGCGCCCGCGTCCTCCTGCGGCGCGAGAGCGCCGACGACATCGCCGCGCTCACCTCCGGTACCCCGCTGCGTCGGACCCTGCGTCTCGACGGCGACCGGGTCGTCGTCGAGGGCGAGCGGCAGGAGCTCCCGGAACCGCCCACGGCCCCGGTCCTCACCCGACGCGACGGCTCGGTCTGGGTGATCACGCTCAACCGCCCCCACGCCAAGAACGCCATCGACCACGCCACCGCCGTCCAACTGGAGCGCGCGGTGGACGACGCCGAGGACGACTCGAGCGTGCGCGCCATCGTCCTCACTGGCAGCGGCGACACTTTCTGCGCGGGCATGGACCTCGCCGGGGCCCACCGCGGGCAGGTGCCGGTCACCGACCGCCGCGGTCCGCTGGGCCTGACCGCCGAGCCACCCACCACGCCGACGGTCGCCGCGGTCGAGGGACCTGCGCTCGCCGGCGGATTCGAGCTCGTGCTGTGCGCCGACCTCATCGTCGCCGCCGAGAACGCCACCTTCGGCCTCCCCGAGGTCACGCGCGGCCTCCTCGCCGCGGCCGGCGGACTGTGGCGGTCGGCCACCCGTCTGCCGAGGCCGGTGGCCCTGGAACTCGCCCTGCTCGGCGACGCCCTCCCCGCCGCGAGGTTGGCCGAACTGGGAATGGTGAACACCGTGGTACCCGAGGGCAGGGCCCTGGAGACGGCGATGGAGACGGCCCGGCGCATCGCCGCCAACGCCCCCCTCTCGGTGAGGGTCGGCAAGAAGATCGTCGACGAGGCACCCACCTGGAGCCCGGACGAGGCGTTCGGACGCCAGAGCGAGATGGCCGGCCCCGTGATCCTGTCCGACGACGCCAGAGAGGGCGTGGCCGCGTTCGCCGAGAAGCGGGAGCCCCGCTGGACCGGCCGCTAGCCACTTCGCCGAAATAGCCTCAGGCCCGGCTCCCCTGTTGGGGAACCGGGCCTGAGTGCGTGGTAGCGGGGACAGGATTTGAACCTGCGACCTCTGGGTTATGAGCCCAGCGAGCTACCGAGCTGCTCCACCCCGCGTCGTTTGCGTCTATGACACTACGTGCCACTCACCGCGGAAGGCAAATCGGTGAACGCGGAACGACCGGAACATGACTCAACTCACACTGCGGCTGCCATTCATGCAGGTCAACTCAGTTCCCGAGGGCCTGGTAGGCGTCGACGGCCTCCTGCAGATCCTCCAGGGCCCGGCCCAGTGAGGACAGGTCCCCGCCCTGGGCCGAGCGGACCGCATTCAGCGCCTGGTTGATGTCCCGCACGGCTGCGGCACGCGCGGCTTCGTCCGTCCCCCCGGTGGCCGGGGCCGCCGGGCGCGGAGCGGTGGCAGCGGTGGGAGACGCGGCGTCCTCCGCCTCGGCTTCCGCCTCGCCGCTCTCGTCGATCCGCACGACGTCCGGGTCGGCCTCGATACCCACCTGGCGCAGCGCCTCGTACAGCGTCGGCGCGTAACCCACCGCGCGGTCGTAGCTGACCATCACGCGGAGCAGCCTGGGGAACGCCGAGTCCTGGTCCTTGCGCTGCGTGTAGATGGGCTCCACGTACAGGACGGAGTCATCCGCCAGCGGCAACGCGAGCAGGTTGCCCTCGGTGATCTCGGCCGTCTCGCCCCACAGTCGGCGGTCCTCCGCGATCGCCGGGGAGGCGATCATGATGTCCTGCGCCTGGTTGGGTCCCTGCGCCAGGGGTTCCGTGGGCCGCTGCACCCGGACCGTGATGTCGCCGTAGGTGTCCAGGTCCGAGCTCGCCGACATGTGCGCCGCGAGGAACTCGCGCTCGTACCCGCGGAACGCGGAGATGAGCTGGAACGAGGGCTCGTCCGACTCGGGGTCGGTCGGATCGGAGACCACCACGTAGTACGGCGGCTGACTCGGCCCCTCCACAGGACCGGCATTCGCGGCCTGGGTACCCGCAGGTCCACCGGCCGGCCCACCCGGGGGCGGGGTCGGGTTCTGGATCGACGAGGTCACCGTGGGATCGGACGGCACCGACCAGAAGGCGTCGTTGGTGAAGAACTGACCGGGGTCGTCGACCTGGTACCGGGCCAGCAGCTCACGCTGGACCTTGAACAGGTCCTCCGGGTACCGGAGATGCTGCTCGAGCTCCTCCGAGATGGCCTCCCGGGGCTGCACGATCCCGGGCAGGGCCTTCATCCAGGTCTGCAGCACCGGGTCCGACTCGTCGAACGCGTAGAGGTCCACCGTGCCGTCGTACGCGTCGACCGTGGCCTTGACGGAGTTGCGGATGTAGGAGACCTTCTCGTCCGGCAGGACCCGACCGCCGGCCTCGTTCGTGGAGTCGGCCGTCATGGCCTCCAGGGAACTCAGTTCGGCGTAGGGATACGTCTTGAGCGTGGTGTAGCCGTCGACGATCCACTTGATCCGGCCGTCGATCACGGCCGGGTACGTGTTGGTGTCGGTCGTCAACCACGGCGCGACCTTCTGGACACGGTCCCGGGGGTCGCGGTCGTAGATGATCTTGGAGTCCGGGCCGATCAGACTGGACAGCAGGATGTTTCGCTCGGCGAACCTCAGCGCATAGGCCGTGCGGTTGAGCCAGTTGCCGATCGGGACACCGCCCTCACCGGTGTAGGTGTACTGCTCGGTGTCCGTGTCGTACTCACGGGGACCCTCACCGTTGTCGCCGACGATCGCGTAGTCGGGGTCGGCCTGGGCGATGAGCGGACCGAAGTAGGTCCGCGGCTGGGTCACCGGGATCACCATCTCCTGGCCGCTGTTGATGGCCTCGAGGTCCGAGATCTGGAAGTTCGGCAGGCCGCCGCGGTCCGAGCCCGCGTCGTCGGCGATCTCGTTGACCCGGTTGGCGGGCGCGGAGACGAACCCGTTGCCGTGCGTGTAGACGGTGTGCCGGTTGATCCAGTCTCGCTGATTGGCCTGCAGGGACTCCGGGTTGAGCTCGCGCGCGGCCACGAGGTAGTCCCGCATCTCACCGTCGATCGTGTACCGGTCGATACCCAGCGTCTCGGGGAAACCGTAGAAGTTGCGCAGCTGGTGAAGCTGGGTGAAGGTGGGCGAGAGCACGTTCGGGTCGAGCACGCGGACGTTGGACAGTGTCGTGACGTCCGACCCCGCCTCCCGCGGGTTCGGATCCGCCGAGCCCCAGCCCTCGATGTACGTCACCCGGTCGTCACCGATGTCGTACGCGGCCCGCGTGGCCTCGATGTTGCGGGCGATGTACTCCCGTTCCTTCTCGGCGCGGTTGGGGTTGACCGAGAACTGCTCGACCGCCAGCGGCCAGACCGATCCCACCACGAGCGCGGAGAACAGCAGGAGCACGGTGGCGAGCGCGGGGATCCGCAGATCCCTGATCACGATCGCGGAGAAGAAGGCGATCGCACAGACGATCGCCACGGAGAACATGAAGATCTTGGCCGGGATCAGGGCGTTGACGTCGGTGTGTCCGGCACCGGTGAACGTCGCGTTCTCGCGGAACAGCAGCTCGTACCGGTCGAGCCAGTACGCCGCCGCCTTGAGCAGGATGAACAGTCCCGCGAGACTGACCAGCTGGATCCGCGCGGCGCGGGTCAACGCCCCTTCGCGCGCACCGGGTCGGAGCCCACCGAACAGATAGTGCGTGACGAGATTGGCGAGGAACGCCAGGACCACGGCGACCATGAGCCAGGTGACGAGCGATCGCCACAGGGGCAGCTCGAACGCGTAGAAGGAGATGTCGATCCCGAACTGGGCATCGGTCTGCCCGAACGGGGTGGAATTGAAGAACGCGAGAACCGACTGCCAGCCCGTCTGAGCCACGGAACCGGCGAGCAGTCCGAGCCCGACGGGGACCCAGAGCACGGTCTTGG
This sequence comes from Dietzia sp. JS16-p6b, assembly GCF_003052165.1. Lineage (NCBI taxonomy): Bacteria > Bacillati > Actinomycetota > Actinomycetes > Mycobacteriales > Dietziaceae > Dietzia > Dietzia sp. JS16-p6b. The sequence continues at coordinate 1,054,355 of NZ_CP024869.1, read as the reverse complement.
CCGGTGAGTCGCCGAGAGCGGCCCGGTACCTCGCCAGCACGTCCGGCATCCCCGGTTGTGCCAGGAAGACCGGACGGTACCGGTAGGCCAGCAGGATGCCCGCGGCGACCGCGAGTCCCACGAGCAGGGCGACCACGACGAAGAGACCGATCCGCGTGAGCAGCTCCGTCCTCATGACGGTGGTGGCGTCGACCGAGGAGAACCACAGCCAGTTCGTGTACGTGGAGTTGATCCTCGGTAGCACCTGGATCAGGACGATGAGGATGACGATAGAGATGGCGACGGCTCGGCCGCGACGTGAGATCGCGATCGGCCGACCGGGATTACCGGGCGGACGGACACCGGGGAAGCTCCTGGACTGCTGGGGCGGACATGCTCGTGGAATCCACCTTACGGAAAAGCCCCGGCTCACCCGCAGGTCGGTGGCTGCCCCCCGGAAACGGCCTCCTCCAGCGCCTCCAGCGCGCCCCGGAGCGTGTCCACCTCGATCAGGCGGATCCCTCCCGGTGGGTCCTGCACGGCCTCCGCACAGTTTGCGGACGGGACGAGGAATTCCGTGGCCCCCGCCTCCCGGGCGGCCCGGATCTTGTGGGTGATCCCGCCGATCGGGCCGACGGTGCCGTCGGGCCGGATGGTGCCCGATCCCGCGACCTGCGCGCCGCCCGTCAACTCCCCCGGTGACAACTTGTCCACGATCGCGACCGCCAACACCAGCCCCGCCGAGGGGCCCCCCACGTTCGGGTCGATGTTGATGTCGACGTCGGTGCCGTCCGCCGGTGTGTCACCGACGAGGATGCCCAGGCGCCCCTGGTCGGGATCGCCGTCCGGACCGGCGGGCTGCAACGTCGTCGTCGTCGTCTCCTCGCGCCCGTCCCTGGTGAACCCGATCGAGACCTCCTCGCCCGGCCGCCGGGCGCTGACCTGCTCGACCACCGCGGTGGCGTCGGAGACCCGCTCGCCGTCGATCGAGGTCAGGACGTCACCCTCACGGAGGCGGTCGGCGGCCGCGCCCTCGGGGTCGACGGCCTCGACCCTGGGCTGCATCGGGATCCCCAGGTACCTGTAGGCGGCGGCCTCCGCGGAGTTCTCCGAACCCACCATCTCGGCGGCGTTGGACTCGCGGACCTCGTCCCGGGACCGTTCCGGGGGGAAGACCTGGTCACGCGGGACCACCACCTGCACCGGGTCCAGCCAGAACCTCGTGGCCTCGAGGAGGGTGAGGTTGTCCCGGACCGCGACCGTGGTCATCCGCAGCGCACCGGAGGTCTCGTCCGCCTCCCTGCCGCTGATCTCGATGACGGGGACCGTCTCCACCCCGTCCTCGCCCTCGACACGGACGTCGCCGAACGTGTCGTAGGTGGGTCCGGGGCCCATGGACACGAGCGGAACCGTCGCGGAGGTGGCCAGGACGAGCAGCAGCACCGCCGGGACCAGAGCGGCGAGGAGGGTCAGCAGTCGGCGACTCACGGGGGCAAGGGTAGTCCGCGAGCCGATACCGTGACGTCGGGCCCGGACCTGCGCACCCGAGGGGCTGTACCGTTGTGGCATGAACCAGCCCTTCGGTTTCTCCGCTTCCGATGACGACGGTCGCGACGACGACCGGAGCCGCGACCCGGGCGGCCCCGGCGGTTTCGACCCCTCCCAGTTCGGCCAGTTCGGTCAGATGCTCTCCCAGTTCGGTCAGATGCTCGGCTCCATGGGATCGGCGATGACCGGACCCGGCTCCACGGGCCCGGTCAATTACCAGCTCGCGCGCACCGTGGCCCTGCAGGCCCTCGGACGCACCCCGGTCGTGTCCGAGGCCTCCCGGACCGCCGCGCAGGAGTCGATCCGCCTCGCGGAGCTGTGGCTGGACGAGACCACCGTGTTCCCCTCCGGCGTCCACCGGACCGAGGTGTGGACGCCCCAGCAGTGGGTCGAACAGTCCCTGCCCACCTGGGAGAAGATCTGCACCCCGGTCGCCGAACAGATGAACTCGGCCACCAAGGGGGCGATGCCGGAGGAGGCGCGCCAACTCGCCGGACCACTACTGGGGATGCTCGACCAGATGGGCGGCATGGGCTTCGGGATGCAACTCGGTCAGGGACTGGGCAAGCTCGCCCCCGCCGTGCTGTTCTCCTCTGAGGTGGGCCTGCCGTTCGCGGACGACGGTGTGAGCGCCCTGTGCCCGACCGCGATCGACGCGTTCGCGGAGGAACTCGACCTCCCACGCCAGGAGGTCCTGGTGTTCCTGGCCGCGCGGGAGGCCGCCCACATCCGGTTGTTCGCGGGCGCACCCTGGCTCCGGGCGAGGGTCCTGGCCACCGTCGAGGAGTACGCCCGCGGTATCCGGGTCGACACCTCGGGACTGGACGACCTCGCCTCCGGTCTCGACCCGTCCATCCTCCAGGACCCCGCCAAGCTCCAGGAGCTGCTGTCCGGCGGGGCCGGTGCCATCGGGCCCAAGGTCACCAATGTCAACGAGGCGGCGCTCGGCCGTCTCGAGACGCTGCTCGCCCTGGTCGAGGGCTGGGTCGACGCGGTCGTCACCGCCGCGGTCGGCGATCGCCTGCCCAGCGCCGACAAGCTACGCGAGATGTGGTTACGCCGTCGCGCCACCGGTGGGGCGGCGGAGCAGGCCTTCGCCGGTCTCGTCGGTCTCGAACTGCGCCCACGCAAGGCCCGGGAGGCCTCGGAGCTGTGGCGCCGGGTCTCCGAGGCGGTGGGCACGGACCGCCGGGACGGCCTGTGGAGCCACCCGGACCTGCTCCCCGTGGGCGAGGACCTCGAGAACCCGGCCGCGGTGATCGACCGGCTGCTCGACGAGACCACCGGGGACCAGTCCGGGGTCGACGAGATCGAGAAGTTCCTCCGCGAGTCCGGGGGCGGTCCCGGCACGGGATCCGGCGGCGACGCGAACGGACCGGCGCGGGACTCCTGAGCCGCCGGCCCGTCTGAGGTCAGGGGCCGTCGTCCTGCACGAGGTCCCCCACCGCCTCGCCGCCATCCGCGGCTCCGCCGGACCCCGGCGCGAGAGTCCTGGAGTGGGCCTCCAGAAAGCCCATGGCACGCTCGGTCCGCGGATAGCGTCGCACCACCTCCCAGAAATCCGGGGTGTGTCCGCCGGGCACCACGAGATGGGCGAGTTCGTGCACGACGACGTAGTCCAGCACGTACGCGGGGACCTCCCGCAGCGCCTCGCTGACCCTGATCTCCCCCGACGCGGGGGAGCACGAGGCCCACCGGGTGGTCATCGCGGGCACCCACCGGATCGACCCAGGTCGCGCGCGTCCGTCCATCCACCTGTCCGACAGCGAGGTCGCACGTCGCATCAGGTCCTCGTCGGACGCCCTGGCCCCCGACCGCCTGGCGGAACGACGCAGTCGCGACAGCATGTCGGCGACGAGCCGACGTTCCTCGGCCCGGGGCAGCCCGGCCGGCATGAGCACCACCACGGCCCCGTCCTCCACTCGCGCGGAGACCGTCCTCGTGCGACGACGCGACCGCCGCACCTCGATCCTGGGGTCATCAGGGCTGGTGGGCAGCCCGTCAGCGGGTACCGAACCCTGATCGACGTCGGATTCCGGCTGGGGCGTGGGTGACACGCCGACCACGCTAGACGACGGGCGACCTCTCTGTTCTCCACAGGTCGCACCAGGTGCACCGGGCTGTGGACAGGCCGCCGACGAGCGTCCCCGCGACGACCACGTGCGTGCCACGATGTGCTCGTGTCATCAGCGACCCCCTCCGGAGTGCGTCCACCCCACACCGCGATAAGACCCACCCCGCGGGATCCCGTCCGGGCCGTCCTGCGGGCCGGGACCGTCGTGGTGGTGAGGGACCACGACTCGGTGCAGGTGGGACTCGCACCGGACCGCGCGGTCGTGGTGGCCGCCCCCGGGTCGTGCGGACCCCGGGGTCTGGCGGCACTGCTCCTCGAGCTCGAAGGCGGGTCCGACCTCGACGACGCCGCCTCCCGGGCGGGGGTCGACGCCGCAGATCTCCCCGCGGTCGCGGGGATCCTCGTCCGCCTGGCCGAACTCGGCCACGTCCGGTTCCTCGGCCCGCACACCGCCACCCCCGAGCCGGTGCCGGCCCCGCGGCCGCCCGCCGTCCGGCAGATCCACATCCTCGGCAGGGGACAGGTATCGGAAGTACTGCGCGGACCGCTGTCGGTCAACGGTTGCCGGGTCACGACCAGCTCCGACCCCGGTCTGGCCTTCGACCCCGACCGCCCGCCCTGGCACCGGCGCGGTCCGGTACCGGACCTGGTGGTCCTCACCGGCTCCGTGGCGGCGGATCCGGTGGTGGTCTCCGCGCTCACCCGGACCGGCCAGTCCCATCTCCACGTGCACACCCGTGACGGACGAGTGGTGGTGGGCCCCACCGTCATCCCCGGACTCACCCCGTGTCTACGCTGCGTCGACCTGTTCCGTGCCGGGCGCGATCCGCGGTGGCCGTACGTGGCCGCGCAGCTCGTGGGCCGGTCCCCCGCTGCCGGTGTGCCCGCGCTCACCGCGGCCGCCGCACTCGTCCTGGCCGAGGTCGCCGCCAGTCGCGTAGAGGACCACCCCCTCCAGACCGTCGGCGCATCCGTCGAGATCAACCCTGCAGAAGGGCTGTGGAGGAGATTCGAGTGGCCGGCCTCCGAGCGCTGCACCTGCGGCGCGGCGACACAGGGGCATCCTCTGTCATGATTGGAAGCGTGCCCGAACTCCCCCGTACCTCATCCCGCCGAGCAGCTCGCCTCGCAGGCCTGCCCCTGGGAATCGCCGGACGAGCCGCGGGGTCCCTGGGGCGTCGTGCCCTGGGCAGAAGCGATGGTGTGTTGACCGAGGAGCTCGCCGACCAGGCGGCAGACCAGGTCTTCGCCGTTCTCGGAGAGCTCAAGGGCGGGGCCATGAAGGTGGGACAGGCCCTCAGTGTGTTCGAGGCCGGGATGCCCGACAAGTACGCCGGGCCGTTCCGCGAGGCGCTCACCAAGCTCCAGGCGGAGGCGCCACCACTTCCCCCCGCGGAGGTGGAGAGGGTCCTCGACACCCAGCTCGGACTGCGGTGGCGGGAGCGGTTCGCGGAGTTCAACACCTCCGCGGCCGCCGCGGCCTCGATCGGTCAGGTCCACCGCGCGGTCTGGTCGGACGGCCGGGAGGTGGCGGTCAAGGTGCAGTACCCCGGGGCCGACGAGGCGTTGCGATCTGATCTGCGTCAACTCCGACGGCTCGCCCCACTCCTGCGACCCCTCACCCCAGGCACCGACGTCAAGGGGGTCATCGACGAGTTGTACGACAGCGCCGTGGCCGAACTCGACTACCGGGGTGAGGCCGACACGCAGCGGGTGTTCGCCGCCGCGTTCCGCGACGATCCGCTGATCCGCGTGCCCGCCGTCCTCGCGTCCGCCCCGAAGGTCCTGGTCACCGAGTGGGCGGAGGGGCGCACGCTCGGCCGGATCGCCGCGAGCGGCACGCAGGACGAGCGCGACCGTGCCGGAGAGCTGCTGACGGAGTTCCAGTTCTGCTCCCCCACCCGCGCCCGGATGATGCACGGGGATCCGCACCCCGGCAACTTCCTTCTCGCCGACGACGGGCGGATGGTGGTGTTGGACTTCGGTGCGTCGTTGCCCCTGCCGGAGGGCATGCCCGCGGCCCTCACCTCGATGATGCGGCTCGCTCTGGCCGGGGAGGCAGACGAGTTGGTCGCCTTGATGGCGCGGTCAGGGTACGTGGGAAGGGGCGGCGTGGAGCCCGAGGACGCGATGTCCTTCCTCGACCCCTTCATCGAACCGATGCGCACTGCCGAGTTCCACTTCGACCGCAAGTGGTTGCAGGGGATCATGGCCGTCTACGGGGACGTCTCCGGCCGGGAGTTCCGGACCTCGCGGTCGTTCACACTGCCCCGCGACTACGTCCTGATCCATCGCGTGCTCTCGGCGTCGGTCGGCATGCTGTGCCAACTCGAGGCCACCGCGCCCTACCGGGAGATCGTCCACCGCTGGATGCCGGAGATCTTCCCCGACGAGGAGTGACCCGCACCGGATCGTCCCGGTTCAGCCCTCCCGCACCAGACGCAGGACCTCGTCGCCGTACTCGCCGAGTTTGTGGGCCCCGATCCCGCCGATGCGCCCCAACGATCTGGTGTCCGCGGGGCGCTCGCGAGCGATCTGCACGAGCGTGTCGTTGGTGAACACCGTGTACGCCGGTTTGCCGATGCGTTCCGAGGTCTCCCTACGCCAGTCCCGTAGCCGCTCGAACAACCCGGTGTCGACCTCGACCGAGCAGTCCGGACACGATCCCAGCGCCCGGTGCATCGACCCGGTGAGCCGCTCCCCGCAACCACGACAGCGCCCCTTGTCCGCCGAGTCGGTCACCTGACGGGCGCCGGCGGGCGCCGGTGCCGGGCGCACCGGGTCGAGGAACCGACTGGGGCGGCGGGTGGCGCGGCCTCCGGCCCGACGGCTGCGACTCCACGAGACGGACAGGTGTTCCCGCGCCCGGGTGACACCCACGTACAACAACCGCCTCTCCTCCTCGATGGCGTCCGGCCCGGCCTTGACGGCGTGGCTGATGGGCAGACCGCCCTCGTGCACCCCGAGGAGGAAGACCGCATCCCACTCGAGTCCCTTGGCGGCGTGTAACGAGGCCAGGGTGACCCCGCGCTCGTCCGGTGCGTGCCGCGCGGCCGCGCGGGCCCGCAACCCGGCGACCACCGGCAGGAGCCCGGGGTGGTCCCCCGTGGTGGCGATCTCCTCCACCAGTCCCATCAGCGCGGTGAGGGACTCCCACTTCTCCCTGGCCTGGGCGCCCGACGGCTCGGCCGCCGTGAGACCCAACGGCTCCAGGGCCGCCCGGATCACGCGGACGACGTCGGAGGGATCGGTGAGCGCGGAGTACTCCCCGGCCGCCGACTCGTCCGAGCCGTCGACCAGTCTGTCGATCGCCGCCATCGCACGCCTGACCACCGTCCGGTCGAAGAATCCCTCGCCCCCCTTGAGCCGGTAGCCGATCCCCACCTCGTCCAGCGCGGCCTCGATGCGCTCCGACTGCGCGTTGACCCGGTAGAGCACCGCGATCTCCGCGGGGTCGAGTCCACCGTGGACCAGGTCGGCGATCGCCCCCGCCACGGCCTCGGCCTCCGCGTCCTCGTCCGCGTACTCGGTGAGCACGGGCTCGGGCCCTGGCGGTCGCATCCCCCGGAGAGTGAGCCCGGCCGCCCGGAAACGCCCCGAGCCGGACCCGATCACGGCGTTGGCGAGCTCGACGACCTGCGGCGTGGACCGGTAGTCCGACTCCAGCCGCACGACGGTCGCCTCCGGGTAGCGCTCTTCGAACCCGAGCAGGTAGTCCGGGTCCGCGCCGGCAAAGGAGTAGATGGTCTGGTTGACGTCACCCACCACGGTGAGGTCGTCGCGTCGGCCCAGCCAGGCCGATAGCAGGCGCTGCTGGGCGGGGGTGACGTCCTGGAACTCGTCCACCACGAAGCACCGGTAGCGGTCCCGGAACTCCTCGGCGATCGCCGGGACCTCCTCCACGAGGTCCGCCATGTGCCCCAGCAGGTCGTCGAAATCGAGCATGCGGACCGGGCCCGAGACCTTGAGGTCCTCGTAGGCGCGGAACACCCGCGCCACCTCCGGGGCGGGGGCCGGGAGGTCACGCCCGAGCGCGATCGCACGCTCGGCGTACGTGTCGGGGGTGAGCAGACTGGACTTGGCCCAGCCGATCTCGGTGAGGACGTCCCGGATCGTCTCCGTCGAGGGATCCAGCCCCACCCGGCGGACGGCCTGGGCGACCGCCCGGAACTGCCCGTCGAGCAGCTGCCAGGGCTCCTCTCCGTAGACCCGGGGCCAGAAGTAGGACAGATTGCGCAGCGCCGCCGAGTGGAAGGTCCTCGCCTGGACCGGGCCCGTCCCGGCCTCCGCGACGCCCAGTCCGGCGAGCCGCATGCGTAGTTCGCCCGCCGCACGGGCGGTGAAGGTGACGGCGAGGACCTGGTCCCCCCGCACGTGACCGGTGGTCACCAGGTGGGCGATGCGGCGGGTGATGGTGCGCGTCTTGCCGGTGCCCGCGCCGGCGAGGATGCAGACGGGGCCGCGGGGGGCCAGGACGGCCCGCCGCTGCTGGGGGTCCAGTCCGTCGAGGGCCGACTCCCTGTCACGTCGCACGTCTTCCACGCCCCCATGGTGGCATCCTGCCCCGACACCGGCGCCTCGGGCCTGCCCCGGGAAGATTCCACCGTCGTCGGACGTTGAACCCCGTCATGAGCGAACCGAGGAACGACAGCGATCTCACGGCCGGCGGCGCGGAGGCCCTGACCCTCTACACCACCTCCTGGTGCCCCTTCTGCACCCGACTCAAGAAGCTGCTGGACGAGAAGGCGATCGGGTACGTCGAGATCGACGTCGACGCCGACCCCGACGCCGCGGCGTTCGTGGAGAGCGTCAACGGGGGCAACCGCGTCGTCCCCACCGCCCTGTACTCGGACGGCACCACCGCCACCAACCCCCCGGCCTCTCAGGTCAGGGCCAAGCTCGCCGAGCTCGCGGGCGCCTGACCCGCCGGGCACCTCACCCGCCGTCCACCGCCGCCGCCCACGACCGGAGCATCACGTGGGCGATCGACACCGGCGGCGCCACCCTCAGCGTGCCCCGGCCGTCGAGCGCTGCGCGGACGTCGTCGACGTCGAACCAGGCGGCCTCGCTGATCTCCTCGTCCTCGAGGACGATCGGCGCGTCCGGGTCGCCGATGGCGTGGAATCCCACCATCAGCGAGCGCGGGAACGGCCAGGGTTGACTGCCGAGGTAGCGGACGCGGTCCACGGCCACGCCGACCTCTTCCTGCACCTCGCGAACCACGCATCCCTCCAGCGACTCCCCCGCCTCCACGAATCCCGCGACGTGGGAGTACATCCCCGTCGGCCAGACCGGCTGGCGGGCGAGGAGTACCCGACGGCCCCCGTCGTGGACCAGGCAGATCACGGCCGGGTCCGTGCGGGGGTACTCGGGCCCGCCGTGGAAGGGGTCCTCGATCGCCCAGCCCGCGTCCACTCGGCGCGGATGGTGCTGCGGTCCCCGGCCCCGCACGGTGTCCCGGTGCCACCCGAGCAGCGCGAGGGCCTGTGATGCCAGCGCCCCGTCTCCGTCCACGAGGTCCGCTCCGGACGACCGGAGGGTCGTCACCGACGGATCGTCGGGGAGCTCATCCTCCGGCATCGCCCAGAGGTGGCGACCCTCCTCCGTGAGCCCGAGGAACACCGCGGTCTCGGGCATCCGGTCCGCGTGGTCCATCGCGGGCTCCAGCCGGAGGCGTCGACGGCCACCCGCCACGGGATCGGTGGCGAACCGATCACGGCGGTCGATCCGCACCACCCGCGCGGTGGCCCACCCCCGCGCCAGACCGTCGGCGTCCTGGCGCAGGTGCGCGGCCCGGTCGGGGGCGGCGACGGACAGGACGGGGTCGGAGTCGAGGCTGAAGTCCAGCGGCATGGTCGGGTTCCTTCTCGCGGATCATGGGAGGCGGTCAGCGTATCCGGAGACCTTCCCGCCGGCCCGGGTCACCCGGGCCGACCGCCCCGGTGCCGGAATCAGCTTGCGACCATCCTGATGTAGAGCAGGCGGTCGCCGGTCTCCAGCGCATCGGCCTGCGGTTCGTTGACCTTGATCAACTGGCCCTTGCGGACGACCCCCAGGACGAGTTCGGCGAGGTGTCGCGGAGACCCGCCGACCTCGGACTCCTCGACCCGTCGTTCGGCGATGGAGAAACCCTCGTCCGGCGTCAGCAGGTCCTCCATCATCCCCACGACGGTCGGGGTGATGGTCGCCAGTCCGAGCAGCCGGCCAGCCGTCTCGGCGGAGACCACCACGGAGTCGGCACCGGACTGTTTCAGCAGATGCTTGTTGTCGGACTCGCGGACGGTGGCGACGATCTTCGCGTTGGGTGCGAGCTCTCTGGCGGTCAGCGTGACCAGCACCGCCGTGTCATCGGAGTTGGTCGCCACCACCACGGACGCGGCGCGCGTCACGCCCGCGAGCTTGAGGACGTCCGACCGGGTGGCCGAGCCCTGGACCGTGACCAGACCGCGCGCGGCCGCCGACTTGAGCGCCTGGGGGTCGGTGTCGACGACGACGATGTCGTCGGGAGCGGTGTCGTCGGCGAGCATCGCCGCGACGGCGGACCTGCCCTTGGTTCCGTAGCCGACGACGACGGTGTGGTTACGCACGAGGTTCCTCCAGCGCTGGATCCTGAGGGCCTGACGGGACTGCTCGGTGAGCACCGACAGGGTGGTACCGACGAGCAGGATCAGGAAGAGCACGCGCAGCGGCGTGATCAGGATGGCGTTGAGCAGCCGCGCCTGCTGGGTGATCGGGGAAATGTCTCCGTAGCCCGTTGTCGAGAGGGAGACCGTGGCGTAGTAGAAGGCGTCGACGACCGTGATCCTGCCGTCGGCGCCTCCGCCGCCCTCGTACCCCTCCTGATCGAAGTACACCACGAGTGCCGCCAACGTCAGCGTGAGCACGGCCATCAGCACGCGCTTGCCGATCAGTCGCCACGGGCTCTCGGCATTGGCGGGGATGCTCACCACGCCCACGAGGATGTGGTCGGGGCTCTCGTCCAGTGGGTCGCTGCTGCGGGAACGGGACGCGAGTGGGCGCTTCCTCACCATCAGCAGCTCCGTTCCGGGACGAGACCACCGTCGTTCATCGGGGTCACCCGGACCATCGTGGCCTATCGGCCCCTGTCGGACAACAACCGCCCTCTCCCGGGGCCGGTGGACAGCAGTTGCCGCAGTTCCTCCGCATCGGGCAGAGCGTCCGGTTCAACGGTCCTCCCGACGCGGACGTAGTGGAAGGCGGCCCGGACCCTGTCGAGCTCGACCGGTCGACCGAGCCTGGCCGAGACGATCCTGGCCCAGGCGTAACGGTAGACCGCCAACTGGAGCGAGACGGCCGGCATCTCTCCCGGACCCGGCACCCGCCCGGTTTTCCAGTCCACGACGATCCACTCGTCCCCGTCCGCGAACACCGCGTCCATCCGGCCGCGCAGCAGGTGACCCCCGAGGCCCACCTCGAAGGGCACCTCCACTGCCTCGGGGGTCAGCCGTGACCACCTCGACGCCTCGAACGCCCTCTTCAGCGCCGCGAGGTCCGCCTCCGACACGCCGTCGACCGCCCCGTGGTCCCCTGCTCCGGGGAGGTCGTCGATGTCGAGCAGGTGGGTGGCTCCGAATCGGTGCTCCACCCACTGGTGGAACCGCGTTCCCCGGCGGGCGAAACGGTCGGGCCGGAACGGCACCGGTCGGCGCAGCCGGTCGGCGTACGCATCCGGATCGGTCGCCATGGCCACGACCTCCCCCGCCGTCAACCGGCGCGGTAGGACCACTCTGTCGCGCTGGTCGGCGGCCCGGCGCGCATCCGCGAGCAGCGGCGCCGCAGTGAGGTGCCAGAGCCGGGCGGGTCCGTGGTCGGGAGCCGGGTCGACCTCGGGATCCACGGGACGGGCCTGCGACACCGCGTCCGCCGCCGTCCTGCGATCGTTCACCGACGCACGTGGCCAGGTGGCCTCGACCACCGTCGCGGTGGCCGGGTTGGTGGCCGACGGCGTGACGACGAGGGGGTCCACCATCCCGAGGGATTCGGGTCCCCGGCAGAACTCGAGGACCTCGTCGAGGAACTCCGACGGGCCACGGGGTGTGGAGCCACTGCCGTGCCAGTGGGAGGCCGAGAGCAGGAGGGAGTGTTCCGCCCGGGTGACGGCCACGTAGAACAGGCGTCGGTCCTCGTCGAGCGACCGCTTCTTGACGCGGTCGATGTGGGCCTTGAGCGTGGCCTCCAGTCGTTTGCGGTCCCCGATTCCGTCGAACCGGGGCACCGGCACGCCTCCGGGGTTGTCCTCGCCCTCGCGGTCCCCGCGGAGGTACTCGGGCAGGTGGGTGGCCGCTCGAACCGAGGTCTGGGGCGCGCGGTCGGAGGGGAATATCCCGACGGACAGGTGGGGCACGGCGACGATCTCCCATTCCAACCCCTTGGCCGAGTGCACGGTGAGGATCTGTACCCGTCCCGGAACGGAGGCGACCTCGCCCCGTGCGAGCCCGCCGTCCACCGTGCGTGCCAGATCGAGGTGTGCCAGGAAGGCGTCCAGACCCTGACCGCGGTCGGCCCCGAATCCCGCGGCCACCTCCTGCAGCTCATCGAGCTGCTCTCGTGCCTCTCCCCCGCCGGTGCGCTCCCGGAGGCGCACCTCGGCGTCCAGACCCAGCGCCTGTTCCGCGGCGGCGACGAGTCTGGCAGGGGGAGCGGATGACCGCGCTCGAAGCCCGGCGATGATCCGCGAGAGCCCGGTGATGCGGGCCAGGCCGTCTGGGCTGTAGTCGCCCTCGGGGCCCGGGTCGGCCAGCGCGTCCGCGAGTCCCGCGGCATCGGTCTCCTCGCCGCGGGCGATGGCGTCCAGTGCGTCCTCGAGTTCGCGGACGGAGGACAGTGCTCCTCCGGCCTCGGCCGGGCGCCGGAGTGAGAGCGCGGACGCCCGTCTGGCCAGCGCGGCCAGATCGGCGGCCCCCAGGGCGAACCTGGGCCCTGTGAGCAGCCGCATCAGGGGCGCACCGGCGCCGGGACGGGCGACCACCGTGAGCAGTGAGACCACGTCCGCGATCTCGGGGACGTCCAGCAGTCCCCCCAGCCCGACGACCTCCACCGGCAGTCCACGGTTCTCCAGCGCCTCGGCGATGGGCCCGGAGTCGCCGTTGCGTCGGACGAGCACGGCGGCGGTGGGGACACGACCGGCCGCCTCCGCCGCGCGGTACCGGCGGGACACCTCGTCGGCCAGCCACTCCCGCTCGGCGTCCGCGGTGTCCAGCACCGCCACCTGCAGGTCGGCGGGTTCGGCGCCGGGACGCGCTCGCAGCTGCGGGACCGGCACGGTGCCAGGGCGGTCCCGCAGCGGCTGGGTGATCCGGTTGGCCAGGGAGAGCACCTCCGGGGGGTTCCGCCACGAGGTGGTCAGCTCGAGCAGGTGGGACCGCTGACCTGCGGGCCGGGGGAAGTCGTCGCGGAAGCGGTCGAGGTTGGAAGCCGATGCCCCTCTCCACCCGTAGATGGACTGCATCGGGTCCCCCACCGCGGTGACCGCGGGCACCGGACCGGCGCCGCCGCCGAACAACGAGCTCAGCAGGACCCGCTGGGAGTGGCCGGTGTCCTGGTACTCATCGAGGAGCACCACCCGGAACGCCCGACGCTCGGCCTCACCGACCTGCGGGTGGTCGCGGGCCACCGTGGCGGCGAGCGCCATCTGCGAGGCGTGGTCCATGGCGGACTCCGCCCGCATCCGAGCGGCGACCGCGTCGACAAGATCCGCCAGTTCTTCACGGTGCCCCTGGACGGTGGCGGCCTCGTCGAGCCACTTGGTGGGGGTCTCGCGCTGGCCGGGCCCGCCGGGCAGTGTGGCGACCAGCGTCGTGATCAGATCGGGGTGGGTCCGCAGGTCGTCGGTCGTGACGAGGTGCTCGGACAGTTGCCCCGCCAGTGCCAGGACGTCGCGGGTGACCTGGGCAGCGGAGGACCGCGTCGCCAGCGGGGACTCCCAGCGTGAGACCACGTCGTGGGCGAGGTGGAACGCCGCGGTCGGTGTGAGCAGCCGCGAATCCGGTTCGACCGGCACCAGCAGGCCGTAGGACCCGAGAAGAGTGCCCGCGAACGCGTGATAGGTCGAGATCTGGGGATCCTCGGTGCGGATCGACTCCGCGATCCTGGGGTCCGCCCCCGGGCCCGCGCAGAGCGCGCTTCCCGCCAGTGCCTCGAGCCGCCGCCGGATCCTCCTGGACAACTGCTGGGCCGCCTTGCGGGTGAAGGTGAGCCCCAGGATCTCCGACGGGCGCGCATGACCGTTGGCGACCAGCCACACCACGCGCGCCGCCATGGTCTCGGTCTTGCCCGCCCCAGCGCCCGCCAGCACGAGGGTGGGTTCGGCGGGGCCGGCGATCACGGCCGCCTGCTCCGGGGTGGGCCGGTGGACGCCGAGTGCGTCGGCGATGTCGTCGGGTCCCATCGAGGAGGTCACTCGATCACCTGCCGGCCCTCCGGTTGCGCGGGGCAGCTGGACCGGACTCCACAGTGGTCACACCACGGACCCACGCGGGCCGTGTAGGACGGCCCCACCGTCGCACGACCGGCGTCGACCACGCGGTCGGTCAACGCCTCTGCGGCCTCGCGGCCGAGCGGGTCCTGGACCCGTTCCGTGGGCAGGCGGCCCTCCCGGCCCCCGAGGTACAGGAGGAGCCCGCCTCCCGGCTCGCGACCCGCGACGGAGGCGACGGCGCCGCCGGCCACCGCCAGTTGGTACAGCGCGAGCTGGGGGTGCGCCGCCGCCACTGCCTTCGAGACGGCTCCCGGGGAGGTCTTGATGTCCACGGCGACCACCTCACCGGCGCGGGTGGTCTCGAGTCTGTCGATACGCCCCCGTATCCGGACCCCGCCCCGGACGTCCAGGTCGAAGGCCTCCTCCACTGCCGCGGTCGTGAACTCGTCACGGGTGCCCCGTCGCCACTGCCGGAACGACTCCGCCATCCCGACCATCGACTCCGCGCCCCGCTCGGCGAACCACCCGCGGGCTCGCGTGAGCGACTCGGCCCGCCGGGACACGGCCGCCCGCAGCGCGTCCTCCCCGATCCCCCCCTCGACCGCCTGCGTGAGCGCGTGCACGACCGAACCGCGGATTAGGGCGGCCTCGGACCCCGGATCGGACGACTCACCCCTGACCCTCTGCAGGAACCAGCGGAGTGGACACTCCTCGAGAGCACCGAATCCAGACGGGGAGAGCACGGCCGACGGCTGCCCCGGGCCCACCGGGAAGGCCGGGGCGGCGGTGGACGGTCCGCGCGAGCCGTACCAGGTGCCGGGGTCCGCCTCGGCGACCCCCGCGTCGCGCATCCCGGCCAGGAGTCCCGCGGCGTGGGCGGCGTCCGCCGGGTCGGTGGACGGATCGAGCAGTGCGGCCCGGAGGTCGACGGCGAGGTGCTGGACGGTGAACACCGTCGGGGCGTGACCGCTCGCGGCCGCCGCGGCGCCACCCGGGCCATGAGACCCGGTCCCACCCGGGTCCGCCCGGGTCGTGGCGAGGTCCGAGATCTCGTCGACGAACCGTGACGGGGCGGCGTCACCCTGCTCGGGGGATTCGACGGCGGTGACGAGCAGGTGGCTCCGCGCACGCGAGCAGGCCACGTAGAACAGGCGTCTCTCCTCGGCCGACCGTGCCGACGCCGACGACGCGGCCCGTTCGGCCTCGGACGGCAGGGGCCCGTCGCCCGCCACCTCCGTGAGGTCGACGAGTTCGTCGACCCCGAGCAGCCCCGACCGACGACGGGGCGCGGGCCACACCCCGTCCTGGACCCCGCACACCGCCACCGATCTCCACTGCCTCCCCACCGCGGCGTGGGCGGACAACAGGGTCACGGCCCCACCACGTGCGCGGGTGTCCGCCCGCCGGGGGGCGGGGAGGTCCTCCCTCGACACCACATCGCAGAAGAGGGCGACGGAGCCCCCTGGGACGCGGTCGACGTAGTCCGCCGCGTGATCGAACAGGGAGACCACCGCGTCGAGAGACCGGTCTGCGGAGCGGGACCACGCATCCGCGGCTACGGCCTGCCGGACGAGCCGCCGCTCCATCCGCGAGGCGGACCACGCCTCCCAGAGCACCTCCTCGACCGTGCCCCCTGCCCGTAGCGACTCCACCACGGCGGTCCGGGCGTGACGGATGCGGGTGACCGGCGCGAGTTCGACCGCGGTGAGCCCGGACGGCGCCGGGTCGCCCTCGGCCAGGACGAGTGCGCGGAGAGTCTCCGCGCTCGGAGCGGAACCGCCGATCCCGGAGCGGCGTATGCCGCGCCGCAGCCGGCGCATCGCCACGGCGTCGGCGCGCCCGATGGGTCCGGACAGCAGCGCGAGGGTCTGCTCGGCATCCGTCCCGTCGGCCCCCCGCAGCGCTGACCTCACCAGCAGGAGGAGCGCCGCCACCACGGGATCGTGCGCCGGGGGCAGCTCGGCGCCCGCGTCGACCACGGGGACGCCGGCCGCGTCGAGTGCCGGGAGCAGGGTGTCGACGACCCGGGGAAGCGATCTGCTGACGACCGCCATCTCCCCGTAGTCGACGCCGTCCAGCACGTGTCGCCTGCGCAGGAAGTCCGCGACGACGGCGGCCTCCGCAGCGGCCGACCGGGCGACGGTGACCGTCACCGATCCCCCCGGCGCCACCGGTTCGACCACAGCCGGCGCACCTACCGCACCCGGGCCCGGTCCGACCGGCCTCTCACGCGGTCGGTGGCGGGCGGCGCCGGGCAGCCGGGAGCCGATCCGTCCCGCCACCGCCGCGACCGCGGGGTCCATCCGGTGCCCCGCGTGGAGATCCACCTCACGGCCGCCCTGGTCCGCGACAGCGCGGGCGAGACCGCCGTCCGCCCCCCGGAAACGGAACACCGACTGGTCCCCGTCCTCCACCACCACCATGACGTCCGCGCCCCCACCGACGGCGGCCACGAACTCGGCGGCGAGCGGGTCGAGGTGGTGCGCGTCGTCCACCACCACCAGCCGACGGGACCGGAATATCTCCCTGAGCTGCGGGTCCGCTGTCAACGCGTCCAGCGCCGCCCCCACGAGTTCGGCGGCGTTGAGCGCCTCGGGCACGTCCGACTCCCCACCCCGTAGGCCCGAGCGCAGGGCCATCTGCTCCTCGTGCCTGCGGAAGAACCCGGCGGCGGCCACCCACGCGGGCCTGTCCGCCGACCGTCCCAGGCGGGCGAGTTCCCGGGGGCCGATCCCCCGCTCGAGAGCGCGCAGCAGCAGGTCACGGATCTCCCGCGCGAACCCCACGGCCGACAGCGCGGGACGGAGCTGTTCGGGCCAGTGCGGGGCGCCATCCGCCACCTCTCCGAGCAACGTCTCGCGGATCAACGCGTCGTGCTCCGCGCCCGTCCGGAGCCGCGGGGTCGGGGCGTCGACCCGAGCGGCGGCCAGCCGGACCACGGCATGGGCGAGGGAGTGGACGGTGCGGACGGGGGCGTCCGTTCCCACGACGACCTCCGACGGGAGTCCGCGGGTGATCTCCTCCAGCACGGCGGCCCCGGCGGTGGCGGAGCCCGTGAGGACCAGGACACCGTCCATACCCACCCCGCCCGTCACCGCGGCGCGCACCACGTCCACCAGGAGTGAGGTCTTCCCGCTCCCGGGCCCGCCACGCACGACCCACCGGTCCTGACCATCCGCCGGGCCGGCACCCCAGTCCCGTCCGATCAGCCCGCCGAGGGCGGTCGGCCACTCCCTGGCTGGCGGGGCCTGCCCCGCGCGGGCCGGATGCGGTGCTACGGCGGGCGGTACTGCGACGGTCGGTACTGCGGGCTCTGTCACGGCTCGATGAGACCACACTCCTCCGACAGGCCCGCGGCCACCGGATCGGTGGCCCCGGACCGCCGGCGTCAGCGCAGCGTGTCCTCGAGCATCCGGGGTCGACACGCGATCCGGCCGACCACGCACATCACCGCGAGCACCACCGTGAGGAACGCCAGTCCCCCGCCGAGACCCGGACCGGACAGCAGGAGGCCGAAGACGACGGGGCCGAGGCTCGCCGCCGTGTACCCGACCCCCTGCGAGAACCCGGAGAGGGCGGCGGAACCGGCCTGCGTCCGCGTGCGGAGGTTGATGAGTGTCAGGCAGAGCGGGAACGTACTGGGCCCCACCCCGAGCAGGCAGATCCACAGCCACGGGGCGGCGCCGGGCGCCCAGAGCAGTCCGGCGAAACCGGCCAGGTAGCAGACCACGGAGACGAGGACGACCGGGTAGGGATCGGCGAAGCGCCCCGCCGCCCAGGGCACGACCAGGGCGGCGATCAGGCCGATGGCCGAGTAGACCGCCAGAGCGAGTCCTCCCTCGGCCCGGGTCATCCCGATCGACTCGGCCACGGCCGGGAGCCACGTGAAGAAGGCGTAGGTGCACAGTGAGTTGGTTCCGAAGAACAACGCGAGGGCCACCCCCACGGGCGAGCGCCAGGGCCGGACCCGCCGTGCCGGGCCCGACCCGCCGACGACCGTGGTGGCCCGTGAGGGTCTGGCCGGCGCGGACCCGGCTGAGGTGGATCCGGCGGTGGCGGATCGGTCGGGGCCCGACCTACCCCGCAGGATCTCGATGATCCAGGGCACCGCCGCGACGATCGCGAGAACCGCCCACCAGCCTATGGACACCCGCCACCCGGCGAGCTCGTCGACGGGAACGGCGACCAGGGCGGGCACCACCGTTCCCAGTTGGAGGCCGGTGATGTACGCCATGCTCACGGCCGCCACGTGCCGGGGAAAGTACTTCTTGACCAGCGGCGGAGCCACCACGTTGCCGATACCCATCCCGGCGAGCGCGACGAGGGATCCCGCTCCCATCACCCATGGGTCGTGGGCGAAGGCCCGAAGGATCTGGCCGGCCGCGGCCGCCGTCATCGCCAGGACGGTCAGCACCTCCAGACCCGTCCGCCGGAGCACGACGGGGGTGAGGACACCCCAGAGGGCGAACATGGCCGTGGGCACCATCCCGAGCAGTCCCATGCCCCCGGCACCGAGACCGATCTCGGCGTCGATGACCCCAACAGCGGGCTCAGGGACGTGACGGCGGTACGGAGATTGAGCGAGACCAGGACGACGCCGAGCAGGGCCACCACGGGAAAGGCGAGCGTGCCGGTGGGGGTGGCTGCTCGCGGGGAGCGACGGTTCATGCGTCCGGGTCGCCGATGTACTCCTCGACGGTCCGGGCCATGGCCTGCAGTCCGTCCATCGCGGCGGGGCGGGATCCCGGGTGTAGCGCGTGCACCGCCAGCCTGAAGACCGCCGCCCGAAGCACCATCTGCGGCCAGTCGTCGAGGTGGCGCCATCGCGGGAGCACCCCGGCGTCGACGGTCCCCCAGGAGAGGTGGTCGATCGCGACGACCGCCGCCGACCACGAGGCCGGGCGGGCGTACGGCACGACGTCCGTCAGGGCGGGCTCCTCCGACGAGTCGAACAGCAGTCCCCGTGCGAGGTCACCGTGCACCACCCCGGAGTCGGACGCCGGGTCGACCGGCCGGCGGAGTCGGATCAGCCCGGTCGCGCCGAGCAGCGCGGCCGCACGGTGGGTGGCGAAGGGAGTTCCCCTGTCCTCCATGCCGGGGCCGAGATCGCGCTCCGGGTCGCCGTCCCACGCCGCCGCCTCGGCGATGGCGAACAGGTCGGACTCCGTCCACGGCCGGGTGGCCGGACGAGGAGACGGCCGTGGCCGATCGACTCCGCTGAGCGCCGCGTTGATCCGCGCCGACCAGGCGATGGACTCGTCTGCTCTGGCCTCGGGGCGTCCCGTGACCGCCCGGTCGGCCCGCCAGCCGCTCACCACGTGCCTGCCGTCCGTCGACCGCACCGGCTGAGCCACGCGCAGCCCGGTGACGTCGAGTTCCTCCCGCACGCGCGCCGACCAGTTGGCCAGGGCCGTGTCGGCGACCGGCCGCAAGACCACAGGGAGTCCCGACGCGGTGACGAGCCACCCCGTCCCGGACCCGGCCACCACGGGGACGGCAGGGCCGGCCACCACGCCGAAGGCGCCGCGGACGTGGTCGGGGACGGTCACGTCGTTCACGTCGTTCACCGTACTCACCCCCGGTTCAGTACCCGGGCAGGGACGGGTCGACATCGCGGGTCCAGGCCTCGATCCCGCCCTCCAGCGACCGCACGCCCGCGAAACCCGCCCCGGTCAACGTCGCCGCCGCGCGGGCGGAGCGCACACCCGACTTGCAGTACACGACGAGCGGCCCCCGGGCCGCGGCCCGCCCGAGGGCCCCGGTCGGGTCCGAGGCCACCTCGGCGACCGTGTCCAGCGGTACCCACACCGAGGGATCGATCGCCGCGATCGATCGCTCCCCCGCACCACGGACGTCGACCAGGACGGGTGCGACAGCCCCGGATGACCCCGCCCCCGCCAGTTCGGCGGCCAGGGCGGTCGCCGACACGGTGGGCACGACCTGCGCGTCCGGCGACCTGACCTCACAGCTCTCGACTCCCCCGTCCGGCAGACACGTCACCGGGGTGCGGGACGGGTCCGGTCGGATCGTCACGGTCCGGTGTGTGGTCTCGAGCAGGTCCATCAACACGAGTCGGCCGAGCAGCGGCCTGCCGGACCCTGTGATCAGCTTGACCGCCTCCATCGCCATCATCGATCCCACCGTGCCGCACAGCGCACCCACAACCCCGGCCTCGGCGCAGCTCGGGACCGAGCCGGGCGGCGGCGGGGCCGGGTAGAGGTCCCGGAGGGTGACGGGGTCCGCGGGCGTGGGCGGACGGGACCAGAAGACGGCGAGTTGGGCCCGGAAGCGGTCGATCGTCCCCCAGACGACCGGGATCCCGGCGATCTCGCAGGCATCCGAGACGAGGTAGCGCGTCGAGAAGTTGTCGCTGCCGTCGACCACCAGATGGTGGCCCTCGAGCAGAGCATCGATGTTCAGCGCGTCGAGTCGGGCGTGGACGGCCTCCACCCTCACTCCGGGCGCCAGCTCGGCCAGTCTCTCCCGGGCGGACTCGACCTTGGGTCGGCCGATCGCCGGCACGGAGTGGATCACCTGCCGGTGCAGGTTGCCCTGGTCGATCTCGTCGTCGTCGATCACGGTGATGCGCCCGACGCCCGCCGCGGCGAGGTACATCAGGACCGGCGCGCCGAGGCCTCCCGCCCCCACCACGAACACCGACGCGGCACGCAGACGACGCTGCCCCTCGTCACCGACGGCCTCCAACAGAAGATGCCGGGAATAGCGGGCGCGCTCCTCCGCCGTCAGAGAGGGCACCGGGGGCACGAGGGGCGGGAGCGCTCCGGTGCCGTCACCGGCCACGGGGGTCACCGGTTCACCGGCGGGCCGTCGGGGTACGGCCACGCGTTGTAGAGGCAGGTGTCGTCGTTGTCCGGGACCACGCCCTCGTTGTCGAGGACGAAGATCTCGTGGTTGGCGACCCCGAGGGTCTGTTGCATCATGATCGGCGCGAGCGCCCCGTCCGCGGGGCACGGTTCGTGGTCCGGGTAGCCGATGGCGTGGCCGACCTCGTGGTTGACGAGGTACTGCCGGTAGGAACCGATGTCGCCCTGGAAGGACCGCGCGCCGCGGATCCACCGGGCGAGATTGAGGTAGACCCTGTCGGTGGACGGGTTGTAGCAGCTGGTCTCGAGCTCGATCTCGTAACCGCAGTTCTCACGGACGGTGCGGGGACTGGCCAGGCTCACCCGGAACGCGGGCTCGTCACCGGACGTGCGCTGGAACGCCACCGCCCCGTCCGCCGTCCAGCTCTTGGGGTTGGCCAACGTCGCGTCCACCATCCGGGCCACCGAGTCGTCGCCTCCGAAATCCGTCGTGTCGATGCCCTCCTCGACCTCGACGGTGTAGGTGAACTGCTCGGCCTCGGGACGCCCCACGCGGTCCGTGCCCCCGGGCACCACCCGGAACACGCCCTCGCCGGCCTCCTCGAACGGCCCCCCGTCCGGCAGCTCCCCGCTCGGGGGCACCTGTCCCCGCGGCGGCTCCCCCATCAGCGCGGGAGTCTCCGCCGTCTCCCCCACGCCGTCGCCGTCGTCCGGACCGGCACCCGTCACGGAGTCGGCGATCACGAGCGCGGTGAGCACCACCAGAACCGGGATCGCGTACGCGCGCCACCCCCACGTGGTGAAGAACCGGCCGACAGGGCTCTGTTTGCGCAGATGGTCTCTGGCGCCGGGGACCGAACGGCGACGCCCGGGGGTTCTCTCCGCCTCGGGATCCCAGGGAGCGCGCAGCGGCTCACCGTGCGGAGGGTAGTACGGAGTACTGTGCCCGCGCTGGCCCGGAACGCCACCCCGAGCGGTGGGCTCGGCGTCGACATCGTTCGACATCCGGCGACGGCCGTCGCTCATCCGCGCCTCCACGTCCGCTCCGGTCAGGCCCGCGTCGGGCCCGAGTGATGGTCTCCACGATTCCACATCCCGAGGTGGTCGCCTTCTCCGGCACTCCGCGGGTACGGGTATTGTGCGTCAGGCCCGGTCGACCGTCGACCCGACGTCCGGGAGGACAGGAGCCAGACGATGACAAGCCCGGGCGGACCGTTTCCGACGGCTCCGGGGCGCGCCAGGGCCACCCGGCTGCCCCGCGGCGCCCGACGCCGGCAGCTCCTCGACGCCGCGGGGGCCGTCTTCGTCGACCAGGGCTTCCACTCCTCGGGGATGGACGACATCGCCGTCCTCGCCGGCGTCTCCAAGCCTGTGCTCTACCAGCACTTCGACTCCAAGCGGGACCTGTACATCGAGGTCCTGCGTCACCACGTGGACGAGCTGCTCGGCCGCATCCGGGCGGCGCTCGACTCGACCTCCGACAACCGGCGCCGTGTCGAGGCCGCCGTGGACACGTTCTTCGCGTACGCCGATTCCGATACCAAGGGTTTCCGCCTGGTGTTCGCCTCCGAGTCCGGCGACGAGGACGTCCGGCGCGAACTCGACCGCGCCACCGACGGCTGCATCGACGCCGTACACGACCTGGTTCGGGGCGATTCCGGGCT
This sequence comes from Dietzia sp. JS16-p6b, assembly GCF_003052165.1. Taxonomy (NCBI): domain Bacteria; kingdom Bacillati; phylum Actinomycetota; class Actinomycetes; order Mycobacteriales; family Dietziaceae; genus Dietzia; species Dietzia sp. JS16-p6b. The sequence continues at coordinate 1,031,828 of NZ_CP024869.1, read as the reverse complement.
CGACGCGCACCGGTCGCGACTGCTCGCGGTGGGCCTGGTGGGGGCGAGTCGGGTGAGTGCCGGGCACTGGCTCGACGCGGGCCGACCGATCTCCCGCGCCGACGCCGTCTCCACGACGGTCACCCTGTGCTGGGGTGGACTGTCGAAGATCCCCCGCCAGGGCGGGGATCGTTCCGCCAACGACGCCCACCCGCAGGATTCCCGCGCCCACGACTCCTAGGAGAGGAATCCCACCGGGCGGCGCGCCGATTCGCCGATCTCGACGTAGGCGACCCTGTCGGTCGACACGAGATAGCGACGGCCCTTCTCGTCGTCCAGCTCCAGGACCGCCTTGCTCTCCGCGGTGAGAGCGGCCTCGACGCGGGCGTGCACGTCCTCCGGCTTCATGCCGGTCTTGAACACGAGCTCGCGATTGCTGTCGGCGATGCCGATCTTGACCTCCACGGTTACTGCCCTTCTCATCGTCGGCGCCTGTCACGCCATCGTCGGTGTTGCGTGGGACCCAGGCTAGCCCGGACCCTGTGCACCGGGGCGCCACGGGATAGGGTGGGTGCACGTGGATCACACCCGCGCCCGGCCCGTAGTCCGGGCCCCGCACCGAGGATCCACGTGGAAATGTGTGCGCGCCCCGCTCGCCGAGGCCCTCTCTACGACACGGCCCGACCATCCGCGCGCGAGACGAGAAAGGCACCGCCCTGTCCACCACCGATGTGACCACCAGCGAAATCGACGGCATGGCCACGACGACGGCCGTCGTCGACGCCCCGTCCTCCGATTCTTCCCCCAGCTTCGCCGAACTCGGGGTCCGTCCCGAGATCGTCACCGCGCTCGGTGAGCGAGGCATCACCCACACCTTCGCCATCCAGGAACTGACCCTGCCGCTGGCTCTCGCCGGTTCCGACCTGATCGGCCAGGCCCGCACGGGGATGGGCAAGACCTACGGGTTCGGCGTACCGCTCCTGCACCGCATCTCCACGGGCGAGGTGACCCGGGAACTCGACGGCACGCCACGAGCCCTGGTCATCGTGCCCACCCGCGAGTTGTGCGTCCAGGTCACCCAGGACCTCAAGATCGCCGCCACCGGGCTCACCGCCCCGGGCCGGTCGGGGACCCGCCCGCTCAAGGTGCTGTCCATCTACGGTGGCACCCCCTATGAGCAGCAGACCGACGCTCTCGAGAAGGGCGTCGACGTGGTGGTGGGGACCCCCGGGCGACTGCTCGACCTCGCCAACCAGTCGAAGCTGGTGCTCGGCAAGGTCGAGGTGCTCGTCCTCGACGAAGCCGACGAGATGCTCGACCTGGGCTTCCTGCCGGACATCGAGAAACTGCTCCGGATGGTGCCCGACCAGCGTCAGACCATGCTCTTCTCGGCCACCATGCCGGGACCGATCATCACCCTGGCCCGCACGTTCCTCACCAAGCCCACGCACATCCGGGCGGAGGCGGCCGACTCCGGCGCCACGCACGAGAACACCACCCAGTTCGTCTATCGCGCGCACTCCATGGACAAGCCCGAGGTGGTCTCGCGAATCCTGCAGGCCGAGGGACGCGGCGCCACGATGATCTTCTGTCGCACCAAGCGCACGGCACAGAAGGTGGCCGACGACCTGGCCGAGCGGGGATTCCGGGTGGGGGCGATCCACGGAGACCTGGGCCAGGGCGCGCGCGAGAAGTCGCTGACGGCCTTCAGGTCCGGGGACGTCGACGTCCTCGTGGCGACCGACGTGGCGGCGCGCGGCATCGACGTCGACGACGTCACCCACGTCATCAACTACCAGTGCCCCGAGGACGAGAAGACCTACGTCCACCGGATCGGTCGTACCGGACGAGCCGGACGGAAGGGGGTCGCGGTCACGCTCGTCGACTGGGACGACCTCCCGCGCTGGGGCCTCATCGACAAGGCGCTCGGCCTCGGCCACGGCGAGCCCGCCGAGACCTATTCGACGTCTCCTCACCTCCGGACCGACCTCGGTATCCCGGAGGGCGCGGGGGGCCGGATCGGGGCCGCGACCGGGACCGGTTCCGGTCGTCGTCAGTCCGATCGCGACGCCCGGGGATCCGGGCGCGGATCCGGCACTCCCCGTCGGCGCACGCGATCCGGGCAGTCCGGGTCCTCCGGGTCCGGCGATGCGGTCGCGACCTCCGACTCCGGCCCGGCCGGTGGCGACGCCGCGACCGGCGGTGACGGCACCCCGAGGCGACGTCGGCGTCGTCGGCGGAATCCCTCGTCGTCGTCCGACTCCACCGGCCGGGACTAGAACCGACCCCCACCCCTGGAAGGCACGTGCGCACACTCAGGAGAGGGTCCGGCCGCCGGTGGACGGACATCGGCGTCGCCCCCGAACGCCGGACGCGGCGAGACCTCGTCACCGCCGGGGTGATCGCCGTCGTCATGGTGGTGACGGCGGCCGTTGTGCTGGTGACCGGCAGCGCGACCGGGTCGCAGCTGCGTGCGGCGGGATCGCAGCAGCCCGAGTACGGTCCGGCCACCGAGCCCCCGACCTCGCTCCAACCGCTCTGGACGCACGAGTCCGCCGACCCCGGTCCCCCCCTCACCACCAAGGGCAATCTCGTCACCGTCTCCCCGGACGGGGTACTCGTCGGTCGTGACGCGGGATCCGGCGAGGAGCGCTGGACCTACACCCATGCGGGGCGGTTCTGTGCCGGGGCGTTCTACGCCGATCGGCTCGTCGCCGCGTTCGACGGCGCCTCCGGGTGCAGTGACGTGACCTCCCTCGACCCGACCGGGCAGGAGTACGCGAGCACCAGGCAGAGCGCGTTCGCGGACTCGATGGAACTCACCGCGACCTGGCGGCACGTACTCGCGTTGAGTCCGGACCGGCTCGAGATCTGGCGCGACGACCTGGTCCGGACCGTCGAGTACGGGGCGGTGGACGCACCGCAGGAGGCCGGGATGCAGCCCAGGGCGGGGTGCACGCTCGTGACCGCCGACCTCACCGACGAGCGCTTCGCGGTGACCGAGCGCTGCCCCGGCGAGCAGTCCGTCAGGCTGACGATCTCCGAGACCGTCCCCGAGGACAACCGCGCCCCGGAGGAGATCGCCTCGGAGCCGACCGGTGCCGACGGCCTGTGGATCATCGACGTGACCGAGCAGGGGGTCCTGGCGCTTCGGAACCGGGGCCCCGACTGGACCGTCGAGTGGTTCACCTCCCCCACCGAACACTCGACCGTCCTCGGCCTGGACGGCGAGCCGGGCGTACTGCCCTCACCCCGGTCCGTCTCGGGTGACAACGCGCAGGTCCGGTGGTTCGACGGGCGCTCCACGCACGCCTTCGACGGACAGTCCGGGAGGTACTCCTGGACGCTCGGGGCGTCGACCGGCCCCGGAATGACCGGTGGATGGTCCCCGGACCCGGAGGCCCATGCGAATGACGAGTGGGTACTCGTCCCCCTCGACGGTGCCTTCGCGCTCCTCGACCACGACACCGGTCGCGAGTTCCGCCGTCTCCCCGGAGCAGCCACAACGGGGAACGGTGCGACCGGGGAGGGTGTGACAGGAGGCGGCGTGACGGGACTCGCCCAGATCGGCGACATCCTCTACGAGAGCAGGGCGGGTCTGGTCCACGCGTACAAGTTCCTCGACTGACCATTCCGCGGCGCACCCGGTTACGGTCGATCAGGTCACGCGGCGTACCACTCGATCGCGTCCCTGCGGAACAACGAGACCAACGCGACCGCGCAGATCACGGCGAGGAGCAGCCCGGCGAGGTACTGGTCCGAGCCCACCCCGACGTACCAGGCCACGAACAGCAACAACAGCTCGGCGATCACCACCAGACCCCGGCCCCAGCGGCGCCCCCGCAACAGACCGACGCCGGCCGCGAGAAGGCCGCCACCGAGGATCGCGAACCAGACCGCGGTGCCGTAGCCACTGATGACGACGGTCTCCTCCCGATGGCCGCCGGCCGCACGGATGGCGAGGGCCACGGCCACTCCCACACCGATGAGCCCCTGCGCCGAGGAGATCCACCCGGCCAGCCGGACGGGCGTGGGGATGGCCGCTCGGGGATCACGCCGATCAAGCGGGGGACGATGGTCGTCAGGTCGGGTCACGTTCACCTCCACAGACTATGTCGCGACCGCGGCCGAACCCGCACCGCCCTTGTGGACTGGACTCCGTTTAGCTCATCACGGCCCCTGGCGTGGGCTTTCGGGTCGATTTGACAACCGGGGTGACCTTTGCCACATGTGACGGGAGAGGGTTGACTTGTCATGGAATCGTGGCACGATCGTTCGTAACAGCGCAGACGCACAATGTTTGCATTGCCTTAACCGAGAGCTCTTCCTCACGGACCGAGCCCGAGGAGAGGGTACACCCCCCACCGCATCGCCGGATGTGAATGACCATGTACGTCCGCGCGCCGATTTTCGCACACATCGGCGCGTCGACGTCGTCTTCTCGTGTCCGGTTGACCCGATAACGGTCTCGTAACCGTAAGGAGTTTCCATGGACTGGCGCCACAAGGCCATCTGCCGCGACGAGGATCCCGAGCTGTTCTTCCCCGTCGGCAATTCCGGACCCGCCCTCGCCCAGATCGCCGAGGCGAAGATCGTCTGCAACCGTTGCCCCGTCACCGCCGAGTGCCTGGCCTGGGCCCTCGAGTCCGGCCAGGACGCGGGCGTCTGGGGCGGGATGAGCGAGGACGAGCGTCGCGCTCTCAAGCGTCGTCGTGCCCGTACCCGCACGTCGGTCTGACCACCACCGTCTGACCACCACCGCCTGATCGACGCGGAGGCCGGTTCCTCTCCCCTGTGGGGGCGGAACCGGCCTTCGTCGTTCCGGACGGAGGTCAGCCGATCACGGCGATGAGATCACCGGCCTGGATGACATCTCCGGGGGTCACGGCCACCTCGGTGACGGTGCCGGCCGTCTCACACAACACCGGGATCTCCATCTTCATGGACTCGAGGAGCACGATGGTGTCGCCCTCGGCGACCTCGGTGCCGACGGCTGCGACGACCTCCATGACGTTCGCGACCATCTCGGCACGGACCTGTTCAGTCATTCGGATGTTCCTCTGCTTTCCTCACGCGGCGGCCCCCGGACTCCTCAATGCAACCACACAGGGGTTCTCGTGGGAGACTTGTACACCGACGAAAGGAGGCGACCATGGGCAAGCGTGGCCGCAAGAGGCGGGATCGCCGCAAGAACAACGCCAACCACGGCAAGCGTCCGAACAGCTGAGTCCGGACCACCAGAACCGAGTGGAGGGGCGGGCACCGGCACGGTGCCCGCCCCTCCACTCGTCCACCGGGGATCACTCGGTCCGGTGACGTCCTTCCGCATCGCGCCGGTGGACGGTCGTGGTCCGGTGCACCACCGTCGTCCCGTCGGCATCGGTCGTGGTCACCGTGGTGCGTCGGATCTCCACCATCAGTCGTTCCCTCAGCCCGGACGGCGCCTTCTCACAGCATGAACTGGACAACTTCGCCTTGAGCCGACGCTCCGAGAGGAAGAGCTCCCTACAGGTGGGGCACCCCGCGAGGTGATGCTCGAGCCTCGAGCGACACGCGTCGTCGCATTCGAGGTCCACGAGCAGGGACAGGTCGCGCCGGGCGGCCTCGCAGTCGATCCGATCCAACCGCGGGTCGTGCTCCCTCATCACGACGCACCCCCCGCCCTGTCACGACCGAAGCCACGCTCGGTCGCCACGTCGCGCAGCAACTCACGCAGCTGCTTCCGGCCCCTGTGCAGGCGCGACATCACGGTTCCCAGCGGGGTGTCCATGATCTCGGCGATCTCCTTGTAGGGAAGATCCTGGACATCCGCGTAGTAGACCGCCATCCGGAACTCCTCCGGCAACTGCGCCAACGCGGCCCGGATCTCGTCGTCCGGCAGCAGCTCCATCGCCTCGACCTCCGCCGAACGCAGCCCGGTGGAGGTGTGTTCGGCGGCGGCCGCCAGCTGCCAGTCCGTGATCTCCTCGGTCGGATACTGGGCGGGTTGGCGCTGCCGCTTGCGGTAGTGGTTGATGTACGCGTTGGTGAGGATGCGGTGCATCCAGGCGCGGAAATTCGTCCCGGGCTTGAACGAGTGGAAGCCCGCGTACGCCTTCGCGTACGCCTCCTGCACGAGGTCCTCCGCATCCGCCGGGTTGCGAGTCATCCGCAGAGCAGCACCGTACAACTGGTCGAGAAGCGGCATGGCCAACTCTTCGAACTGCTCGGCACGTTGGTCGGACTCGTCGGGCTGCAACTCTGTCGGCAACCGGTACTCCTCACCTGTCGGTGACCCGGAGTCTATCCGCACGCCGGGGGCCTCGAGGACCGCGGTCCGCATCGCACCCTCCTCTCCTCGCCCCGGAACCGTCCCGGGTACCTGCTCTCACCAACACCCGCCTCTCGCGCGCTATTCCACCGGGCGCCGTCGCTACGCTGGTGTGGGTGACCCGGAAACGCGCGGGACAGCGCACACCCGCCGCCGCGGCGACCCCCGCCGTCGCCGCCCTGCTCTCCGCGGGCGTCGACCACGTGGTGCACACCTACAGCGCCGGCGCGGGGGCCTTCGGCGACGAGGCCGCACGCATCATGGGCGAACGCCTGGGAATCGACGCCGGCAGGGTGTTCAAGACGCTGGTGCTCACGACCGCCCGCCCACCCGAGGGGACCCGGACCCCGCTGGCGGTCGCGGTCCTGCCGGTCACGGCCATGCTCGACCTCAAGGCGGCCGCTTCCGCGCTGTCCTGCGGAAAGGCCTCACTCGCCCCTGTGGACGTCGCGGAGAAGACCACCGGGTACGTGGTCGGCGGGGTCTCGCCCCTCGGGCAGAAGAGGTCCCTGGCGACGGTCGTCGACCGGTCCGCGTCGGACCACACCACAATCCTGTGCAGCGCCGGCCGGCGGGGATGGGAGATCGAGCTCGCACCCACGGACCTCGTCGCCCTCACGGGAGCGACCACGGCGGCGATCACCGCGCGGTGACGCCCCGGGGCGGTCTGGTCAGAACAGCAGCCCGGCGGTCGGATCCACCGGGCGCACCAGGTCCGGACCCTCGTTCCGGACGTTGGAGACCGCGCGCGAGACCGGCCGGATCTCCACCCGGTCGGCCCACTGAGCCAGGTCACCGCCCGCACCGTCGACCAGCGCCCGGGGGTCGCCGATCACGGACGGGTCGAGCCAGTCGGAGACCACGGACGGGTCCACCACGAGCGGCATCCGGTCGTGGATGCGGCGCAGCGGTCCGAGCGCCGCGGTGGTGAGGATGGCGCACGAGAGCTGGGTGACGTCCTGGTCGGCGGGATCGCGCCGGGCTTCCCAGAGCCCCGCCATGAGCAAGCCCTCGGTGCCGGGCAGGCTCATGTGGAACGGCTGCTTGGGCCCCGCCCGGCCCCCCGGTGTCGCCGGCTGCCCGGGGACCCACTCGTACCACCCGTCCATCGGCACCACACAGTGGCGCCGGGCCACGGCGGCACGGAACGACGGCTTCTCGAAGGCGGTCTCGACCCGGGCGTTGAACAGGGTCGGCAACCTCCCCGGGTCCCTGGCCCAGGACGGCACCAGGCCCCAGCGCATCGAGCGCAGGACCCGTCGGGGGGTCTCGCTCAGGTCGAGACGTTCGCGCGGGGCGTCCAGGACGAGCGTCGGGATGGTCGTGGTGGGTGCGATGTTGAACCGCGGTGAGACCGGACCCCGGTCGGGCCACAGCCCCGGCGGGGGCGACGACGCCTCGTCCACGGCGTCGAGTTCCACCGCGAGCCGCGCCGGATCCGAGGAGAGCGAGAACCGTCCACACATGCGGTCCATCCTCCCACCCGGGCCGGGCGGGATCGGAGTGGATGCGCGACAATGACCAGGTGAGTCATTGGAACGCCCCCGTCGCCGACACGCCCGTGAACGCCGTGGTCCCGGTGCCCGGGTCCAAGTCGCTGACCAACCGCGCCCTCGTCCTGGCCGCGCTGGCCGACGCCTCCGCGCGGGTGAGCGGGACGTTGCGCAGCCGGGACACCGACCTGATGATCGGAGCGCTCGGTGCTCTCGGAACCCGGATCGAGGGCCCCGGGGGACCGCTCGGCCCCGACGACACCGAACTGGTCGTCACACCCGGGCCGTTGCACGGGGCGGACGTCGAGTGCGGCCTGGCCGGGACGGTCATGCGGTTCGTACCTCCACTCGCCGCGCTCGCCACCGGCATATCGACGTTCGACGGTGACCCCGCCGCGCGGGTGCGTCCGCAGGCCACGGTCCTCGACGCGCTCCGCTCGCTCGGGGCCGACGTCACCGGGGACAGGCTCCCGTTCTCGGTGTCCGGGACGGGTTCCCTCCGGGGTGGACGGGTGGAGATGGACGCCTCGGCCTCCTCTCAGTTCGTCTCCGGACTGCTGCTCTCCGCCGCCCGCTTCGACGACGGGGTGGAACTGGTCCACGTGGGCGCGTCCGCCGTCCCGTCCGGTCCGCACATCGAGATGACGCTGGCGATGCTCAGGGAGTCCGGGGTGGTTGTCGAACAGCCCACGGCGTCGTCCTGGCGCGTGGCTCCGGGGCCGATCTCCGCAGTCGACCGGGTGGTGGAGCCCGACCTGTCCAATGCCACCCCGTTCCTCGCCGCGGCCGCCGTCACCGGCGGGTCCGTGCGCGTGCCCCGCTGGCCGGTGGCCACCACACAACCGGGGGACGCCATCCGCGGGATCCTTCAGGACATGGGCGCGACCGTGACCCTCGAGACCGTCGACGGGGCGGACCACGGGACCCTCGTCGTCGTCGGACCCGACCACCTGTCACCCGTGGACGTGGATCTGTCCGCCATCGGTGAGCTCACCCCGACGATCGCCGCACTGTGCGCGCTCGCCGACGGCCCGTCCACGCTCACCGGGATCGCCCACCTCCGCGGGCACGAGACCGATCGTCTCGCCGCCCTCGCCGCCGAACTCGGCGCGGTGGGGTGCGACGTCACGGAGCGGGCCGACGGCCTCGAGATCGTCCCGGGATCCCTGCACGGCGCCCCCTGGCGGGCCTACGCCGATCACCGCATGGCCACCGCGGGTGCCATCATCGGCCTCGTGGTACCGGGGATCGAGGTGGACGACATCGACTCGACCGCCAAGACCATGCCGGGGTTCACCTCGATGTGGACCGGCATGCTCGCCGGCGGGACGACGTAGCGTCGTGGCCACCAGGCGGGGCGGGAGCGGCGCGCGCGGCTGGGACGAGTCCGACATCCGGATCCGGCCGGGCAAGGGGTCGAGGCCGCGAACCAAACGCAGGCCCAGCCACTCCGACGCGGCGTCCGCGATGGTCGTGAGCGTCGACCGGGGGCGCTGGGGCTGCGTGCTGCTCGACGACGGCCCCGACCACGTCGCCGGCACCCGGATCGTCACCATGCGGGCCCGCGAGCTCGGCCGCACGCCCATCGTCGTGGGCGACCACGTCGGCGTGGTCGGGGACCTCACCGGCACCCGGGACACCCTGTCGAGGATCGTCCGGGTCGCCGACCGCAGCACGGTGCTGCGCCGGACCGCCGACGACTCCGACCCGTACGAGCGGGTCGTGGTGGCCAACGCCGAACTGCTCCTCATCGTCGTCGCGGTCGCGGACCCCCCGCCCCGCGCCGGCTTCGTGGCCCGCGCCCTCGTGGCGGCCTACACGGGCGGACTGGACCCCGTCCTGTGCCTGACCAAGGGTGACCTCGACGACCCGTCGGTGTTCGCCGCCGAGTTCGAGGCACTCGACGTCCCCGTCCTGCGGACCGGGATCGACGACGACCTCGGGGCCCTGCACGATCGGATCGACGGCCGGATCTCCGCCATGATCGGCCACTCGGGGGTCGGGAAGTCCACCCTCGTCAACCGTCTGATCCCCGACGCCCACCGGGCGACCGGCGCGGTCTCGGGAGTGGGCAAGGGCCGGCACACCTCGACCCAGTCGGTCGCCCTCGAACTGGGATCGGGGGGCTGGGTGGTGGACACCCCGGGGATCCGGAGCTTCGGACTGGCGCACGTCTCGCCCGACGACGTGGTGGCGGCGTTCTCCGATCTGGACGCGATCGCTCAGGACTGCCCGCGGGGCTGCACCCACCAGGGCCCGCCCGCCGATCCGGAGTGCAGGTTCGACACCGTCATCGACCCCGCGGTCCACCGACGCGCGCTGGCCGTGAGAGAACTCCTCGGCGCCCTGCAGTCCAACGACGCGTGGGCGCTCGGGTCGGATCAGGACTGAGCACGAGCCGCGACCGTCGCGCCGACGCGGTCAGAGCTTGAGCTCGACGTCCCCCAACGCCACCGAGACGCAGGTCTGGATCCGCTCACCGGGTCCGTGGTCGGTGCCGTTGCGCAGATCGCGGACGTGCCCCTCGTCGAGTCCCACGACACACGTCTGGCAGATCCCCATCCGACAGCCGAAGGGCATCTGCACGCCCACCTTCTCCCCGCCCTCGAGGATGGTGGTGGCACCGTCGAGCTCGACGGTCTTGCCGGTCGACCCGAACGTCACGGTCCCGCCCGAGGCCCCGGCGTCCCGGTTGACGGTGAAGCGCTCCACGTGGAGGTCGTCCCGATTCGTGGCTCTGAAGTGCTCGTCGAGCTCGTCGAGCATCGCGTTGGGCCCGCACGCCCATGTCGGACGCTCCGACCAGTCGGGGACGAGGGCGGACATCTGGCGCGAGTCGATGCGGCCCTCCTCGCTGGTCACCCGGAGATGCAGGACGTAACCGGGTTGGGTCTTCTCGAGGGCGCGCAGCTCGTCGTAGAAGAGCGCGTCCTCCCTCTCACGCACCGAGTGCACGTGGACGACGTCCGGGAACGGTTCGGTGACCGAACGGCGGTCCAGGGACCGGAGCATCCCCATGACCGGGGTGATCCCGGAACCGGCGGTCACGAACATCAGCTTGGGAGGGGTCGGCGTCGGCAGGTGGAAGTCGCCCGCCGGTGCCGCGAGACGGACGATGGTCCCGGGCTCGACGGTGCCGACGATGTGGTTGCTGAGAAGTCCCTCGGGAAGCGCCTTGACGGTCACCGAGTACTCGCCGCGGCCGGTGGTGGGGGCCGAGGTCAGGGAGTAGGAGCGCCAGGTCCAGCGGCCGTCGAGAAGCACGCCGATGCCCAGATACTGGCCGGGCTGGTAGTGCGGGGTCGCGCCCCAGCCGGGCTTGATGACCAGCGTGACGGTGTCCTCCGCCTCGCGGCGCACCGACACCACCTCGCCGCGCAGTTCGCGGGAGGACCACAGCGGATAGATGAGCGACGAGTAGTCGTCCATCCGGAGCGGGTGTGTGAGGCGGTTGAGGAATCGATGTGCGGCCCGGGGTTCAGGAACCCTCGCAGCCGCTGCGCGCAGTACACGGTTGAGCCCGCTGGTCGACTCGGTCACTGGTGCCTCCTTGAGACCGGGGACCGCACGACCCGAGGACCGGGCCGACGGTGCCGGAGATGAGAACCTACGGTAGCGGAGGGTAGCGCCTGGCGGGCACCACACGGGCATGATCCCGCCGGACGGGGCCGGGCTCCCCGATCCCTTCTCAGAGCAGATTAAGCAGGAACGGCAGTTCACCCGCGTCGTACCAGGCGAGATCGATGTCGAGGGCGTCCCCCACGGTGAGCTCCGCGTCCTCGTCCCCCAGATCGGCGCGGTCCACGGCCTCGACCGCGGCCTCGACCGCGCCGGCGGCGCCCGCCAGGTCCACGTGGACGGCGGCGATCTCCTCCATCCCCACGGTCCCCCTGGACAGGCGCACCACGGCGGTGTCCAGATCCGGTCGCGGCTGGGTGTCGGCGTCGGGGACGTCCACGCTCACCACCACCCGGCGGTAGGGATGCGTGTCGTGTACCGCACCGGAGTCGATCTCTCCACCCAGCAGCCGCAGCGAGGCGCGGGCCGCCTCGAGGTACGCCACGTGCTCGATCTCCTCCGTGTCCCCCTCGGCGTAGGATTCCACGAGCGCGGGGGTCGCCGCGAAGGCGGTCCCGCTGCGGACGGGCATCTCCCCGCTGTCGAGCAGGGTCTCCAGCATCGCGAGCGTGGCGGGGATGAACAGACGCATGATGGTGCCTTCCTCGGGTGGACGGTGCGGGTCAGCGGGAGGTGCCGGTGAGCTCGTCCAGCGCCGAGGAGATGAGCTCCCCGATCTCCTCCACGTCCGGCACCGCCTGACGGTCCGCGGTGAACCCGCAGTAGACCACCCCCGAGTAACTGCTCATGGACACGGCCAGCGCCTGACCGTCGAGCAGCGCCGGCACGGGATAGACCTCAGCGAGCTCACCGTCACCCCAGAACATCTTGTGCTGCGGACCGGGCGCATTGGTGACGACCAGGTCATAGCTGTCCGACGGCAACATGATCGCGGCGCGGGAACCCAGCGCGTGCAGGGTGGGCGGGGCGAAACCCGAGAGTCGGGCCAACGACTTGGCACCCACCGCCTGTCTGGGATGCCGCTGGGTGGCCGTCTCCCTGGAGATCTGCGCGAGCCGCATCCTGGGGTTGGGCTCCCCCACCGGCATCCCGATGAGCGCGGAGGCGATCTCCGCCGAGGTCGCCTCCGCGGAGGCCTCGGGACCATCGGAACCCTCGGCCGTGCCTGACTCCGAGGACACGGCCATCGGGACGATCGCGCGGAGGGTGTCGGCAGTCGAGAGGGGGTGACCGCAGGACAGGATCCACGACCGCAGCGCCCCACAGAGGACTGCCAGGACCACGTCGTTGACCTTGCAGCCGTGGTCCCTCGCGATCGCGCGTGCCCGGTCCAGGGGGAACGACGCCAGCCCGACCCTGCTGCCGCGGGGTCGGGAGGTCCGGAACATCTCCGCCAGTCCCCCGGGCGGGCGCAGGACGGTGAGACTCGCCGCGCCGACCAGACCCCGGCTCGCCCTCTCCACCGCGTTCACCAGACGGGCCGAGCGTCGGACCAGCTCCAGGGGGTCCGTGGCGATGGTGATCAAGGCGTCCAGCACGAGGACCCCGTCGCCCGGTGACGGGACGGGGGTCCAGGTGGCCACCTCGTGCACGTCAGCAGACGCCTTCTCGTCGGTCATGAGGACCTGTGCGAGGTCCACGGCGTTGGGGCCGCCGAGCAGGACGTGGTGGGTCTTGGTGAGCACCGCCAGCCGCCCGTCGCCGAGACCCTCGATGAGGTAGAGCTCCCACAGCGGCCGGCCGGGTTCGAGCGGACGGTCGACCAGCCGGGCCACCAGATCGGCGAGCTGCCGCACCCCGCCGGGAGCCGGCAGGGCGGACCGCCGCACGTGGAAGCTCAGGTCGAAGTCCGGATCGTCGACCCAGACCGCCCGGGCCAGCCCGAACGGGACGTACCGGATGCGCTGCCGGAACCGGGGTGCGTCGGCCAGTCGGGCGTCGACGAATTCCATCACCCGGTCGATGTCCCAGGGATCGTCCCGGGAGACGAGCGCCAGGGAGCAGGAGTGCCGACTCCGTGATCGGGTGGCGTCCCCGAGGAGCAGATCCGCGTCCGCCGTCGCCAGCCTGGCCGCCACCGGTCAGACCGCCTCGTCGAGTCCGAGCAGCCCGCGGATCTCCACGGCCGCGCGGTCGAAGACCTGGTAGAACACCCCGATCATGCCCGTCTGCACCGCGCCCAGGACGTTCTCGATCGCGTCGTCGACCATCACGCACTCGCGCGGCTCCAGCTCGAGGCGTCTCGCCGCCTCGAGGAACGCCTCGGGATCGGGTTTCTCCACCCCGGTCAGCCCGCTGAGCACCACGTGATCGATCCCGTAGGCGCGGGCGTCCTCACGCACCCGGTCGGCACCCGGGCCCTCGGGTTCGTTGCTGAGGACCGCCAGGCGTACGTCGTTGGCACGTGCACCGATGAAGATCTCCCGCCAGCTCTCGCGGTCCTCTTCCGTGCCGTCCAGCACCCCGAAGTAGTCGACAATCAGTCCTCGCATGGGACCAGCCTAGGCAACGCCCGTCGACGGTGCAGAGGTGGAGCCGGAACCGCCCGGTTCGCCCCGCGCGTCACACCACATAGAGGGATGCGAGACCGGCCCGGTTCTCGTCGGAGAGAGCAGGAGTGCACATGGCCCCGACACCAGTGTCATCGACCCCCCGGGAGAGCGCGCAGGACGAATGCCGGGTCAGGCCGCTGCTGTCGACGGAGCCCGGCCCCGACGTCCGTCCGCACGACCGGGCGAGCGGCCCGGTCGCCGACATGATCGCGGTGGCGGTCCCGGTGCCGGACCCAGAGGACGCGGTACCGGTGCCGGCGCGGCGGGCAGCTCACGCGCTGGTGATCATGGCCCTCGAGGTGGTCGACCGAAAGCGGGCACCACGCAACACCCGGGGCGCGTTCCCGCCCCACCTGATCGAGATGCTCGGGACGGTCGCCCGCGGTGGCGTCCCCGGCCGCGCCCTCGGTGTGGCGCGGATCCACCGCCTCCACATCCACCCCGCCGATCCGGGAGCGGCGGACTCCGAGGGTGCCCCCGGGTCCCCGGGCGGCGGCGGCCGGGACTACGAGGTCTGCGCCACGTACGCCCGCGGGCCGAGACTGTTCGCCGTCGCGGCCCGCATCCGGGTCACCGATACCGGGGCGACCTGCACGGCCCTCCGGTTGGTCTAGGGGCCGTCAGCCCTTGCGCCCGCGGGACGCGGCCTTGGCCGCTCGTTCCCGGCGGTCGAGCCGGTCCTGCCGTTCCCGGGAACGACGCTCGGCACGGTTGGCCGGGACACTCTCGTCGACGAGCTGCGCCTCACCCGTCTCCGACGGGCCCGAGAACTGCATCTGGTCGTCGCTCACGTCGCGGCCCGTGCCCGCGGCCTGCAGGATCGGATTGGCACCCGCGAGCGACGCGGCCTGCGCCGCAGAGGGCGCCGCCACCGACTTCTGCTGCTGACCGGCCTCGACCTTGACGTTGAACAGGAACGCGACGGTCTCCTCGCGCACCCCGTCCATCATCGCCGCGAACATGTCGTAACCCTCGCGCTGGTACTCGACCAGGGGGTCGCGCTGGGCCATGGCACGCAGCCCGATGCCCTCCTTGAGGTAGTCCATCTCGTAGAGGTGCTCGCGCCACTTCCGGTCCAGGACCTGGAGCATGATCGATCGCTCGAGCTGACGCATCGCGCCCTCGCCGCCGATGCCCTCGATCTCGGCTTCGCGCTCGTCGTATCGGGCGAAGACGTCGTCGAGGATCGCGTCCTTGAGGTTCTTGGCCGACAGGTCGCCCGACGCCCCGTACTCGTCGCCGTCGATGATCGACTGCGCGGTGATCGAGACCGGGTAGAGCTGCCCGAGCGCGTCCCAGAGCTTGTCCAGGTCCCAGTCCTCGACGTACCCCTCGGCGGCGGCGCCGTCGACGTAGGCGCTGATCACCTGATAGATCATCGACTCGACCTGGTCGGTGATGTCCTCGCCCTCGAGGATCCGCTTGCGCTCGCCGTAGATGACGGTGCGCTGCTGGTTCATCACCTCGTCGTACTTGAGGACGTCTTTGCGGATCTCGAAGTTCTGCGACTCGACCTGTGTCTGGGCGTTCTTCACGGCCCGCGAGACCATGCCTGCCTCGATCGGCACGTCGTCGGGCAGGCTCAACCGGTTCATGATCGCCTCGACGGCCGCGCCGTTGAAGCGACGCATGAGCTCGTCACCCAGGGACAGGTAGAACCGGGACTCACCCGGGTCACCCTGGCGACCCGAGCGGCCGCGCAACTGGTTGTCGATCCGCCGGGAGTCGTGTCGCTCGGTGCCCAGGACATAGAGACCGCCGGCCTCGCGGACCCGCTCGGCCTCCTCCTTGCTGAGCTTGCGCATGCGCTCGATCTCGGCGTCCCATGCCTCCTCGTACTCCTCCGGAGTGTCCACGGGGTTGAGTCCGCGCTCACGCAGGTTGAGGTCGGCGATGATGTCCGGGTTGCCACCGAGCACGATGTCGGTTCCACGACCGGCCATGTTGGTCGCCACGGTGACCGCACCCGGGCGACCGGCCTGGGCGATGATCTGGGCCTCGGACGCATGGAACTTGGCGTTGAGGACGTGGTGCTTGATGCCCCTGCGGGTGAGCAGCCTCGACAGGTGCTCACTGCGTTCGACGGACGCGGTGCCCACGAGAACCGGCTGCTTCTTCTCGACGCGTTCGGCGATGTCCTCCACCACCGCGGCGAACTTCGACTCCTCGGTCTTGTAGATGAGGTCGGCCAGGTCCTCGCGCGCCATCGGCCGGTTGGTCGGGATCGGCATGACCTCGAGCTTGTAGATGGAGTAGAGCTCCGCGGCCTCGGTCTCGGCCGTACCGGTCATCCCCGCGAGCTTCTCGTAGAGACGGAAGTAGTTCTGCAGGGTGATGGTGGCCAGGGTCTGGTTCTCGGCCTTGATCTCCACCCGTTCCTTGGCCTCGATGGCCTGGTGCATTCCCTCGTTGTAGCGGCGCCCGTCGAGGACCCGCCCCGTGAACTCGTCGACGATGATCACGTCGCCGTCGCGGACGATGTAGTCCTTGTCCTTGGTGAACAGCTCCTTGGCCTTGATGGAGTTGTTCAGGTAGCTCACGAGGGGCGAGTTCGCCGCCTCGTAGAGGTTGTCGATCCCGAGCTGGTCCTCGACGAACTCGACGCCCTGCTCGGTCACACCGATCGTGCGCTTCTTCCGGTCGACCTCGTAGTGCGTGCCCTCCTCGAGCAGGGGGGCGATACGGGCGAACTCCCCGTACCACTTGCTCGACCCGTCGGCGGGGCCCGAGATGATCAGCGGGGTCCTCGCCTCGTCGATGAGGATCGAGTCGACCTCGTCGACGATCGCGTAGTTGTGGCCACGCTGGACCAGCTCCGCGGTGTCGTGCGCCATGTTGTCGCGGAGGTAGTCGAAGCCGAACTCGTTGTTGGTGCCGTAGGTGATGTCGGCCGCGTAGGACTCCCGCCGCTGCGCGGGGGTCATGCCGCCGAGGATGGCTCCGACGGACAGCCCGAGGAACCGGTGGACGCGACCCATCCACTCGGCGTCGCGCTTGGCCAGGTAGTCGTTGACCGTGACCACGTGGACGCCCTGGCCGGACAGGGCGTTGAGGTAGGCGGGCAGCACACAGGTCAGGGTCTTGCCCTCACCGGTCTTCATCTCCGCCACGGCGCCGGTGTGCAGGACGATGGCACCGATGATCTGCACCTTGTACGGCCGCTGCCCGAGCACCCGGTAGGCGGCCTCGCGGGCCACCGCGAACGCCTCCGGCAGCAGGTCGTCGAGCGTCTCACCCTTCGCCAGCCGAGCCTTGAACTCGTCGGTCTTGGCGCGGAGCTCGTCGTCGGTCAGCGTCTCCGTCGCCTCGGACAGGGTGTCCACGTAATCGGCGAGAGCGCTGTACCGCTTGAGCTTTCGACCTTCGCCGGCTCGGAGCAGCTTGGAAAGGATGGACACAGTCTCGAACGTCCTCGTGGTCGGGGTGATCGGAATTCTGGCTACCTGCGCGGGGTCCACGCGGGCCCTCGGTCCATCCTAGGTGCTCTGGGCCCCGGATACACGCCGCGGGCGGCCCGGTCCATTCGGACCGGACCGCCCCCGGGGCGTGCGAGCCGTGACCGTCAGGCCTCGTCGCTCAGCGTGATCAGCCCGTAGTCGAACGCGTGCCGCCGGTAGACGACGGTGGCGCGCCCGGACTCGGCATCGCGGAAGAGGTAGAAGTCGTGTCCCACGAGCTCCATCTTCTCGAGCGCGTCGTCGACCGACATCGGGGTCCCGTCGTGCTCCTTGCGGCGCACGATCTGGCCGGGGAGCTGATCGTCGTGCCCGTCGGCGTACTCATCCAACACGTCCGCCGGTGCGGCCTCGGGCGCGAGCTCAGCGGTGGCCTCGGCGACGGACTGCGGCCGACGGTGACCGGAGTGGCTGATCTTCCGCCGGGTGCGGGCCTTGCGCATCTGCCGCTCGAGCTTGGCCACCGCCGATTCCAGAGCGGCGTAGAAGGTGTCCTCGGCGGCCTCCGCGCGGGCGACGCCCGGCTTGCCCTTGAGGGTGATCTCGATCCGCTGGCTGGCCTTGGCCAGTCGTGGATTCTTCTCGTGCAACAGCACCACGTCGAACCGGGTGATCGCCGGCGAGATCTTCTCGATCTTCGCGAGCTTGGTGTGGATCCGGGTCGCGAAGTGGTCGGGGACCTCGACGTTCCGGCCCTTGATGGTCACCTGCGCTTCAGGGGCACCGGGGTCGTCGGTCGACGGACCGTCGAAGGTGGCGGGGTCGAGCAGGACTGCGGGGGTCTTCGCCATCGAAGCTCCTCCTCATCGGGCCTGCGGCGGGCCCCGGAGACCGGCCCGGTTACCGCCCGGGACCCCGGTCGAGGGGCCAACCCACATGGCTGAGTGGACACTCTCCGGACGTGGGACACCATCGGCTGAATTCTCGTGAACGCGCTGGTGAACCCCGTCCGCGACCTACGATACCCGGTCGCCTGTGCACCGGACCGCAGTAGGCTCAAGTCGTCCGGAAGTCACCCTCGCCCTCAGGCGGCGGTGACCGCGATGACGCCGTCGACGCGCAGACCGCCCTCGCCCAGCGCACCGACGCACGCGGCGGCCGTGGCCCCCGTGGTGACGACGTCATCCACCACGAGGACGGTCGCCGGCGTCCTGAGCACCTCGGCGACCGTCGACGGCGCCCCTGGCGTGGCCCGGATCAAGGTGTCCGGCGATCGTCTCCTGATCCGGCCCGAGAGGTTGCCGGACCTCGCCCGCGCGTCCAATCCGGCGGCGTCGCGGACCCTGCCCCGGATCTCGAGCAGCGGGGCCACGGCCACGGGTCCACGCGGGACCGACCCCGCCAGCTCGGCCGCGAGGGCGTCCACGAGCCCCCGGACGTGGTCGAACCCGCGTCGACGGCGCGCCCGGCCTGAGGCCGGCGCGGGCACGAACACCGTCGGACGTTCCGACGCCTCCGGGATCTCGCCCTCAGCCCTCAGCGCGTCGATCCCGGCCGCGAGCGCCGCACCTATGGGGGCGGCCAGGTCCGGACGGCCCCGGTCCTTGTACGCCGACACGGCCCGGGCGGCGGGTCCGACGTGCCGTGCGAGCGCCCACACGGGCACCGAGAGATCCGCGCGTGTGCGCACGTGCAGCGGGCTCCCGCCGAGACTCAGGGCGCACTGCGGACACCATCGCTGCCGCGCGCGCCCGCACCCCGCGCACTCCAGCGGGACCACGAGATCCGCCAGCGCCGCGGACCACCCGGGGCCCGGTGGGCGCCCGCGTCTCCCGTCGGCCCCCGCCGGCACTCGTCAGCCCGCGACGACCGGGTCCGCCCGGATGGCGGCCAGTCCGTTGATCTCCCGCCAGTAGCGGTCCCCGGTCTCGGCCACCGTGTCGAGCCTCAGCAGGGACCTCTGGTCCACCACGTACACCTCGCGGCCCGCGGCGGCGACCGCCGTGACGGGTCCGGCGATGTTGCGCTGGGACAGCGGCGTGGTCATCGCGCCGTCGACGGTGATCGTGGTGACGGGTACCTCAGTGGTGTTCTGACCGATCACGACCGTCGAGCGGTCCCGCCACGCCACGACGGCGGCCGTCTCCCCCAACGCCCTGCCGATCTGCCGGAACGTCCCGGCGAGCGGCTGCCCGGTCTCCGCGGAGAGGGCGCCGATGAACACCTTGCCGTCGACCACCACCGCCAGCTGCGCCCCGGACGGATCGATCCTCAGACCGGTGAACCGGGAGCCCAGGGCGCGGAGCGGGGCGCCGTCCATCTCCTGGACGGACGGGGCCTGCACCCCGATGCCCACCCGCACCAGCCTCGTGTCGTCGACCATCACCCAGGCGCGCCCGTCCACGGGGTGGAAGGTCGGCCCGGTGAGGGTCCGGGCGACAAGGGCTTCGTCGGGCTCGCCGTCGACCGCGCCGATGAGCAACCGCTGGGGCGCCGCGGGGTCCTCGCCGGCGATGACCGCCAGCGCTTCCCCGTCGTGCGACAGGGTCGCATTCCGTCCCCCGCGGACCTGCGACCACGGGCCGCCCGCCGGTCTGGCGCCGGAGGCGTCCAATCTCACCAGGCCGTCGGCGGCGGTCAGCGCGTAGCGCATCGGTTCGACCGGCGGATACGGGTCGAACGTCCGGACGTCCTCCGTCGTCCACCCGTCGACGAAGCGTTCGTCGAGCGGCGCGCCGTCGCGTTCGAGCCGGTACGGCCCGGGAACGTCCGCGCGGGCCAGGGTCCACACGACCTGCGCGGCGAACTGCGTGGTGGCCTGGCTGCTCAGCACCGGCAGGCCCGTGAAGTCGATGGCGGTCCCGGCTCCCTGCCGCCCATCGGCGGAATCGTCGGGGCGAACCGAGACCGATGCCGGGATCCGGGACAGGACGGCGGACTCGAGGCCCGGTCGGGGCCCGGTGGCGAGCAGGTTGACCAGCGAGAACTCCAGATCGGTCCGGTCCGCGGCGGTCCACCGCGTGTCCGGTACCAGCGAGTCACCGGATCCGGAGAGGAAGAACAGGTCGCGCTGGGCGTAGGTGGAGACGAACTCGGTCCGCTCGATCACGACACCCGGGGGAAGCCGGTCGATCCGCCACTGGCCGTCCTGCCGGGCCAGGCCGATCGTCACCTCGAGTTGCCCGACGTCCTCCCTGAAGATGCCACCGGGGTCGAGCGACCCGACCTTCTCGGCTCGCAGGGTGTACTCCGCCCGGTCGGCGCCGCGGCCGCCCTCGGCGCTGAGATCTGCCCGCAGGACGATGGTGGTCTCCGCCGAATCGTCCCAGGTGTCCGCCGCCTCCGGGGTGAGGAACTGCCGGGCCGCGGCGTGGCGCTGGTCCGCGATCGCCGCGGCCTTGAGGAAGTCGCGGACCAGGAGGTCCGGTTCCTGGTCGGGAACCGGGGTGGGGACGGCCAGCCCGGCACCGGACGGAGAGAAGGTGTCGATGACCTGGGGGGATGACGACGAGGGCAGGGTCGCGCAGCCGGTCGCGGCCAGCACGGTGGCGCAGATCGCCGCGATCGCGACGAGGAGGGCCCGGCTGCGGCTCACGAACGGACCTCCTCGGAACCGGGGACACGCGCCAGGGGCGTCGGGGACCCGGTCCGCACCAGCCGCGCCTCGTCCTCCGGCGTCAGCGGCAGCGGGCTCGAGGTGAGGGTGCCGCCGTGCCGACGGGGAATGGTCAGGCGGAAGCACGACCCCTCGCCCGGGCTCCCCCAGCAGTCCAGACGACCGCCGTGGAGCTTGGCGTCCTCGAGCGCGATCGCCAGACCGAGCCCGGTCCCGCCCGACCGACGGACCCGTGACGGATCGGCGCGCCAGAAGCGGTTGAACACCAGCGACTCCTCGCCGGGCTTGAGCCCCACCCCGTGGTCGCGGACCGAGACCGCGAGGGCCGCCTCCGACCCCCGGAGGGTCACCCGCACCGGCTTGGACTCCGAGTGGTCGAGGGCGTTGGCGATGAGGTTGCGCAGGATGCGCTCGACCCGTCGGGAGTCCACCTCGGCCATCACCGGTTCGGACGGCATGTCCAGCTCCACCTGCACTCCCGCGGACTCCGCGATGTGCGACACGGTGGACACCGCGTCCTCGACCGCCCCCCGGACGTCCAACGATGCCACCGACAGTTCCGCCATACCGGCGTCGTGGCGGGAGACCTCGAGGAGGTCGGTGAGCAGGCTCTCGAAACGGTCGAGCTCGGACTCCAGCAGCTCCACCGCGCGCTTGGTCGGGGGATCCAGGTCCCCGGCCGAATCGGAGATGATGTCGGCAGCCATCCTGACCGTGGTCAGCGGAGTACGCAGCTCGTGGGAGACGTCCGAGGTGAACCGCTTCTGCAGGTCCCCGAACTCCTCCAACTGAGTGATCTGATCGGACAGGCTCTGCGCCATGTCGTTGAACGCCATGGCCAGTCGGGCGACATCGTCCTCTCCCCGGATCACCATCCGTTCCTTGAGGTGGCCGTTGGCGAACCGCTGCGCGATCGACGCCGCCTGGCGGACCGGAAGCACCACCTGTCGGGCGACCATCCACGCGATCGCCGCACTGAGCACGATGATCGCCAGGCCCGCGGTCGCGACGATCCCGCGCATGATCCCGAGGGTCTGTTCCTCGGCGATGAGCGGGTAGACCAGGTAGAGCTCGAGACCGGGGATCGAGGAGTCCGTGGGGGTGCCGATGATGAGCGCCGAGGTCTCCTCGTCGCGGAACACGACCGGCTCGATCTTCTGCGCCACGAGTCCCCGCTGCACCAGCGCCTGGAGATCCGCCGGCACCCGCGCGTCGGCCGGGCTGACGACCTGCCCGCGGCCGGTCTGGTCGGGGACCACCAGGATCGGCTCGAAGGTCCCCGCGTGGACGGATTCACCCTCCGCGGCGATTCCCCGTTCCCCCAGGGCGCTTCGCGCCTGGTCGAGACGGGACTGCTCGCTCGTCCCCTCGTCGGTCGCGGCGATCTGCGCCTCGACGGTGACCCGTAGCCTGCCCGTCTGCTCGACCGCGGCGTCCAGCTTGGTGGAGAGCAACTGGGCGGCCATCTGGCTCTGCAGCATGAACGCGATCGTGAGGATCACCCCCATGGAGAGCGCCAGGGTGGAGGTGACCACCCTGAGCTGGAGGGAACGCCGCCACATCCGGGCGATCCGCATCCCCAGGACCGTGAGATCCAGGTCCCGGAGTCGCTCTCTGAGCGTCGGCGACGAGTCGGCCACGTCCCTGGTGTCGCGCTCGTCGCCGGAGGACGCCGACGCGTCGTCCGTGCGACGGTCGATCACGAGACCGGACCGGCCTTGTACCCGACGCCGCGAACGGTGAGGACGACCTCGGGGTTCTCCGGGTCCTTCTCGATCTTGGCCCGCAGGCGCTGGACGTGGACGTTGACCAGCCGGGTGTCGGCCGAATGGCGGTAGCCCCACACGTGTTCGAGGAGGACCTCGCGGGTGAAGACCTGGCGGGGCTTTCGCGCGAGCTCCACGAGCAGGTCGAATTCGAGCGGGGTGAGCGGGATGGGGGTCCCGTCCCGCGTCACGGTGTGGGCGGGCACGTCGATGCTCACGTCCCCGATGTGCAGGAGTTCGCTCGGCTCGTCCTCGCCGCGACGCAGCCGCGCCCGGATGCGGGCCACCAGTTCCTTGGGCTTGAACGGCTTCATGATGTAGTCGTCGGCCCCGGACTCGAGTCCCAGGACCACGTCCACGGTGTCGGTCTTGGCCGTGAGCATGACGATCGGCACCCGTGACTCACCGCGGATGTCCCGACACACGTCGATCCCGCTCCGGCCCGGGAGCATGAGGTCCAGCAGGACCAGATCGGGCTGGACCGCACGGAAGGTCTCGATGGCCTGGACGCCGTCGCCCACGACCTCGGTCTCGAACCCCTCGCCCCGCAGGACGATGGTGAGCATCTCTGCCAGGGCGGCGTCGTCGTCGACGACGAGGATCTTCGGGGTCATTGTCACCACTTGTGTCGGCGTGTATGTCGGCATGCGTTCATGAAGACCTTACCCGTCCCGTGCGCGCGGGACGGGCCCACGCCTCGGCTCGGGGCCCGACAGCTCAGTGTCCGACCACCACGTCGGCCAACCGTCGCACATCGGGGTCGACGCCCGACACCTGCCAGGGCGAGCGCCATCCGGTGCTGGCCAGTCGACGGTAGATCTCCCCGGTCGCGGTCTGGAGAGCGGCGTCCCTCTCATAGCGGTCCCGGGTCCGACCCGGGTCCGCCGTCTCCCTGGATCCCGCCCTCTCGGCCGCCAGCGCGACAGGGGTGTCGAGCAGGATCTGCAGGTCCGGTGTGGGCAACCCGAGTCGGTCGAACTCGAGCTCACCGATCCAGCGGAGAACCTCGTCCTGCCTGCCGGGGCCGAGCCGGGCCGCCGTGTACGCGGCGTTGGACGCCACGTAGCGGTCGAGCAGGACAACGTCGTGAGAGCCGATCAGGTCGCGCAGCTCACCCAGCGCCGCGTGCCGGTCCAGGGCGAACAGCAGGGCCATCGCGTGCGGCGAGTCGGCGGCGCCGGCCTGACCGCCGTGCAGGGCGTCCGCGGCCAGGTCGGCGTGCAGGGTCCCGTACCGGGGGAAGGCGAGCCGACCGACCGACACACCCCGGTCGGTGAGCTCACCGACCAGAGCGGTCGTCAGGGTGTTCTTGCCCGCACCGTCGAGCCCCTCGACGACGACCAGTCGCGCGACCACCGGTCTGCGGGTCAGTACCGGTAGTGGTCGGGCTTGTACGGGCCCTCGACGTCCACACCGATGTACTCGGCCTGGTCCTTGGCCAGCGTGGTGAGGGATCCACCGAGGGCCTCGACGTGCAGTCGCGCGACCTTCTCGTCGAGGATCTTGGGCAGCAGGTGGACCCCGACCGGGTACTGGTCGGCGTTGCTGAACAGCTCGATCTGGGCGATCACCTGGTCGGAGAAGCTGTTGGACATGACGAACGAGGGATGGCCGGTGGCGTTGCCGAGGTTGAGCAGACGGCCCTCGGACAGCACGATGATCGAGCGGCCGTCATCATCGAAGACGAACTCGTCGACCTGGGGCTTGATGTTGATGCGCGTGACGCCCTCGGCGGACTCCAGTCCGGCCATGTCGATCTCGTTGTCGAAGTGGCCGATGTTGCCCAGGATCGCCTTGTTCTTCATCCGCGTCATGTGGTCGAAGGTGATGATGTCCTTGTTGCCGGTGGCGGTGATGATGATGTCGGCCGACTCGATGGCCTCGTCGACCGTCACCACGTCGAAGCCGTCCATGAGCGCCTGCAGCGCGTTGATCGGGTCGATCTCGGTGACCTGGACGCGCGCGCCCTGACCGGCCAGGGCCTCGGCGCATCCCTTGCCCACGTCGCCGTACCCGCAGACCAGGGCCTTCTTGCCGCCGATGAGGGCGTCGGTGCCGCGGTTGATGCCGTCCAGCAGCGAGTGGCGGGTGCCGTACTTGTTGTCGAACTTGCTCTTGGTCACCGCGTCGTTGACGTTGATCGCGGGGAACGGAAGCACCCCCTCGGAGTGGAAGTGGTACAGGCGGTGCACGCCGGTGGTGGTCTCCTCGGTCACGCCCTGGACGGATTCGGCGATGGCCGTGTACTTGCCCGGGTGGGCCGGCACGGACTCGCGCAGCAGAGCGTGGAAGACCTTCTCCTCCGCGGACCAGGCGGGGTCGTCCGACGGCACGGCCCCGGCCTGCTCGAACTCCTTGCCCTTGATCACGAGCATGGTGGCGTCGCCGCCGTCGTCGAGGATCATGTTGGGATCGGCGCCCGGCCAGGTCATGATCTGTTCGGTGCACCACCAGTACTCGGTGAGCGTCTCGCCCTTCCACGCGAACACCGGCACGCCCGACGGGGCCTCGGGGGTTCCCTCCGGGCCCACGACGACGGCGGCGGCCGCCTCGTCCTGGGTGGAGAAGATGTTGCACGAGGCCCACCGGACCTCCGCGCCGAGCGCGGTCAGGGTCTCGATCAGCACCGCCGTCTGCACCGTCATGTGGATCGACCCGGCGATCCGTGCGCCGGCCAGCGGCTGCTGCTCCCCGTACTCCTCCCGCAGCGCCATCAGACCGGGCATCTCGTGTTCGGCCAGACGGATCTGCTTGCGGCCCGCCTCCGCCAGCGACAGATCCGCCACCTTGAACTCGAGACCGTTGACGGACTGCACCTGCAGATCAGCGGACATGTGTGCGACCAGCTCCTCGTGATTCGTGGAAAGACTCCCGCACCACAGTAGCGGGGCGCTCTACCGGTGCGGCGTCCCCGTCGCCGGATCTCCGACACGGGTGCGGAAGACGGTCGCCCCGTCCACGGCCTCCAGCACGACCTCCGGAGTCGAGGCGGGCACCCACACCGCGTGGCCGGGCCCCAGTGTCTCCGTGGTCCCGTTCTCCGCCACGCGCACTCGCCCGGAGGTGCACAACAGGATCTCCGGCCCGTCTGTGGGATAGCCGACGGGACCGGAGGCGGCGGGGAGCTCGATGCGCGAGAGCGCGAAGTCCGGCTCCGGCGTGGGGTAGTCCATCTCCCCCGGTATCCCGCGGTCTGCCCGGACCGGGCGGACCGTGGGGTCCACCAGCGGGTCGAACGCGAGCACGCGCATCAGCTCCGGGACGTCGACGTGCTTGGGCGTCAGCCCCCCGCGCAGAACGTTGTCCGAGTTGGCCATCACCTCCACCCCCACCCCGCGGAGATAGGCGTGGAGCTGACCTGGTCCCAGGTACACGGCCTCCCCCGGGAGGAGCACCACCCTGTTGAGCAGCAGGGCACCCAGGACCCCCGGGTCCGTGGGGTAGCGCTCGGCCAGTTCCACCACGGTCGTGGCCTCGTGCGACCACCGCCCGGCGACGCCTTCCACCGTGAGGTAGTCGACGGCCCCGGTGACGAGGTCCGCCACCACCGTCGCCAGCGCAGAGTGCGGCATCGTCACGAAGGTGGTGAACACGGCGCGCAGGCCCTCGGCGTCCGGCTGTCCGTCCAACATCGCGCGGTAGGGGCGCAGCGCGGAGACGTCCAACGCGTCCAACAACTCCACGGTCCGGGCCACGGGACGGAATCCCACCAGCGCGTGGAACTCGGTCAGGGCCACCAGGATCTCGGGCTTGTGGTTGGTGTCGCGGTAGTTGCGATCCGGTGCGTGCAGGGCGATCCCCCGCGCGTCCTCCGCGGCGAACCCCTCTCTCGCCCGCTCCGGGGACGGATGTGCCTGCAGCGAGAGCGCCTGCTCGGCGGACAGGAGTTTGACGAGGAACGGCAACCCTCCGCCGTGCTGCGCGGCCACCCGGGCACCGAGTTCACCCTCGGGGTCTGCGGCGATCCGTGCGTCCAACCCCCGCCCGTCCGCGCAGAGCGACGAGCCGGAGTCGTGGGCACCGAACCAGTGCTCGGCGACCGGGTGCGGTGCCGGGGAGAGCGTCCCGCACAACTCGGGGAGCGCGGTCCGGGATCCCCACGCGTACGCCTGGACGACCGGGCTGAGAGCCACCACGGGTCTAGAGCCCCCCCACCAGGTAATACGCGGCGGAAAGCTCTGTCCGTGCCATGAGCGCGGCCACCCTTCCGCTCAACGGGGCCGGTGCGGCGCCGAGCGTGTCCCGACCGCGATCGGAGATCCACTCGACGTCCACGAGCGGACCCGCGGTCACGCGGACGAACTCCTCGTCCGCGCTCAACACCATACCGAGGTGTCGGATCGTCCTGTGCTCGCGCTCACCGTCCAACTCGTCATCGTGGAACAGACTCGCGAGGGGGTCCACGGCGGGCAGGCCTCGGGCACGCTCGGCCTGGGACCGGACCGCGTCCGCGACGGAGGAGGCCGCCGTGACCCTGCCGGCGTCGCAGAACGCCGCCACCGCACGGTCGCAGTACGCCGCCGAGACCGGATCGGCGTGGATCCACACGAGCGGGTCCGAGCCGGAGACGGCGGTGGCGAGGAGCTTGGCCGGGTTGACCGGGGTCGCGAGATCGGGCCCCAGACCCTCGAGTTCGACGTCGACGACGTCCGCGGCCACGCCGACGTCCAGTCCCGGCACGCCGAGGGCGGTGAGGACCGCCATCCCCGCGGCCAGGTGGTGCAGGACCCCCCGGTGCGGCGGGAGGTACGGGAGCGGGGAGAGCCAGACGGCGCGGCCCCCTCCCGACTCGCCCACGGGTCCTTCCTTCGGCACGTCCACCACGACGACGGCGCCCCTGTGGGCGGCGGAGTCGACGGCCGACGCGAGGTCACGGTCCCCGGCGTCGTCGCCCGAGACCAGGACGACATCCAGTGCCCCGACCCAGGTGGGCAGGGCGTGGGCGTGGACGAGTGGCGGAACCGCGGCCCCGCCGACGGTCTCGCAGAGAGCGGCGACCACCCGGGCGGCCTGGCGGGCCCGGGCCGACCGCCCGGTGACCCAGACGAGTGACCGCGGCCGGAACCCCACCAGGCCCTCCAGGGCCCCGGCGTCCACGGCGGTCGCGACCGACCGGAGTTGGGCACCGGCCATCGACGCGTGGAGCAGTGCGCCGGTGGCGTCGGACGAGCGGAGGGCCTCGGCGTCGTCCAGATCGACCCGGCCCGCCCCCGTGTCGCTGGTGAGGTCAGGCACGGACGATCGCGAGGACCTCGTCGACGACTGCGGCGACGCCCTCCCTGGTGGGCGCCTCCGCGTTGAGACGCAGCAGCGGTTCGGTGTTCGAGGCCCGGAGGTTGAACCACGCGCCGTCCCCGAGGTCGACCGTGACGCCGTCGAGGCGGTCGACCGACACGGCGCGACCGGCGAACGCGTCGACGACCTCCTCCATGCGGGCCACCTGCGCCTCCGCGGAGTCCAGGGTCGAGTTGATCTCCCCCGACGCGGCGTACCGGGTGTACTCCGCCATCACCTGCGAGAGCGGGGCGTCCTGTTCCCCCAGCGCGGCGAGGGTGTGCATCGCGGCGAGCATCCCCGAGTCGGCGCCCCAGAAGTCGCGGAAGTAGTAGTGCGCCGAGTGCTCACCGCCGAAGACGGCACCGGTGTCGGCCATCTGCGCCTTGATGAAGCTGTGACCGACGCGGGTCCGGACCGCCACGCCGCCCTTCTCCTCGACCAGCTCGGGGACGGCCCGGGAGGTGATGAGGTTGTAGATGATGGACGCGCCGGGCTCCTTGTCGAGTTCACGCCCGGCCACCAGCGCGGTGATGGCCGACGGGGCGACCGGCTCACCCCGCTCGTCCACCACGAAGCAGCGGTCCGCGTCGCCGTCGAAGGCGAGGCCGATGTCCGCTCCGCTCTCCCGGACCAACGCCTGGAGGTCGACCAGATTGGCCGGCTCGAGGGGGTTGGCCTCGTGATTGGGGAAGTTGCCGTCGAGCTCGAAGTACAGGGGCACGATCTCCAGTGGTAGGCCGCTGAGGACCGCGGGCACGGTGTGGCCACCCATCCCGTTGCCGGCGTCGACCGCCACCTTGAGACGTCGGATGCCCGAGAGGTCGACCAGGTCACGCAGGTACCCGCCGTACCCGTCCAGGACATCACGCTCGGAGACCGTGCCGGCGTCACCGTCGTACGCGGGTACACCCTCGACGAGCTCGTCGGCGATCGTGCGGAGGCCGGACTCCTGACCGACCGGCTTGGCGCCCGCCCGGCAGAGTTTGATCCCGTTGTAGCGGGCCGGGTTGTGACTGGCGGTGAACATGGCGCCCGGGCAGTCGAGCATCCCGGAGGCGTAGTAGAGCTGATCGGTCGAGGCGAGGCCGATCGTCACCACGTCGAGCCCCTGGGACGTGACGCCGTCGCCGAACGCCCTGGACAGCGCCGGGGAGGAGTCCCGCATGTCATGGCCCACCACGACGGTGCCCGACCCCTCGGAGCGCATCAGCCGGGCGAACGACGCGCCGACCTCGCGGACGAAATCCTCGTCGATCTGCTCACCCACGACGCCGCGTACGTCGTAGGCCTTGATGACTGCTCGGACGGACTCGGCGGTGCGTGGCACGTGCTGCTCCAGGGATGAGAGGCGGTCGGACGGTGTCATCCGTCGACCCTACCCGCCGCATTCCCACCCGGCCCGCGCCTCGCGGTCGGGGGCGGCCGGCAGCCGGTCAGCCGAGCTCCGGGTCCGACTCCCGGGCGCCGTCGGCGGGCTCCGCGGACGGGGAGTCGACAGGGTCGTTCGCGTTCGGGACGACCCGCAGGTGGGGGCGGGAACCGGAGGGCTCGACCGGCTCCTCGGCGAGCACCGGGGTGGGGTCCGAGACCCCCAGCCGCCGCAGGCGGTCGGCGTCCACGAGCGCGACCCCCGCCCGCCGCCCGCCGACGGGGCCGCCGGCGACGGCGTCCAGCAACGCGGTGAGATCGGAATCCTCCGCCGAGACGTCGATGTCGGGATGGCGGACCAGATCCCAGCCCCGGGGGCGGTGATGCGCAGGGCGTGCGCCGCGCACAGGTCCCACGAGTGGGGCTCCGGGATCGCCGGGAGCGGTCCGACGACGGCCGTCGAGTCGGCGTAGACATAGGTGAGCGTGGCGACCGCACGATTGGGGCATCCCGGGCGGCAGCAACGACGGTTCTCACTCACGAGACCCCAGCGTAGTCCCGTCGGGCCGCCGCGTGCGCCGCGACCCGCCGCCGCGGTGCCCCGGGCTGTCGGAGGCGGCGGCTACCCTCGCCTCATGACCCCACACGGACCGACCCCCGGCCGGCCGCCCACCGGGAACGCGATCCCGGGCGCCGGACAGAACGACGTGTGCTCGGGCAGCCGGATCTCCGTCCGGGACTTCCCGGGGGATCCCGGACGCCGTGGCCCGCGAGTGGTGACCTCCCGGCGTGCCGCGCGACGGGGGCACGGGCCGCGCGGCCCGATCCTGCCCCCGGAGGTCCCCCGGTGGCGCAGCCGTGCCGCCGAGTTCGACGCCGCTGCGCTCGAGGCGTTCGCCGAGATCGACCAGCACTGGCATTCCCGACTGGTGCACCTGGACCTCGCCGTGGACATGGTGCCGCGGATGCGGTTGAAGCCGGGCGAGACGTGGCCCGAAGAAGTGGTGGCGGACGGCCTGGTCCCGCTCGCCCGCCTGGTCCCGGCGGGCGTCGACCGAGCCGGCCAGCCCACGCGGGCCCGGTTGGTCCTGTTCCGCAGACCGCTCACCCGCCGCGCGCCGGGTGGGGACGACCTCCGCGACCTCATCTACTCCGTGCTGGTGGAACTGGTCTCACAGCATCTGGAGATCTCCCCCGACGACGTGGAGGCCGGCCCCGGCGAGGAGTGACCCGCCCGGGCAGGATCACATCACTGTCACCCTCACATCACGGCGTCACGCTTGATCCGACGACGTTCGCGCTCCGACAGTCCACCCCAGATGCCGAATCGCTCGTCGTTGGCCAGGGCGTACTCCAGGCACTCTGCCTTGACCTCGCATCCCGTGCAGATCTTCTTGGCCTCGCGGGTCGAGCCGCCCTTCTCCGGGAAGAAGGCTTCAGGATCGGTCTGCGAACACAGTGCCCGCTCCTGCCAGCTCTCCTCCTCGTCCTCCGCGAAGAGCGCGCCGGTTCCGAGGTCGACCAGGGCCAGTTCGGGTCCCGCTGCGGTGCGTGACTGTCGATCCACGGTCATCCCCTCGTGTTACGTTGCTCGTCGCTCGTGCGTCTGCCCGGCCCCGCGTGCCGCTCAGATACGAATGACACACCTGTGATTACACACATGCGAGTCGTCCAGGTCAAGCGAATTCGGGGATACCTAGCATTTCCGTGCGCCGCGCGCGGCAGTGACACGCCGGATCTGGTGTGGCGTGGAACACCCTCGGATCGGGGTGGTCGCCCGGAACGCCCGGCCGCCCTGCCCGCGCCGCGACCCCGTCACTACGCTTGGTCGACGTGAGGATCTGTGTAGTGGCCGGTGGCGTCGGTGGCGCCCGTTTCCTGCTCGGCGCACGTCGCCTTCTCGGACTGGACCCTGCCCCGGCAGGTCGGGGCACGCCGGGACGGGAGGCCGATCCCCACCACGCCGCCCCCACACACCGCCTCGACGCGGTGGTCAACGTCGGGGACGACGCGTGGATGCACGGTGTCCGGATATGCCCCGACCTCGACACCTGCATGTACACCCTCGGCGGGGGCATCGATCCCGATCGCGGGTGGGGTCACGCGGGCGAGACGTGGAACTGCCGCGATGAACTCGCCGCCTACGGCGTCCAGCCCGACTGGTTCGGTCTCGGGGACAAGGACCTGGCCACGCACCTGGTCCGTACGCAGATGCTGGGGGCCGGGTATCGGTTGACCGACATCACCGAGGCGTTGTGCACCCGCTGGTCGCCCGGCGTCCGTCTGCTGCCGGTGACCGACGACCGCTGTGAGACTCACGTCGTGGTCCCCGGCGGCCCCGACGACGAGCAGGGTTCCGGCGAGCGGGCGATCCACTTCCAGGAGTGGTGGGTCCGCCACCGGGCGCAGCTGCCGGCCTCGGCGTTCGTGCAGATCGGCGCCGAGGCGGCCCGGCCCACCCCGGAGACCCTCGAGGCCATCGCGGAAGCCGACCTCGTCGTCGTCGCCCCCTCCAACCCCGTGGTCTCCGTCGGCGCGATTCTCGCCGTCCCCGGGATCCGGGCCGCGCTGCGGTCCACCTCCGCGCCGGTGGTGGGGGTCAGCCCCGTGATCGGGGGCGCGGTGCTGCGCGGGATGGCCGATGCGTGCCTCACCGCGATCGGGGTCGAGACCTCCGCCCTCGCCGTGGCCCGCCACTTCGGGGCCAGGTCCGGTACGGGGTTGCTCGACGGGTGGCTGGTGGCCCCCGGCGACGGACCGGCCGGCGGTGCCGGGGACGGCGAGGTGGACGGTATCGCCGTCCGCGAGGCGCCGCTGCTCATGACCGACCCGGACGCCACCGCTCAGATGGTGGCCACCGCCATCGACCTGGCCGGGCTCGAGATCCCCGTGCGGTCGGGGCGATGACCGACGACGCCGTCCCCGAGATCCGGCGGTGGGCGGGCGAGCACGCCGCCCCGTCCGACATCCGACTGTGGGCGCCGGACGGACTACCGGAGTTCCGACCGGGCGACGACCTCGCCCGGATCCTCGCCGGAGCGCTCACCGGTCACCCGAACGGTCTGACCGACGGCGACGTCGTGGTGCTCACCTCCAAGGTGCTGTCCAAGACGGAGGGGCGCATCGTGCCCGCCCCCACCGACCCCGACGAACGGGACGCCCTGCGCCGCCGCCTCGTCGACGAGGAGTCGGTGCGGGTGGTGGCACGGGTCAACCGGACCCTGATCACCGAGAACCGACTGGGCATCGTCCAGGCCGCCGCCGGGGTCGACGGCTCCAACGTGGAGTCCCGCGAGCTCGCCCTGCTCCCAGAGGACCCCGACGGCTCCGCCGCCGCCCTCGCCCGGGACCTCCACCGACTGACCGGAGTGCGCGTGGGAGTGGTCGTGACCGACACCATGGGCCGCGCCTGGCGGACCGGTCAGACCGACGTGGCGATCGGAGCCGCCGGCCTGCGCGTCTCCGTCGGTTACGACGGAGCAGTGGACCGCCAGGGCAACGAACTGTTCGTCACCGACGTCGCCGTCGCCGACGAGATCGCCGCAGCGGCGGACCTGGTCAAGGGGAAGCTGGGCGCCCGTCCCGTCGCGGTGGTGCGGGGGGTGGGGCACCTGCTGGTGGATGACGACGACGGGACCGATACCCCGAGACGGGCCCGCGACCTCATCCGGGACAGCGGGTCGGACCTGTTCAGGCTGGGCACCGCGGAAGCGTTGGCGCAGGGCCGGCGCGAGGCCGTGCCCGGCCGTCGCTCGGTCCGACGGTTCACCGACGAGCCCGTCCCCGCGGAGGTGCTCGCCGACGCGGTGGCCGACGCGCTCACCGCGCCCGCTCCGCACCACAGCACGCCCGTGAGGTTCGTCCGCGTCTCCGGCGCCGCGCGTCACCGGTTGCTCGACGCACTCCGCGCGGACTGGGAGGCGGACCTGCGGGCGGACGGACACTCAGGCGACATCCTGGCCCGCCGCCTCGCCCGCGGCGACCTCCTACGCACCTGCCCCGAGCTCATCGTGCCGTTCGTCGACGACTCCGCCGGCGCCCACGCCTACCCGGACCCTCGGCGCAGGGCCTGCGAGGAGACCATGTTCACCGTGGCCGGTGGCGCCGCCGTCCAGTCGCTGCTGGTCTCCCTCGCCGCACGCGGACTGGGATCCTGCTGGGTGGGCTCGACCATCTTCGCCGCCGACACCACGCGCCGTGAGCTCGCCCTGCCCGCGTCCTGGCGACCCCTCGGGGCGGTGGCCGTGGGGGTCCCGGCCGACCCGGTCGCCCCCCGGGCCCCGCGCCCGGCCGGGGACGGTTTCCTGTCCGTCGAGTAGCGGAGCTACATGTCCGTGGAGTAGCGGATCCCGCCGTCGGGGATCACGACCCCGGGCCACACCCGGGCCCCGCGCAGCAGTTCGCAACGCGCACCGATGTCGGCGCCGTCGCCGATCACCCCGTCGCGGATCAGCGCCCGGTGGCCGATGCGCGCGCCGAAGCCGATGATCGACCGTTCGACCGTCGCCCCGGCCTCGATACGGGCGCCGTCGAAGACCACGGCGCCGTCCAGCCGGGCTCCGGCCCCGATCTCGGCGCCGCGACCGACCACGGTTCCCCCGATGAGGACCGCCCCGGCGCCGACCCCCGCACCCTCGTGGACGAGCGCCTCGCCGTGATGACTCTCGAGTGCAGGCGACGGCGCGATGCCGCGGACGAGGTCCGAGGACCCGCGGACGAAGTCCTCGGGCGTGCCCATGTCCCGCCAGTACGCCGAGTCGACGAAACCGTAGACCCGCTTGCCCTCGGCGAGCAGCTGCGGGAAGGTCTCGCGCTCCACCGAGACGGGGACGCCCTCGGGGATCTGCGCGATCAGTTCACGCCGGAAGACGTAGCAGCCGGCGTTGATCTGATCGGTCGGCGGGTCCTGCGTCTTCTCCAGGAACTCCAGGACCCGGCCGTCGTCATCGGTCGGCACACAACCGAACGCACGGGGATCGGAGACGCGGACAAGGTGCATCGTCAGGTCCGCGTTCCTGGCGTGGTGCAGGTCGAGGATCCGGGTGAGATCGGTACCGCCCAGCACGTCGCCGTTGAACACCATGATCGTCGATGCGGTGAGCTCGTCCAGAACGTTGCGGATGCCGCCGCCCGTCCCCAGCGGCTCGGTCTCCACCACGTACGTCAGTTCCAGGTCGAGGTCGGACCCGTCACCGAAATGCTCCTCGAACACCTCGGCTTTGAACGACGTACCCAACACCACCCGCCGGATGCCCGCCGCCCGGATCCTCGACAGCAGATGGGTGAGGAAGGGCACGCCGGCCGTGGGCAGCATGGGCTTGGGCGCCGAGATCGTCAGTGGGCGCAGGCGGGTCCCCTTCCCGCCCACCAGGACCACCGCCTCGGTGTCTGGGATCAGATCGCGCGGCGCGGCGCCGGAGGGGGTCGTCGAGGTCACAGTCCTGCTCCCGATGTCGTGGCCCCCGGGCCGCGCGCTGGCGCGGCCCGTCCGGGCCGGTGGATGGTCTCGTCGTCCGCGTCAGCGAAGGCCACGCCGGGCGGATCGGATCGCGAGTCGGCACCGTAGCGCGAGACCCACGCGGAGGGCCCAGCGTAACGGGGCCTGCCAGGCGTGCGGATGCCTGTCCGCCTGGAACAGGTACGCGCTGCGGTGATGCGCCCTGAGGGTGAACTCCGGCACGGTCCTGGCCGCGTGGCCCTGGTCGTGGTGGATCACCGACGACGGCACGTAGACGGACTGCCACCCGGCGCGCCCCAGCCGGTCCCCCAGGTCCACGTCCTCCAGGTACATGAAGTAGCGCTCATCGAACCCTCCCACGGCGTCGAAGGCCTCTCGCCGCAGCAGCAGACACGACCCGGACAACCACCCCGCGGTCCGCTCGGAATCCATGTCGGCGTCATCGAGGTAGCGGGCGGTCCACGGGTTGCCCGGCCACACCGGGCCCAGCAGCGCGTGACCGATCCCGGCGCCGAGGCTCGGCACGGCGCGGGCCGAGGGGTACACGGACCCGTCCGTCTCGGCGATCATGGGGCCGAACGCCGCCGCCCTGGGCCACCGATCGGCGGCGCCCAGCAGCGCGTCCACCGATCCCGGCTCGAACCACACGTCCGGGTTGACGACCACCACGAACTCCTGGTCGAAATCGGCCGGTCGCCGGGAGATCTCGGTCACGGCGCGGTTGATCGCGGTCCCGTACCCCAGGTTCCCTCCCGTCGGGAGGAACTCGGCGAAGTCGTGCGCGGCCGCCGCGGCCTCGGGCGCGCCGTCCGTGGAGCCGTTGTCCGCCATCACCAGCCCCACCGGCCGGGTCGTGGACCCGGGCAGGGTCTCCACGAACCGGCTCAGATGGTCGCCGGGAGAATAGGTCACCGTCACGACGGGCAGTCGGGTCGTCACCCGCAACACCCTACGACGCCGCACGCCGATTCCGTCGCCCGGCGCGCGGCGCGGTACCGTGGGGGAATCATCGGCGGCCTCGCGCGGTCCCCGATTCGACGACAAGGACGGTGGATGAGCGCCGAGGTACCAGCGACGCCCCGGCGCGCACCCGCCCCGGGACGCGGCCGGCGCCACGCGACCCCCTCCCGGCCGGTGGGGTCGCGGATCGCCCGCGCCCTCGCCGCCCTCGTCTCCGTCTTCTGCCTCCTGGTCACCGGTGTGGGCTGGTCGCTGTTCAACGGTCTGAGCTCCGACCTGTCCTCCGCCGGCGGCCTCGACATGGGGGACGGCGGGCTCGACGGTGCCGTCGACATCCTCCTGGTCGGCACGGACAACCGGACCGACGCCCAGGGCAACGCCCTCAGCCAGGAGGAGCTCGCCACCATCCGGACCGGTGAGGACGAGGGTGAGAACACCGACACCATCCTGCTCATCCGGATCCCGGAGGACGGGAGCTCGGCGACCGCGATCTCCATTCCGCGGGATGTCTACGTGGAGACCCGGGAGATCGGGGGCAGCAAGATCAACGGGGTCTACGCCGGGTACAAGCAGGCCTACCTGGACCGCGCCTCGGCCGAGGCCCCCGACGGCGCGGTCACCGAGCAGGACCAGCGCGACGCCGTCCAGGCCGGCCGCAACGGGCTGATCAACACCATCCGGGATCTCACCGGCGTGCAGGCCGACCACTACGCGGAGATAGGCCTGCTGGGATTCGTGCTGCTCACCGACGCCGTCGGCGGCGTCCCGGTGTGTCTGAACGAGGACGTCGACGAACCGCTCTCCGGGGCGAACTTCCGGGCCGGGGTCCAGACCGTGTCCGGCTCGGACGCCCTGAGCTTCGTCCGACAGCGGCACGACCTGCCCGCGGGCGACCTCGACCGGATCGTCCGCCAGCAGGCGTTCATGTCCCAGCTGGTCAAGAAGACCTTGTCCGCGGGCACCCTCGCGGACCCGACGAAGCTCGGAGCCCTCGTCGATGCGGCCCGACGCTCATTCGTCATCGACGAGAACTGGGACTTCGTCGACTTCGCGATGAAACTGCAGGACATCAGCGGCGGCAACGTCCGGTTCGAGACCATTCCGGTGACCAGCATCGACTCCTTCACCGAGTGGGGCGAGTCCATCGTCACGGTCGACCCCGCCCAGGTCGCGGAGTTCGTCGGCGGATTCGCCAGTGCCGAGGACGCGGACGAGGACCAGACCCCGACCGACACGCCCGGCGTCGACCCGGCGGCCGTCGAGGTGTCGGTGGTCAACACGACGGCGATCGACGGGCTCGCCGCCCGGGTCTCCGGTTCACTGTCCGAACTCGGGTACGGCGTCGGGGACCTGCTCACCGATCCCGCCGCCGCCTACACCTCACACGTCGCGGCGGGATCGGCTGACGACCCCGCCGCGTTCGCGGTCTCCGACGCGCTCGGCGGACTGCCCGTCCAGGTGGATCCCGCGGTGCCGCCCGGCACCGTCCGCGTGGTGCTGGCCGAGGACTACAGCGGACCCACGGGGGATGCCACCGCGACCGAGTCCTACTCCCCCGAGACCACCGACTACGCGCCTCTGCCACCCTCGATCGCACAGCGTCCGACCTTCGACGCCGGCGGCTCGGACGTCCCCTGTGTGAACTGACCGAACCGCCGTGAACTGACCGAACCCCGACCGACCTCTCGGAGGACGCCCCGTGACCACCGCCGCAGACACCGTGCTCCAACCACTACTCGCGGCGGACCCGGGTGCGCCCCTGGTCACCCACTACGACCTCGCTGCACCCTCGCGGATCGAGCTGTCCGTGGTCTCCACGGCAAACTGGGCCGCCAAGATCGCCGGTCTGCTGCGGGACGAGGTCGCGGTCGCGCCCGGGGACGTGGTGGTGTGCGACCTGCCCGCCCACTGGCTCACCGCCGGGGTCCTCCTCGGCGCCTGGTGGGCCGGGGCCGAGGTGCGGACCGGGCCGGCCGAGGACGCCGTGGCGGTGATCACGACCGCCGACGGCGTGGACCGACACCCCGCCGAGGTCGAGACACTGCTCATGACCACCGACCCGATGGGCCGCCCGTTGGGCGCGGCGGGCGTGGCCGTCCCCCGGGGGTCATCGACCTGGCCGAGTCGTGCCGGATACACCCGGACGCGTTCGTCCCCTCCGGGCGTGGGGAGGCCGCGCTCGACGGCCAGACGGTGGAGGACCTGGCGGACCCGGCACTGGTCGGCCGGGCGCTCGTCGCCGGCCGCGAGCGAGCCGACGCTCTCACCGTGCTCGCCCGGGTCTTCGCCTCCGGCGGTTCCGCCGTCCTCGTCACCGGTTCGGACGCGGATGCGCCCGACGTCGCCGACGTGGCCACGACGGAACGGACCACTCTCACCCTCTGACCGGTCGCCCCCGGACGAGAAGATCCGCCACCCACGCGCCGGATCCGCTCCCCGCGAGGGGGTGGCGGATCCGACCTCGCGAGCGGCGGATCGGCGGGGTTCGGTGCTCAGGCCCGCCCGGCTCAGGCCAGCAGCTGACGCGCCATGACCATGCGGTTGATCTGGTTGGTGCCCTCGTAGATCTGGGTGATCTTGGCATCGCGCATCATGCGCTCGACCGGGAAGTCACGGGTGTACCCGGCGCCACCGAAGAGCTGCACCGCGTTGGTGGTGACCTCCATCGCGACGTCCGAGGCGAACGTCTTGGACGCCGCGGCCATGAAGCCCAGCTTCTGTCCGCCCGGTGCGCTGCCGCGCTCGGCGTTGGCGGCGGCGGTGTACACCATCAGACGCGAGGCCTGGACCTTCATCGCCATGTCGGCCAGCATGAACTGCGTGTTCTGGAAGTCCGAGATCGCCTTGCCGAACTGCTTGCGCTCCTTGGTGTAGGCGATCGCCGCGTCGAGCGCGCCCTGCGCCAGACCCACGGCCTGGGCACCGATGGTGGGGCGGGTGTGATCCAGCGTCTGCAACGCGGTCTTGAATCCCGTGCCCGGCTCGCCGATGATCCGGTCACCGGGGATCCGGACGTTCTCGAAGTACAGCTCCGCGGTGGGTGAGCCCTTGATCCCGAGCTTCTTCTCGGTCTTGGACACGCCGAATCCCTCGTCCTCCGCGTGCACCATGAACGCGGAGATCCCGCCGGGCCCCTTCTCCGGGTCAGTGACGGCCATGACGGTGTACCAGGTGGACTTGCCGCCGTTGGTGATCCACGCCTTGCCCCCGTTGAGGATCCAGTCGTCTCCGTCCTGGCGGGCGCGGGTGCGCATGGCCGCGGCGTCGGACCCCGCCTCGCGCTCGGACAGCGCGTAGGAGGCCATGGCGCCCTCGGCGATACCGGGCAGGACCTTCTGCTTGAGGTCCTCGTCGCCGGCGAGGATCAGGCCCATGGTGCCGAGCTTGTTGACGGCCGGGATCAGCGACGAGGAACCGCAGACGCGCGCGACCTCTTCGATGACGATGCAGGCGGCGACGGAGTCAGCGCCCTGTCCGCCGTACTCCTCCGGCACGTGGACCGCGTTGAACCCCGAGGCGTTGAGGGCGTCGAGCGCCTCCTGCGGGAACCGCTCGTTCTCGTCGACGTCCGCGGCGTGCGGCTCGATCTCCTTCTCCGAGAGCGCGCGGATCGCCGCGCGGAGCTCCTCGTGCTCCTCCGCGGGCTGGTACAGGTCGAAGTCGGGGTTACCGGACATGTGCGGTCCTCCAAGAGGGAATCGTCAGTGTTGATCGCGCGGCGGACACCGTTCGGGGCACCTCCCGGCGATCCCGACGGCGCCACTTCTCCGCCGTTCTCGCCGCGGGGCCTGACGTGCCGCGCCCGACCACCCAAGTTACCAGTCGGGCACCGTCCCCCTTGCCCGGGCGGCGGGGCCCCGCCGACCAGACTCGCCGGGACTCGGGCGGACGGGATCCCCCGGGGCTCAGCCGAGCAGTCTCTGGCGGAGCGCGGCGTCCTTGCGCTCGACCATCGCCTCCAGATCCGCCTGGAACCGCTCCATCCGCGACCGGAGCTCCGCGTCGGAGGCGGCGAGGATCCGGACCGCCAGGAGCCCGGCGTTGCGCGCACCGCCTATCGACACGGTGGCCACGGGCACCCCGGCCGGCATCTGCACGATGGACAGCAGCGAGTCCATCCCGTCGAGGTGCTTCAGGGGCACCGGGACACCGATGACCGGCAGCGCGGTCGCGGAGGCGACCATCCCGGGCAGATGCGCCGCGCCACCGGCACCCGCGATCACCACCCGGATCCCCCGCCCGGCCGCCGAGCGGGCGTAGTCCAGCATCTTCTGCGGGGTCCGGTGCGCCGAGACCACCCCCACCTCGAAGGGGATGCCGAACTCGGCCAGGGCCTCCGCTGCGGCCTCCATCGTCGGCCAGTCCGAGTCGCTTCCCATGATCAGGCCGACCTGCGGCCCACCGGATGGTGTGGTCATTGCGATGCCTCTCCGTCGAAAGGAAATGGGGTCAGCGGTCGAAGTCCCCGACCGGCGGCCCCGTGTGGGGTTCCCAGCCGTCAGCCCATTCCCCGTGGGAGAGCCAGTGGGCGGCGTGCTCGGCCACCGCACGCACCGTGTCCACCTGCTCGGGGTCATCCGGGTCGATACCGGGGTCGGCGAGCACGTTGACATGTCCGATCTTGCGTCCGGGCCGCTCGGACTTGCCGTAGAGGTGGACCTTGGCGTGGGGGAACCTGGCCCCGAGGTGGTGGACCCGTTCGTCCATGCTCATCTCGGGCGTCTCCGCGGCACCGAGGACATTGGCCATCACGGTCACGGGGGCGGTCGGGACGGTGGATCCGAGCGGATAGTCGAGAACGGCCCGCAGGTGCTGCTCGAACTGACTGGTGGTGGCTCCGTCCATGGTCCAGTGCCCGGAGTTGTGCGGACGCATGGCCAACTCGTTCACCAGCACTCCCGGGCGACCGTCGGAGCCGATGACCTCGAAGAGCTCGACCGCCATCACCCCGGTCACGTCGAGGTGCTCCGCCAGGCGTAGAGCGGTGGCCTGCACCGCGGACCGGAGATCGTCGGGCAACCCGGGGGCGGGTGCCACCACGACGGCGCAGATGCCGTCCCGTTGCACCGTCTCCACCACGGGCCACACCGCACCCTGGCCGAACGGCGACCGCGCGACGAGCGCGGAGAGTTCCCGTGTCCACGGCACCCGCGCCTCGGCCATCATCGGCACTCCGGCGTCCAGCTGCTCCTGCGCGATCCGCTCGGCCTGCTCGACCGACTCCGGCATCCACACACCACGACCGTCGTAACCGCCGCGCGCGGACTTGAGGACGATCCGCCCCTGTTGTTCGTCGTGGAAGCGCCGCACGTCCTCGACCGAGTCCACGGCCGTGAACGGCGGGACGGGTGCGCCGATCTCCGCGAGCGCCCGACGCATGACCAGCTTGTCCTGGGCGTGGATGAGTGCCGAGGCCCGGGGCCGGACCGCGACCCCGGCGGACTCGAGTTCCACCAGGATCTCCGGGGGGACGTGCTCGTGGTCGAAGGTCATCACATCGGCGCCGGCCGCGACACCGCGGACCGCGTCGGGGTCGTCGTGGGCGCCGATGACGACGTCGGGCGTCACCTGTGCCGCCGGATCCTGCGGGTCGGCGGCGAGCACGCGGAGGGTCTGGCCGAGAGCCACCGCCGACTGGTGTGTCATGCGGGCGAGCTGGCCACCCCCGATCATCGCCACGACGGGCGAACCGAGTGGATTGCGGCGGATGCGCGAGTCGTCGTTCACGGGGTCCATGTTCTCACGTACGGGCGCCGGGTCACCGACGCCCCGGCAGGCCCCAGCGGGAGCGCGGCGGGGCGACGGATGGCCCGGGCGGGGGGACGGGCGGCAACCGGAGCAGTTCGTCGTAGACCGCGGCGTGGACTCGCGCCACACCGGGGACGTGGTCGATCTCCACCGGCGGCAGGTACCCGCACTCGAGGATGAGGCACCCCGTGCCCAGCGCCCGGTCGGTGAGCGTGTGCCGGAACCGCACCGCACTGATCCGGCGCAGTGGCACGTCGACACACCGTCGTGTCGACCCCGCCGGCCGGTAGAGCACCCGCTCGTCGGTCACCACCAGATCGGTGCGCGCCCACCGCAGCGCGGGCCACAGGCCGAAACGCAGGACCACGAGGAGGTAGACCCCGGCCACCATCGCCCAGGTGGCGGCGCGGTCGCCGGCGTGGACCACCTGCGTCTCGATGAATCCCCCGGCGATCCCGGCGAGACCGGCGCCGATCACCGTCACCAACCCGGGACGCACGAGCGCCCGCCAGTGCGGGTGACTGTGGACGAGCAGCGTCTCCCCCGACGCGAGAACCGAACGGACGAACCCCACGGGTCAGCCGCCCCACCGGTCGTCGGCGGGGCGGACGTGGGTGACGTCCCCGGCGGCCACCGCCACCTCTCCCTCCGGGGTGACGACGACGAGGCGGCCTTCCCTGTCGACACGATCGGCCCGACCGGTCCGGACGACGTCCCCCGGAAGGAGGACGCGCACCTCGGCACCGAGCGTCGAGCAGGCGTCCGAGTACTCGGCCAGCAGCTCGTCCGAGATGGTCGACCCGCTCCCCCTCTCGCATCCGCGCCACTGTTCGTGCCGGCGTGCCAGGGCCTCGAGGACCGCCCGCGCGACGGCGTCGCGGTCGGTGACACCACCGGCGAGAGCGAGCGAGGTGGCGTGCGGGATGGGCAGCTGTTCCCGGGTGAGCGTCACGTTGATCCCCAGACCGACCACCAGCGCCGGTAGTCGGAGGTCGAAGTCGCCCTCCGCGGGCACGGTCGTCATCTCCGAGAGGATCCCCGCGATCTTGCTCCCGTCGACGAGGACGTCGTTGGGCCATTTCAGGGTGGCGTCCACCCCGCCCGCGGTCACCAGACCGTCGCGAACGGCCAACCCCGTGACCAGCGGAAGCCAGCCGAACAGGGCGGGCGAGACCGCGCCGGGACGCAGCAGGACGCTGAGCGCCACCTGCGTCCGCGGCGGCGCCGTCCACGTCCGCCCGAGTCGTCCCCGACCGGCGGCCTGGTACTCGGCCAGGAGCACACTGCGGTCCGCCGCACCCTGTACCGCACGCTCGATCGACTCGGCGTTGGTCGAGCCGGTCTCCTCGAGCACCTCGAGTGAGGTGTAGGGCGCGTCCGGCGTCCCGACCAGCGCACGCCGGAGGGCGTCGGCGTCGAGTGGGCGCGGGGATCCGGGTCCGGTGTCTGCGTGCACGAGGACCAGAGTAGGTCCGAACCCCGCCCGACGGCGCCGCCGGTGCGGGGCAGTATGCCGGGTCACGTCGTCACGGATCCGGCCGAGTCGTTAGAGTCTTACAACATGACGACTGCCTCAGAACCGGACGTGAGTGACGACGTCCCGACCGACGCTGCGACGCCCGACATCCACACGACCGCCGGGAAACTGTCCGAACTGCGTCGGCGCCTCGACGAAGCCCGTGCCCCGATGGGACAGGCCGCGATCGACAGGATGCACGACAAGGGTCTGATGACGGCCCGCGAGAGGATCGAGAACCTCCTCGACCCGGGTTCGTTCGTGGAGATCGACGCCCTCGCCCGCCACCGCGCCACGACGTTCGGCCTGGCCGAGCGCCGGCCGCTGGGAG
This sequence comes from Dietzia sp. JS16-p6b, assembly GCF_003052165.1. NCBI lineage: Bacteria > Bacillati > Actinomycetota > Actinomycetes > Mycobacteriales > Dietziaceae > Dietzia > Dietzia sp. JS16-p6b. The sequence goes on along the minus strand of NZ_CP024869.1, from coordinate 988,480 downwards.
ACGGTGTCATCACCGGGTACGGCACCATCGACGGCCGCAGCGTCTGCGTGTTCTCGCAGGACGCCACCGTCTTCGGCGGTTCTCTCGGAGAGGTCTACGGTGAGAAGATCGTCAAGGTCATGGACCTGGCGCTCAAGACCGGACGCCCGATGATCGGTATCAACCACGGCGCCGGTGCCCGCATCCAGGAGGGTGTGGTCTCCCTCGGTCTCTACGGCGAGATCTTCCACCGCAACGTCCAGGCGTCCGGGGTCATCCCCCAGGTGTCCCTGATCATGGGCCCCTCCGCCGGCGGCCACGTCTACTCCCCCGCCCTCACGGACTTCACCGTGATGGTCGACAAGACCTCGCAGATGTTCGTCACAGGTCCTGACGTCATCAAGACGGTCACCGGGGAAGAGGTCACCCAGGAGGAACTGGGGGGCGCCACCACCCACATGACCAAGTCCGGCGTCTCCCATTACACCGCGAGCGACGAGCAGGACGCCCTCGACTACGTCAAGGACCTGCTGTCCTACCTCCCCAGCAACAATCGTGCCGAGGCCCCCCGGTTCCCGGTCCCGCCGATCGAGGGCGCGATCGAGGACAACCTCACCCTGGACGACCACGAGCTGGACACGATCATCCCGGACTCCTCCAACAGCCCGTACGACATGCACGAGGTCATCTCGCACATCGTCGACGACGGCGAGTTCCTCGAGACCCAGGCGCAGTACGCCATGAACGTGATCGTGGGCTTCGGCCGGGTCGAGGGCCGCAGCGTCGGTGTGGTGGCCAACCAGCCCACCCAGTTCGCCGGCTGCCTGGACATCAAGGCGTCCGAGAAGGCCGCCCGCTTCGTCCGCACCTGCGACGCCTTCAACATCCCCATCCTCACCCTCGTCGACGTCCCCGGCTTCCTCCCGGGTACCGGACAGGAGTTCGACGGGATCATCCGCCGCGGCGCGAAGCTGCTGTACGCCTACGGTGAGGCCACCGTCGGCAAGGTCACCGTGATCACCCGCAAGGCCTACGGTGGGGCCTACGACGTCATGGGCTCCAAGCACATGGGCGCGGACATCAATCTGGCGTGGCCTACGGCCGAGATCGCGGTGATGGGCGCGTCGGGGGCCGTGGGGTTCGTCTACCGCGACCAGCTCAAGCAGGCGGCGGCCAACGGCGAGGACGTCGACGCGCTGCGCCTGAAGCTCCAGGCCGAGTACGAGGACACCCTCGTCAACCCGTACGTCGCCGCCGAGCGCGGGTACGTCGACGCCGTGATCCCGCCGTCGCACACGCGCCTGCAGGTCGCCCAGGCACTCCGCCTCCTCGACCGCAAGGTCGTCGAGGTGCCCGCCAAGAAGCACGGGAACATCCCGCTGTGACCGCCGCAGAGCAGCAGGACCCGGTGGTGGGCGCGGGCGGGGACGCGACGACGGCACCGGCGGAACCGTTCTTCCGGGTCGTGCGCGGCAACCCCACCGCGGTCGAGGTCGGCATCCTGTCCGCCGTCCTGGCGACCGCGCAGGGCAACGCCGTCCACGAGGGCGAGTTCCCCACGGGCATCAAGGACGACTGGGGGTCTTACGAGGAGCGACTGCGGCCGCCGTTCGGGTACAACCCCACGTCGTTCCTCAACCGCCGCCAGTACTGAGCCCGGCCCCCCTGGCGACATCCCACAGCCGCCCCCGACCCTGCACGCCCGCGCGCACCGACGCGCCGGCACGAGTGCAGCGGTGGGGGCGGCGGCGGTTTCCGCACCCCTTCACCACCGCGCCCACCCGCCGCCACACGCACCGTCGCCCCGCCGCGGGGGTCCGCGGCCGTGGCTACGCTGGGCCCATGATCAGAGTCGTCCTCGCCTCCGCCTCCCCGTCCCGCCTACGGATCCTCCAGCAGGCCGGGGTCGACCCGCTCATCCGCCACCCCCAGGTCGACGAGGACGCGCTCCAGGCCGCTCTCGCCGAGGGGACCCCGCATGTACGCGTGGTGGAGGAACTGGCCCGGGCGAAGGCGCAGGACGTCCTCGACCGTGAGGGCGAGTCGCTCGCGGACGAGGCCCGGGGGGCCGGGGCCGACACCCTCGTCGTCGTGGGCTGCGATTCGATGCTCCTGGTCGACGGTCGGCTCGAGGGCAAGCCGCACACCTACGAACGGGCGATGGCGCGGTGGCAGAAGATGCGGGGTCGTCACGGGGTCCTCATCACCGGCCACGCCGTCGTGCTCGCCGACCTCACCGGGGACGGGCCCCTCGTCGTCACCGGGCGAGCGACCGACACCTCCGACACCACCGTCCACTTCGGCGCTCCCTCGGACTCCGACCTCGATGTGTACCTCCGCACCGGCGAACCCCTCGAGTGCGCGGGCGCCTTCACCATCGAGTCGCTCGGCGGGTGGTTCATCGACCGGATCGACGGCGACCCGTCGAGTGTCATCGGACTCAGTCTTCCGCTGTTGCGGCGCCTCCTCGAGGACGCCGGGATACATGCACACCAGGTGTGGCGGCCTGAGCTTCGCGCCTGAACAGCAGGTCAGAGAGGCCGAGTCCCGAAGCACCCGACCCCACGGAGCAGCTCACGGACCCCCAATCCCACACATGAGGGGGGCCTCTCATTAGACTGCTGGAGAATATCGGTCCCCCACCGGGCGCACCGGTCTAAGAGACGTCCATCACCAGGAGGCCCTGAGTGCCCAGTCATGCCAGCTCTCACATCACCAAGGTCCTCGTCGCCAACCGCGGCGAGATCGCCGTCCGTGTGATCCGCGCGGCGAAGGACGCCGGCCTGGCCAGCGTGGCCGTGTACGCCGAGCCCGACGCCGACGCCCTCTTCGTCAAGCTGGCGGACGAGGCCTTCGCCCTCGGAGGCACCACCTCCGCGGAGTCCTACTTGGTCTTCGACAAGATCCTCGACGCCGCCGCCAAGTCCGGCGCCGACGCCATCCACCCCGGGTACGGATTCCTCTCCGAGAACGCCGACTTCGCGCAGGCCGTCATCGACGCCGGCCTGATCTGGATCGGCCCCCCGCCGAACGCCATCCGTGACCTCGGCGACAAGGTCACCGCGCGGCACATCGCCGAGCGGGCCAACGCGCCGATGGCGGCCGGCACCAAGGACCCCGTCGCCAATGCCGACGAGGTCGTGAAGTTCGCGGAGCAGTACGGCCTGCCCATCGCCATCAAGGCCGCCTTCGGCGGCGGCGGGCGCGGGATGAAGGTCGCCCACGAGATGTCGGAGGTCGCCGAACTCTTCGACTCGGCCACCCGTGAGGCCACCGCCGCCTTCGGCCGCGGCGAGTGCTTTGTCGAGCAGTACCTCGACAAGGCCCGCCACGTCGAGGCGCAGGTGCTCGCCGACCAGCACGGCAACGTCGTCGTGGCCGGCACCCGCGACTGCTCCCTCCAGCGCCGCTTCCAGAAGCTCGTGGAGGAGGCCCCCGCCCCGTTCCTCACCGACGAACAGCGCAAGCGGATCCACGACTCCGCCAAGGCGATCTGCAAGGAGGCCGGCTACTACGGCGCCGGCACCGTCGAGTACATGGTCCAGGGCGACACCATCTCCTTCCTCGAGGTCAACACCCGACTCCAGGTGGAGCATCCGGTCACCGAGGAGACCGCGGGCATCGACCTGGTCCTGCAGCAGTTCAAGATCGCGGAGGGCGAGGTCCTCGAGTTCACCGAGGACCCGACCCCGCGCGGCCACGCGTTCGAGTTCCGCATCAACGGTGAGGACGCCGGCCGTGGCTTCCTGCCCGCCCCCGGCACCATCACGGCGTACCACGAGCCCAGTGGGCCGGGTGTCCGCGTCGACTCCGGAGTCGAGCAGGGCGACACCATCGGCGGCCAGTTCGACTCGATGCTCGCCAAGCTCATCGTCTGGGGCGAGGACCGCGACCAGGCGCTGGCACGGTCGGCCCGCGCGCTCGCCGAGTACACGGTCGAGGGCATGGCCACCGTCATCCCGTTCCACTCCCACGTCGTCGCCAACCCCGCCTTCGTGGGAGACGGGAAGGGCTTCGACGTCTACACCAAGTGGATCGAGGAGGAGTGGGACAACCCGATCGAGCCGTGGAGCGCCACCGGCGCCCCCGCCGACGACGACGAGCCGGTCGAGCGGAAGAAGGTCGTCGTCGAGGTGGACGGCCGTCGCGTCGAGGTCTCGCTGCCCGGCGACCTCGCCTTCGGCGGATCCCATAACGGTGGCACCGTCCGCCGCAAGGCCAAGGCACGCACCCGTGGTGGGGCCGCCGGTGCCGCCGCCTCCGGGGACGCCGTCTCCGCCCCGATGCAGGGCACCGTGGTCAAGGTGGCCGTCGAGGAGGGCCAGGAGGTCAAGACCGGCGAACTCATCGCCGTCCTCGAGGCCATGAAGATGGAGAACCCGGTCACCGCGCACAAGGACGGCGTCGTCACCGACCTCTCCGTGGACGCCGGAGCCGCGGTCACCCAGGGCACGGTGCTCTGCGAGATCAAGTGATCCGCTGACCCCACCCGCATGAGACGTCGGCGCCGCCCACCCGGGCGGCGCCGACGTCTCATGCGGGGAGCGCCGTCAGGACTGCGTCCCTCCCCCGCGGGGTTCGTGCCCGGTCAGCCCGGGTGGTCGACCACCGGTTCGGCGACGGCGGGATCGACGGTCGCCTCCACCAGGAACTCGCGGATCTCGGGGACGCCGCGAAGGAAATGATCGGCTTCGTCGTCGGACTCCGTCACCTGGCTCGCCCGCTCGGCCTCGACCCGTTGCTCGAACATCCGGACCTCCCGCTCGACGCGGTCGGGACCCCAGTCCAACACTTCCGCCATGAGTTGGGCGACTTCTCGAGCACAGGCCACGCCTCCGTGCTGGTACTCCATCGAGATCCGGGTGCGGCGCACCAGGACGTCCTCCAGGTGCAGCGCGGACTCCGCCAGCGCGGCGTAGACCACCTCCACCCGCAGGTAGCGGTCGGCGCCGACGAGGGATTCCAGCAGATCCGGGCGGTCCGCAGCCAGATCGAGCACGTCCTCGAGGAGCGAACCGTACCGACCCAGCAGGTGCTGGACCTGTTCCTCCCTGATCTCGTAATCGTCCGCGATCCGGTCCGCGCGGTTGACCATCGCCGGGTAGCCGTCGGCACCGAGGAGCGGGATGCGATCGGTGGTCGAGGCCGGAACGGTCTCCGCGCGCTCGGGCCCCAACTCGGCCACCGCGGCGTCGACCGCATCAGCCGCCATGACCCGGTAGGTGGTGTACTTGCCGCCCGCCACCACCACGGCCCCGGGTGCCGCGCGCATCACCGCGTGTTCCCGTGAGAGCTTGGCGGTCGAGTCGGCCCCGCCCGAGAGCAGGGGGCGAAGGCCCGCGTACACGCCGCGGACGTCGTCTCGATCGATCGGGGTGGTGAGAACGGCGTTGACGTGTCCGAGGATGTAGTCGATGTCCGCCCCCGTCGCCGCCGGGTGGGCCAGGTCGAGTTGCCAGTCGGTGTCGGTCGTGCCGATGATCCAGTACTCGCCCCAGGGGATCACGAAGAGCACTGACTTCTCGGTCCGCAGGATCAGGGCCGCCTCGGAGTCGACCTTGTCGCGGTCCACCACGATGTGAACCCCCTTCGAGGCACGGACCGTGAAACCGCCCACCTCCCCCAACATCTCCTGCAGATGGTCCGTCCACACCCCGGCCGCGTTGAGCACCACCTCGGCGCGGACATCGGTCTCCGCTCCGCTCTCGGCGTCGCGGACCCGCACCCCGGTCACCCGGTCGCCGTCCCGCAGGTACCCGATCACCTGGGTGGAGTTGGCGACCACCGCACCGTGGAGCGCCGCGGTCCGGGCGAGGGTGAGGGTGTGACGGGCGTCGTCGACCAGGGTGTCCCAGTACCGGATGCCGCCCACCACGATGTCCTCGCGAAGACCGGGGGCCAACCGGTGCGCACCCGCGCGGCTGTAGTGCTTCTGCGGCGGGACGCTCTTGGCGCCGCCCATGAGGTCGTAGAGGACGAACCCCGCGGCCATGTAGGGGCGTTCCCAGAACCGGCGGGTCAGCGGGAACAGGAACTTCAGGGGCTTGACCAGGTGCGGGGCCAGTCGGGTCATGCTGAGTTCGCGCTCGTGGAGGGCCTCCGCGACGAGCCCGAAGTCGAGTTGTTCCAGGTAACGGAGCCCCCCGTGGAACATCTTGGAGCTGCGCGAGGAGGTACCGGCGGCGAAGTCGCGCGCCTCCACCACCGCCACGCTCAGGCCGCGCGTCGCCGCGTCGACGGCGCTGCCGGTGCCCACCACGCCCCCGCCCACGATCACGAGGTCGAAGGACTCCTCGGAGAGCTTCCGCCACGCCTCGACCCGGCGTTCCGGGCCGAGTACGGACCTGGATCTGTTCGTGGGCATCGTGCTCCCTCCGGGGCCGGGTATCGGATTCCGGCCGGTCGCGCCCGACTCTACGCCCGGCCGGACGTAGTCTGGCGACGTGACGCGTAACACCTTCATCCTCGCGATCGACCAGGGGACCACGTCCTCGCGGGCCATCCTCTTCGACCACGACGGCCTGCCGGTGCCCGCGGCGACCGCCCAGGTCGAACACCGGCAGATCCTGCCCCGGGCCGGATGGGTGGAACACGACCCGTTGGAGATCTGGGAGAACGTGCGCACCGCCATGGCCCAGGTGGCCGGCCACGCCGATCTCGAACCGGCACTGGTGAGCGCGATCGGGATCACCAATCAGCGGGAGACCGTGGTGGTGTGGGAGCGGGAGACCGGCGAACCGGTGTACAACGCGATCGTCTGGCAGGACACCCGGACCTCCGGGATCTGCTCCCGGTTGGCCGCAGCGCACCCGGACGGAGACGACCGGTTCCGGGACGCCACCGGACTGCCCCTGTCCACGTATTTCGCGGGTCCGAAGATCCGCTGGATCCTCGATCACCTCGATTCCGAGGGGCGGCGGGGCACGGAGCGGGCCGAGGCCGGAGAGCTGTTGGCCGGGACCATCGATTCGTGGCTGGTGTGGAACCTGACAGGTGGCCGCCGCGGCGGCACCGACGGCGAACCGGCCCTGCACGTCACCGACGTCACCAACGCCTCGCGCACCCTGCTCATGGACCTCCGGACCCTCGACTGGTGTGACGAGCTCTGCCGCGAGATGGGGGTGCCGCGGGCGATGCTGCCCGACATCGTGCCGTCCTCGGGGGTGATCGGTCACGTGACCGAGCGACGAATGTTCGGCGGCACCCCCATCGCGGGGATCCTCGGTGATCAGCAGGCCGCCATGTTCGGCCAGACCTGCTTCGACCCCGGCGATGCCAAGAACACCTACGGGACCGGCGCGTTCCTCCTTCTCAACACCGGCACCACGCCCCAGTTCAGTGACAACGGTCTGCTCACCACCGTCTGCTACCAGCTCGGGGACGCCGACCCCGTGTACGCCCTGGAGGGCTCCGTCGCGATGGCGGGCTCGCTGGTGCAGTGGCTGCGGGACAACCTCGGGGTGATCTCGAGTGCCGAGGAGACCGAGGATCTCGCCACATCCCTCCGGGACAACGGCGACTGCTACCTCGTGCCGGCGTTCTCCGGGCTCCTCGCCCCGCGGTGGCGTCCGGACGCGCGCGGGACGCTGGTGGGCCTGACGCGGTTCCACACGCGAGCACACCTGGCGCGAGCCGCGCTCGAGGCCACGGCCTTCCAGTCCCGCGAGATGACCGACGCGATGGCCGCCGATGCCGGTGAGACCGCCGACGCGCTGCGCGTCGACGGCGGGATGGTGGTCAACGACTACCTGATGCAGTTCCAGGCCGACATCCTGGGCATCGACGTGATCCGACCCGAGGTCACCGAGACCACCGCACTGGGCGCCGCGTTCGCCGCGGGTCTCGCGGTGGGCCAGTGGGACTCCCCCGACCGGCTCCGCGAGTTGTGGCGGGAGGACCGGCGATGGCAGCCGCGGATGGCCGAGGACGAGCGCGCACGCCTGTGGGGTCGGTGGAACGACGCCGTCGAACGGACCCTGGGATGGGCGGCCACGGAGAGCTGATCAGCCGGGGGTCGGCGGCCCGGCGTGGAAGACGGCGGGCCGCGAGGGCGTCACCTCCACCCGGTCCCCCACCTCGACGATCCGGCCGCCCGAGACGGGGACCGCGAAGCTCTGCCCGGTCCCGTCGAAGCGCATCCGGACCAGGGTCGACGCGCCGACGAACTCCACGCCCGTGCACACTCCGTGACCCTCTGCTCCGACCCGTCGGACCGCCAGGCTCTCGGGGCGCCACAGGACGGTTCCGTCGCCGTGCGCGGGCGAGTCGAGCGGGACGGTGCCGATCGCGGTCTGCGCGACCCCGCCGTCCGCGGCGGCCGGGAGCAGGACGACCTCTCCCGCGAGCTGGGCGACCTCACGACTGACCGGGTGATAGTAGAGCCGTTCGGGAGTGTCGACCTGGGCGAGACGACCGTCGATGAGCACGGCCACCCGGTCAGCGGTGGCCAGCGCCTCCGCGCGGTCGTGGGTGACGAGGACCGACGTCGCGCCGGACTCCGCGAGCAGCGCCGAGACCTCCGCGCGGACCCGCCCCCGTAGGGCGGCGTCGAGAGCGCTGAACGGCTCGTCCAGGAGGATCAAGCCCGAACCCGGGGCGAGAGCTCGTGCCAGCGCGACCCGCTGCTGCTGACCGCCGGACAGTCGGGAAGGGCGGTCGTCGGCGCGGTCCGCCAACCCGACGAGGTCCAGGACCTCGCGCACCCGGGCCGCGCGTTCCCTCCGGCTCCGCCATCGCGCCAGCGGGTCGACCGGCACGAGTCCGAACCCGACGTTCTTGGCCACCGACAGGTGCGGGAACAGGGCGCCCTGCTGGGGGACCAGACCTATCCCGCGATGTTGGGCGGGCAGCGGGTCCACCCGGCGACCGTCGACGAGAATCCGCCCCGCCGAGACGGGGTGGAGCCCGGCGATCATGCGCAGGACGGTGGTCTTACCCGACCCGGAGGCACCGAGGACGGCCAGCGCCTCGCCCGAGCCCACGGTCAGATCGAGGTCTCGGACCACGGTGGCGCCGCCGTAGCCCCCGGCGACCCCCCGGAGCTCGAGAACGCCACCGGGGCGTCTGTCGCCCGTCATGTGGCACTCACCTGGGTCTCCTCCGAACGAGCCGAGATGGCCGCCCGGGCCGGTACTCCCCGCCCGGACCCGCCCGTACCCCACCCGAAGGACCGGCCGAGCACCACGGCGGGGATCACCGCCACGGCCACCAGCATCGCGGCGTAGGGAGCGGCCTGCGAGTAGGCCGCCACCTCCGTGTGGGACCACATGGCGGTGGCCAGGGTCTGCGTCCCCGTGGGGCGGAGTAGAAGGGTCGCGGGGAGTTCCTTGGCCACGCTGAGGAACACCAGGCTCCCCCCGGCGAGGACGCCCGGCATCGACAGCGGCGCGACCACGCGGACGAAGGTCCGGAACCGGCCCGACCCCAGCGCCCCCGAGGCGTCCTCGAGGGCGGTCGGTATCGCGCCGATCGCGGACCGGACCACTCCCACGGCGAGCGGGAGGAACAGCACCACGTATCCGAACACGAGCATGGGGACCTGCTGGTACAGGCCGGGAACCAATCGGATCCCCACGAACACGACGGCCAGTCCGACCGTGATACCGGGCAGGGCGAAACCGATCTGGGCGACCGCCTCGGTGGTCCGGGCGAGCGGGCCGTCCGACCGCGCCGCGAGGATCCCGATGGGAAGGGCCAGCACGATCGTCACCAGCGCCGCGATGCCGGACACGCCCGCGGTCGTGGCCGCGGCCGAGAGGACCGGATCCCACGAGACGTCGACCTCGGCGGCGGCCCGCACCCACCGGACCAGGCCGACGAGCGGGGCGAGAACGCCGCCGGCCAGGACCACCCCCACCACCAGCAGCGCCGGCGGCATGAACCGTCCGAGCCGGACGCGGTCCGGGAGAGAGTCCACCCCGGCGCCGACCCTCGCCACCTCGCCCCGTCGGGCCCGCCGCTCTCCCACCATCACCACGAGCGCCACCAGGATGAGCACACAGGCCAGGACCGCCGCGGGCACCCTGTCGAACGAGGCCCGGTAGCTGTGGTAGATCCCGACGGTGAACGCGTCGAACCGCAGCATGGCCACCGCTCCGAAGTCCGAGAGCGTGTACAGGGCCACCAGGAGCGCCCCGGCCGCGACCGCGGGCCTGATCTGGCGCAACGTCACACCGAGCACGGCCCTGACCGACCCGCGGCCCAGCGTCCGTGCGACCTCCTCGAGACCGGGGTCGACGCTCCGCAGTGCCGCGGCGGCGGGGAGGTAGACGTACGGGTAACACGAGATCGTCAACACGACGACCGACCCGGGCAGACCGAGGAACCGTGGGAAGTCCGCCACCCACAGGTAGCCGAGGACGTAGGACGGCATGGCGAGCGGCACGCAGAGCAGCGCTCCGATCAGCGGCGCACCGGGGAGATCCGTCCTCACCGTCAGCCACGCCAGGGTCACGCCCACCACCACACTCGCCGCGGTGACCAGCACCACCAGCACGACGGTGTTGACCAGCAGTTCGGCGGACCGACCGGACCGGACCACCTCGAGGGCGTAGGCCGGGCCACGTTCCCCCGCACGGATGAACAGATAGACCAGCGGGATGAGGGCCGCGGAGCACGCCACAGTGGCGGCCGCCCCGAGGAGGGGGCGGCCGCCACGCAGACGGGGACGGGCGTCTATGGCGGAACCGTCAGATCATGCCCACGCGAGTGAGCATCTGCTGGGTCTGCTCGAGCCCGTCCAGGTCCCCGAGATCGATATCGGGCCCCCCGAGGGACTCGAGTGGGGGCAGACCGACGGCGTCCGAGGTGATGCCCGGCACGACCGGGTACTCGCTGTCCTCCTCGAGGAAGTAGAGCTGGGACTGCTCCCCGAGGAGCTCCTGGACCACCCGGAGCGCGTCCTCCTGGCGGTCCGACGAGGCGAGCACACCGACGCCGGCCACGTTGACCAGCGCACCGGGATCGCCCTTGGTCAGGTAGTGCACCCGCGCCCGCATGTTCTCCTCGCCCTTCTCCTGGGCGGTGTTGTACCAGTAGTAGTGATTGGTCAGTCCGAGCTCGACGTCGCCGGTGTCGGCCGCCTCGAGGAGCGCCACGTTGTTGTCGTAGGTCTTCGGCTCGTTGGCCAGGAAGTCGCGGAGCCACTGCTCGGCCGCCTCGTCGCCGCGGTCGACCCGCAGTCCGGTGACGAAGGACTGGAACGAGGCGTTGGTGGGGGCGTACCCGACCTTGCCCCTCCACTCGGGCTCGGTGAGGGCGTCGATGGTGTCCGGGACCTCGGACTCCTCGAGCACCTCCGAGTCATAGACCAGCACGCGGGCGCGCAGGCTCGTCGCGACCCAGGTCCCGTCGGTCGCCCGGTACTGGGCGGGGACCTGCGCGATCGTCGCCTCGTCGAGCGGCTCGAGCAGACCCTCCTTGGACAGGGCGCCGAGCGCACCTGCGTCCTGAGAGAAGAAGATGTCGGCGGGGCTGGCCTGGCCCTCCTCCGCGATCTGGGCGGCCATCTCGGGGGTGCTCGCGTACCGCACCTCGAGGTCGATACCGGTCCTCTCCCCGATCTGCGCCAGCAGCGGGCCGACGAGGTTCTCGCTGCGGCCCGAGTAGACCACCAGCGCATCGGAATCGTCTCCGGCACCGTCCGTGGTGCAGGCCGCCAGCCCCACCACCAGCGAACCGACGGCGGCGAGCGCGGCCAGGCGGCGTCGCATCATCAGGGTTCCTCCCTCACAGTCCCGGTGCCGCGTCGCCGACACCGGGTGTGAGCTTAGCCTAAACTTATTCGAGGCTTCACCCCGGTCCACCCGCCCCGGATCAGTCCAGGTCGTCGTGCCGCATGAGCTGGCGCGCGGCCTCCGTGATCGACCCGGTCATGGAGGGGTAGACGGAGAAGGATCCGGCGAGGTCGCCCACTGTGAGCTGATTCCGCACGGCAACGGAGACGGGCAGGATGAGCTCGGACGCGGTGGGGGCCACGATCACCCCACCGATCACCACCCCGGAGGCCGGTCGGCAGAAGAGCTTCACGAAACCGCGGCGGAGGCTGCGCATCTTCGCGCGGGGGTTGCCCGCCAGCGGGTACACCTCGACTCGGGCGGGGACCTCCCCGCTCTCGATCTGCGCGTGGGAGATGCCGACGGTGGCGATCTCGGGTCGGGTGAAGACCGCCGATGCGACGGTGCGGAGTTTGATGGGACTGACCCCTTCGCCCAGCGCGTGGTACATCGCGATGCGACCCTGCATCGCCGCCACCGAGGCCAGGGGGAACAGATCGGTACAGTCCCCAGCGGCGTAGATGCCGGCGGCGGTGGTGCGGGAGACGCGGTCGACCTTGATGTGCCCGCTGCGCTGGACCTCGATGCCGGCGCTCTCCAATCCCAGGTCACCGGTGTTGGGTACCGAACCCACGCACATCAGGGCATGCGACCCCTTGACGGTCCGGCCGTCGCCCAGTCGGACGATGATCCCGTCCTCGTGGTGCTCGACCGCGTCCGCGCGGGCGTGCTTGACCAGAGCGACGCCACGCTCGCTGAGCGCCTCCTCCAGCACCAGCGCCGCGTCGGCGTCCTCGTGGGGCAGGACGCGGTCGCGGCTGGAGACCATGGTGACCTTGACGCCCATCTCCGTGAACGCGGAGACGAACTCGGCACCGGTCACACCGGACCCCACGACCACCAGATGCGAGGGGAGCTCGGTGAGGTCATAGAGCTGCCGCCAGGTCAGGATCCGCTCCCCGTCCGGCTCCGCGCCGGAGATGATGCGCGGATTGGAACCGGTGGCGATCAGCACCACGTCCGCGTCGAGGATCTTCTCCTGGCCGTTGTCCAGGGACACGAGCACGCGGTGCGAGGCCATTCCCGGCCGCGAATCGTGCAGCCGCGCGGTACCCGACAACAGCCGCACGCCCTCGCGCTGGAGCTGGGACCTGATGTCGGCGGACTGGGCGCGGGCCAGTGACTTGACCCGGCCGTTGACCTGGCCGAGCCGGTAGGCGGTGGGGTCGAAGTGCATCTCGACGCCCATCTCCTCGGCGCGGCGCATGTCCGTGCGCACGCCCGTGGTCGCGATGAACGTCTTGGAGGGCACGCAGTCGGTGAGCACGCAGTTACCGCCGATCCCCTCGGCGTCCACGATCGTGACATCCGCACCGTACTGGGCGGCCACCAGGGCGGCCTCGTAACCGGCGGGACCGCCGCCGATGATGATGATGCGCTGCGTCACAGGTGGTCCTCCACGGGTCACGGGGTCGGGGCCGGGCGCCGCGGGCCACTGTGGTGGACCGCGTCGCGTCCGCCGTACACGGTAGTCGAACCGGCGGCACGGGGCCGGAGGACGCCGGGGCCACACCCGGCCGAGGGACTACTCTGGTCGCCGTGCCTCTCTACGCCGCGTACGGGACCAACATGCATCCCGAACAGATGAACGCCCGCGCGCCGCACTCACCGTTCGCCGGAACCGCGTGGCTGCACGGCTGGCGTCTGACCTTCGCGGGCGAGGACCCGACATGGGAGGGCGCCGTCGCCACGGTGGTCGAGGACCCGGAGTCGAGGGTGTTCGTGGTGCTCTACGACGTCCCCGACGACGACGCCCGCGCCCTCGACCGGTGGGAGGGCACGGACTCGATGCCGGCCCGGAAGATCCGGGTCCGGGTGGAGCGCCGTCCCGCCGTCCCCCCCGGGCCCCCGGTCGGCGCCCAGGAGTCCGAGTTCGCGGTCACCTCGCCCTCCCCCGGCCCGGCGGAGGGCACGGAACTGGTCTGGCTGTACGTCATGGACGCCTTCGAGGGAGGCCTGCCGTCGGCGCGGTATCTGGGCCTCCTGGCGGATGCCGCCGAGTGCGCCGGCGCGCCCGACCCCTATGTGCGGGAACTGCGTACCCGGGAATCCCGCAACGTCGGCCCGGGCGCGTAGGACTCCGGGTACACCTGTGTCGATGCCGCCTCTGCTCTCCCCCACCGCCGACGCCCGCGCGGCCGCGGACGCCGTCGCCCGCGCGAGCGGGCGACCCGCCCACCGGGTGACCCTCGTCCTGGGTTCCGGCTGGTCCGATCTGGTCGTGGGACTGGCCGACCCCGGAACCGCGGTGGCCGTCCCGATGGCCGGGCTGCCCGGGTTCGTGCCACCGTCGGCCGCCGGTCACCGCGGGACGGTGACGAGCTGCCTGGTCGACGGGCTGCCGGTGGTGGTGGTCGCCGGGCGCACCCACCTCTACGAGGGCGTGGGCACCGAGCCCGTGGTCCACCCCGCACACCTCGCGGCCGCGGTCGGTTCCGACGCCCTGGTCCTCACCAACGCCGCCGGCGGTGTCCGGGAGGATCTCGCGGTGGGCGAACTCGTCCTGATCCGCGACCACCTCAACCTGACGGGCCGGTCCCCCCTGACCGGCCCCGCCTTCGTCGACCTCGTGGACGCCTACTCGCCGCGCCTGCGCCGGGTGGCGGCGGAGGCGCTCCGGGCGGCCACCGGGACCCGACCGGCCGAGGGCGTCTACGCCGCGATGCCCGGCCCCCAGTACGAGACCCCGGCCGAGATCAGGATGCTGCGCACCCTCGGCGCCGACCTGGTGGGGATGTCGACCGTCCCGGAGACCGTGGCGGCCAGAGGACTCGGACTGCGGGTGGTCGGGGTGTCGCTGGTGACCAACCTCGCCGCCGGAGTCACCGGGCAGCCCCTCGACCACGCCGAGGTCCTGGCCGCGGGGACCGCCGGATCCGAACGGCTCTCGCGCGCCCTCCGCGCGCTCGTCCCCGCCGTCGCGCGGGCCTGAGCAGGACATGCCCGGGAGCGCGCCGTGCCCCTGACCTTCGGCACCGCGGGAGTCCGCGCCCAGCTTGGTCCGGGGCCGGACCGGATGAACGCCGGCACGGTCACACTGGTCGCCACCGCCGTCGCCCGCCACCTTCGGACGCGTGAGCCCGCCGGTTCGACCGTCATCGTGGGGGGTGACGCCCGGCACGGCTCGGCGGGATTCGTCGACGTGGTGGCCGCCGTCCTGACCGCGCACGGCCTCGTCGTCGTCGTCCCGGGCTCGCCCGTCCCCACCCCCGTCATCGCGGCGGCGGTGCGGTCCAGGGGTGCGGTCGCCGGACTGGTGGTGACGGCCTCGCACAACCCCGCCACCGACAACGGGATCAAGGTCTACGGCCCGGACGGAGCACAGATCGTCCCCCCGACGGACTCCCACATCGAGCAACACCTCAGGGCGGCGGAGCGTGAGGGGGTCGGCGTCCGGGATGGCACCGCGACCGGTGCGCGGGTGGACCCCACGCTCGTCGACGACTACGTGGCCTCCGTCGTGGCCGGTCTGCCCGTCCCCGCCCGGCCCCCGCGCGTGGCCCTGACCCCCGTTCACGGGGTGGGCGGCGAGATCTGCCGACGCGTCCTGGCCGGGATCGGGATCGACGACGTGACCCTGGTGCCCGAGCAGGAGCACCCGGATCCGGACTTCCCCACCGTCGAGTCGCCCAATCCGGAGCGGCCGGCCACCACCCTGCGCCTTCGACGGGTCGCGGAGGAGATCGGTGCGGATGTCGCGCTGGCGCTCGATCCGGACGCGGACCGGTGCGCGATGGGCTACCGGACCCCGGACGGGCGGTGGCGGATGCTCGACGGCGACGACACCGGCGGGCTGCTCGCCGACCACCTGCTGACCACCCCGCTCCCCGGATCGGTCCGGGCACCGGGCTCGGGGCCAGGCGTCCCGGTCGTGGCCTCCACCCTCGTGTCGTCGAGACTGCCCTCGCTCCTCGTCCCGGCCCGCGGGGGCCGGCACGTGGAGACGCTCACCGGGTTCAAATGGCTGGTCCGCGCGGCCGATCACCTGCTCTACGCGTACGAGGAGGCGATCGGCCACTGTGTGCTCCCTGAGGTGGTGGCGGACAAGGACGGCATCTCCGCGGCCGGCGCGTGGTGCGCGATGGTCGGGTCGGCCGGGCGGTCGGTCGGTGCGGGGCTCGACGCGCTCGCCGAGGAGTTCGGTGCGCACCTCCGGCGCAACGTCGCCCATCCACTCGCCCCCGGTGCCGAGCCCCGCTCGGAGCTCCGTCGCGTGGCCGAACGGCTGAGCGCGACCGGGTCCGTATCACCTGTGGACGGTTCGGCGGGTCTCCGTGTCGTGACCGAGGGTGCACGGGCGGTGATCCGCCCGTCGGGCACCGAGCCCCTGCTCAAGACCTACGTCGAAGCGTGGACGACCCCACGTCCGTCGACGTCCGACCGGGAGGATGCCGGACGACGGCTGACCGCTCTGGCCGATCGCGTCGCCGCCGCCCTCACCTCCTGAGGGTCGGAGAGCTGGGTCAGCGGGGGCCGAACAGGCGATCGCCCGCGTCTCCGAGCCCGGGGACGATGAAGGCGTCGTCGTCGAGCCGGTCGTCGACGGTCGCGGTGACGAGCCGCGACGCCAGTCCCGACGCCCGCACGGTCTCGATCCCCTCCGGGGCGCACAGGACGCACACCACGGTGACCCCGGTCGCGCCTCGTTCGGCCAGGGTCTCCAGGGTCGAGACCAGCGACCCCCCGGTGGCGAGCATCGGATCCAACACGACGACGTGCCGTCCGGCGAGGTCGTCCGGAAGGGAGCACAGATAGGAGACCGGGGCGTGCGTCTCCTCGTCGCGCGCCAGGCCCACGAACCCGACCTGCGCGCCCGGGAGCAACCGGGTGGCCGGATCCAGCAGACCCAGCCCCGCCCGCAGGACCGGTACGACGAGCGGGACGCCGTCGACCGCGACACCCGTCGTCTCTGCCACCGGTGTGGTCACGGGGACCTCGGTGGTCGGGATGGAGCGGAAGGCCTCGTAGCAGAGCATGGTGCCGAGAGCGTCCATCGCCGCCCGGAAGCCGGCGGTGTCGGTGACGGAGTCCCTCAGCGTGCGTAGCCGGTCCCCGACCAGCGGGTGGTCCACGACGATGATGTCCATGCCCGACAGGATTCCACAGCGGAGAATTCTCCGACCGGGCGGAACCGGTGCGGGCCCGCGAGGCGTCGAACCCTGTGACGGGACGAGACGGCGACGAGGGGCGAGGGAATGGCGGACGGAGCGATCGACGTCCACGTGGACGGACTGCGGGAGCTGGGTACGGGGTTGACCACGTTGGCGGACGCCCTGGGGGGCGTCCTCGGGGCCGTGGACTCGCTGCCTTTGGACGAGGTGGCCCCCGTGCTCGGACCGGTCGGGGCCGACTTCATGTCCGCCCTGCTCGCCGCCACCGCGCGGCACCGGGAGGTGCTCGCAGGTGTGGCCCGGGTGAGCGATGCCGCCGGGCACCTGGTCCTCGAGACCGGCCGGGTGTACACCGAGTCCGACGTTGGGGGTGCCGAGGCGATCGGTGCGGCGGGGAACGAACTGCCCGGGATCGCAGGTCCGGCCCGGTGATCGCCGACGCGCTGGCCTACGCGGGGCCCATCCGGCAGATCCTCGACCTGCTCTCGGCGGAGGAGTTCGTCTCCGAAGCCGCCCGGGACGTGATGCGACCGGTGGGCGACGGACTGGAGGTGGCCCAGAGGCTCGGACCACCGCTCGAGCGTCTGCTCTCCGAGACGTGGGACTCCCTCGCCTCCCTCGGCGCCGCGCACTCGGTGGCCGAGATCGGTCGCACGGTGGAGGCGCTCGGCGAGTCCGCTGGCGAGATCGCCAGGGTCACCGCCGTGGCGGCCGATATCGTCGTCCGCGGCACCGTCGAGGTGATCGGCATCGTGCAACAATTCCTCGCCAGGGCGGCCGCGCTGGGGCCCGCTCTGATGACCCCGCCCGGTCAGGTGGCGCTGCTCGGGCTGGCCACGGAGCACCTGGCCCGCGGCATCCAGGTGGCGGAGCGGGTCCAACTCGAACTCACGGGACCGACCCTCGAGATGCGCGCCATCGCCGCGGGAATCCCCGACGCGCCGCGCACGCCCGGGGTGATCGCCGACTCGGGCGCGGGTGGCGCGATCAACGCCTCGACCGCCGCCCACACGGGTTCCGGTCCGGGGTCGCTGGCCGGCCCGGGCCCCGCGTCGGCGGTCGGTGCGGTGTCCCCCGGCGGAGACCCGGCCGGGCCCGGCGGGTCCGCGGGCGTCGCCGGAGGGTCCGCGGGAGCAGGCGTCGTCGGAGGCGGCGTCGACGTGGTGCTCCCCGACGGATCGGTGGCCACCGCCCCCAACGAACAGGCCGCCGGAGCCGTCCGCAACGCGCTCAGCCAGCAGGGCGTGCCGTACGTGTGGGGCGGCACGACCCCGGGCCAGGGCCTGGACTGCAGCGGCCTGACCCAGTGGGCGTACCGGGATGCCGGGGTGGAGATCCCGCGTCTGGCGCAGGAGCAGGGCGTGGGTGCGCAGGTGGACGCCTCCGACCTCATGCCGGGCGATCTGGCCGTGTGGGACGGCCACGTCGCGATGTACATCGGCAACGGCCAACTCGTCGAGGCCGGGGACCCCGTGTCGGTGTCTGCGCTGCGCACCGACAACATCGGTATGTCCTTCCACGGGTTCTACCGTCCGACCGGCTGATGGCGCCCGACACCTGCCGCCACACCGACCCGATGACCGGCGTCGTCGCCGAGGTCGGTACCGACGGTGTGCCGGTGGGTCTGGCCCTGCCCGCCGGGCTGCTCGACCGCCCACCAGCGGACGTGGCGAGGGCGGTGCTGCGCGCCCTCACCGCCGCGGCGGGTGAGGCCCGCGATCTCCTGGACCGGTTGGCCGAAGAGGAATGGGACGGACAGGAGTGGGACCGGGCGCAGTGGCTGGGGGCGGGCGACGAGCCGGACGGGGGGTCCGGGTGAGTGCCGGAGGGCTGGACGTCGATGCCTTTCTCGACCGCCTCCGCGGCATCGCGGCCGAGTGGGAGTCCGCGCACGACCAACTCGAGTCCCTCCGGGTGGTGGCCTCGAGTCGGGACCGGATCGCGACCGCCACCGCCGATTCCGGTGGCACGGTGATCGAGTTGGTACTTGCGACCGGACTCCGCGGGCGCGGGTGCGATGCCGTGGCGTCCGCCATCCTCGAGGCCACGTCCAGCGCGGTCGTCCGGGCCAACACCCGGCGGGCCGAACTGGTCTCGGGGTCGGTCGAGCTCGCGGTCACCGCCCGCAGGCAGACCGACCGGACCCCGGCCGGAGGCCCGTCCCCTGAGCCGGCAGGCGACCAATAGGAAGTCCCGTGGGCGGGCCGTGGCACCCGGTGACGGGCCGTGGATATGCTGACCGGCATGGCCAAGGACATCGTCCCGATCGAGCTCGGTCTCCCTGAGGGAGACGTCACGACACTCTGGGCACCCAGTTGGCGAGAGGACAACGACGACTGGGAGGCGTTCCTCGGGCTCGACGAGGACCTCTATGCGTTCGACTCGACCGCCGAACTCCTCGCCCTGGTCCGGAGCGGCGCACCACACGACCTCCAGGACCACCCCTCCTGGACCGGGTTCGCGGCGTCGGACGTCCTGGCGTTCCGCGCCGCCGAGGTGAACTGTTACGACCTCGTCGGAGTACTCGAACTCCTCGGTGAGAACCCCACGGAGTCGTCGGTCGACGAGATCGATCAGGCCTTCGCGATCGCCCGCTCGATCGGGGAGGTGTGCGAACTGGACACGGTCACCAAGTTCTTCAACGGCAACCCGATCCTGGCCGCGGTCACCCGCGGTATGGACGAGTTCTACGGGCGGGACGGGCTGAAACTGTGGAAATCGATCCGCAAGACCGTCGCGAAGGGCTGGGACGACGTTCTCGACGCGATCCAGGACGTCATGACCACGCCCGAGGTGCGGCCGGACGAGGTCGACCGCGCACGCGCGGACCTGGACGCCGCCGAGGCCGCGCTCCCCGAACCCGCGCCCGAACCCGAAGCCGCCCCGACCGGCTACCCGGAGGGCTCCCTCTGGGAGACGGTCGGGATCGACCCCGTGAAGATCGTCTTCGCCGACCAGGAGTACCTCAGCCTGCGGTGCTACCTGGGCGATCGGCCGGTGTTCCTCGGCGACGGTGACCAGGCGTACGTGTTCACCAGCCCCAGGGGACTGGCCCGGTACCTGGCGGACAACGACGACGAGACCCTCAGCCACGTGGCGACCTACGAGCGCGTCAAGATCGCCGCGACCGACGGCAGCCTGGACATCCACGTGACCGAGGACAACACCTATGTTCTCGCCGGTCTCGACCGCGATATCGAGGTCGGCCCCGGGATGGTCGACGCCGATCAGCTCGGACTGGCGGTCGAACTGATCACCGACCTCGCGACCTACGTGGGCGATTCCGGCCTCGAGGCCGCCGTGACCGGCCGTGGGACCGCGCTGCGCCGATTCCTCCACTACGTCCTCAACCCGGACGACGCCAGGCTGCTCGAGCCCAGTGCCCCGTTCGACGACGAGGCCGGCGAATGGCGCGCCCTGGTCGACGACGTCGAACGCCTGATGACCACCCCCGACATCGCCTGACCTCACCCGGGCTGGCCCGGTCCGGTCCGGACTCACCGAGAAGAGCGTTCCGCACATGTCCACTCGGCCGATGCGGTCGACACACTCTTCTCGATGGGCTGGTCGGTGTTCCGGTGGAATCGGCGGGCCGGCGCCTCACCACCCGCGCAGCCGGTCCACCACCACCCCGGCCGGTCCACGAGCCTCGCCGGGTCCACAGATCCCCAGGGCCGACGAGAGCTCGGCGCACGCCGCGGGCAGTCGCGCCGGGTCCC
Source organism: Dietzia sp. JS16-p6b (assembly GCF_003052165.1). Taxonomy (NCBI): domain Bacteria; kingdom Bacillati; phylum Actinomycetota; class Actinomycetes; order Mycobacteriales; family Dietziaceae; genus Dietzia; species Dietzia sp. JS16-p6b. Next base: position 967,837 of record NZ_CP024869.1, on the reverse strand, counting down.
CGGCGTGAACCGTGGCCACCACCTCCCCGAGCCGTACCGGTTCCCCCTCGACCCGGCGCAGCAGCACACCGGCCGCCGGGTCGACGGCCTCGCCCGGCCGGGTCCGCCCGGCACCGGCCAACCACGACGCCCGACCCACTCCGAGCGCATCCCACCGCACCACCCCCGAGCCGGGTGCCCGCACCTCCTCCGTGTGCGCGGCCACCGGGAGCGCCGCGTGGGGGTCGCCACCCTGGGCGGCGACCATCGCGCGGAACGAGTCCATCGCCCGCCCGTCCCCGAGCCGTTCACGGGGGTCACCGTCGATACCCACCAGTGCCAGGGCCTCCCGCGCCAGCGCACAGGTCAGATCGACCATGTCGGAAGGGCCACCCCCGGCCAGGATCTCGACACACTCGGCCACCTCGAGCGCGTTGCCCACCGCGCGACCCAGCGGCGTGTGATTGGCGGTCACCAGGGCGCTGGTCCGGACCCCGGCCGACGTGCCGATCCCGACCATCACCCGCGCCAGTTCCTCAGCGTCCGCGCGCTCGGGCCGGAAGGCACCGGATCCGAACTTGACGTCGAGTACCAGGGCGCCGGTGCCCTCGGCGATCTTCTTGCTCATGATCGACGCCGCCACCATGGGGATCGACGGCACGGTCCCTGTGACGTCCCGCAGGGCGTAGAGGGCCCGGTCCGCGGGCGCGAGATCGGCCCCGGCAGCACAGATCACGGCCCCGGTCTCCTCGAGGATCCGGCGCCGGGAGTCGGCGTCCAGATCGGCGCGCCAGCCGGGGATCGACTCGAGTTTGTCCAGTGTCCCGCCCGTGTGACCGAGCCCGCGTCCCGAGAGCTGGGGCACCGCCAGCTCCCAGGTCGCCAACAAGGGTGTCAGGACGAGCGTCACCGCGTCTCCGACCCCGCCGGTCGAGTGTTTGTCCACCGTGGGAACGCGCCGACCGGCCCGGGTCAGACCGGACAGGTCCAACCGGGTACCGGACTCCACCATGGCGGAGGTCCAGCGCGCGATCTCACGGTCGGTCATGCCCCGGAAGTACACCGCCATCGCCAAGGCCGCCATCTGCTCGGGCGGGACGCGTCCTCGGGTGTAGCCGTCGACGATCCAGTCGATCTCGTCGTCGTCGAGCTCGTCGCCGTCGCGCTTGGCCTCGATGATCCGCACGGCATCGATGATGCGGCTCACGTCAGATCCTCCGGCCCGAAGGCGTCCGGCAGGAGGTCGGCGAGGCGGATCCGCCCACGGGACGTGTGGACCACCAGCTCCGGACCGCCGTGTTCGTGGAGGAGCTGGCGGCACCTGCCGCACGGCGCCAACGGGTCGCCGCCGGCCGTGACGACGACGATCTCGAGCAGTCGACCGCCGCCCGTGCGGTGGAGATCGGACACGAGCGAACACTCAGCGCAGAGGGTGAGCCCATAGGAGGCGTTCTCGACGTTGCAGCCGGTCACGATCCTGCGCCCGTCCCCACCGGGTCCGGACGCCAGCGCGGCGGCCCCCACCCCCAATCCCGAGTAGGGCCGGTAGGCGTTCCGCGCGGCCGCGGTCGCGGCCTCGCGCAAACCGGTGTCGGCCTCGTTCCCCTGTGCTGCGGTTTCCTCGAACGACACCCTTTTCTACCCCTCAGTAACTTCGTTTAGGGTCCCCTTACAGGCATTACCCGTCCGGACCACGGTACCCACCCTGCTTCTCGTCCGCGGCCTGACAGGTCTAAAGTCCTAGTAGGCGCCCGCTGTGCTTTCGGGCAGGAACCGCGCGCCGATGGCACCACGCCCAGACGATTCGGAGGCACGACAAGCCCATGAGTACTGCGCAGGCGCCGGCGCGTCCGGCCCCCAATAAGAAGATCAGCATCTACAAGGGTGACCCGGGAATGTGGTCGTGGGTCGCGCACCGTGTCTCCGGCGTGGCGATCTTCTTCTTCCTCTTCGTGCACGTGCTGGACACCTCGCTCGTCACGGTGAGCCCGGAGACCTACAACGCGGTCATCGACTCGTACAAGACCCCGATCGTCGGGTTGCTGGAGGTCGGCCTGGTCGCACTGGTCCTCTTCCACGGGCTCAACGGACTGCGCATCGTCGCCATCGACTTCTGGTCCAAGGGCGCGAAATACCAGCGCCAGATGCTCTGGGCCGTCCTGGCGATCTGGGTCGTGGTTTTCGCCGCGGCGACCGCCCGCCTCCTCTTCCTTCTCTTCCAGCACATCTAAGGAGAACGATCATCATGGCAGACGCACCTGTTCTCCAGACGTCGTACGATCGCCCCGCCTCGCTCGCCCAGCCCCGCTCCCCGCGCCTGCGGTCACGAGGCAACTTCGAGCGGACCGCCTGGATCTTCATGCGCGCCTCGGGCGTCGCACTGGTCATCCTCACGTTCGGCCACCTGACCATGGGCCTCATGATCGACGAGGGTGTGCACAGGATCGACTGGGCCTACGTCGCCGAGCGTTGGCAGAGCCCGTTCTGGGCCTCGTGGAGCCTCCTCATGCTCTGGCTCGCACAGCTCCACGGCGCCAACGGCGTCCGGACGGTTATCGCCGACTACGCGCGCAAGGACTCGACGCGCTTCTGGCTCAATTCCCTTCTGGTCGTCGCGACCATCCTCGTTCTGGTCCTGGGTACCTACGCCATCTTCGGCCTCGCCTACGACATCTGATCGACGCCTGCGGACCGTTCCACTTCGAAAGCGAGCACTGAGAATCCCATGACCGATCGTCAGGTCCACCAGCACCAGTACGACGTGGTAATCGTCGGCGCCGGCGGCGCAGGCATGCGCGCGGCCATCGAGGCGGGCCCGCGGACCCGCACCGCCGTCCTCACCAAGCTCTACCCCACCCGCTCCCACACCGGCGCCGCGCAGGGCGGCATGTGCGCCGCCCTCGCGAACGTGGAGGAGGACAACTGGGAGTGGCACACGTTCGACACGGTCAAGGGCGGCGACTACCTCGTCGACCAGGACGCCGCGGAGATCATGGCCAAGGAGGCCATCACCGCGGTCATCGACCTGGAGAACATGGGTCTCCCGTTCAACCGCACGCCCGAGGGCAAGATTGACCAGCGCCGCTTCGGTGGCCACACCCGTGACCACGGGAAGGCACCCGTGCGCCGGGCCTGTTACGCGGCCGACCGCACCGGGCACATGATCCTGCAGACGCTGTACCAGAACTGCGTCAAGCACGACGTGGAGTTCTTCAACGAGTTCTACGTCCTCGACCTGTGCCTCACGGAGACCCCCGACGGGCCGGTCGCCACCGGGTGCGTGGCCTACGAGCTCGCCTCCGGCGACCTGCACGTCTTCCACTCCAAGGCCACCGTCTTCGCGACCGGCGGGTCGGGCCGGATGTACAAGACCACCTCCAACGCCCACACCCTCACCGGTGACGGCATGGCCGTGGTGTTCCGCAAGGGTCTGCCCCTGGAGGACATGGAGTTCCACCAGTTCCACCCGACGGGACTCGCCGGCCTGGGCATCCTCATCTCCGAGGCGGTCCGCGGCGAGGGCGGCATCCTGCGCAACGCGGACGGCGAGCGCTTCATGGAGCGATACGCCCCCACCATCAAGGACCTCGCGCCGCGCGACATCGTCGCCCGCTCGATGGTCCTCGAGGTGCGCGAGGGCCGCGGTGCCGGGCCCGACAAGGACTACGTCTACATCGACGTGACCCACCTCGGGGCGGACGTCCTCGAGGAGAAGCTGCCGGACATCACCGAGTTCTCCCGGACCTACCTGGGCGTCGACCCGGTCACCGAGCTGGTCCCGGTGTTCCCGACGTGTCACTACGTCATGGGCGGCATCCCGACCAACGTCAAGGGTGAGGTCCTGCGCACCAACGACGACGTGGTGCCCGGCCTCTACGCGGCGGGCGAGTGCGCCTGCGTGTCGGTGCACGGCTCCAACCGGCTGGGCACCAACTCCCTGCTGGACATCAACGTGTTCGGCCGCCGGGCAGGGATCGCCGCGGCGGAGTACGCCGCGGGTCACGACTTCGTCGAGCTCCCCGAGGAGCCCGAGAAGATGGTCCGCGAGTGGATGGAGAGCATGCTCGCGGAGCACGGCACGGAGAACGCCAACGACATCCGCACCGAGATGCAGGCGATGATGGACGACAAGGCGTCGGTGTACCGCACCGAACAGTCGCTCACCGAGGCCCGGGACGAGCTCCGCGCCCTCAAGAAGCGCTACGCCGACGTGACCGTCAGCGACAAGGGCAAGCGATTCAACACCGAGCTCCTGGAAGCCGTTGAGCTGGGCTTCCTCCTCGAGATGGCAGAGGTGACGGTGGTGAGCGCGCTCAACCGCAAGGAGTCCCGCGGCGGCCACGCCCGGGAGGACTACCCCGACCGCAACGACGACGAGTTCATGAAGCACACGATGGCGTTCAAGGACGGCCTCGGCCTCCTCTCGGAGGTCCGGCTGGACTGGAAGCCGGTCGTGCAGACCCGCTACGAGCCGATGGAGCGTAAGTACTGATGACCACCGCAGTCGACACCACCAAGGCCACCGACGGCAAGGACCCGGGCTCGAACCGTCCGGTGCCGCCCGGCTCCACCATGGTCACGCTCAAGATCGCCCGGTTCAACCCGGAGGATCCGGACGCGGCGGGCTGGAAGGAGTACGAGGTCCCGGCACTGCCGTCGGACCGTCTGCTCAACCTGTTGATGTACGTCAAGAACTACATCGACGGCAGCCTGGCGTTCCGACGCTCGTGCGCACACGGCATCTGCGGCTCCGACGCCATGCTGATCAACGGGGTCAACCGCCTGGCGTGCAAGGTCCTCATGAAGGACATGCTCCCCAAGGACGGCAAGTCCATCACCATCACCATCGCCCCGATCCGTGGGTTGCCGGTGGAGAAGGACCTGTACGTCGACATGGAGCCGTTCTTCAAGTCGTTCCGTGACGTCATGCCCTACCTCATCACGTCCGGGAACCAGCCGACGGCCGAGCGTATCCAGTCCCAGACCGACCGGGCCCGCTTCGACGACACCACCAAGTGCATCCTCTGCGCCTGCTGCACGACCTCGTGCCCGGTGTTCTGGGCTGACGGCTCGTACTTCGGCCCGGCGTCGATCGTCAACGCCCACCGGTTCATCTTCGACTCCCGTGACGAGGGTGCCGCCGAGCGTCTGGAGATCCTCAACGACGCCGAGGGTGTGTGGCGGTGCCGGACGACCTTCAACTGCACCGATGCGTGCCCCCGTGGCATCCAGGTGACCAAGGCGATCCAGGAGGTCAAGCGCGCCCTGCTGTTCGCGCGCTGACCCCCGGTCTCCCCTGCGGGGCCGCACCCTCCCGAGCGGAGGGTGCGGCCCCGCCGGCGTTCGGGGCAGGCGCCCGCCCGGGAAGGTCGCACAGCACGGTGACCACACAGCCCGGTGGGTCCGGCCCGGTTCCGGCCCGTCCGGACGTAGACTCGCTCTCCGTGACCCGCCCACGACGACCCCGGCCGCTCCGAGTCGCGGCCCTCGTCACGGCCGTCCTCGTGGGATCGGCGCCGTTCGCTCTCACCGCCCCGGCGACGGCGGCCGAGCCGGAACTGACGACCGCGCTCGCGGAGCCCCCGCCGGCCGCGGTGTTGCCGTCGACCACCTCGCCCGAGTACTTCGACACCCCCCGCGACATCACCGAGTGTCCGTACCGCACCTCCCCGCCCGCCCCCGTCGACGAATCCGAGGTGCCGCTGCCCGGCCAGACCTCTCCCGCACCTCCCCCGGTCCCGGAGACCCCGCCGGGCGGCGATGCCCTGGAAGGCTGCGAGGTCGTGGCGCCGGACGGGTTCGAGGTGCCCCGCGACGTCACCGCCAGCGCGTGGATGATCTCGGACCTGGACACCGGAGAGGTGGTGGCCGCGCGGGATCCCCACGGTCGCTACCGCCCGGCCAGCCTCATCAAGACCCTCCTCGCCACGGTGGCCCTGGACGCCCTCGACGCCGACCGGGTCGTCACGGTGACCGACGAGGATCTCCGGGGCGCCGAGGGCAGCCTGGTGGGTATCGGCCCGGGCGGTCAGTACTCCGTGGACCGTCTGGTGCGGGGCCTGCTCATGTCGTCGGGTAACGACGCCGCCCTCGTGCTCGCGCGGCGGATGGGCGGGGTCGAGGCGACTCTGGAGGCGATGAACGCCCACGCGGCCGGATTGGGTGCCGTCGGTACCCACGCCGCCACCGTGAACGGCCTGGACGGGCCGGGCATGATGTCGACGGCATACGACCTGTCGTTGATCTTCCGCGACGCCATGACCCGCCCGGCGTTCGCCCGCATCGTGGCCACGCAGATGTCCGGGTTCCCCGGGTACCCGGCGGGTGAGGGCGCGGGCGCACCCGATCCGGCCGCCGCGCCACCGCAGTCCGGCCCGACCCTCCGCGGGGACGGGGTCGCGGTCAACCCCGGGTTCGTGCTGGCGAACGACAATCAGCTGCTCTACAACTACCCGGGGGCGATCGGCGGCAAGACCGGCTTCACCGATGACGCCCGGCACACGTTCATCGGTGCGGCCGAGCGGGACGGGCGACGCCTGGTGGTGGTCCTCCTCGACGGCACCCGCGTGCCCGCGTCGCCGTGGGAACAGGCGGCGCGACTGCTCGACGCCGGGTTCGACACCGACGGCTCCGTGGGGCACCTGGTGACGGGTCCCCCGATCGAGCCGGGAGCGGGCACCGAGCACCTGGCCTCCGGGCCGCTCGGGGCCGTGGGTCCCGGCGATCAGCGCAGCCCGACCACCGCACCCGGGTCCGTGCTCTCGAGGAACGGTCCGTGGCTCGCCGTGGTCGCGGCCGTGGTGGTCGTGGCGGCGGGCGCGGTGATGGCGATGCGGTCCCGCCGCTGATCAGACGCCCCGCCGAGGGGGACACCGATCACCCGGACACCGTGCCGGCTCCTGCGAGGATGATCCGCAGGCGGCCGGTGCACTCGTCGGCGGCCGCGCGGGCGTCGTGTCCCACCGCCACCTCCACGACGAGTCGCAGCAGGACGACGACGACGAGGTCGGCCGCGACGTCGACCGCGTTCCCGTCCGCGCCCGACAGCGTCTCGAGCCGACCCAGCGCGATCCCCACCCGTCGGCGCGCGGCGTCGACGGCCGCCGAGAGAACCCGGTGGTCGGCGTGGGTGGTGTCGACGAGCCCGCGGGCGAGCACCGACCAGTTCTGCGGCTCGCGGACCGCCAGGGCCGAGGCCCGCTCGGGCCAGTCCACCGCGGGATCGGATGCGGGTTCGGCCACCAGGGCGTCGACCAGACCACCCAACGCCTCGGCGGCCCCGGCAGCGATCTCGGTGGCCAGGGCGTCCACCGACTCGAAATGCCGGTAGAACGCGGTGGGGACGATGCCCGCCTCTCGTGCGATCTCGCGGACGCCGAGGCCGGAGAAGCCCCGCGTGGCCACTGCGTTGCGGCCCGCGGCCACGATCAGTGCACGCGTGTGCCGCTTCTGCTCCGCGCGTGAACCCGGTGTCGTCACGCCCGTGATCGTATCGGCTGAGGGGCGAACAGGCACGTCGGGGACCCCCGACGCACTGTGACCCAGTAGACACCAGGAGCCCTCTTCTCATTTCAGAGAACGTCTGTACACTCAAATTCGTCCGGTGGTCGAACCGGATGGATACGCCCCCGTGGTGCGACCACGGCTTCGAGTTCGGGGCCGCACCGGACGGCGGTAGGCCGCGTCCGACGGCGCACGACCACACCGACCGCTACTCTCCGGAGGTCCCCATGACCGCCCCGACCATCAGCAGACTCTTCTCCCGCGGGATCACCCGCACCCTGCTCACTCCGCACCCGGTGGAGCACTACGTCCGATCACTCGGAGTGAACTGGGCTGACGACCCGACCGGCGCGACGGTCGTCGCCGTCGACCGGCCCGTCGCCGACGTCACCGTCATCACGCTGCGTCTCCCGGCGGGGGTCGAAAGGCCCGCCCCCGGAGCCGCTCTCGAGGTCGGCGTGGTGGTCGACGGCGTCGTCCAGCGCCGCCACTACTCCCCGGTCGATCCCGCCACCCGGTCCGACGGCCTCGCGACGATCGCCGTCCGACGGCATCCGGGAGGCGTGGTCTCGGAGTATCTGTGGTCCGAGGCCGCACCCGGGATGCGGCTTCTCCTCGGCGATCCCGTCGGGGAGGTCACCCTGCCGGAGACGCGCCCGGCCGACGTGGTGCTCGTCAGCGGCGGCAGCGGCATCACCCCGATGCTCTCCATCGCCTCGACGCTCGTCGGGGAGGGCCACTGCGGCGCCGGCGCCACCGGCCGGGTGGCCTGGCTGCACTACGCGCGCCGGGCCGAGGACGTCCCGTTCCGTGACCGGATTCGTGAGCTCTCGCGCGCCGGGGTCGAGGTCCGGGTGGTCGCGACCGCAGACTCCGACCCGTCAGCGCCCTCGGACCCGGTGTCGGGAGGCCTGGTCGGCCACCTCACGTCGGACCACCTCGACGACGTGGCGCCGTGGCACTCCGACGCCACCATCTTCCTCTGTGGACCCGACGGCCTCGCCGACGGCCTCGCGGAGACCCTCGGCCCCGATCGCTACGCGGACGTCCTGCGTGAGCGGTTCACCGCCTCCACCGGCCCCGTTCCCGACGGCGACGGTGGCACCGTCACCCATGTCAGGAGCGGGGTGTCGGCTCACAACCCCGGCACCACCCTGCTGGAGGGCGCGGAGGCCGCGGGTCTGTCCCCGAAGCACGGGTGCAGGAGGGGCATCTGCCACACCTGCACCGCCGTCCGCGTCTCCGGCGCCACCCGCGACCTGAGGACCGGAGAGATCGACACCGAACCCGGCTGCCTGGTCCAGATCTGCGTCTCCGCGCCCGTGGGCGACGTCGAGATCGAACTCTGACCGCCCCGGTCACCGTCACGCTCCCGGACCGACGTACCCGCACGACCCACCGGAACACCCGGAAGGAATCCCATCATGACCCTCCTGCAGATCCCCAGCTTCCGCTCCACCAAGTCGACGTCCACCAAGTCGAAGTCCGCAGCGACCACCCCCGCCGGCCCCGAGCCGATCGTCCTGTCCGCCGAGTCGGTGGAGATCATCGGACGGGAACTCGACGCCATCCGCGACCGCGTGGCGGCCGACCTCGGGACCGCCGACCGCGACTACATCCTTCGTGTCGTCCGCATGCAGCGTCGACTCGAACTCACCGGTCGTGGGCTCATGTTCCTGGGCTTCCTGCCGCCCGCGTGGCTCGCGGGGGTGGCCGCGCTGAGCGCCTCCAAGATCCTCGACAACATGGAAATCGGCCACAACGTCATGCACGGCCAGTACGACTGGATGCGTGACGACATGCTCCACTCGTCCAGCTTCGAGTGGGACAACGTGTGCCCGTCCGACCAGTGGCGCCACTCGCACAACTACATGCATCACACCCACACCAACATCCTGGATCTGGACCGGGACATCGGGTACGGGATCCTGCGCATGGAGTACGAGCAGAAGTGGACCCCCCTGCGCCTCGGTAACCCCGCCTACGCGTTCGCACTCATGATGTTGTTCGAGTGGGGCGTCATGCTCCACGACCTCGAGTACGACAACGTCCTCAAGGGCAAGCGCAAGTGGTCGGACGTCAAGGGCCTGCTCGCCGGCTGGTGGGGCAAGGTCCGCGGACAGGTCGCCAAGGACTACATCGTCCACCCCGCGCTCACCGGGCCGCTGTTCCCGCTCACCTTCGCCGGCAACCTGACCGCCAACCTCGTCCGCAACGTCTGGGCGTTCTCGGTGATCTTCTGCGGCCACTTCCCGTCCGGCGCCCAGGTGTTCACCCAGGAGGAGACCGCCGAGGAGACGCGCGGCGAGTGGTACGTGCGGCAGATGCTCGGGTCGGCCAACATCTCGGGCAGTCCGTTCATGCACCTGGCCACCGGGAACCTCTCGCACCAGATCGAGCACCACCTCTTCCCCGACCTGCCCGCCCACCGCTACCCCGAGATCGCCGAGGAGGTGCGGGCGATCTGCGAGGAGCACGGACTCCCGTACACGACCGGCCCGCTGTGGAAGCAGGTGACGAACGTGTGGGTCAAGATGTTCCGGCTGGCCCTGCCACTTCCGCCCACCCCGGCGGACACGCCGGCCGTGCTCATCGAGCGTCGGAAGGTGACACCGGCGGCCTGAGCCGGGGTAGCTTCGTGGACACCACTGACGAAGGGAGCGACTCCGATGGGCGACTTCGAGCGCAACAAGGACCAGGTCCAGGCAGGTGTCCAGGCGGGGGCGTCACTCGTCGGCCGGATCGCCGTCATCATCACCGACGCGGTGGGATCCATCGCCAAGGAGATCGGCGACTTCGTCACCGACGGGATCGAGATGCGGGAGGCCGCCCGTGCCGCGCGACTCGATGAGCGCAGGCGGTCACCGATGATCGATCTGGACGGCATCGAGGACGGCGAACTGCAGGGATGAGTCCCCAGGTGACCCGATGACCGTGGCCGGTGGACTCCCCCACCGGCCACGGTGGCAGGATCGCGTGACGTGACGATCATCGCCGCCGCGGACGGCTCCGCTCTCGGAAACCCCGGCCCTGCCGGATGGGCCTGGTACATCGACGAGTCCCGATGGCGCCGCGGCGGATGGGCCAGGGGCACGAACAACCAGGGTGAACTCACCGCCGTCCTGGACCTCCTCCGCCAGACCGCGCACTCCCCCGAGCCGCTCCACATCCTGTGCGACTCGCAGTACGTCATCAACTCGGTGACCAAGTGGATGGCCGGGTGGAAGCGCAAGGGGTGGAAGAAGGCCGACGGGAAGCCGGTTCTCAACGTCCAGGTCATGAAGGCGCTCGACGAGGCCATGGCCGGCCGCGAGGTCACCTTCGAGTGGGTCAAGGGACACGCCGGGCACGAGCTCAACGAGAAGGCGGACATACTGGCCAACGGCGCTGCCAAGGCCTACGCGGCGCGGCGGGTGCCCGGAGCCGGCCCCGGATTCCCGGGAGCCCGGTCGGTCGGCGCGGGTGACGACCCGGCCGTGCCCCCCGCGGTCGACGGGGGCACGCGGACCGGGACCGCGGCGGCCGCGCGCGCCGCCACCGCCCCGCCCAGCGAAGCGACGGGTAGCGCGGACTCCGAGCCGGACCTGTTCAGCCTCGCGGATCCGGCGCCTACCGAGTCTCCGTCCGCACCGCGTGCACCGTCGTCGACGACCCCGCATGCCGCATCCGGCGAGTCGGCCGTCGACCTCGTGGTCGAGCTCGAGCAGTCTCTACTCAGCGATGCCGTCCGAGCCGATCGACGCCGACTCGAGACGCTCCTGGACCCCTCGTGGAGACACGTGTGCGCCCGCGGAGAGGTGTGGTCACGCGAGGACAGGCTCGCCGCCTCCGGATCACCCGATCAGACCTCCGCAGAACGGACGATGGAGATCATCGAGGCGCGGGAGCTGACCTCGGACACGGTCCTGCTCGTGTGGCGGGAGCATATGGGTGGGAGCTCGATCCTGCGCAGCTCGGTGTGGGTCCGCTCACAGGACTCCTGGCGGCAAGCCTTTCAGCAGGGGACCGCCGAGTCCTGAGCGCTTCCGCACACGCAACGGCGCCCCTCTCCACGTCTGGAGAGGGGCGCCGCCAGTCGAGCGTGGGCTTGCGGCCTACAGGCCACCCAGCAGCAGGTGGAGCAGATCCCCCACGATTCCGATCAAACCGGCGACTAGACCCATGATTCGACTCCCTACAGGTGATGTGTTGCCCGGCGGGATCCTCTCCCCGTCGAGCTGACAGCGACTCTAAAGTTGTAAAGTAACCGAGGTGTTTCCGAGGACGCTCAGGCCTGTGAACACGCGTTTCGTTGTCGTAAAGCTACATCTGTATAGAAGTATCTTCACTAAGCTGGAGTAGATGGTCGGCGGTTCACCCGCGGCGCGGGGCCGTGAAACCGACCGTCTGATACACCTGCGAGAGCACCGGGCCCGCGACGGCTCTCGCCCGGTCCGCGCCGTCTGCGAGGATCTGCTCGAGTTGAGCCCTGTCCGACATGTACTCGTCGAACCGACCGCGCAGCGGGGTGACGAATGACTCGAGCGCGTCGGCGGTGTCGGTCTTGAGCGCACCGTACCCCGCCCCCGAGGTCTGGTAGTCCGCCACGAGCTCGGCCACCGTCCGCCCCGTGAACGCCGACTGGATGGTCAGGAGGTTGGAGACGCCCGGCTTCATCTCACGGTCGAATCGGATGTCGCCGTCGGAGTCGGTCACCGCGCTGCGGATGCGCTTGGCGGAGACCTTGGGGTCGTCGAGAAGGTTGACGATCCCCTTGGGGTTCTCCCCCGACTTGCTCATCTTGGCCGTGGGGTCCTGCAGATCGTAGATCTTGGCCGAGCCCTCGAGGATCTTGCCCTCGGGAACCACGAAGGTCTTCTTGAAGCGGGAGTTGAACCTCATCGCCAGGTCGCGGGTCAGCTCGAGGTGCTGCCGCTGGTCCTCCCCCACCGGGACCAGGTGCGGGCGGTAGAGCAGGATGTCGGCGGCCATGAGCACCGGGTAGGTGAACAACCCCACGGTCGTCCCGTCCGTGCCGTGTCTGGACGACTTGTCCTTGAACTGTGTCATCCGCGCGGCCTCGCCGTACCCGGTGATGCACCCCAGGACCCAGGCCAGCTCGGCGTGTTCGGGAACATGCGACTGCACGAACAACACCGAGCGGGCGGGATCCACCCCCAGGGCGAGCAACTGCGCGCACCCGCGATAGACCCGCTCCCGCAGCTCCTTGGGGTCCTGCCTGACCGTGATCGCGTGCAGGTCCGGGATGAAGTAGTAGGCGTCGTACTCGTCCTGGAGCTCGACCCACTGCCGCACGGCACCCAGGTAGTTGCCGAGGTGGTACGAATCGGCGGTCGGCTGGATGCCGGACAGGACGCGCTGGCGCTTCGCGGGGACTCCCGTCTCGGACGGCCCTGTCGTGGGCGCGGGAGACACGGTCGAGGACTGCTCAGACATGGCATCCATCTTCCCACGGAAGACCCCGGCGCCCCGTCACACCCTCATCAGCCCGTGTGCTGGTCCGACTCCGGCGGGGGGAACCCGCCCGTGGCGACAGGCCCCCAGTCGTCGATCGTCACCCGGATGAGGCATTTGCCCTGCCGCACCATGGCCGCGCGGTACTCGTCCCAGTCGTCGTGCTCGCCGGCGACGCTGCGGAAGTACTCGACCAGCGGCTCGACGGCCTCGGGCAGGTCCACGATCTCCGCGGTGCCGTCGAGGTGGACGTACGGGCCGTCGAACCCGTCGGACAAAACGCACACGCTCACGGCCGGGTCGCGGCGGATGTTGCCCACCTTCGCCCGCTGCGGGTAGGTGGCCACGACGAGTCTGCCCTCGGAGTCGACGCCGCAGGTCACGGGCGAGGACTGCAGCCCGCCGGAGGACCTATGGGTGATGAGGACGGCGCGGTGCCGGGGGCGGAGGAACTCGTCGAGCCCGGCCCGGTCAGGGCGGTCTGCGGTGGCGTACTTCGGCATGAGCCGAGGCTACGGGGCCGCCCGATCAGCAGCATCCGCGACCGAGGGCCGGCCCGCCATCGTCACCGTCGTCGTCGTCACTCGTAGACGACGGTCACCGGCGCGTGGTCGGACCACCGCCTGTCGTAGGCGCTCGCGCGATCCACCCGGTCGGCCACGGCGCGCTCGACCAGCCCGTCGGTCACCACGTGGTAGTCGATGCGCCAGCCCGCGTCGTTGTCGAAGGCCTTGCCCCGTTGGCTCCACCAGGAGTACGGGCCGATCTCGTCGGGGCGGCGATGGCGGACGATGTCCGTCCACCCGCTGCCGTCGGCGAACAGCTCGGACATCCACTCGCGCTCGTGGGGCAGGAAGCCGGAGCTCTTGTGGTTGCCCTTGTGGTTCTTCAGATCCGCCTCGCGATGGGCGATGTTCCAGTCACCGCAGACGATCATCTCGTGACCGTCCCGGGCGCCGACGACCTCCGCGCTCTCGGCCAGATGCTCCCGGAAGCTCGCCATGAAGCGGTCCTTCTCGTCCTGCTTGGGGGTGTCGGCCGACCCCGAGGGCAGATAGAGGCTGGCCACGGTGACCGTCTCCCCGTCGACGGCGCCGGGGTACACGGCCTCGATGTAGCGACCGGACTCGTCGAACTCCGGGTCGCCGTGACCGATGCGCACCTCGGCGGGCTCGTGACGGGACAGCAGCGCCACGCCGGCCCGGCCCTTGAGCGAGGAGGCCGAGCCGACCAGATGCCACCCGGCGTCGAGGGCCGGGGCCAGGGCCTTGCGGGTCTGGTCCTCATCGGCGCGGACCTCCTGGAGCGCGACCACGTCGGCGCCGCTGCCCTCCAGCCAGGGCAGGAATCCGAGGTTGGTCTCCGACCGCTGCTTGACGGCGGCACGGATCCCGTTGACGTTGACGGTGCTGATGGTGAGGCTCACGCCGATCAGGCTACCGACCCGTCGTGACCTCGTCCCGCCCCGATCGGCGGTCCAGCGCGACCGCGCCCACGAGTATCCCCAGTCCGGCCGCCGCGAGGGTTGCTCCGGCGAGGGCGGGCGAGGTGTAGCCGAAGCCCAGCGCGATCACCACTCCCCCGAGCCACGCCCCCGACGCGTTGGCGGCGTTGAGCGCCGAGTGGTTGAGTGCGGCCGCCAGCGTCTGTCCCCGGCCCGCGTACTTCATCAGCCGGGCCTGCAGTCCGGGCACGAGTGCGGAGCCCGTCGCACCCACGAGGAACAGACCCACCAGCGCCGTGACCGGATGATGGGCGGCCACCGCGAACAGGGCGAGGACCGCGGTCATGGCCGTGGCGATCACCACCAACCCGCGGTCGAGATCCCGGTCCGCGACCACACCGCCCACGAGGTTGCCTGCCACCATGCCGAGACCGTAGACGGCCAGGACCGCCGGCATCCACGCTCGGTCGATACCGGCGACGTCGACCATCGTCCACTGGATGTAGGTGTAGACCGCGAACATGCCGCCGAAACCGACCCCGCCCACGGCGAGGGTCGCCAGAATCTGTGGGCGGGCCAGGGCGGCCAGTTCCTCGCGCGCCCTGACCGCCACCGCGCCCCGCGGTTCGGGGACGACGACGAAGATCGCCGCCACGGTCAGTGCGCCGATCACCCCGACCGCGAGGAAGGCCGCCTGCCACCCCGCGGCCTCGCCCAGTCCGGTGGCCGCGGGAACACCGATCACCGTCGCCACCGACAGCCCCAGCAGGACCAGCGACACCGCCCTCGCCTGCTTGCCCGGGCCCGCGAGCGAGGCCGCCACCAGCGAGGCCACGCCGAAGTAGGCCCCGTGCGGGATGCCGGCCAGAAAGCGTGCGGCCACCAGGACCTCCGCGGAGGGGGCGAAGGCGGCGGCGGTGTTGCCCACCGTGAACAACCCCATGAGCACCAGGAGCAGGGTGCGGCGGCGCCACCGGGAGGTCCACACGGTCAGCAGCGGTGCGCCCACGACCACACCGAGCGCGTACGCGGTGATCACGTGCCCGGCCTGGGGTTCGGTGAGCCCGAAGTCGTCCGCGATCGACCTGAGCAGACCCATCGCCGCGAACTCGGTGACGCCGATGCCGAACCCACCGAGGGCGAGGGCGAGGATCGCGAACGACACGCGGCGTGCGGAGACGCCTCCGCCCGGATCGGGCGGGGTGCTGGAGGGGGCGGGGTGGGCCTCGGTCACCCGTGCAGGCTACGCATGCCGCGCGAGCAGGCCCCCTCATCGACCAGCCCCACCACCCCTCCGTCCCCTCACCAGTGCGACCGCCACGACGATCGCGAGCGCGACGACGAGCAGGCCACCGGCCATCCACGCCCAGCCCGTGCCATCGTCGGCCCCCTCGTCCGCCGCCGCGATGGGCTGGTCGTCGACCGCCGTCGGGTCCTGGTCGGATGCGGTGGGGGCCACACCGCCCGGACCCGGTTCGGGACCGTCCTCGAACACCGGCCGCCAGTCCGGCCCCGGGGCCGGCTCGCCGTCGATCGCGACCGCGAGCTCGAAGGGCTGCTCGATCCCCCGCGGCAGCGAGGTCGACCCGTCGTTGAGCGACACCATGACGTAGTGCTCGCCCGCCTGCGACTGGACGCTCATCTCCCGGTCGCCGTCACGATTGCGGTACTGCACCGGGGCCGTGTCGAGCAGGAACACCTCCTCCGGCCCGTCCTCGAAGGTGGTGCGGACCGCGTTGGAGGGCTTCACCCGGAACGGGTTGGCCACCTCCAGTTGGATGTGGTCCAGCGCACCGCGGACGGACCCGGGGACGCGCAGGCCGAGCGCCAGCCGTTCACCCCACTCCACCGGGACCCGGTAGAAGCGGGTCTCCCCGGGCACCAGGGCGTCGGAGTAGGTGCCCGGCCCGACCGCGTCCGCACCGTTGAAGCTGGTGCCACCGGCCACCGGGACGGCCTCACCGAAGTCGGGGGTCGGTGCGTCCGCCGGCACGGACCGCACCGCCGGATATCCGGTGAGCTCGTCGTCGGAGGGCACGGGCTCGAACTGGACCAGCACCTCGACCTCGAGTTCGGAGGCCGACACCCCGGTGCGCTGCGCGATCACGCGGTATCCGTCCGGACCGCACGCGGGATCATTCTCCGCGGAGGGGATGACGAGATGTGTCGCTCCCGGCGACTTCCACCCACCGCCGACCTCGTAACTCGTGTCCGAACCGGTCACCCGGCACTCCTCCGAGACGTGCTCGGCCTCGATCCGCAGGCCCGCGGCCGTGACTCCACTGGTGGGATCGGGGTCGACGGGCGGGATGAGGGTCGCCGCCACGTGCGCGATGTGCCCGTCGGGTATCTCGACGCCCAGGTGGCCGGCGGGCCCTCGACCACCGCTCACCGCGGCCCCGGTGAGCTCGGAGCGATAGAGCCCCTCCCCCAGCATCGGCGCGTCACGCAGGGTCCGGCCCATCTCGAAGGGGGTCCCGCGGGTCTGGTATCCCTCGATACCCCGGCGCGTCAGGAACTGCAGTCGTCCGGACAACGAGGCCGCGTCGGAGGCCTCGGTGAAGCGACCGCCCGTGGCCCCCGCGATGCACTCGAGTTGGGCTCGCGCCGCGTCGTCGACGAGGAACCCCACCGTGTGCACGGTCATGTCGACGCCCGCTCCGGCGAGGTCACCCGCGACCTCGCACGGGTCCGGCGGCGCGCAGGTGTCGAGCCCGTCCGAGACCAGGACGATGGACCGCTCACCCTCGTCGCCGAGCTCTTCTGCCGCGGCGAGCAGGGCGTTGCCGATCGGGGTGTATCCGCGCGCCGTGAGTCCGTCGATCCGATCGGTCAGGACCGCCTTGTCGACAGGGTGAACGGGGGCGAGCGTGACGACGTCGCGACAGGCGGCGTCCCGGTTGTCCGGTGCGTCGGACTCCTCGCTCCCGTACGCCAGCATTCCCACACGCGCACCCTCGGGTAGTGACTCCACGAGTTCGCGGGCGGCGGACTGGGCGGCCGCCAACCGGGTGCCGCCCACATCGGCCTCGAGCATGGAACTCGAGGCGTCCATGACGATCGCGACACTGCCGTCACCGGGAGCACCGCCGGCGGGAGAGGGATCCGCGGGCGACTGCTGGCCGAGCACCCGGGGCGCGCTGACGAGGCCCGCGCCGGCGATCAGCGCACACAGGCAGAGGACCGCGATCACCGCCGTCAGGCCCCGTCCGGTCGATGTGGTCGGAGGGCGGGGCGGCACTGACACGAAGGCTCCTCAGCTGCGGTGGCGTCGCCTGCGCCACCCTACTTCCGCGATCCGGGCGCCGGCCCCGAATCGACTGAGCGCCCCCGCCGGGACCGCGATGTGTTCTACGCGGCGGTGCGCATGAGCCGCCGGCCGCCGTAGACCACGAGGAACGCGGTGAGGTACATGACGATGCTGTAGACGGCGGCCGCCAGCCCGACCTCCTCGTCGCCGATCACGGTGAAGGCGATGAGCAGGGTCAGGGTGGTGTTCTTGATGCCGAACTCGACCGCGATCGCGATCTGCTCGGCCCGGCGCAGGCGGCAGATCCACGCGAGTAGGCCACCGATCACGATCAATGCCAAGTTGAGGACGACCACCGCGGGCCCCACGGCCACGATGAGGTCCACGATCCGGTCCCTCTCGCCGAGCACGATGCCCACGATGAGCAGTACCAGCACGACGAGTCCGACGATGCCGACGAAGCGTTCGATGCGGCCCGCCAGGGCGGGCTTGCGCGCGCGGAGGATCATTCCGAGAAGGACGGGGATGAGGATGACGCCCAGCAGCAGGCCGAAGGTCTGACCAAGCGGGACGGTGACCTCTTCGTCCGCGGCTCCGGGGATGAGCCGCGCGCCGATCCCGAACCACATGGGCAGCGTGAGGATCACGGCCACTGAGGTCAGGGCGGTGAGGATGACCGACAGCGCGACGTTGCCCCGGGCGAGATAGGTGATGAGGTTCGACGTCGCGCCTCCGGGCGTCGCCGCCACCAGGACCAGACCGAGGGCCAACATCGGGGAGAGCCCGAACGCCAGCGCCACGGCCACGCCGGTCAGCGGAACCAGGACCAGTTGGCCGAACAACCCGACGATCGTCGCCCACGGCGACCTCGCCTGGACCGCGAAGTCCTCCTTGGTCAGGCTGAGCCCGATGCCGACCATGATGATCGCCAGTGCGATGGGCAGGCCTATGTCGATCAGGGGACTCTGGTCCACGTGGGACTCCTCGGGTGCTCGCGCGTCAACGGGTGACGGCCATCGGGTGAGATGGACCACTGTCCGATCACCGTAACCGGTCGGACGCCGACCTTCCGGGGGTTCCGCCCGGACTCGGGATCGGGGTGACTGACGGGCGGCCAGCTCGGGCCTTTACCCCGCGTTGCCGCCGCCGAGCGGCTTAGGCTAACCTCTCCCCAGGTCATGAGTTCCAGCGACAAGCCCCGGCTCGCTGGGCGGCAACCCTCCACCGCGGTGGGGTGCCCCGGGAGACGACCTGGCCACCACCCACCCGGGTGACAGGCAAGCGCGGGTCCGCTGTCGTGACGCGGCCGGACCCTTCTGACGAGAGGAGGGGCTCCGCCCCTATGACGTACGACAACAGCAATCCCGACTGGGCCTTCGAGACCCGCCAGGTCCACGCCGGGCAGCCGGTCGATTCGGACACCGGTGCCCGCAATCTGCCGATCTACCAGACCACCTCGTACGTCTTCGCGGACGCCAAGCAGGCCGCGGACCGGTTCGCGCTCGCCGAGATGGGCCCGATCTACACCAGGATCACCAACCCCACGGTCGCCGCCGTGGAGGATCGCCTCGCGTCCCTCGAGGGCGGTGTCGCCGGTCTGCTCTTCGCCTCCGGCCAGGCCGCCGAGACCGCGGTGATCCAGGCCATCGCCCAGTCGGGCGGCCACGTGGTCGCCTCCCCCCGCCTCTACGGCGGTACCGACACGCTGCTGCGGCACACACTCCCCAAGTACGGCATCGAGACCACCTTCGTCGAGAACCCCGACGACCCCGCCTCGTGGGAGGCCGCCGTCCGGCCCGACACCAAGCTGTTCTACGGGGAGTCGATCTCCAATCCGCTCAACGACATCCTCGACATCCCGGCGATCGCCGAGGTCGCGCACCGCAACCAGGTGCCGCTCGTGATCGACAACACCGTGGCCACCCCCTACCTGATCCGGCCGCTGGAGTTGGGGGCGGACGTGGTCGTGTCCTCGGCCACCAAGTACCTCGGTGGCCACGGCGCCTCCCTCGGCGGCATCCTCGTCGACGGCGGTACGTTCGACTGGCGCGTGCAGCGCGACGGGCAGGACGTGTTCCCGTCCTTCACCACGCCGGATCCCGCGTACCACGGTCTGGTCTACGCGGACCTCGGTGCGCCGGCACTCGCTCTCAAGGCCCGGGTGACGCTCCTGCGCGACACCGGCGCCGCGGCCTCGCCGTTCAACGCGTGGACCCTCATCCAGGGCATCGATACCCTGAGCCTACGGATCGAGCGCCACGTGTCCAACGCCCAGCGGGTGGCCGAGTGGCTCGAGTCGCGCGAGGACGTGGCGAAGGTGCAGTACGCCGGTCTGGCCTCCTCGCCCTACAACGCCCTCCAGCAGAAGCTGTCCCCCAAGGGGGCGGGCGCCATCGTCACCTTCGACCTCGCGGTGCCGCAGGGCGCGTCGGAGGAGGACGTCAAGGCCCGGGCGTGGACGTTCATCGACGCCCTCAAGCTGCATTCGTGCCTGGTCAACATCGGCGACGTCCGGTCGCTGGTGTGCCACCCGGCCACGACCACCCATTCCCAGGGCACGCCCGAGGCCAACGCGATCGCCGGGGTCACCACGGCGACCATCCGCCTCTCGGTGGGCATCGAGGCCGTCGACGACATCATCGGCGACCTCGAGCTCGGTTTCGCCGCGCTGTCCTGACCCCTGCCCGGATGATCCGCCCCACCGATCCGCTCACCCTGCTGCCCCCGGGTGACGGCACCCTCGGCCGTGTCGCCATCGGCGACCTGACGCTGTCCACGGGTGTCGTCCTCCCGGGGGTCTCCCTCGCGGTGCAGCGGTGGGGCCGGATCGCGGACGATCGATCCAACGTCGTCCTGGTCGAACACGCGCTGACCGGGGACTCGCACGTCATCGGCTCCGTGGACTCGCTGCACCCGACGCCCGGGTGGTGGAACGGTCTGGTCGGCCCCGGGTTGCCCCTGGACACCGATCGCTACTGCGTCCTGTCCGTCAACGTGCTCGGTGGGTGTCGCGGTTCGACGGGCCCCAGTTCGCTCCACCCCGACGGCCACTACTGGGGTGCCCGCTTCCCCGCCGTGTCCGTCCGCGACATGGTCGAGTCCGAGCGCGCCCTGGCCGATCTGCTGGGTATCGACCGCTGGGCCGCGGTGGTCGGCGGCTCCATGGGCGGGGCGAGGGCGCTCGAGTGGATGGTCGGACACCCTGACCGCGTCGGGGCCGGCTGCGTCCTGGCGGTGGGTGCGCGCGCCTCCGCCGATCAGATCGGTGTGCAGACCGCGCAGATCATGGCCGTGACCTCCGATCCGCACTGGCAGCAGGGCGGGTATCACGGCACCGGCCGCACTCCTGTCACCGGTCTCGGTATCGCGAGACGTATCGCGCACCTGTCCTACCGGGGCGAGGTGGAACTGGACGAGCGGTTCGCCAACCGACCGCAGCCCGGCGAGGACCCCCGTGGCGAGGACCTGTCGATGTCGGGGCGGTTCGCCGTGCAGTCCTATCTCGACCACCAGGCCGGGAAGCTCGTCTCCCGCTTCGACGCCTGCAGCTACGTGCTGCTCACCGATGCGCTCAACCGTCACGACGTGGGCCTGGGCCGCGGGGGGTCGAGCGGGCACTGCGCTCCTGCCCTGTCCCGTGCGTCATCGGTGGGGTGACCACCGATCGTCTCTACCCCCTGCGGCAGCAGGAGGAACTGGCCGCGCTGTTGCCCGGGGCCGATCCTCTGGTGGTGATCGACAGCCCCGCCGGTCACGACGGGTTCCTCACCGAATCCGACGTGGTGGGGCCCATGCTCGCCAGGACCATGGAACTCGCCGCCCACGGGACGCCCGACAGATCGCGAGGACCCGCATGACCGACCGTGACCGTCCGAACCGGTCCGCCGCCCTCGGGCTGACCGGCCTGGCCGTGGGTCTCGGCATCATCGGGGGGGCCATCGGCTTCGCCACCCTGTTGGGAATCACCGCGACCGCGAGAGGCGGCTACGACACGGCCGAGTACGGCCCGATGGCGCTGACCGCGGCGTCGTCACTGGTGTTGAGCGTGCTGCTGATCACCGGCGCGGTGATGCTGTGGCGCGCCCACCGCGCTGCCCGGGCCGTCATCGGGGTGGCCGTGACACTGTTGGCCGTGAGCACGCTGGCGCGGATGGTATTAGACAGCGTCACGTTCATCTCGGTGCTGGGCAGCGTTCTGTCCCTGTGTGCACTGGTGGCGATGGGCCTGCTGCTCGCGTCGAACGGGGTGCGCGACCACGTCCGCGACGGCGTGCCACTGCGACTGAACTAGGCCCGGCGGAGGAGGTCGACTCAGCCCGTCCCGAGCGAGTCGATCGATGTGGCGAGCCACAGCACGACCACGCCGACCGCCAGGTAGAAGGCCACATCGAAACCCTTGCCCCGCACACCGAGGAGTCGCGCGCGCTCGTCAGGCACCACCGCCCGCAGTACCGCGGCGGCCAGGGCCATGATCCCCAGCAGGAACGCCCCGCGGCGCCACCGCTCGAACATCACGAACCCCAACGACACAACGATCCCGACCAGGACCAGTGCGAGCGGCCACTGGGCCCGGATCTGCGACCAGCGAAGCCGCGCGGGACGGGTGCGGCGGGGCCGGGCGTCGGTCTGCCGGGGCCGGTCCGGGGCGGGATGGGTCATGTGGGCCCCTAGGCACCCGTGGCGAGCCGCTCGCAGCGCTCGACCACGTTGGACAGCAGGAACGCCCGCGTGAGCGGACCGACCCCTCCCGGGTTCGGGGAGACCGCGCCCGCGACGTCCCACACGTCCGGGTGCACGTCACCGGCGAGCTTCCCGTCGAGTCGGGACACCCCCACGTCGAGGATCGCCGCGCCGGGCTTGACCATGTCCGGGGTGAGGATGTGGGCCACTCCGGCGGCGGCCACGATCACATCGGCACGCCGCGTCTCGGCGGCGAGGTCGCGAGTGCCGGTGTGGCACAGGGTGACGGTCGAGTTCTCGCTACGACGGGTGAGCATCAGCCCGATCGGGCGTCCCACGGTGACCCCGCGGCCGATCACCACCACGTGTGCCCCGTCGAGTTCGACACCGAAACGGCGGAGGAGGTGGATGGCGCCGTTGGGGGTGCACGGGAGCGGGGCCGGCGCGTTGAGCACCAGCTTGCCGAGGTTGACCGGGTGCAACCCGTCGGCGTCCTTGGCCGGGTCGATGCGCTCGAGGATCGCGTTCTCGTCGAGGTGAGCGGGCAGCGGGAGCTGGACGATGTACCCGGTGCACGCCGGATCGGCGTTGAGTTCGTCGATCACGGCCTCGAGCTCGGCCTGACCGGTGTCCGCTGGTAGGTCACGGCGGATGGAGGCGATCCCGACCTGTTCGCAGTCACGGTGCTTCATCTTGACGTACGAGTGGCTGCCCGGGTCGTCGCCGACGAGGACCGTTCCCAGCCCCGGGGTGATGCCCTTGTCCCGCAACGCGGCGACGCGGGTCGAGAGGTCGGCGACGATCTCGTCGCGGGTCAGCTTTCCGTCCAACTTCGTAGCGGTCACGGGTGCCAGTATCCCACTGCGGAGCGGTCACGTCGCCAGCGCACTGCGAGAATGGTGGCCATGACCGGAGCCGGCGTACGTGTGTTGTTCGACCGACCCCGCATCCCGCCCAACACCGGTAACGCGATCCGGTTGGCCGCGGGCGCGGGCTGCGAACTCCATCTGGCCGGGCCGTTGGGTTTCGACCTCACCGAGCCACGGTTGCGGCGGGCCGGGCTCGACTACCACGACCTGGCGCACGTGGAGGTCCACGCCGACCTCGACGCCGCGTACGCCCGTCTGCTCCCGGCGAGGGTGTGGGCGTTCACCGTGCGAGCCGACCTCTCGCTGCCGGAGGTCCGCTTCTCCCCCGGCGACGTCCTGCTGTTCGGACCCGAGCCCACCGGACTGGCCCAGGACGTGCTGGCGGACCAGAGGGTGACGGCCACGGTGCGCATCCCCATGATCGCGGGACGTCGGTCGATGAACCTGTCGAACGCGGCCGCCGTGGCGGTGTACGAAGCCTGGAGGCAGCAGGGATACGCAGGCGATATGGGAATTCCGCCTGATTGACTTATTATTTCGGCATGCCGAAATCTCGTCCGGTCGGTGACCGCAATCGTCCGGGAGGTCGCCGACGGCCCGGGCAACCGAGGACCGTCGTCCTCGCCTCCCTGCCCGCCCTCGCGGCGGTGGTCATGACCGCGGCGTGCACGACCGGGTTCACGGGCGCGGCCGATGTGCACGACCGCCCCCGGTTCGCCCATCAGGAGTCCGGGGATCGCGTCGTGGTGGCCACGACCTTCACGATCCTCGCGGACATGACGCGCCGGGTCGGGGGCGATCGTGTCCGGGTGGAGTCGGTCACCACCCCCGGGGCCGACGTGCACCAGTACGAACCGTCGGTCGACGACCTCAAGCGGGTCGAGGGCGCCGACCTGGTGGTGAGCAACGGCCTCGGCATGGACGACTGGCTGCTGCGATTCCTCGACGGGACCGATGCCCGACACGTGGTCGGCTCCGAGAGGGTCGACCCCATGCCCGTACGCTCGGGCAACTACACCGGTCGCCCCAATCCCCACGCGTGGATGTCACCCCACGAGGGCATCGGCTACGTCCTCACGATCGCCGACGCACTGGCCGAGGTCGACCCGGACGGTACCGAGGAGTACCTCGCCCGCGCCGGGGACTACGTGGCGGACCTCGAGGACATGGCCACCCGCGCACGGGCGGCCGTGGCGGCGGTGCCGGAGGAACGACGCGTCCTGGCCACGTGCGAGGGCGCATTCTCCTACCTGGCGCGCGACCTCGGGCTGGAGGAGCTCTACCTGTGGCCGGTCAACAGCGAATCGCAGGGGCTTCCGCGGCAGGTCACCTCTCTGATCGACGAGGTGCGTGCCCGGGAGATCCCCGCGCTCTTCTGCGAGTCGACGGTCTCCGACGCCGCGATGGAGCAGGTGGCGCAGGAGACGGGCAGCAGGGTCGCCGGAGTCCTGTACGTCGACTCGCTGTCCGCCCCCAGCGGCCCGGTGCCCACGTATCTGGACCTGCTCGACCACGACCTCGAGATCATCACCCGGGAGCTGACGTCATGACCGACCGACCACTGCCCTTCTCGTCGCACACCGGCCCGCCCGCCGTGGTCGTCACCGACCTCACCGTCGACCGGGGTCAGATCCGCGCACTCGACTCGGTCTCCCTGTCCGTGCCCACCGGGGAGATCACCGTGCTGCTCGGGCCCAACGGGTCCGGCAAGTCCACCCTGCTCCAGGCGATGCTCGGTCTGGTCACCCCGACCGGTGGATCGGTGCGTGTTCTCGGCTCCCCGGTGGGCCGGGCGCTGCGCACCGGCCGGGTGGCGGCGGTACCCCAGTCGGACGGCGTCGACGATCGCTTCCCGGTCACCGCCGGCGAGGTGGTCATGCAGGGCCGTCGACGCTTCACCGGTCCGTGGCGTCGCCCGTCCTCCGCCGATCGGCTGGCGGTGGAGCAGGCACTGGCCAGGGTCGGCCTGTCCCCGATCGCCGGGCGGAGAATCGGGGAGCTGTCGGGGGGACAACGCCGACGGGTTCTGCTGGCCCGATGCCTGGCGCAGGAGGCCGAGCTACTGCTCCTCGACGAGCCGTTCAACGGGATGGACGCCGGCAGCGAGGAGGTCTACATCGACGTGCTGCGCGACCTCACCGCCTCGGGGAGGACCGCGGTGGTCTCCACACACCACCTGGCCACGGTCGAGAGGCTCGCGGACTCGGTCGCCCTGCTCAACGGTGGACTGGTGGCGCACGGGCCCGTCGCCGAGACCACCACCCCACAGATCCTGTCCACCCTGCTCGGTGCGCGACCACCCGCCGTCGACGACCGGGCACCGGCGACCGAGGGGGCACCGGGATGATCGATCTGCTCGTCGAACCCATGGGGTACGAGTTCATGCGCCGTGCCCTGCTCGTGGTGGCCGCCTCCGGAGTGGCCGGCGCACTGCTCAGCTGCTGGCTCGTCCACATGGGGTGGTCACTGATGGGCGACGCCGTCTCCCACGCCGTCCTGCCCGGAGTGGTGATCGCCGCCCTGACCGGCATCCCGTTCGCCGTCGGCGCGCTCGTCGCGGCGTTGGTCGCGGTGGCGCTGATCGGCGGGGTCCGCGAGAGCGGGACGGTTCGGGAGGACGCCGCCATGGGCATCGTCTTCACCGCCCTGTTCTCGCTCGGCCTGGTCCTCATCGCGCGCTTCCCGAGCGGGCAGGACCTGCACTCCATCCTGTTCGGCAGTGTGCTCGGCGTTCCGGACCCCGTCCTGGTGCAGGTGCTGGCCGTCTCCGCGTTCACGGTGATCGTGTTGCTGGCCTTCCGCCGGGATCTGATCATGGTGGCCTTCGACCGGCTGCACGCGCACACACTGGGCCTCAGGACGCGGGCGCTGACCGGGCTCCTGCTGGCCACCCTCGCCACGGCCACCGTGGCGGGAGTCCAGTCGGTGGGCGTGATCCTCGTGGTGGCCACGCTCATCATCCCCGGCGCGACGGCCCAGCTGCTCGCCGACACCATGCGGGGGACGATGATCCTCGCCGTCGTCGTCGCCCTGGCCGGCGGCCTCACCGGGCTGTACGCCGGGTACTACGCCGACCTCCCCCCGGGGCCGGTGGTGGTACTCGCGCAGGCCGCCATCTTCACCGCGGCCCAGTTGTTCGCGCCCCGGCGCGGCGTGATCCCGCGGGCCGCGGCGGGCGCCCGGGCCCGACGATCGGGGATGATGACGGCATGACCGGCGACCGGCCCCGAGACGAGGCCCCCAGCGCGACTACACCCGGCGGCCTCGGCGATCTCACCCCCACCGTCCAGGCCTACCTCATGGCCGCCCACCACCTGGAGGCCGCAGGCCAGTCCGTCACCCCGGGCGCGCTCGCGGATCGACTCGGGGCCTCCCCCTCCTCCGTCACCGAGGGCGTCCGCAAACTCGCCGCGATGGGTTTGGCGCGGCACCGTCCCTACGCGCCCGTGGAGCTCACCGACGCCGGGAGGTCGTTCGCAGTGGCGATGGTCCGTCGTCACCGGATCCTCGAGACCTTCCTGGCCCGGTGCCTGGACTACCCCTGGGATGAGGTCCATGCCGAGGCCGACGCCCTCGAGCACGTGGTGTCCGACCGGTTCGTCGACGCCCTGGACGGCTTTCTGGACCACCCGCGCCGCGACCCCCACGGCGACCCCATCCCCACCCGTGACGGGCGGCTGGTCCACCTCACCGACATCCCCCTGGACCGGGTGCCGGAGGGCGGCGCGGGCGTCGTCACCCGGGTGTCCGACCGGGACAATTCCGTGCTCCGGCACCTAGCCGAGATCGGTCTGCGTCCCGACTCGCCGGTTGAGGTGGTCTCCCGCCAGATCGAGCTGGGGATCATCACCGTGGCTCTGCACGGCCGGGCGATCCCGGTGGGCACGCCGGTCGCGGCGGCGGTCCGGGTCCGGGTCCCGTCCGGCGAGGACAGCGCCGACGACACCGCCGGCGACGACGTCAGAACATCGTCCCGGGGTTGAGGAGCCCCTGCGGGTCCAGCGCGGTCTTGATGCGGCGGTTCAACTCCATCGCGTCCTCGCCCAGCTGGGCGGGCAGCCACGGCGCCTTGAGTCGTCCCACGCCGTGTTCGCCGGTGATCGTCCCTCCCATCCCGATCGCCAGATCCATCACCTCGCCGAACGCCGCCTGGGCCCGGTGAGCGCGGTCCGGGTCGTCGTCGGTCAGCACGATGATCGGATGGGTGTTGCCGTCGCCGGCGTGAGCGACCAGCGCGATCGGCACGTCCCGCCGAGCGGAGATCGCCTCGATCCCGGCGACCAGCTCCGGCAGCGCGGGCAGCGGCACCCCGACGTCCTCCAGCAACAGAGTCCCGGTCTTGCCCAGGCTGGTGAACGCGGCCCGACGCGCGACCGTGAACTGCTCACCCTCCTCGGGGTCGTCGGTCGCGAACACCTCCGTCGCGCCGTGCGTGCGGAACGCCTCGGCCATGAACTCGGTCTCGACCGCGCGGTCGGGTCCGGTGAGGTCGGACTGGGCCAGCAACATCGCGCCCGCCGAGGTGTCCAGCCCCATCCTCAGGTCCGCCTCCACGGCCCGGATCGAGACGGTGTCCATGAACTCCAGCATCGCCGGGCGGATCCGGCGCGTGATGGCCAGGACCGCGT
Source organism: Dietzia sp. JS16-p6b (assembly GCF_003052165.1). Taxonomy (NCBI): domain Bacteria; kingdom Bacillati; phylum Actinomycetota; class Actinomycetes; order Mycobacteriales; family Dietziaceae; genus Dietzia; species Dietzia sp. JS16-p6b. Next base: position 940,030 of record NZ_CP024869.1, on the reverse strand, counting down.
CGCTGCACGCCACCACGTCGGGGAAGATCCCCACCACCGTGGAGCGCGGTGGTTGCTCGGGGATGAGCCGCACGATGATCTCGGTGACGATCCCCAGCGTGCCCTCACTGCCCACGAAGAGCTTGGTCAGGCTCAACCCGGCGGTGTCCTTGAGGCGCGCACCACCCAGACGCACCGCGGTGCCGTCGGCCAGCACCACCGTCAGACCGAGAACGTAGTCGGTGGTCACGCCGTACTTCACGCAGCACAGGCCACCGGCGTTGGTGGCGATGTTGCCGCCGATCGAACAGATCTCGTACGACGAAGGATCGGGGGGATACCAGAGGCCGTGCGCGGCGATGGCCCGTTTGACCTCGATGTTGAGAAGACCCGGCTGGACGGTCGCGGTCCGGGTCACCGGGTCGACGTCGATGTCCCGCATGAGCTCGGTGGACAGCACGATCCCGCCCTCCACCGCCGTCGCTCCCCCGGAGAGCCCCGAACCGGCACCCCGCGGGACCACCGGCACCCCGTGGGTCCCCGCCCAGCGCATGACCTCCTGGACATCCTCGGTCGACCGTGCACGAACCACGGCCAACGGCATCCCGGGGTCCGGAGCCTTGGCCCAGTCCTGGCGGTATCCCTCCAGCACGTCCGCGTCGGTGAGGACGGAGGCGGTGTGGAGGCGGGCACGGAGGTCGTCCAGGATCATGACCCGAACCTACGGCGTGGCCTCCCGGATCCGCAGGCGGTCGAAGACAGCTCGCAGGGGCCGCGGCGCCCACCAGTTGGCGTCGCCCAGCAGCAGCATCGCGCTCGGGACGAGCAACAGCCTGATGACGAACGCGTCCACCAGCACCGCGAGTGCCAGACCGAGGCCGAGAAGCCGGACCACGCTGATACCCGATGTACCGATGGCGAGGAACACCACCGCCACCAGAACCGCCGCCGCCCCCACGACGGGGGCGGTGCGGGACACCCCGTCGACCACGGCCCGGGTGGTGTCGCCGTGGCGGTCGTACTCCTCGCGGACCCGCGAGAGCAGGAACAACTGGTAGTCCATCGACAGTCCGAAGGCCAGGCACGCCATCAACAGCGGTGAGGAGCTGTCCACCACCCCCGTGGCCGTCACGCCCACCAGATCGGCCAGGTAGCCCTCCTGGAAGACCAACACCATCACACCGAAGCTCGCGGTGAGACTCAGCGCCGCCATGACCAGCGTCTTGAGGGTCACCAGCACTCCGCCGGTGAGCAGGAACACCAGGGGCAGCACCACCGCCATGACGAGGAGGGCGACCGGGACCGCCCGCTCGCTGATCGCCTTCCGGGTGTCGACGTCGTCGGAGTAGGTTCCCGCCACCGGTGCGGGGGCCACGACCTCCCGGACCCGTTCGGCGAGGTCCTGTTGCTCCGGCTGGGTCAGACCCGGGGCCGTCACCACCTCCACCGCGGCAACGGAGCCCCGCCTCAGGTCGGGGTCGCCGGGACCCACCGCGAGCCCGTCGGACAGGGTCTCGTCCGGTCCCCGCGTCGCCGTGACGCCGTCGATACGCGACACCCGCTCCGCCAACACCCCGGGATCCACGCCGTCCGCGAGGATCACCAGCGGATCGGATCCGAGGTCGGGTCGCTCGTCGCGCAACCGCTCGGCCGCCACCCTGGACTGCGCGTCCTGTGGCAGGACCCTGTCATCGAGCGTGCCCAGCCGGAGGCCGAACGCCGGCGTCAGCAGGATCAACAGGAGCACCGACACCCCCAGCGCCACCGCCACCGGGTGGCGCCGCGAGACCCCCAGCATCGCCGTGACCGAGCGACCGGGCCGGGTCGGGTCCACCCGTCTCACGGACCACGCGTCGATCCGCCGGCCGAGAACCCGCAGGACCGGGGGCAGCACCACCAGCGTGAGGATGGCGACGAGCGCCACGACCGCGACACCGGTCAACGCCATGGACCTCAGATAGGGCATGTCCACCGCCGTGAGCGCGGCCAGACACAGGCCGACCGTCACCGCCGAGATGACGATGGTCCTCCGGCACCGGCGCATCGTGCCCTCGACGGCCTCCGGCGGGTCGACCCCGGTGGCCAGTTCCTCACGGAACCGGGTCACCACCAGGAGGCTGTAGTCGATCGAGAGACCCAGTGCCAGACCGATCACGAGGTTGAGCGCGAACACCGAGACGTCGATCAGGTGGACCAGCCCCGACAGGATGACGAACGTCGAGAGCATGGCGAGCACCCCGATCGCGACCGGGACCGCGGCGGCCACCACGGAGCCGAAGAACAGCACGAGCAGGACCAGGGTGACCGGGACGGCGATGAGCTCGGCGCGGGTCAGGTCCTCCCGCGCGATCAGGTCGTCCTCACGGAGCACCTCGGCCCGGCCGGTCAGCTGCCGCTCGACGCCCTCGCCGGGCGGAGGGATCTCCTCGCGGACCGCGTCCAGTGTGCGCCGGGACTCGGAGTCACCGCCGGACAGCACCGCGTTCACCACCGTGGGGCCGTCCCCCGGCGCCGGCGACACCGTCACGCGACCCACTCCCCCGGCGCCGGCGAGGAAGGACGCGACCGCCTCGCTCTCCCGGGCCACGTCGGCCGGGTCGGCGCCCGAGACCAGGACGACGAGGCCGGGGGTCCCGACCCCCACGTCCGCGTCGAGCCGTCGTTCGGCGACGGCGGACGGTGTGGAGTCAGCGCGGAACCCCCCGGGGGTCAACTCCTCCTCGACTCCGGCGGCGGCCAGGGCCCCGAGGACGGCCAGGATCAACGCCGCGGCGAGCGGCCACCCCCTGGCCAGGACTGCCCGCCCGCGCCGGACGCGCCGCGTCATCCGCAACTCGGCTCTGTGACTCATGGGGCTCCTCACTCAGGCGTGCCCCTCATTCGTTCCTGATCCCGGGGCGGATGGGAGGAGGGTCTCGCCCGGGGATGTGGGCCGGTGGTGAGGATTCGCTCGCCTGACCCATCCGGTCCGGACAGGGGGCCGAACCACCCGGACATCCCACAGGAAGGACTTCCCGTGAACCATCCGCTCATCAACCGCCTCGCGACAGACGAACGGGTCCAACTGTTCTCGACTCTTCAGGACACCGGGCAGAGCCCCTACTACCGCACCATGCACTCCGGCACCGGCGCGACGAGCAACGTCCAGGGCGTCGACCGGATCATGCTCGGTTCCAACAACTATCTCGGCCTGGCCAGCCACCCCGAGGTCATCGAGGCCACCACCGAGGCGGTCCGCAGGTTCGGATCCGCGAGCACCGGCAGCCGACTGCTCAACGGGACGATGTCGCTGCACGAGGAACTGGAAGCGGAGATCGCGGACTGGTTCGGCACCGAGGACGCGCTGTGCTTCTCGACCGGGTACCAGACGAACCTCGGCACCCTGGGTGCCCTCGTCGGTGAGCGGGACGCGGTGGTCATCGACGAGTTCGCCCACGCCTCACTCCGCGACGGCCTGCGGATGGCGCGGACCACCGTCCACCCGTTCCACCACAATGATCTGGGCGCACTCGAAGAGGCCCTCATCGCGGCCCGCGGGTCCTCCCCGGAGCAGATCCTCGTCGTCGTCGACTCCCTCTACTCGATGGAGGGAAGCCTCGCCCCCCTGCCCGAGGTCGCGGAGCTGGCCCGTTCCTTCGGCGCCGCACTCATGGTCGACGAGGCGCACGCCATGGGACTGTTCGGCCCGACGCGGCGGGGCTGGGTCGAACAGACCGGGACGGCGGACGCCGTGGACGTGACCATGGCGTCGTTCTCCAAGTGTTCCGCCTCCTGCGGTGGGTTCATCACCGGTAGCTCCGAGCTCGTCACCGGACTCAGGGTCACGGCGCGGCCCATGATCTTCAGCACGTCCTCGGTCCCCGCCGCGACCGCATCCTCGCTGGCCTCGGTCCGGGTCATGCGGACCGAGGAGGGGGCCCGGCGGACCGAGGCGGTGCGCCGCAACTCGATCCTGCTGCGCGCAGAACTGGGCGGCAAGGGCCTGGAGTGCGGCTCCGGCCTCACCGGCGACGAGTGGTCGCCCATCGTGCCCGTCCCCGTCGGCGACGACCTCCGCGCGGTCCACGTGTGGAACCTGCTGCTCGAGCGGGGCGTGTACACCGGTGTCGCGGTCCATCCGGCGGTCCCGGCGACCGGGGCGATCCTCCGACTGTGCGTGACGGCGGACCACACGGAGGAACAGCTGGTCGAGGCCGCCGCGGCGATCGCCGACATCCTCGCCGCCACCCGGGAACTGTCCGCACTATGAGGGTGGTGCTGACCGGGGCCTCCGGAGACTTCGGCACGGCACTGCTGCGCGGGCTGATACTGCGGGACGAGGTCGACCGCGTGGTCGCGCTCGCCCGGTCGCCGTTGCGGGTCCGACACCCGAAGATCGACCGGCGGGCCGTCGACATCACCTCAGGCGACCTCGACGAGGTGGTCGCGGGCGCCGACGCTGTGATCCACTGCGCCTTCATGGTCGAGGAACCGCGCGACAAGGAGTCGGCGCGGATCGTCAACGTCGACGGGTCGCGACGGGTCCTGTACGCGGCCGAGTCCGCCGGTGCCCGGGTGTGCGTGATGACCTCGAGCATCAACGCCTACGGCCCCCGCGGGGGCGCCGAGGTGATCGATGAGACGGCGCCGATCGGCGCCGATGAGGACCACTACTACTTCCACCACAAGGCGCTCGTGGAGGAGGACGTCCGCCGGTGGCGACGGGGATCCGATGGCCGCATGGCGGTGGCGGTCCTGCGCCCGACGTACGTGGTGGGTCCCGACATGTCCAACTCCGGGCTGGACACCATGCGCTCTCGCGTCGTCCTGCACCCGAGCCCAGGGCGGTCCTACTTCCAGTTCCTGCACCAGGACGACCTCGTCGACGCCTACCTGCGGGTGATCCTCGCCGGCGTCGACGGGGAGTTCAACCTGGGTCCCGAGGGGGCCCTGACCGTCTCCCAACTGTGCCGGATGAACCGGTCCGTGTGCATCCCCGTGCCACTCGGTGCCGCCCGTCGCATGGCCGACCTCGGGTACCGGATGCGGTTGCTGCCCTTCTCCTCACACTGGGTGACCTGCGGAGAGCCGGTGACCACGTCACGACGACTCCGGGACGCCACCGGGTGGACTCCCCGATACGACTGCGCCGAGGCCGCCCGCCTGATGCTCACCGGGTGATCCGGACCCGAGCCCGTACCCACCCGACCGTGTACCGAAAGGACCCCCATGCTCCTCACCTCCGAGAACCAGACCCTCGACTCCTACGCCCCCGGATTGCGCGATCGCCTGTACGAGCACGGCCTGCTCACCAACGAGGGTGCCCGGAGCACCGCCGTGGCGGACTGGTCCGCCACCGGTGGGACCGGTCTGATCGTCCCCGCCGCGCTGGGCGGAGCGGGCGCGAGCGCGGTCGACGCGGTGCGGTTCCAGACCGCCATCGGCGCGGTCGCCCCCTCCCTCGCGGCCGCGACCACGATGCACCACCTGTCGTGCGCGACCCTCTTCGAGGCCGCCGAGGACGCCTCGCAGGACGAGCGCGACCTCATCAAGGCGCTGGTCGAGGGCGGCACCGTGATGGCCTCCGGTTTCTCCGAGGGGACCCCCGGGGGATCTGTGTTCCGTCCGACCATGGCCGCCCGCCGGGACGGTGACGACTACCTCCTCTCCGGCCGCAAGGCCCCCTGCAGTCTCTCGAGGTCCATGAGCCTCCTGGTGGCGAGCGCGCTGGTGGACGAGTCCGAGCGGGCCGTCGTCCTGGTCTTCGACGGGGCCGAGGGGCTTCATCGGGAGGAGTTCTGGAGAAGTCCCGTCCTCGCGGCAGCCGAGAGCGACGCACTGATCCTCGATGACGTCCGGGTCGGTGCCGACATGGTGTTCCTCACCTCCGAGAACGACCCCGACGATGTCCACGAGATGACCGGTTATGTGTGGTTCGGACTGCTCATCAGTTCCTGCTACCTCGGGGTCGCCACGCGGATGGTCGAGCGACTCACCGACCGCGACCGTCTCGATCCGAAGCTGTTCTCCTCGGCGCTCGCCGAGGTCGAGACCATGCGGACCGCTCTGCACGCCGTGGCCCGCGAGTTCGATGAGGGGGCCCGCGGCGGCGACATCTCGGCTCGCCTCGCGCTGGTCCGGTGGTCGATGCGCGACGCTCTCGTGAGGGTGCAGTCGATGGTCCGCGAGGCCGTGGGCGGGTTCGCCTACATGCAGGACCCTGAACTCGCCTACGCCTTCGAGGCCGTTCAGGTGTTCGGATATCACCCGCCGTCGCGGCGGGACACCGCGGACAGATTGGTGCAGTGGGCCCGCGGGGAGGACTTCCGCTACGTCTGACGATCCTGTCTCGGTGGGGCGAGGAACTGCTGGTCACCGGAAGTCCCGGCTGCGGCCGATCGCCATGCCCAGGTGGAGGCGTTCGATCTTGTCCGCCACCACGCTCACCGCGCCCGAGCGGTTCTCCACGGTACCGCGGACGATGAGCGCCGGGGCCGAGGAGACGATCGGGCGGTAGCGTGCCCACAGCCCCACCGAGCACACGATGTTGGTCATGCCCGTCTCGTCCTCGAGGCTGAGGAAGGTCACCCCCTCGGCGGTGGCCGGCCGCTGCCGGTGGGTGACCGCGCCGGCGACCTCCACCCGGCTGCCGTCGGGGACGTGCGCGAGCCCGGCGGTGGTGCACACCCCCCGGGACTCCAGCCACGGCCGGGCGTGAACCGTCGGGTACTCCTCGGGACTGATCCCGGTGGCGGTCAGATCTGCGGAGGTGAGTTCGAGGAGGCTCATCCCCGGCAGTGCCGGGGCGTCGACCTGGCTCAGCCCGGGCAGCATCCCGGGCCGTTGCCGGGCGGCGGTGGCGGCCGACCACAGGGCCGCCCGCCGCCCCCCGACGCCGAGCGCGTCGAGTGCTCCCGCGGTGGCCAGTGCCTCCATCTGCCGGACGGTCAGTCCGGTGCGGCCGGCGAGGTCGGCAGCCGAGGCATACGGCCCGTGGGTGTCGCGCTCGTCGGCGATCGCCGCGGCGAGGTCGGTGCCGATCGCCCGGACGGACTCCAGGCCGAGGCGCACCTCGGTCCCCTCGTTCTCGCAGGTGGCTCCGCCGATCGAGCGGTTGACGCAGGGCCGGTGCACGGTGACGCCGTGCCTGCGGGCGTCGGCCACGAGGGACTGCGGCGAGTAGAACCCCATCGGTTGACTACGCAGCAGCGCCGCGCAGAAGACTGCCGGGTGGTGGCACTTGAACCACGCCGAGTAGTAGACGATCGCCGCGAAGGACTGGGAGTGGCTCTCCGGGAAGCCGTAGTTGGCGAACGCGCACATCTTCTCCCAGATCCGCTCCCCCACCTCGGGCCCGGTGACCGGGGTCCCGGGTGGGCTGGTGCCGATGCCGTGGAGATCACGCATTCCCGCGAAGAACCTCTCCCGCAACCGTGCCATCCGCTCGGGTGAACGTTTGGCCCCCATCGCCCGGCGGAGCTGGTCCGCCTCCGCCGCGGTGAACCCGGCTATCTCGGTGGCGATCTGCATGAGTTGCTCCTGGAACAAGGGGATCCCCAGCGTCCTACCCAGGGCGGCCTCGAGTGCGGGGTGGTCGAACACCACCTTCTCCTTGCCGTTGCGTCTACGGATGTAGGGGTGCACGGAGCCGCCCTGGATGGGGCCGGGGCGGATGAGCGCCACCTCCACCACGAGGTCGTAGAACGTCCGCGGCCGGAGTCTGGGCAGGGTCGCCATCTGCGCCCGCGACTCCACCTGGAACACCCCCACGGAATCGCCGCGGCACAGCATCTCGTAGACCTCGGGATCGGAGAGGTCCAGCCGGGCCAGGTCCACCTCGAGGTCCTTGTGCTCGGCCGCGAGGTCGATGGCGTGGTGGAGCGCCGTGAGCATCCCCAGCCCCAGCATGTCGAACTTGACCAGGCCGACCGCGGCGCAGTCGTCCTTGTCCCACTGCAGGACGGTCCGTCCGGGCATGCGCGCCCATTCGACGGGCACCACATCGGCCACAGGCCGGTCGCAGATCACCATGCCGCCGGAGTGGATGCCGAGATGCCGGGGGAGCCCGACGAGTCTGCGGGCCAGCGCCAGCACGTCGGCGGGCACCGTGTGCTCGGTGGCCTCCCGCTCGTGGTTCTTCAGACCCGACCACCGGTCGACGCTCTTGGACCACGCGTCCTGCTGGCCGACGGAGTACCCGAGCGCCCGGGCCACGTCCCGCACGGCCGACCGCCCCCGGTAGGTGATGACGTTGGCCACCTGCGCGGCGTGATCCCGCCCGTAGCGGGAGTAGACGTACTGGATGGCCTCCTCCCGGCGGCCGGACTCGATGTCCACGTCGATGTCCGGTGGACCGTCCCGCTCCGGGGACAGGAAACGCTCGAAGAGCAGGTGCGCCCCCACCGGGTCCACGTTGGTGATGCCGAGGGAGTAGCAGACGGCCGAGTTGGCGGCCGATCCCCTGCCCTGACAGAGGATGCCCTCCCTGCGACAGAACTCGACGATGTCGTGGACCACGAGGAAGTAGCCGGGGAACCCCAGCTCGGCGATCACCCCCAGCTCGCGGTGGATCTGCGCGTAGGCCTCCGGAGCCGCGCCGGGGGCCCCGTAGCGCCGGGCGGCCCCCGCGTAGGTGAGCTCGGCGAGCCGGCTGTCCTCCGTGTGCCCCTCGGGAACGTCGAACGGAGGCAGTTCGGGGGCGATGAGCCGGAGGTCGAATGCACACTCGCGACCCAGGTCCGCCGCCCTGGAGACGGCGCCCGGCCAGCGGTCGAACAACTCGGCCATCTCCTCCCCCGAGCGCAGGTACGCCCCTCCGGCCGGGGGCAGGTGCGCGGCATGGGTCTCCAGGGCGTCGCGGGCTCCGAGCGCCGCCATGACAGAGGCCAGACGGGCGTCCTCCGGGCCCGCACAGTGCGCGGCGGTGGTGGCCACGACGGGCAGGCCCGCCGCGGCCGCGAGCGTGGCCAGCGCGTCACATCGCTCGGTGTCCTCGGGAACGCCGTGACAGGTCAGCTCCACGACCACCCGGTCCCGTCCGAACAGGTCGACGAGCTCGCCCATCGCTGCACCCGCAGCCGCGGTGTCGACGCCGGGCACACCCGCGCCGCCGCGTTCGAGGGCTCGCCGCACCCGCCCTCTGCGACACCCGGTGAGCACGTACCAGTGACCACCGGCGGCCTCGGCGAGCTCCCCGATCTCGTACCGCGGTTCACCCTTCGCACCTCCCCTGAGGTGGGCGTGGGCGATCGCACGCGAGAGTCTGCGATAGCCCTCCCCTCCGCGGGCCAACACGAGCAGGTGTTCACCCCCGGGCAGCGAGAGCTCGGCACCGAAGACGGTCGCCAGACCCAGCTCGGACGCCGCCTCGGCGAATCGGACGACCCCGTACAAGCCGTCGTGATCGGTGATCGCCAGCGCGGTCAGCCCCAGTTCCGCCGCCGCCTCCGCCATCGCCTCGGGTGAGGAGGCGCCGTCCAGGAAGCTGAAGGCGGAATGGGCGTGGAGCTCGGCGTAGGGCACCCGTCCCGGCGTCCGGCGCCCGTGAGGCGGGGTGTACTCACCCCGTCGACGGGACCAGGCGGGGGCGTCGCTGCCGTCACCGGGGTGCGGGTTGTGAGGCCCACGCGGGTTCGGCCGGCCGGACAGAACCCGCTCCAGCTCGGTCCAGGTCCTGGGGCCGTGGTACCAGTTCACCGGGCCTCACCCACCGGGGCCCGGTGCATGGGCTCAGAGTTGGGTGAACGACTCCACGACCCACGCCGACGCCTCGCCGGGCGGTTTACGGCAGCTCTGGGACCGTGGAGGCAGTGGGCGGGTGCCCGCCTCGACGCGCCAGGCGCGTCCGTCTGTGTGGCGGACCACGGCCACGCGCGGGGAATCGGGGTCGATCGTGACGACGAGGTCGCCCGGCCCCGCCTCCACACCGGAGTTCCGCACGGCCACCTCCGCCACCTGACCGGCCGGTGGCCAGGTGCTACGGCCCCGCAGGTTCTCGGTGACGACCCGGCCGTCCAGTGCCGCCTCGACGATCCCGGCCGCGTGGGCCACCTCCGCGGGCCCATAGGTGTAACCGGTGCCGGGCAACAACAGGACCGGGGCGAAGCGGTGCCCCCCGGTGTGGGAACACTCCCACACCGCGGCATCGGGGTCGAGCGCTGCCAGGCGCCCGCCCAACAGTGACTCCAGGCCGGCCGCGACGGGGCGGCCCCGCACAGCGCAGCACTGGTCACGCTTGGCGTGGGTGCACACGAGTGGCACAGGTGCCGCGACCTCGCGGGTACCGGCCACGTGCCCGTCCGGAGACAGGTCCAGTCCGAGCAACTCCTCAGGCCCGTCGACGCGGCCGGCGCGGATGCTCTGCCGGTCGGGGCGGGTGTCGCAGAGGTAGAAGCGGTGCCGGTCGAGGCGCTGCCCCTCGCGGCCGGGCCGACGGATGAAGAGCATGCGCGACCCGCAGTCCGCGATGTGCTCCTTGAGACGTCGGGACAGGTCCTCGCCCAGGGCCTCACCGTCGAAGATGTCGCGCCCCCAGCGCCCGGGGACCTCCAGCAGCACCCACGACTCCTCGTGGGCGGCGGTGCCTGCCGGGGGCTCGTCGGCGGACTGCAGGGAACACCAACCCGGGTGTGTGGCGGAATCGGTATCTGACACGACCCCATGGTGCCCCATCCCGCGGGGAGGCGTAACTGTAGCCACCTTGTGGGACAAAAGTGACCAGAGGGATCTAGGGTGGACGTATGCGTATCCATCACCGCCGCTTCGCCGCGGCCGCCGCCCTCACCGCCGTCGCGTCCCTGGGGCTGGCGGGATGTGGAGCCGACACCTCGACCGAATCCCCCACCACCAGCCAGACCACCACGGCGGGATCCTCCCCGGCCGCGCTGGCCCGGGCCCTTGCTCCGGACGAGACCGAGACCTCCGATCCCTCTGCCAGGCCTGCGGACTCCGGACCGAAGAGCGAGGACCCCGGCGAGACCGCCGAGCGCGCCCAGCTCGTCGTGACCGATATCCGCGTGGGCGACTACCAGGGCAAGGATCGCGTGGTCTACGAACTCCAGGGCCAGGGCGTCCCGGGATACTCCGTGGACTACGTGGACGCACCCGCCCAGCAGGGCAGCGGCTCCCCCGTGGAGGTGCCCGGGGACTCGTTCCTCCAGGTGATGATCCGCGACCAGGTCCTTCCCACCATGACGTCGATGACGGAGGTCCCCGTGGGCACCGTCTCGAGCGACGAGGCGACCGGAGTGGCCGGGGTGGCCTTCGCCGGCCAGTTCGAGGGCCGGGCACAATCCGTCATCGGTCTCGAGGGCACGGACCGGCCCTTCTCGGCCTTCCTCCTCCAGAACCCGACCCGACTGGTGGTCGACATAGAACGCTGAGCACACCCGACGAGCGACGAGGGTCACTGCCACGAAGAGTCGTGGACGGTTCATTCGTACACCCCCTCGACCGTCCAACTCCCCGGCTCGTCCCCCACCAGGCAGCACAGCAGCAACGCGGCCGCCCGCTCGGGGACGACCTGTATCCGGGCCTTCGGCCGACGGGGCGCACCACCGGGGCCGGGCTCCCACCAGGCCTCGTCGATCAGCCACGGTCGTGACCAGCCGGCCACCGCACATGGACGGCCCGTGATCTCGACCGCCTCGGGTCGCCCGGTGAGCAGGCCTCGTGGGCCGACCCCGACCGCAACCCCCGCAGCGGTGCGCAGGACGACCCCCCCGGCGAGGGAAACCCGTGCCACGACCCCTGACGCGGGGTCACGGCCCTCGCGGATCTCCAACCTGTAGCCCGGCCCCGGCCACACCACCGACGGCGACGGCGCCGGCAGAGACCCCGGCCACGGCCCCTCCGCGACCGGGTCGGCCGGGGCGTCCCCGTACGGTAGGGACCGCACGCGATCATCCGGGCCCCGGCCGCCGACCTCCACGGGGACACGGACCGCCTCCGGCCCGAGCAGTCCCTGCACCCGCACGAGAGCGCGGTGCACACGCGCCTCCGCCAGCCCCGCCTCACCCCACAACCCCTCCTGGACGCGGCCGGCGGGTACCACCTCCACCGGCTCCAGGACGAGAGCGGTGACCGCCCCTCCGGCACCACCGGCGATCGCGGTACCGGTGAGCCAGCCCTCCAGCTGCCAGCGCAACCGGTCGGCGGTGCCCTCCGGGGTGAGCGGAGCGGAGCACCGCCACACCCGGTTGACCTCCACGCCCCCTTCGACCCGCGCGGTGATGCGCAGGCGGAGGCACGAGACCCCGGCCGCGGCGAGGACGGCATGCAGCTCCCCCGCCAGCCGACGTCCGAGGAACGCCGCCTCGTCCACCCGTTCCAGTGGCGGATCGCACCGGTGCTCGACCGCCGACCCCGTGGGTACCGCGGTGACCGACGGGGGCCTCCACGGCACGGCGCGGGCGATACGATGCGCCACCGCTCCCGCCTCGCCGAAGCGGGCGGCCACGTCCCGCAACGGGAGCGCGGCGAAGTCTCCGAGCGTCCGTACGCCGAGCCGGTGTAGCAGCCCGACCAGCTCCGCCAGCTCGCCCGGGTCACCCAGCGCGGGCTCCACCACGAGCGCGTCCACGGGCAGGTCGGCCAGATAGCCGGCGTCCCCGCCCGGATCCAGCAGCGCCGATCCGCGCGCGCCGAGCACGGCCGTGGGCAGCTCGTCCGCCAAGCCCACCTGGCACTCCGTCCCGGCCTCCGCCACCGCATCCACCACCCGGGTCACGACCTGCTCCACGCCGCCGTGGAACCGCAGCGCCCCGGCAGCGGAGAACACGAACAGACCGGGACGCAGCACCTCGATGCCCGGCACCACGGCGTCCAGCGCCTGCACCACGGGTTCGAACCACACGGCATCCCGCGCCGGATCCGCCGGCGCCACGACGAGCTCCGGGCACCTGAACTGCGCCTCGCGCCGGCGCAGCCCGCGTCGCACCCCGACCGCGCGCGCGACGGCGTTGCACGCGAGCACCCCGCGCGGGCCGACCACCGCGAGCGGCAGGTGCAGACCGTGTCCCCCGCCCCGGGCCGCCGCGACCGCCGGCCAGTCCGGGCACCACACCGCCATGACCCGCGCACTCATCCCGCCGCCACCCACTCCGCCGTCCGCGGGGGTGCCGCCCGGCCGGTGCACCGCACCATGGTGGACACCGAGGCCAGCCTCCCCGCGCCCGCACCCAACCCGCCGTAGCGGCAGTGCCGCCCGGTCAGTGCGAGTTCCGCCCCGGGCCAGTCCGCACCCACGAGCAGCACCGCACCCGCGGCCCGCACCCGTCCGGCGAGAACACGGGCCCGCGACGGGGCGACCACCCGGACCCCGGGCCCCAGCAGGACCAGGTCCAGGCCGTCGAGCAGCACCGACACCACAGCGGCGGGATCCGGGCCGGGATCCGGGACCAGTGCCAGACAGTCCAGCCGGCCACCCTGCTCCGCCACCGCGGCCACCCCGAGTTCCGGCCAGCCCACCACCGCACATCTGGCCCCGGCGGCGGTGGCCGCGGCGAGCAACCCGACCCGGAGGGTGGCACTGCCGGATACCGCGGTGACCCGCCCGGCGGGCAGGACGCCGCCCGGCAGCAGGGGCGCCACGGAACACGGCACCACCACTCCGGGCACGCGCGCACCGGAGGACACCGCACCCGACCCACCTTCGCCCGCGTCCGCCGGCACCGCGTCCGCGAGCATCGTGCCGCGGGCGGTCCCGACCGGCTCCACGACCGCGCCCCCCTCCGGGTGCGCGGTCGCCGGCGCCCCCGAGCGTGCGGCGGCGGGCGGTCCCCCGCCCGGCATCGCGGCCAGTCGGCGACGCAGCTCAGCAACGCGGTCCGCCGTGCCGAGGCCGGACATGTCGACGGCAGAAGTGCCCATTACCATCACCAGAACCTCCCGACCCGGACGACACGCCGCCAACCGCTCTGATCGAACTATTTTTCGATCACGGGGAATAGTGAACACCACCGGTCCGACACGGCGCAAGAACACCTGTTCGAACAGGGTTCTCCTCGTCGTCGCCCCCAGTCGCCGTTCCAGTCGCCGCCCCTCGGCGTTCACCCGGAGCCTCTACCCTCGGGAACCATGAAGGCCTCCATCGGGAACCGCATCGTGCTCATCGGCGCCGGGGACGTGGGCATCGCCTACGGGTACGCGCTCGTCAACCAGGGCCTGGCCGACCACCTGTCCATCATCGACATCGACCACGACAAACTGGTCGGCGAGGTCATGGATCTCAACCACGGCGTCGTGTGGGCCCCCTCCCCCACCCTCGTCACGGAGGGCACCTATGACGACTGCGCGGACGCCACGATGGTGGTGATCTGCGCCGGCGCCGCCCAGCGACCCGGCGAGACGCGACTCGACCTGGTCGGCAGGAACATGGCGATCTTCGAGGGGATCGTCGGCGACGTCATGGCGACCGGCTTCGACGGCATCCTGCTCGTGGCCACCAACCCCGTCGACATCCTCACCCAGGCCTCCTGGCGCTACTCCGGCCTTCCCTCCGCACAGGTCATCGGCTCCGGGACGATCCTCGACTCGGCGCGCTTCCGCTTCATGCTGGGCGAGTACTACGACGTCGCCCCGATGAGCGTGCACGCCTCGATCATCGGCGAGCACGGTGACACCGAACTGCCGGTCTTCTCGTCCGCCAACGTCTCGGGGGTGCCACTGCGCCGGGATCTCGACGGGGACCCGGCCACGCGGGAACGACTGGCCCGGATCTTCACGGAGACCAGGGACGCCGCCTACCGGATCATCGACTCCAAGGGCTCCACGAGCTACGGCATCGGCATGGGGCTGGCCCGCATCACGCGAGCCGTGCTGCGCAACGAGCAGGTGTCGCTACCGGTCTCCACGTTGTTGCGGGGCGAGTACGGGCAGGACGGGATCTTCATCGGCGTCCCCGCGGTGATCGGCCGGACCGGGGTCCAGCGCGTGGTGGAGTTGGAACTCGACGCCACCGAGATCGAACAGTTCGCCCGCAGCGCGTCTGCACTGCGGGCGGTGTCGGAGCAGTTCGAGATACTGCGCTGAGTCAGGGGGTCGGGGTCAGGGGGTGGCGGGGGGATCGCTTGCGGGGAAGGACTCGTCACCCCACTCGTCGACCAGCTCATCCTTGGTTTCCGGACGGTCATCCCGCGTGTCCTCGGATGTATCGTCGGTGCGGTCAGAGTTCTGCGGACCAGTCATGCATCAATCTCCTCCCGCCGTACGAGGGCGTACGGCGGGACTCAGATTACCGGACCCGGCGGGGCCCGGCGCCGAGGGACGCCCCCGTCGACGCCTCACTACAGATGCAGAGGGTCTCCGACCGGACGGCCGGACGCGAACGGCCTTCTCCGACGGCCACCCCCAGAGCACCCCCCCGTTGACCAGGACGTACGGCGTCCCCGCTACCCCGGTTCTTCATCCGGTAGGGAGCCCAACCACTCGAGCACCGGGCCTGAGACGACCCGGGCGAACTCCTCGTACCCCGCGCGGCCGGGGTGCGCCCCGTCGCCGGCGGTGACCTCCCGCATCCACGCCCCACCGGGCCGCAGGGAGTCGAAGGTCGGCACGAACGGCACCCCGGCCTCGGAGCACACCGCGGCAATGGCCGCGGCGCGGGCGGCGATCCGCTCATTGACCTCCTCCCACACGACCGGTGGCGGCCCCACCACCAGGAACCGCCCCTCGGGAGCACGGGCGATCATCCCGCGCAGGGCCGCGACCGTGCCCGCCTCCTCGACGCGCAGGGCGCCCTCGTGCTCCATCACGTCGTTGACGCCGAACTCCGCGATCACCGCCGTGGTCGGGAACGCGGCGCGTCGGCGGTCGACCTCGTCCCACCGGGCCAGGATCATCTCGGAGGTGTCCCCACCGATCCCCGCGACGGTGGTGTGGAGGCTCAGGCCCACCCCGGCACCCTCCTCGACCAGGTGCGCGGTCCATCCCCGGCCGGTCTCGTCGCCGTATCCGGCCACGAAGGAGTCGCCGATGATGCAGACGGGGAGGTCACGCGGTTCGCTCACGACGCCACCGTAGCGGCTCGGCGTCAACGCCAAGAGCGTTCCGTACACCCCACTCCCGGCCGATGTGTGCGGAACACTCTTCGCGATGTCAAGACACCCAGGACGGTCCGGCGAGTCAGTCCAGGTGGCGGGACTGCGCCCAGCGGGTGAGCGCGTGCCGGTTGGACTGCTGGGTCTTGCGCAGCACGTTGGAGGCGTGCGTCTCCACGGTCTTGACCGAGATGAACAACGTCTCGGCGATCTCCTTGTAGGTGTACCCCCGTGCCAACAACCGGAGCACCTCCTTCTCCCGCGGGGTGAGGGAGTCGACCTCCGGATCGTGGACCGGCTCACCCCGCTCCTGGAGGCCCGGGGCGGCACGGGCGAACGCGTCCAGGACGAACCCGGCCAGGCGCGGGGAGAACACCGCGTCCCCGTCGGCCACGCGGCGCACGGCGTCGGCCAGTTCCCCGCCGGAGATGGTCTTGGTGACGTACCCGCGCGCCCCGCCGCGGATCACGGCGATCACGTCCTCCGCGGCGTCCGAGACACTCAACGCCAGAAAGGTGGACACAGGCGCGTCAGACGCACCGGATGTGCCGGACGTGTCGGCTGTGGCGGGCCCGCCACTGGGATCGGTCCCCAGCACCGAGCGGAGCACGGCCACCCCACCGCCCTCGGGCATGTGCACATCGAGCAGGACCACGTCGGGCCGTACCCGTCCGATGCCGGCGACGGCCTCCGCGACCGACCCCGCCTCGCCCACCACCTCGATCCCGGCCTGACCGGCCAGCTCGGCCCGGACACCGCTGCGGAACACCGCGTGGTCGTCGACGAGGAACACCCGGCACACCCTGACGCCACCCACCGGCTCGTCCGTCATTCGCCCTCCAGCGGCATCTCGATCCCGATCTCGGTTCCGCGACCGAGAGTACTGCGCACCGTCACGCTGCCGCCCCGGCTCTCGACACGGTGCCGGATGGACTGGGACAACCCGTGTCGATCACCGCCCACGTCGTCAGGGTCGAAACCGCAGCCGCGGTCACGGACGAAGGCGGTGAGCACCTGGTCGTCGTTCTCCACGAACACGTCGGCGGTGTCGACGCCGGCATGCTTGGCCACGTTGACCAGGCCCTCGCGGACGGCGCCCAGCACAGCCTCCTCGGCGTCGCCGACCGGACCGTCGCCGCCCACCACCACCTGGTCCACCCGCAGACCGTAGGCGTCCTCGACGTCCCCGACGATCACCTCGACGGCCCCGGCGACGGTGGTCGCACCCGAGGACATGCGTGACCCCGCCCCGAAGAGCCACTGCCGCAGCTCGCGCTCCTGCCGACGGGCCAGCCGTGACACCTGGGCGGGGTCGTCGGAGCGCTTCTGGATCAACGCCAGCGTCTGCAGCACCGAGTCGTGCAGGTGGGAGGCGATGTCGCTGCGCTCGGACTCACGGATGCGGGCCGCGCGTTCCTCCTCCAGCGACCGCCACAGCCGCAGCCCCACGGGAACGCTGAGCAACGCCACTCCGACCAGGGTCGCCAGCACCGCCAGGAACGACGACCGCAGGGCGGCGAACTCGACCTGCCCCAGCACCACGACGGCCAGTCCGACGACGACGAGGGTCGCCCCGGCGGTGACCCTGGCCCAGTCGAAGACGGACCGGGGAGCCACCCGTCCCCCACCGTCGTACTGCTGCCAGACCAGCCCGGCGCCCAGTGCCACGATCAGGACGGGCACGATCACGTGCAGTCCCGTCGCGGTGGTGACCATGAACGACAGCACCGACCCCACCACCGCCACCACGGCGAGGGCCATGCCGCGCCGCCGCTCCCGCGCGTCCACGGAGGCGGCTCCCTCCAGGGCCCGCGCCGACGGGGTCAGAGCCCATAGGGCGGCGTAGAACAGCACACCCGCACCGGACAGGGTGGCGAGCACCACCATCGCCAGGCGCACATGGGTGACCCGCACCCCCAGATGGGCCGCGAGTCCCGCGCACACACCGGCGACGACGGATCCATCGGAGATCCTGGCCAGCGGCGGATACCATCGGAACCCCACCGGCTGCACAGCCGGCACGGGAGGCCGTGGGACGACCGGCGGTTGCGGCGCGGGGGCCGATACCTGATCGGTCGCCTTCTCACTCATACCGCCATGGTCACAGATCGCGACCCGGGGCGCATCGGGGGTCGACCCCGAGAATCCCGGGGTCCGGATCTCAGGGTCGGCCCCCGATGTGGAAAGGCGTCCCGCCCGCCACGATGGAGTCATGTCCAGCTCCAGCACCCACGACGTCCCATCAGAGCTCCGCTCCCTGTGGCGGACCCGACCCGTCCGGACCCCGGACGACGCCAAGGTCGCCGGCATCTGCGGCGGCTTCGGCCGACGCTACGGCGTGGACCCCGTCCTGTTCCGTATCGCCTTCGTGATCGCCGCACTCTGGGGCGGGGCCGGGGTGTTCCTGTACGCACTGTTGTGGCTCCTCCTGCGCTCCGCCGGAGACGAGGTCTCCAAAGGGGAGGCGCTGATCGGGAAGGGCCGGGCATCCGGCTCCAGGATCACGGCGGTGATCCTCGTCGTGGTCGTCCTCCTCAGCGCACCGACGTTCGGCGGTTCCGGGGAGAGCCTCTTCGTGGGGGCGGGATTCCTCATCGCCCTCGCCATGCTCGCGGGCTGGTACGGACTCCACCGCCGCACCCCCGTGCCACCCGCCGGGTGGTCCGAGGTGTCGGCCGTACGGCCTCAGTCGGCCCGGGCCGACGCCGGCCGCACCGCCGGGGCGTCACAGGAACCGGGCTCCGGACCCGGCGCGCCCCACGGCCCGCCGGCCCCGCCCTCCTGGGACCCACTGGGAGCCGCGCCGTTCGCCTGGGATCTGCCCGACCCCGCGGCCACGCCTCCGCCCGCGGCCGCACCGCCGCGCCCCCGGTCCCGGCTGACCAAGGTCACCCTCGGTCTGGCGCTCATCGCGGTGGCCGTGGCCGGTGGACTGGCGACACTCGGCGGGGTGGTCTGGCTCGACGCCACGAGGATCGCCGCGATCGGACTCGCCGTGGTGGCCGGCGGGCTACTCGTCGGCGCGGTCACCCGCAGAGGGCACGGACTGCTGGTCGTCGCCGGCCCCCTCGCCGGTTTCGTCCTCCTCGCCTCGCTGGTCCAGGTGCCCGAGGGCGGCTGGGAGGGCACCGGCGAGCAGCTGATCGAGATCACCGACCCCGCCCAGTTGGACGCCCCGATCAACCATCAGGTCGGCAGCATCACCGTGGACATGCGCGAGTTGGAGCTGGACCGCGATCGCAGCTACAGCATCGCCAACAACGTCGGAGAAGTGCAGGTACTGCTGCCCGACGGGGTCGCCGTGGAGACGAACTGCACCACCGACATCGGGAGCGTGGACTGCCCGACCGGCCTGTCCGGCGATGTCTCCGGCCCCGTCCTGACCCTCAGCGTGCACTCCGGCGTCGGAAGCGTCGTGGTGACGCGATGAGTGACCCGCGCGCCCACGACCCGACAGCTCACCCAGACCACACCGACGACACGGACCACGAAGAACCGCAATCCACCGGGAGCCCCGACATGACCAGCCTGCACTCCGACTCCACGACCCGCCCCGACCAGCCGCTCCAGGACCCGCTTCCCTACGGCTCCGGCGTCACCGACGCGCAGGGGTTCCCGTACGGGACCTCCCCCGCGTACGGGGTCGCAGCCGGGTACGGGGCCGCCCCCGTGCACGGGATCCCGGCCGGGTACGGGGTGGCCTACGAGCCCGCGACGGACGCGGTCGCGCGGCGCGAACGTTCTGGGTCGCCGGTGCTCGCGGTGGCCGGACTGCTCTCCCTCGGGGTCGCCGTGTGGGCGATCCTGGGCGCGCCGGTGATCACGACGACCGTGATGATCGCCGCGTCACTCGTGCTACTGGTCCTGGTCGGGCTGGCGATGGTCATCCGACGCTGACCCGCACACCGACGTCGGATACCCGGCCGGCCCCGTCCACAGGGGGCCGGCCGGTTGTCACGGTCGGGGGATGACTCCGCGCCGAGATGTCCCCGCCGACCGTCACTCCCACTCGATGGTGCCCGGCGGCTTGCTGGTCACGTCCAGCACGACCCGGTTGACGTCCGGGACCTCGTTGGTGATGCGGCCCGAGATCAGCGCGAGGGTCTCGTACGGCACGCGCGTCCAGTCCGCGGTCATGGCGTCCTCGGAGCTCACCGGGCGCAGCACTATCGGGTGGCCGTAGGTGCGCCCGTCGCCCTGGACGCCCACAGAACGGACGTCGGCGAGCAACACGACCGGGCACTGCCACACCGAGGCGTCGAGCCCGGCCGCGGTCATCTCCTCGCGCACGATCGCATCCGCCGCGCGCAGGGTCTCGAGCCGGTCCCGATCGACGGCCCCGACGATCCGGATGGCCAGGCCCGGGCCGGGGAAGGGGTGCCGCCCGACGATGGCCTCCGGCAGCCCGAGTTCCCGGCCCACGGCCCTGACCTCGTCCTTGAACAACAGTCGCAGCGGCTCCACGAGCGAGAACTCGATGTCGTCCGGCAGGCCGCCCACGTTGTGGTGGCTCTTGATGTTGGCCGTTCCCGCGCCCCCACCGGACTCGACGACGTCCGGGTAGAGGGTGCCCTGGACGAGGAAGTCGACGGAGGCGGCGTCGTCACCCTGGAGTTCGAGGGCCTGGGTGACGGCACGCTCGAAGGACCGGATGAACTCGCGGCCGATGATCTTGCGCTTGGACTCGGGGTCGGTCACGCCGGCGAGGTGACCGAGGTAGGTTTCCGAATCGTCGAGTGTGATGAGGCGGGCACCGGTGGCGGCCACGAAATCGTTCTCCACCTGCTCCCGCTCGCCCGCGCGCAACAGTCCGTGGTCGACGAACACGCACGTGAGTCGGTCCCCGATGGCCTTCTGCACCAACGCGGCCGCGACCGCGGAGTCGACGCCACCGGACAGCCCGCAGATCGCCCGGCCGTCACCGATCTGCTCACGGACGGCCTCCACCAGCTGGTCCGCGATGTTGGACGCCGTCCACGTGGGTTCGAGGCCCGCGATCTCGGTGAGGAAGCGGGTGAGCACCTGCTGCCCGTGAGGCGAGTGCATGACCTCGGGGTGGTACTGGACGCCGGCCATCCGGCGTTCGGCGCACTCGAACGCCGCGACCGGGGCACCGGGGGACGTGGCCGTCACCGTGAACCCCTCGGGCGCGGTCGTGACCGCGTCCCCGTGGCTCATCCACACCGGGTGGTGCTCGGGCAGTCCGGCGTGCAACAGGCCACCCGACACCGTCACGTCGGTGCGCCCGTACTCGCGGCTTCCCGTGTGCGCGACCTCGCCGCCCAGGGCGCCCGCCATGGACTGGAAGCCGTAGCAGATACCGAAGACCGGCACCCCCAGATCGAGCACCGCCGGGTCGAGAGCCGGGGCATCGTCGGCGTAGACGCTGGCCGGGCCACCGGACAGGATCAGGGCGACCGGGTCCTTGCCCCGGATCTCCTCCACCGTCGCCGTGTGCGGGATCACCTCGGAGTAGATCCTCGCCTCACGCACCCGCCGCGCGATGAGCTGCGCGTACTGGGCACCGAAATCGACGACGAGGACGGGGCGGGGAGCCGCTGCCTCGGCGGTGAACTGGGAGTCGGTCTGTGCGTTCTCGGCCACGGGGTCGAGTCTAGGCGCAGCCCGCCCGCAGCCGAACTCGGCCACGCCCGCCCGCCACCCGGACTCACACGCGGGCGGGGGCACCCCCACTGGAGACCCCGACGATCGGCAGACGCAGCGCGCCGGGCGCCGCCTCCGGCACGACCGGCGACGCGGGCGGCACCGGGGTCAGGCGCTGGTAGGGCTCGCCCTGCGCGGGACGGGGGTCGGCCTCGCCCTTGTTGGGCCACAGCGACATGGCCCGCTCGGCCTGGGCGGTGATGCTCAGCGCCGGGTTCACGCCGAGGTTGGCGGAGATGGCCGACCCGTCCACGATGTGCATCGTCGGGTAGTTCCACACCCGGTGGTAGGGGTCCACGACGCCACTGTCCGGCGAATCGGAGATCGCACATCCACCCAGGAAGTGCGCGGTCATCGGCATGTTGGCGATCTCGCCCCACGTCCCGCCGGCCAGTCCGCCGATGTTCTCGGCGATCCGCCGGGTGGCCTCGTTGCCCGCGGGGATCCAGGTCGGGTTGGGCTCGCCGTGGCCCTGCTTGCTGGTGACGTACCGGAACGGACCGCGACGTTTGACCGAGGTCTCCAGAGAGTTGTCGAGGTTCTGCATGACCAGGGTGATCACCGACCGCTGGCTCCACCGCCGCAGGTAGAAGAGCTGGAAGAACATGCCCGGCTTGCGGCGGATCTCGTCGACCAGGGTGCGCCACCGCGGGAGCGGCCCGTCCCCGTCCGTGAGAAGGGTCTGCAGGATCGCGATGGCGTTGGAGCCCTTGCCGTAGCGGACGGGCTCGATGTGGGTGTCCGGCCGGGGATGGAACGACGACGTGATCGCCACGCCCTCCGAGAAGTCCTGTTCCGGCAGGTAATTGGGGCGCATCGCCCCGAGGATCGACTCGGAGTTGGTGCGGGTGAGCTTTCCGAGCGCCGGCGAGAGCCGGGGCAGTGCGCCGTCGTCCTTGGCGTAGTGCAACAGATGCTGGGTACCCCAGGTCCCGGCCGCCATCACCACGTGAGAGGCGGTCACCGTGGTGGTGCGCTTACCCCGTCTGGTCCAGGCGCCGGTGCGCTCGAGTGTCACCTCCCACGTGCCGTCGGCCCGCTCGTGCACCCCACTGACGGTCGTGCGGTCGAGAACCCGGGCCCCGGCCCGCTCGGCCAGGCCGAGGTAGTTCTTGAGCAGGGTGTTCTTGGCCCCGTGCCGGCAGCCGGTCATGCACTCGCCGCACTCGATACAGGCGGTCCGATCCGGCCCCACACCGCCGAAGTACGGGTCGCGGACGGTCTCGCCGGGCTTGCCCTCTCCCCCGGTCTTCTCCCCGAAGAACACACCGACCGGCGTGTAGACGAAGGTGTCCTCGGCGCCCATGTCGCGGGCGACGGCCTTCATGACGTCGTCCGAGTGGGTGTGGGTGGGGTTGGTGACCACACCGAGCATCCGGCGCCCCTGGTCGTAGAACGGGGTGAGCTCGTCCTCCCAGTCGGTGATGTGGCCCCACTGCCGGTCGGTGAAGAACGGGGGGTTGGGCTTGTAGAGGGTGTTGGCGTAGTTGAGCGAGCCACCGCCGACGCCTGCCCCCGCCATGACCATCACATCGCGCAGCAGGTGCACGCGCTGGAGACCGAACAACTTGAGCTTGGGCGCCCAGACGTACTTGTTGAGACGCCACGACGTCTTGGGGAAGTCCGAGTCCTCGAAGCGACGACCCGCCTCGACCACCGTCACGCGGTAGCCCTTCTCGGTCAGACGCAGGGCCGTGACACTTCCGCCGAATCCGGACCCGATGACGAGGACGTCCGTGTCGGTACTGCCGGTGGGGGCGGTGGTGGTCGAGGGCGACGGCGCCGATGTCGTCATGGTGGATCTCCCTGGTGATCGAGGTGTGGGTCACAGTACCCGAGCACCACGAACCTACCCGACAGTAGTGCTCGATTTGTCCACCGCCTCAGGGACGAACGGACAGGTCCACCTTCTGGAACCCCTTCACGTCCGAGTAGCCGCACTTGGCCATGGCGCGGCGCAGGCCACCCATCAGGTTCCGCGTCCCGTCCGGGGCACTCGTGGGCCCCTCCAGCACCTCGGCCAGGGGGGACAGGGCCGTCTCGTCGTCAATCTCCGCGACATGCCCCCGGGGGACCTTGGGGTGGGCGGAGACGGCGTCCCAGTACACCCCCCGCCCCGGGGACTCCAACGAGCCCGCCAGGAGCGGACCCAGGACCACGGCGTCGGCACCACAGGCCACCGCACGGGCGATGTCGCCCGAGGTGTAGATATCACCGTCGGCCAGCACATGGACGTAGCGGCCACCCGTCTCGTCCAGGTAGTCGCGTCGCGCGGCCGCCGCGTCGGCGATCGCGGTGGCCATGTGCACCTCCATCCCGAGTACGGAGCCCGTCGTGGTGACCCCGTTGACGCCGCCGTAACCCACGATCACACCCGCCGCGCCTGTGCGCATGAGATGCAGGGCGGTCTTGTAGTCCACCACGCCGCCGGCGATCACCGGCACGTCGAGCCCGTGGATGAAGTCCTTCAGGTTCAGCGGTTCGTCCTCGCCGCTCACATGCTCGGCGGAGATGATCGTGCCCTGGACCACGAGCAGGTCGATCCCGGCGGCGATCAGGCCGGGCGTGAGGTCGCGGGCGTGCTGGGGAGAGACCCGGACGGCGACGGTCGCACCCTCGTCGCGGATCCGCCGTACCGCCGCCGAGAGCAACTCCCGGTCGATCGGGGCGCGGTGCAGCTCCTGGAGTCGAGCCACCGCGCGGTGGCCGGTCACGTCCTCGAGGGCGATCTCGCGCAACTCGTCGATCGCCGCCTCAGGGTCCTCGTGCCGCGCCCACAGGCCCTCGCCGTTGAGCACCGCCAGGCCGCCCAGCCTGGAGAACTCCACCGCCGACTCGGGTGAGACCACCGCATCGGTCGGGTGGGTCATCACGGGCAGGTCCATCCGGTAGGCGTCGATCTGCCAGGACGTCGACACCTCCTTCGAACTGCGGGTGCGACGGGAGGGGACGATGTCCACCTCGCCGAGCCCGTACATCCGTCGGGCCTCGCGGCCCATTCCGATCTCCACGACGTTGCGCACGCGGCTTCAGTCCTTGACGTTGTAGTTGGGGGCCTCGACGGTCATCTGGATCGCGTGGGGGTGGCTCTCCTTGAGCCCCGCCGCCGTGATCTGGACGAACTGGGCGCGGTTCATGTCGGGAATGGTGGCCGATCCCGTGTACCCCATTCCCGCACGCAGCCCGCCGTTGAGCTGGTGCAGGACCTGCGCGACGTCGCCCCGGTACGGCACCCGTCCCTCGATGCCCTCGGGGACGAGCTTCTCCTCGGACAGCACGTCGTCCTGGAAGTAGCGGTCCTTGGAGAACGACTTCTCCTGTCCGGGCTTGCCCCGTCCGCGCATCGCGCCCACCGATCCCATCCCGCGGTAGACCTTGTACTGCTTACCGTCCACGAAGATCAGGTCGCCGGGGGACTCGGTGCAGCCCGCGAGCAGGGAGCCGAACATGCACGCCGACGCGCCGGCCGCGATCGCCTTGGCCACGTCGCCCGAGTACTGCATACCGCCGTCGGCGATCACGGGGACGCCTGCGGCATGGGCCGCCACGGAGGCCTCCAGGATCGCGGTGATCTGCGGCGCGCCCACCCCCGCCACGACACGGGTGGTGCAGATGGAACCGGGGCCGATGCCCACCTTGATGGCGTCCGCACCCGCGTCGATCATCGCCTGGGCGGCGCCCCGGGTGGCGAGGTTTCCGCCGATCACCTGGACCCGGTCGCCGAGCTCGCGCTTGACCCGGGCGACCATCTCGAGTGCATTGCGGTTGTGGGCGTGAGCGGTGTCGACGACGAGGACGTCCACGCCGGCCTCGGTCAGGGCGCCCGCGCGCTGCCAGGCGTCCTCGCCCGTCCCGATGGCCGCGGCCACCCGCAGTCGACCGTCCGAGTCCTTGGTGGCGTCAGGGTGCTTCTCGGTCTTGACGAAGTCCTTCACCGTGATGAGTCCGGTGAGACGACCGTCCCCGTCCACGATCGGCAGCTTCTCGATCTTGTGACGGCGCAGGAGCCCGAGCGCGGCCTCTGCCGTCACCCCCTCCCGCGCGACCACCAGCGGTGCGCGGGTCATGACCTCGTCCACCCGCCGCGACTTATCCACCTCGAACCGCATGTCACGGTTGGTGATGATGCCCACGAGCTCACCCCGCTCATCGGTCACCGGCAGGCCGGAGATCCGGTAGCGGGCGCACATCTCGTCGACCTCGGCGAGGGTGTTGGCGGGAGCACAGGTGACCGGGTCGGTGACCATGCCCGCCTCGGACCGCTTGACGGTGTCGACCTGGGCCGCCTGGTCGGCCACCGACAGATTGCGGTGCAGCACCCCGATCCCGCCCTGGCGGGCCATGGCGATGGCCATGCGTGCCTCGGTGACGGTGTCCATCGCGGACGACACCAGCGGCACCCGCAACGTGATGTCGCGGGTGAGTCGGGTGCTCGTGTCGACCTCGCTGGGGACCACGTCGGAAGCGGCCGGGAGCAGTAGCACGTCGTCGAAGGTCAGCCCCACCATGGCGACCTTGGTGGGATCGTCGCCGCCGGTGCGCACGGGGCCTCGCGACTCGCTCATCTGCCGTCCTCCTGGGGGTCGTCTCGGTCTGGAGTCCGAGGATAGTGCGTCCGGGGTCCCGGGCTCGAACCGTCGGCCCCGCCGGCTGGCGTCCACGGGTACGGTGAGGGGGTGAACGATCCCCTACGGCACGGCATGCCGCCCGACCCGTTCGCCGGCGATCCGGATGATCCGACGGCGGAACTGGCCGGGCTCGACCCCGCGGACGACGGCATCCCCTCGGGCCCGCTCGACGCGGAGGAGCGCCGCGCGATCGAGGAGGACCTGGCCGATCTCGCGGAGTTCCGCGAGCTCCTGGCACCCACCGGTGTCAAGGGCGTGGCCGTGCAGTGCGAGGACTGTGCGGAGGAACACTTCCACGAGTGGGACATGCTCCGCGCCAACCTCATGCAGCTCCTCGAGGACGGTTCGCTCCTGCCCCACGAGCCCGCGTTCGACCCGATCCCCGACGACTACGTGTCGTGGGACTACTGCCGCGGGTACGCCGACGCGGTGCGGGCGATTCGCCCGCGCCGGCTCCACTGGCGCCGCTGAGGGCCGGTTCGCGGCCCCGGCCTGGCGAGGCCCCGGTTCGAGGCCTAGCTCGTGGGCGGCGCGGTCGCCGGTGCACTGGTGGCCGCCGGCCCCGAGGTGGGGACCTGGGTCACCGTCGTCCTCGGCGGGGTCGGCGCCGGGGTGCTCCCCGCGACCTCGCCCGGGTTCGGGCGGCCGGTGGTGGGCGCCAGGAAGTCCTGGATGCGCTGGGTGTCGATCGGGATCTGCAACGTCGTCGAGATCCGTAGCCCGTCCAGCGGCAACGGGATGACCGGCATACCCGGGGGTGGCGGCGCGATGAGGTTCGACGGCAGGGGGACGGGCACCCCGGGAACCAGTGTGGCGGAACCCTGACCGGGTGCGGGGGCCGGGGCCGGCGCCGGTTCCGGGGCGGGCGCGGGGGACGGCACCGAGGTCGGCGTGATCCTGCTCAGGTCGCGCCTGATCGCGTCGCGACGCTTCATCAGCTCGACGCGTTCCGAGGCATCCGAGACCTCGTCCAGTCGGCCGGACACCTCGTCGAGGAGACGCTCGGCCCGCTCACGATCCCCTTCGCGAGCCGCCAGATCCGCCGCGGCCAGGTGCTCGGTCAGGTCGCTGACCAGCTCCACCTCGCCGGCACGGTCGGCGAAGATCGTCTTGGACACGCCCCAGAGGGGATCCCCCGGCATGGCACTGTGCGCGGCGACGGACAGGCCACCGACGATCACGGCCGCCACCGCCGCCGCCCCGGTCACCGCCTGCCACAACGCGGGCCGTTGCCCGTGGTGGTGTTCATGGGATCTGGCCCAGCCACGGCGGGGCCAGAGACGGGAGACGTTGGGCGCGAGTGCGACCCCGATCTCCTCATCGCTCGGCAACTCGGGCAGGGGTGCGGAGTCGATCTCCCCCCGCCAGTCGGCGAGCAGCGTCGCGAGGGCATCGCCGTCGGTGGGACGGTCGCCCGCCCCGAGGGTGTCGAGGAGCAGGTCGTCGCGCTCCACCGCCTCTGTGTCCGGACCGTGCCCGTCGAGCGAGGCGGCGTCGTCCCGGGTGCCGGGGTCGACATCGTCGTCGTTCATCGCCATCGCTCCTCTCCGTCCTGCTCGATCCTCGCCCGGAGCTGCTTCATCGCCCGGTGTTGGGCCACGCGTACGGCTCCGGCCGTACTGTCCACGATCTCCGCGGTCTCCTCCGCCGAGAGTCCTACCACCACCCGCAGCCGGATGATCTCCCGCTGCTTCTCCGGCAGGGTGTCCAGGAGTCGACTCATCGCCCTGGTCACCTCGCCGTCGAGGATGTGATCCTCCGGCCCCGTCTCCGTCGAGAGCACCTCCGGCAGGTACTCCACGGGGTCCGACTTGTTCCGTGCGGCGCCCCGGTGCGCGTCCGCGACCTTGTGTGCCGCGATCCCGTACACGAATGCCATGAAGGGACGTCCCTGATCCCGGTACCCGGGCAATGCCGAGAGCACCGCGATCAGCACCTCCTGTGCGACATCGTCAGCAGAAAGGTTGACCCTCTCCGCACCCCCGACGCGAGAGCGGCAGTACCGCACCACCCCGGGACGAACGAGTTCGAGCACCCGGGTGGCCGCGGTGCGGTCTCCTCTGACCGCGGCGGCGACGGCGAGCTCCAACTCGTCTGCTGTACCTGTCATCGAATTAGGGGGGCCTCTCGTTACACGGGTGTGCTACGGGCCACGGCCTTTCTGTCGGGGTGCACGCCGGGCTCGCGGGGTCGGGTCCGGACCGTGGCGGCCGGCGGGGCGTGGGCACAGGATACTTCCACGGCACCTGTGCGGCAGGTCATCCGGTGAGGGCCCAGCGTAACCCCTCGGAGCCGGGCGGGACGACACCCCGGTCGTTCCACGACGACCGGGCCCCGGTCCCGCGGATGCGGGAGCCGGGGCCCGGTGTGGGAGAGGTCAGTGGGAGTGACCGGCGTGCGAGTGCCCGCCGGGCGCCTCCTCCTCGGGCTTGTCCACGATCGCGGTCTCGGTGGTCAGGACCATCCGCGCGACGGAGCAGGCGTTGACGACGGCGGAGTGGGTCACCTTCACCGGGTCGATGACGCCCGCCGAGACCAGGTCACCGTACTCGCCGGTGGCGGCGTTGAAACCATCCCGCGGCCCGAGGTCGGAAACCTTGCTGACCACGACGGAACCGTCCTCGCCGGCGTTGGCGGCGATCCAGAACAGCGGAGCCGACAGCGCCTTGCGGACCACGTTCACCCCGACGACCTCATCGGGGTCGGAGATGCCTGCCGAGAGACGGGTGAGCGCGGCGGCCGCCTGGACGAGCACGGAACCACCACCGGCGATCACACCCTCCTCGACGGCGGCCTTGGCCGAGTTGACCGCGTCCTCGACACGGAGCTTGCGCTCGGTGAGCTCCGTCTCGGTGGCCGCGCCGACCCGGATCACCGCGACGCCACCGGCGAGCTTGGCGATCCGCTCCTCGAGCTTCTCGCGGTCCCAGTCGGAGTCGGTGGCCTCGGCTTCGCGGCGCAGCTGCGCCACCCGGGCGTCGACGTCGGCCTGGTCGCCGTCACCGTCGACGATGATGGTCTCGTCCTTGGAGACGGTCACGCGCCGGGCGTGGCCGAGGACCTCGAGCCCGCAGTCGGACAGCTTCATGCCCAGGTCCGGGCTCACGACCTGCCCCTTGGTGACGATCGCGAGGTCGTCCTGGAAGGCCTTGCGCCGGTCCCCGAAGTAGGGGGCCTTGATCGCGACGACCTTGATGGTCTTGCGGATCGAGTTGACGACAAGCGTCGACAGGGCCTCGCCGTCGACGTCCTCGGCCACCACGAGCAGCGGCTTGCCGGTCTCGGCGACCTTCTCCAGCAGCGGGAGCAGGTCCGGGAGGGAGCTGATCTTCTCGCGGTGCAGGAGGATCAGGACGTCCTCGTAGATGGCCTTCTGCTCGTCGGGATCGGTGACGAAGTAGGGGCTGAGGTAGCCCTTGTCGAAGGCGATGCCCTCGGTCACGGAGACCTCGGTGTGCAGGCCCTGGGACTCCTCGACCGACACGACGCCGTTGACGCCGACGGCGTCCATGGCCTCGGCGACCATGCGACCGACCTCGGGGTCACGCGAGGACACCGTGGCGACCTGCGCCACGCCCTCGGACCCCGACACCGGGGTGGCGGCGGACTTGAGGAACTCCACGACGGCGGCCGAGGCCTTCTCGATGCCCTTGCCCATGGCCATCGGGTTGGACCCGGCGGCCACGTTGCGCAGCCCCTCACGGATGAGCGCCTGGGCGAGCACGGTCGCGGTGGTCGTACCGTCGCCGGCGACGTCGTTGGTCTTGGTGGCGACACTCTTGACCAGCTGGGCGCCGAGGTTCGCGAACGGCTCGGAGAGCTCGATCTCGCGGGCGATGGAGACACCGTCGTTGGTGACGGTCGGACCACCGAACGCCTTGGCCAGCACGACGTGCCGGCCCTTGGGGCCGAGGGTGACCTTGACTGTGTCGGCGAGTTGGTCGACACCGGCGAGCATGCCCTTACGGGCCTCCTCGTCGAACGCTATCAACTTGGACATGGATGGGACTCCTGGAAGGAAGAGGGTGTTCGGGACGGACGGATCGTTCTGCGTGAGACCACGGCGAGACACCGGTGAGACACCTCCGCCCCGGCGGGCCGGACACTGGCCGGCGCCACCGGGGCGGGGGTTACGAGCTCACGTCAGTCGATGACCGCGAGAACGTCGCGCGAGGAGAGGATCAGGTACTCCTTGCCCTCGTACTTGATCTCGGTCCCGCCGTACTTGGAGTAGATGACCTTGTCACCCTCCTTGATGTCCATGGGGATGCGGTCGCCGTCCTCGTCGAAGCGGCCCTTGCCGACCGCGACGACGGTGCCCTCCTGGGGCTTCTCCTTGGCGGTGTCCGGGATGACGAGGCCGGACGCCGTGGTGGTCTCGGCAGCGGTGGCCTCGACGAGAATCTTGTCCTCAAGCGGCTTGATCGCCACGATGGATCCTCCGTGTGTAGATGGCTGGTGTGCTCAGGGGGGCGGGGCTCCGGGTGGCGTCGTCGCGGGTGACGCGGCCGGGTCCATGCCTATTGGCACTCTATATGTGCGAGTGCCAGCACTCAAGTGTCCCGGGTGCACGATTCGACCGAGTTCGCCGAGGGCGAACACCGTACGACACAACACACCAGGTTCCGGACACGGACGTGTGCGCGGCCCCCGCGTACGATCAGCGGGAGGTCCCGCCACCCCGCGAGGAGTCGACGCCCATGTCCCGTACCCCCTCCGGTGACGCGGGCGCGCCCGGTGGACGCGATCCGGGCAACCACGCACGCGATTCCGAGGCCGGCCCTGCCGAGGTCAACGGGACGGCACTCGCCGCGATCGTGGTGGCGGTGGGAAACGTGGTCTTCGGGTCCTTCCTCGGACTCTTCGTGCCCCTGCTGCCCCCGGTCTTCGCCCTGGTGTCGGTGGTACTCGGCCATCTCGCCCTGGCGAGGATCCGTCGGACCGGTCAGGCCGGGCGCGGTCTCGCCCTCACTGCCCTCGCGGTGGGATACCTGTGGCTGTTCGTGATCGCCCTGCTGATCTCCGGCATGATGATGCTCACCGGGTACGGCTTCGCGCTACTCGGCTTCTGACCCGCGCGACTCCCCGTTCCCTCCGGGCGCGGGACTCCTCACCCCACCTGCGTCACCCCGACCGTGAGCCCGGGATCCGCGGCGACGGTCAGGGAACTGGGCTCGGCGCCGGCGGCGAGGAGTGCTGACGCCACCGCGACGACCATCGCGCCGTTGTCCGTGCACAACCGCGGCCGGGGTACCCGCAGGCGGATGCCGGCCGCCGCGCACCTCTGCGCCGCCAGTTCGCGAAGCCGGGAGTTCGCCGCCACACCGCCGCCGACGAGCAGGGTCCCCACGCCCAGGTCGGTGCAGGCCCGCACCGCCTTCATGGTGAGCACGTCCGCCACCGCCTCCTGGAAGGACGCGGCGACGTCGGCCACCTCGAGCTGGGACCCGTCACGCTCGGCGGCCTCGATCCGACGCGCGACCGAGGTCTTGAGACCGGAGAAGGAGAAGTCGTGGCGGGCGTCCCGGGGTCCGGTCATGCCGCGCGGGAACGGTATGGCCGCGCCGTCCCCGGACGCCGCGAGACGATCGATCACCGGCCCGCCCGGGTATCCCAACCCCAGCAGCCTCGCGACCTTGTCGTAGGCCTCCCCCGCCGCGTCGTCCACCGTCGACCCGAGCTCGACCACCGGTTCGGTGAGGGACCGCACGTGCAGCAGTTGGGTGTGCCCACCGGAGACCAGCAGCGCCACGCACTCCTCGAGTGGTCCACCGTCGAACCCGGCCACGGCGACGTGTCCCACCAGGTGGTTGACCGCGTAGAACGGCGTGCCCCACGCGGCGGCGTAGGCCTTGGCCGCCGCGGATCCCACCAACAGGGCACCGGACAGTCCGGGGCCGATGGTCGCGGCAACGGCGTCGGGACGGTCCACCCCCGCCTCGGCGAGCGCCGCGCGCACGGTGGGCACGAGTGCCTCGAGGTGCGCGCGGGAGGCGATCTCGGGTACCACCCCACCGAACCGCGCGTGCTCGGACATCGACGAGGCCACCACGTCGGAGAGCAGTTCCGCGCGCCCGTCGTCGTGGATCCGCGCGATCGCCACACCCGTCTCGTCACACGAGCTCTCGATCCCCAGTACGGTCCTCACGGGTTGCCACCCCCTCGCTCGTCGGGTCCGCCGCGCGCCGGACGCACCATCAGGTACGCGTCGGCCATGCTCGGACGGTAATACCGGGGCCGCAGCCCCACCACCTCGAAGCCGTGGGCCTCGTAGAGCGTGCGGGCCGGGACGTTGTCGGTGCGCACGTCCAGGAGGACGGGAGCCGCCTCGGCATCCGCCACGTCGAGCAGCAGGCGCAGCAGGGTACGTCCGATCCCCCGGCCCCGATAGGCGGGATCGACGCCGATGGTGTGGACCTCGAACTCCCGGTCCCCCTCCCGCCCGAGCGCCGCCAGCACGGCGTAACCGACCACCACGTCCTCGGTACGGGCGGCGAGACAGGTGGTGTGCCCGGCACCGATCTCGGACAGGAACGCCGCGGCCGACCACGGTCCGTCACCGCGAAAGAGCACGCGCTCGAGGTCCGCGCATCGCATCGCGTCGCCCGCGACCAACTGGTCGTAGACGACGTCGTCCACGTCGGTCTTCTCCGGTACCCGGCCGCTCACCCCCGTGGCCCTCCGGGTTCGGTGCCCCGCAGGGCGGGCGACGGTTCCACCCGGCGGGGCGGTACGGCATCCGGACGGCGCAGGTAGAGAGGCTCGAGAGGGGCGGGGGCCACTCCGTTGAGGAGGTCCGCGGCGGCGGCCGTGACGAGCCCGGCCGGGTCCGGTGACACCAGCCGGTCCGGCGCGCCGGTCCTCCCGCCACCCGTCCGGGCGCGGGGCGTCCGGCCGACGAGCTCACCGAGTCGGGTGACGTCGCCGACCACGTGGTCCACCCCCTCGGTGGAGATGGCCGCCGCGGGACCGACCGTGGGACCGGCCACGCGGCGGCCGTCCGGGGAGTACCGGGCGTGATAGGCCTCGCGGCGACGGGCGTCGGTGACGACGAGGAGGTCGCCCGTCAACCCGGCTGCGCGCGCCCGCCACGCGAGCCCGTCGAGCGAGCACACCCCGTGCGCCGGTCGGCCGAGGGCATCGGCGAAGGCGGCCGCGGTCGCCATGCCCACCCGGAGGCCGGTGAACGGCCCCGGCCCCACGCCGACCACCACGGCATCGAGGTCCTCGGGGGCCAGGTCCGCCTCCGCGAGGCAGTCCAGGATGTGAGGGGTGAGCAGCTCGGCGTGCGCCCGTGCGTCCTCGGTCACACGGGTGGCCAGGGGGGTCACGGCCGGGCCGCGACCCCCCTCGACGAGGCGGCAGACCCCTGCCGTGACGGCGGGGGTCGAGGTGTCGACGGCGAGAACCAGCACGGTGGTCAGGGTACCGCCGGGCCGGGCGCCCGACCGGCCCGGCGCCAGGTGGCCGAGCGCACCTCCGTCTCGGCACCGCGCTGGAGGGTGACGACGAGTGGCGCCGCGACCAGGGACTCCACGAACCCGGCCCCCCACTCCACCACCACCACGTCATGGTCGAGCGAGGAATCCAGGTCGAGGGACTCCAACTGGTCGGCCAGATCACCGGACGAGGGCTGCGACCCGTCGGGGTTCTCACCCCCCACCAGGCGGTAGGCGTCCACGTGGACCAGCCCGGGGCCGCCCGGGGCTCCGGGGGCGTGCCGACGGGCGATCACGAAGGTCGGTGAGGTCACCCGGCCCCGGACGCCCAGCCCGGCGGCGATCCCGGCGGTGAGTGCGGTCTTGCCTGCACCGAGGGGCCCGTCGAGGACCACCACGTCGCCGGCCCCCAGCAGTGCCGCGAGTTCCACGCCGAGCTGACGCGTGTCCTCCACGGTCGGGAGGGTCCGCGCCCCCGGTACCCCGATCGTCACGACGCCGTGCTTCGGCGCCCCGGCGGCCCGTGCGTGCGTGCGCGCCACTCGACGACGGCGTCCGCGATCAGGTCACCGAGCACCTCCGACACGTGCGCGGGCTCCTCCAGCATCACCATGTGACCGGCTCCGGGGACCACCACGAACTCGGCGTCCGGCAACGCCTCGGCGATGTCCACCGAGCGGTCCAGGGGGGTGAGCAGGTCGCGGTCTCCGCACAACACCGTGGTCCGTACGTCCCGCAGCACGGGGACGGCCGCGGACTCGTCGTGCTGGGTGAGGGTCTCGAAGAAGTTCGCGATGGTCAGCATGTCCGTCGAGGCGATGAGCTTGTCGACGAACCGCGCGACGGTCGGGCTCATCTTGGCCGGGTCGCCGAACGAGCCGCCATAGATGAACGGGGAGATGACGGCCCCGAGGGCCTTGCGGCTGCTGGT
Source organism: Dietzia sp. JS16-p6b (assembly GCF_003052165.1). NCBI lineage: Bacteria > Bacillati > Actinomycetota > Actinomycetes > Mycobacteriales > Dietziaceae > Dietzia > Dietzia sp. JS16-p6b. The sequence goes on along the minus strand of NZ_CP024869.1, from coordinate 905,373 downwards.
GAACACCCCCGGCGTGCGGCCGGCCAGGCCCACGAACCTGCTGACGGCCCGGCTGTCGAGTACGGCACCCAGGCCCGACTCGGACAGTTCCGCCATCGCGGTGGCGACCAACCCCACACCGAGCACCCGATCGCGGACCGCCTCGGAGTGACGGGCCGCATAGCCCAGCACCGTCATCCCCCCCATGGAATGCCCGATCGCCACGATCGGGCCGGTCGGGGCGGTGGCCGAGATCACCGAGTTGAGGTCGGCCGCCAACTGGGCGATCGTCGAGTTCTCGCGTGAGCTCTTCCCGCTGAGCCCGTGACCACGCTGATCGTAGAAGACCAACCGGACCTCGGACCCGAACCGGTCCTGGAGGTGTCGACGCTGGAAGTGCCAGGAATCCATCGACAGCGTGTAGCCGTGGGCGAACACCACGGTCATCGGCGCGTCAGTCGGGCCGGCCTCACGCACCGCGAGCGGGACCCCGTCCGAAGCGGCGACCATCGAACCCCGGTCGACCCCGAGCTCCCACATGTCCTCTCCGGCCCACGGGTCGCTCGCCCGGCGCCCGGGTAGGAGGGTGCCGACGGATCCGATCGTCGCCGCGCCGAGCGCGCTCAGCCCCGCGGCGAGCCCTCCGGGGGTCCGGATCTGCTCGTCGACGGCCTCGGCGTCCCGGGCCTCCCCGCCCACCAGCTCGGGCGAGCGGACCTCGACGGGCTCCCTCGCGGGCGACCTGGAGGGGCGCCGGGGGAGCCGGAGTCTGGGCATCGACCTCCGGCGCCCGGGCGAGCCGTCTTCTCCACTCATGTCGACCCCTCCTCGCGCCGGTCCGAGGTGTGGCGGGCCCCGAGCACGTGACGGCGCACCGCGCGGCCGCGGACCGCGGTGACGACCTCGTAGTGGATGGTCCCGAGGGACCGGGCCCACTCGGCGGCGGTGGGTCCGCCGTCGGAACCGTCGCCGAACAGCACGGCGGTGTCCCCCGCCCGCACCGTGTCGCCCGGGTCCGGGCCGAGGTCGACGACGAACTGGTCCATGCAGACACGTCCGACGTTGGGGTAGCGACGCCCGTTGATCTGCACGTCGAGGCCGCCCGAGAGCAGACGCCACACCCCGTCTGCGTACCCCGCCGCCACGAGAGCCACGGTGGTGTCGTGCGGGGCGTGCCATGTGTGCCCGTAGCTCACTCCCTGACCGGCGGCGATGCGCTTGACCATGAGCACCTCGGCGGAGAACGTCATCGCCGGGACCAGGTCCGCCTCGAGACCGTCGACGGGGTTGAGCCCGTAGAGCGCGATCCCGGGGCGGACCATCTCGAACCCGTCGTCCGGGCGGGTGAGGGTGGCCGCGGAGTTGGCGTGGTGGTTCACCGGGCACTCCAACCCCCGGGCGCGAGCCTGCGCCACGCACGTGTGGAGCCTGGCGACCTGCTGGTCGATCACCGGGTGGCCCGGGTCGTCGGCGTGCGCGAAGTGCGCCATCAGCCCTGTCACCTCCACGAGGCCCTCCTCGGAGGCGGCGACGAGCCGGTCGAGCAGGACCGGCCACTCCTCGAGGGTTATGCCGGAGCGCGCGAGACCGGTGTCGATCTTGGGCGTCACCCTGGCGCGGCGTCCGGTCCGGCGGGCGGCGTCGAGCACCGTGTCGAGGTGTCCCGGGCTGGGGACCGCCAGGTCCACCTCTGCGGCCAGCGCCGCGCCCACGTCGTCACCGACCGAGAACAACCAGGCCAGGATCTCGGCGTCGATACCCGCCATCCGGAGCTGGACGGCCTCGGCGATCGTGGTGACACCCAACGCGTCCGCCCCACCGCGCAGTGCGGCGAGGGACACGGGTACGGCCCCGTGGCCGTAGGCGTCCGCCTTCACCACGGCCATGACGCGCGCACCGCTGGCGGCCCGCGTCAGGACGCGGGAGTTGTGCTCGATCGCGTCCAGGTCTATCTCGACGCGACACGGCGACTGGGGGACAATTGGACCCATTTCGTCCATTCTGCCAAACCTTGGCCGTGAGAGGCCATTCACGCTCCGCGGATCGCGGAGATCGCCGTCGGGACCGCACGCACCAGATCCCCGGCGCCGATCGGCGCACCGGGACCGCCCGTGCGCCGCGCCGCGAACCGCGCGGCCTCGCCGTGGACCACCGCGGCGGCGACCGCCGACCACGCGACCTCCCCACCGGAATCCGTGTCGCCGTACCCCACGCCGCCCCCGCCCAGACCGTTCGCGAGCAGGGCGCCGGCCATCCCGGACAACACGTCCCCGGATCCCGCCGTCGCGGCCCAGGAGGAGCCCGGGTCGACCGACCAGGCGGTCTGCCCGTCGTCGACGAGCGTCACCCGCCCCTTGAGCAGCACCGTCGCCGGGATCCCCCGGTTGCGCAGATCCGAGACGTACCTGCGCAGGGCGCCCGGCCGATCCGACCGGTCCCACCCCCCGGTCAGCCTGTCGAACTCCCCGGCGTGGGGGGTGAGCAGTACCGGGGCCCTCGCACTCCGCAGCACCACGGGATGGCTCGCGATGCAGGTCAGTGCGTCGGCATCCAGGACGGTCGGTCGCGCCCGGGCCAGGATCGCCTCGATGTCGGCGACCGCCGCCGCCCCGGTCCCGGCTCCCGGTCCCACGACCCAGGACTGCGCGGTCCCGGTCTCGGCGACCGACGGGTGACACACCACCTCCGGGCGAGCGGCGAGTACGTCAGCCGCTCCGGAGCCGACGTACCGGACCATCCCCGACGTGGCCGCCACCGCGGCCGAGGCGCACAGCACGGCCGCTCCGGGGAACCGGCCGGATCCCGCCCGGATGGCCACCACGCCCTGGGTGTACTTGTCGTCCTCCGGCCCGGGGACCGGCCAGGCCCGGCCCACCTCTGACGGGTCGGGCCGGTACACCGTCAGCGGTCCCGAGGCGGGTTCCGCCAGTCCGATGTCGACCACCTCGACCCGGCCGCACGTGGGCGAGGCGAGCAGGTGGGCGCGCCGGAGGGCCCCGAACGTGACGGTGACGTCTGCCCGGACGTGTGCGTCGTGCACCGTGCCGGTGTCGGCGTCCACCCCGCTCGGCAGGTCCACCGCCAGGAAAGGCGACCCGGCCCGGGTGAGCGCGGCGACCGTCGCCGCCGCGGGCTCCCGCAGCGGGCCGGATCCCGCGAGCCCCACGACGCCGTCGATCACCACGTCCGGCGCGGCCGCCGCGCCGCAGACCGCGTCGACCCCGCCGGTGGTCACCCGACCCCCGGCACCGCGCAGGGCCCGCAGCGCCCGCGCGTGGACCCGGTCGGGGTCGAGGAGGACGGCCTCCACCCGACACCCCCGCCCACGCAGGGCCGCGCCGGCGTAGAGGGCGTCACCGCCGTTGTCCCCGGTGCCCACGAGCAGCACGACCGAGCGACCGTAGACCCCTCCGGTCCGCCTCCGCAGGAGCGCCGCGGTGTGGTGGGCGACCCCCGATGCGGCGCGGCGCATCACGGCGTCGGGTTCCCCCGCGGCCTCGGCGGCCTCGATGAGCGGGCGCTCCGCGGATCGGATCGCCTCGACCGGATGCGCGCGCAACATGATGTCCACGTCCTTCCTCGGACCCGGGGGCGGGTCACTCCACAGTGACGGATTTGGCGAGATTGCGGGGCTTGTCCACGTCGTAGCCGCGGGCGGCGGCGACCTCGGCGGCGAAGGCCTGGTAGGGGATCGTCGCGAGCAACGGTTGCAGCAGGGTGGTCGACGCCGGGATCGGGATGAAGTGGTCCGACAGCGGTCGCACCACCTCGTCCCCCTCCTCGGCGATCACGATGGTCCGTGCACCACGGGCCCGGATCTCCTGGATGTTGCTCACCAGCTTGGAGTGCAGGACCCCGCGTCCCTCGACCGGCGGCATCACGATGAACACGGGCAGGTCGTCCTCGATCAGCGCGATCGGACCGTGCTTGAGCTCGCCCGCCGGGAAACCCTCGGCGTGCATGTACGCCAATTCCTTGAGCTTGAGCGCTCCCTCGAGGGCGGTCGGGTAGCCGACGTGGCGGCCGAGGAACAACACCGACTTCGACCCGGCGAGCTCCCGGGCGATCTCGCGGACCGGGTCGAGGGAGTCGACCACCTTCTGGATGGCGACGGGCATCTGCTCGAGCTGACGGAACTCGGCCGCCACCTCGTCGGGGTACTTGGTACCGCGGGCCTGGGCCAACGCCAGCCCGACGAGATAGTTGGCGGTGATCTGGGCGAGGTACGCCTTGGTGGACGCCACCCCGATCTCCGGGCCGGCGTGGGTGTAGAGCACGGCGTCGGCCTCACGCGGGATCTGCGACCCGTTGGTGTTGCAGACCGCCAGTACGCGGGCCTTCTGGGACTTGGCGTGACGGACGGCCTCGAGGGTGTCGGCGGTCTCACCGGACTGCGAGATGGCCACCACGAGGGTGGACCGGTCCAACACGGGGTCCCGATAGCGGAACTCCGAGGCGATCTCGACCTCGCAGGGCAGACGGGTCCAGTGCTCGATGGCGTACTTGGCCACCATCCCGGAGTGGTACGCGCTGCCGCAGGCCACGATGAAGACCTTGTCGATGTCCCGCAGGTCCTGGTCGCTGATCCGCTGCTCGTCGAGCACGATCCGACCGTCCTGGAAGTGTCCCAGCAGGGTGTCGGCGACCGCCGCGGGCTGCTCGGCGATCTCCTTGAGCATGAAGTAGTCGTATCCGCCCTTCTCCGCGGCGGCCAGATCCCAGTCGATGTGGAACGGGCGTCCTTCGGCTGGCTCACCGGCGAGATCGGTGATCTCGTAGCCGTCGGCCCGCAGGACCACCACGTTGTCCTGGCCGAGTTCGACCGCCTCTCGGGTGTGCTCGATGAACGCCGCGACATCCGAACCGAGGAACATCTCGCCCTGACCGACGCCCAGCACCAACGGGGTCGACCGCCGGGCCGCGACAAGGGTTCCCGGGTGGGCGGCGTGACTGAAGACCAGGGTGAACGCCCCCTCGAGGCGGCTCAGAACGGCCCGGCACGAGGCGACGAAGTCCCCCGCGTGGGGACCGGACCCCATCTCCCGCGCCAGCAGATGCGCGGCGACCTCGGAGTCGGTGTCCGAGACCAGGTCGACCCCGGCGGCCTCCAACTCCGCACGCAGGGGGGCGAAGTTCTCGATGATGCCGTTGTGCACGATCGCCACGTCGCCGGAGACGTGCGGGTGGGCATTGCGGTCGCTGGGCCGTCCGTGGGTGGCCCAGCGGGTGTGACCGATCCCGGTGGTCCCCGGGAAACCGTCGCGGCCGGCGGAGTCCAACGCGGCCTCGAGGTTGGCGAGTTTGCCCTCCTTCTTCTCGACGCGGGACCCACCCGAACCGTCCAGGACGGCCACGCCCGAGGAGTCGTAGCCGCGGTACTCCATCCGCCGCAGGGCCTCGACCACGACAGGGAGGGCAGCCTGGTGCCCGACATATCCGACGATTCCGCACATGGCCGATCAGTCTAGTCCGGCCGACCCGACTCCCCGGCACCGTCGACCCCCCGGAGGCGATACTGTGGCCCTCGTGGCCACCAAGACCAAAGCACTGCTCGACAAGGTGAACCGGCGGGGCCCCTACGGGGTCGATACGGGCGACCTCGGTTTCACCGGGACGCCGGGCGCCGTGTTCGTGCCCAGTGACGCACCGTCGCCCGCCCCGCTGGTGGGCTTCGCCCACGACTGGACCAAGGGCCCCCGCGACTACACCGACACGCTCAAGCACCTCGCCTCGTGGGGTTTCGTCGTGGTGGCGCCCGCGACCGACCGGTCTCCCCGGCCGAATCACCAGCACTTCGCCGACCACCTCTCGGCCGCGATCGAGGACGTCCTCCAGGCCAGGCTCGGCCGGGGAACGGTCCGCGCGGACCCCCGACGCATCGGTCTGGCCGGCCACGGACTCGGGGCCGGGGTCTGCGCCCTGCTGGCCTCCCAGCGCACCGACATCGACGCAGTGGCGATGGCGTTCCCCACCGCGACCGTCCCGTCCGCCGCCGATCGGGCGATCACCATCGATGCGCCGGGCCTGCTGCTGTCGGCCTCGGGTGGCGTGCACGCCGAGGACGCGCGGGCGATCCACCTGGCATGGCGCGGTCCGATCGTGCACCGGCGTCTCGAGAAGGCCATCGAGACCGGCCTTGTCGAGGGCGCGCCGTTGATCAAGTACGTCGGGCTCGCGGACCCGGATCGTCGGACACAACGCACGGTGCGCCCGCTGCTGGCGGGTTATCTCCTGAACACGCTCGCGGGCGATGCGACCTACTCGGCGTTCGCCGACCCGGAGGAGACGCTCAAGGACACCGTCACGGTGACCGACGCGATGCTGGACGAGGAGGACGACGACCTCACGGCCGGCGGGCCGCCGCTGCTCCGACTCTTCAAGAGCTTCACCGGGAGCTGAGCCCGCCGGATGACCCGGCAGGCCCGGGCCCGCCGGGGTCCCGGGGCCGCCGGGGTCCCGGGGCCGCCGGGGTCCCGGGGCCTCGTCAGACGGTGGTGACGAGTCCCGCCAACCTCTCGGCCACCCTGCGGGCGCAGTGCGCGTCCTCCGCTTCCACCATGACGCGGACCAGTTGCTCGGTGCCCGACGGGCGCAGCAGTACCCTGCCCGTCGCCCCCAGTCGTGCCTCTTCCTCGGCCACAGCGTCGCCCACCAGCGCGGACGACACGACAGCGGCCTTGTTCTCCACCGGCACGTTGATCAGGATCTGCGGGAGCACGGTCATCACTCCGGCGAGCTGGGCCAGGGAGCTACCGGTCTCCGCCATCCGGGCCATGATGCGAAGGCCGGTGAGAACCCCGTCGCCGGTGGTCGCGTGGGCGGGGAGGACGAGGTGACCGGACTGCTCGCCGCCCAGGCTGTACCCACCCTCACGAAGGCGTTCCAGAACGTAGCGGTCCCCCACCTTGGTCTCGGTGACGTGGATCCCTGCGGCCTGCATCGCCACCTTGAGGCCGAGGTTGCTCATGACCGTCGCCACGAGGGTGTTCTCCACGAGTTCTCCGGCGTCCCGCATTGCCAGCGCGAGGATCGCCATGATCCGGTCACCGTCGACGACCTCACCGGAGGCGTCCACGGCCAGGCAACGATCCGCGTCGCCGTCGTGCGCGAGGCCGAGATCCGCGCCGTGCTCGAGGACGGCCGCGCGCACGTCGTCCAGGTGTGTGGAGCCGCACCCGTCGTTGATGTTGTACCCGTCGGGGCTGGAGTGGAGCTCGATCACGGTCGCCCCCGCATCACGGTAGGCGCGCGGCGCCGCCACACTCGCCGCCCCGTTGGCGCAGTCGACCACCACCCGGAGGCCGTCCAGCCGTCCCGGCGTCGCGTCGAGCAGGTGCCGGACGTATCCGTCCAGGGCGTCCTCCGACGGCGCACGTGAGATCCGGCCGACCTCCGCCCCGGTGGGTCCGGTGATCCTCCCCTCGGCGAGCGCATCCTCGATGCGGTCCTCCAGGTGGTCACCTAGCTTGTGCCCGCCGGCGGCGAAGAATTTGATGCCGTTGTCGGGCATCGCGTTGTGCGAGGCCGAGATGACCGCCCCGAGCGCCGCACCGTGCCAGGCCGTCAGATGGGCGACGGCCGGGGTCGGGAGTTCCCCGACGCACAGCACGTCCACCCCCTGGCTGGCCAGACCCGCGGCGAGCGCCGCCTCCAGCATCTCCCCCGACGCCCGGGGGTCGCGGCCCACGACGGCCAGTGGCCGGGCCGGGGCGACCTCGGGCCCGGTGGCGCGGGTCTCGCTCGCGAGGACGGCGGCGGCAGCGGCTCCGAGCCGGACCGCCAAGTCCACCGTGAGCGTCTGATTGGCGAGTCCGCGAACCCCGTCGGTACCGAAAAGTCGGGTCATGATGCGTGATCCTCCGGGATAGGGGGACCGCCACCGCACGCGGCGTGGGTGGTCCGGACCGGGTAAGGATAACCCCGGCCGTGCGGTCCCTCGGGAAACGAGCCAGAGCAGGCCCCCGCGGTAGCGGGCGCCTGCTCTGGGATATCGAGCGCGTCGATCAGCGCTTCGAGTACTGCGGTGCCTTACGGGCCTTCTTCAGGCCTGCCTTCTTGCGCTCGACGGCGCGGGCGTCCCGGGTGAGGAAGCCGGCCTTCTTGAGCGCCGGGCGGTCATCCGAGGAGTACTCGGTCAGCGCACGGGCGATCGCCAGGCGCAGTGCACCGGCCTGACCCGACGGTCCTCCACCGTGGAGCAGTGCCACGATGTCGAACTGCTCCTCGCGCTCGACGAGGACCAGCGGCGACTTGACGAGCTGCTGGTGAACCTTGTTCGGGAAGTAGTCCTCGAGGCTACGACCGTTGAGGGTGAACTGACCGGAACCGGGCATGAGGCGGACGCGGGCGACGGCCTCCTTGCGACGTCCGACCGCCTGTGCCGGACCGGAGGAGACGACCGGGGCCAGCTGGGACTCGGCGTCGGCCACGTAGTCGGTGCCGCCGGCGTAGTCGGCCTCGCTGTAGTCCTCGGCCACCTCGGCGGCGAGCTCCGCCACCGTGTCGTCGGCGAGCTCGGCCTCGGGGGTGATGTTCTCGTCGGTCACTGGGCCACCTGCTTGATCTCGTAGGGCACGGGCTGCTGGGCGGCGTGCGGGTGATCGGGCCCCGCGTACACCTTCAACTTGGAGGCGACGGCACGACCGAGCTTGTTGCTCGGCAGCATGCCCTTGACGGCCTTCTCGACGACGCGATCCGGGCGCGTGTCCATGGCCTTACCGAGGGACTGCGACTTGAGTCCGCCGGGGAACCCGGAGTGGCGGTGATGCATCACGCGCTCGCGCTTGTTGGACGAGATCGCGACCTTGTCGGCGTTGATGATGATGACGAAGTCGCCGGTGTCGGCGTTCGGGGCGAACTGCGGCTTGTGCTTGCCACGGAGGATGTTGGCGACCTGGACGGCGAGTCGACCGAGAACCACATCAGTGGCGTCGATGACGTACCAGGCGCGCGTCACGTCCCCGGGCTTGGGGGTGTACGTGGACACAGGCGATACCTCTGTCTGTCTAGTGGGGCTGCCGGCCGACCGGACGCCCTCCCCCTCGCGCGGCGGCCGGTGGTGACCCGCGGAGGCGGTCCGCCGATCCCCGGACACGGAGACGACACGGACGCCGACGGTCAACCATACCGTCCGGGTGCGGACACTCCAACTCGCCGATCACGGACGGGCGGACATCGGTTAGACTCTCCCCGGTTCCCGCCCTCGTAGCTCAGTGGATAGAGCACGGCTCTCCTAAAGCCGGTGTCGGAGGTTCGATTCCTCTCGAGGGCACCACGGCGCGGGTCGGGTGGCCCCCGGCCCCTCAGCCCCTCAGCCCCTCAGCCCCTTCGGCCCCGTCAGCCCCTTCGGCCCCGTCAGCCCCTTCGGCCCCGTCAGCCCCTTCGGCCCCGCTCAGGCCCGCGACACCCGATGTCGAACCCGGACAGGCGCCCCGTTGACATCGATACATGCACGTATGATGATGTATGCATGCCGAGGCGGCGGACGCCGCCCATGACGGGCGGACACCGCCCCGGACGACCGGCGACGAGGAACAGGAGCCCCACCCATGACCGTGACCGACCACCCCACCGCCGAACCGCACTCCCACACCCACGGACCCGGCTGCGGACACGAGGCGATCGTCCACGAGGATCACGTGGACTACCTGCATGACGGCCACCTGCACCGCGAGCACGACGGCCACTACGACGAGTGCACCACCTGCTCGTGTGACAACTGCGACGACAGCTGCGCGATGTGCACCTGCACGAACTGCACCTGCGAGACCTGCAACCACAACATCTGCTCGTGCGACAACTGCGGCGAGCGGCACGAGTGCGCGAACTGCGTCTGCGACGACTGCAGCTGCGCGACCTGCCGGCACGCGGCCTGACGGTCCCGGACGACACCCGCCCGTCACGGGCCCGTCACGGGCCGGCCCGCAACATATCTGACCGATACGGTCGAGCCCGCTGATGACACATCAGCGGGCTCGACGCTTCTCGGCCTGTCAGCGTCGCAGAGTCGCGGCGAACGCCCCGGTCAACGCCAGGATCGGCAACCCGATGAACAGGTGGACTATCGCGGCGGCCACCCCGTCGAGGAACGGGACCGTCACCAGGAGCGGCAGCGCCACGGCCGCGATGATCAGCAGCCCCACGGTCCACGAGAAAAACTGCTGCGGGTTGGCGGTGCCGACGAGCAGCAGGTACCAGAGGAGCCCGGCCAGGATCGCGGCCACCGCCCCGTAGACGGCGTACATGGTGGGGGTGTTGCCGCCGTTGGCCCACTGGTGGCCGAACCGGCCGAACGCCGCGTCCACCACCCAGGCGATCAGCCACCCGGCGATCGCCGCCACGAGAGCCGTGGCCGCGACGCTGCCCAGGAATTTGCCCACGTCGATAGCCGGACCGCGGGGCGCCCGGCGCTCCTGGTAGCCGGCGTCGTTCGAGTAGGGCTCGTCGTACCCAGCGTCCCCGCCCATCTGCGAGTACGCGCGCGAGTCGGGCTGGCCCATGCGCCGCGTCTGGTCGTCCTGTCCGGGATACATTCTTCTACCGCCTCCGAATCGGTGTGGTGGTCACCGAGGGTAGCCCCTTTGTCCACCGACTTCCCGCCTGCCGGGGTGCGGCCCCGCCCCGAGGCCGGTCGACGAGACCGGCCCGCCCGACCGTGAAGACGGTAGGGCGGGCCGGCGTCGGGTCCGGATGGACGAGTGGGATCAGTGGTTGATCGTCTTCTCCACACCGACACCCGTGAGGGAACGGACCTCCATCTCGACCCGCTTCTCCGGGAACTCGTCCTTCTTGCCGAGGAAGGTGCCGATGATCCCGAGGAGGAACGCCAGCGGGATCGACACGATGCCCGGGTTGGACAGCGGGAACAACGAGAAGTCGACACTGGTGATCATCGACTTCGGGCCGCCCGACACCGCGGGCGAGAGCGCGATCAGCACGAGTGTGCTGATCAGGCCGCCGTACATCGAGAACAGCGCGCCGGTGGTGTTGAACCGCTTCCAGAACAGCGAGTAGAGGATGGTCGGCAGGTTCGCCGAGGCCGCGATGGCGAACGCCAGGGCCACGAGGAAGGCGATGTTCTGCCCCATGGCGCCGATCCCCATGATGATGGACGCGATACCGATCACCACGACGGTGATCCGCGACACCCGCAACTGGGCCTTCTCGGTCGCCTTCCCGTGCTTGATGACGCCGTTGTAGATGTCGTGTGCGAACGACGCGGAGGCCGTGATGGCGAGACCCGCGACCACCGCGAGAATCGTCGCGAAGGCGACCGCCGAGATGATCCCGAGGAAGATCTCCCCGCCGAGCGCGAAGGCCAGCAGCGGGGCCGCCGAGTTCACGCCACCGGGCGCCGCCTCGATCACCTCCGACCCCACCATCGCCGCGGCACCGAAACCGAGGACCAGGGTGAACAGGTAGAACGACCCGATGAGCGCGATCGCCCAGGTGACCGAGCGGCGGGCCTCCTTGGCGGTGGGGACCGTGTAGAAGCGCATCAACACGTGGGGCAGGCCCGCGGTACCGAAGACCAGGGCGATCGACAGGGAGATGAAGTCGAGTTTGCTCGTCTCGGTGGCGCCGTACTGCAGGCCGGGCTGCAGGAGGTCCCTGCCGGAGTTGGCCACGGCCTCACCGAGGAGCGCCGAGAAGTTGCCCCGCACCGCCACCAGGACGAACAGGCACATGATCAACACGCCGCCGACCAGGAGGACGGCCTTGACCATCTGCACGTACGTGGTGCCCTTCATGCCACCGACGAGCACGTAGACGATCATCAGGAGCCCGACGACCGCCACGACGATCGCCTGCCCGGTGGAGTCGTTGATGTTGAGCAGGAGCGCCACCAGACCGCCGGCGCCCGCCATCTGTGCGATGAGATAGAACAGGCACACCGAGAGGGTCGCCAGGGCCGCGGCCATGCGGACGGGCCGCTGCTTGAGACGGAAGCTGAGCACGTCCGCCATCGTGAACCGGCCCGTGTTGCGCATCAGTTCGGCGACCAGCATCAGCGCGACCAGCCACGCCACCAGGAACCCGATGGAGTAGAGGAAACCGTCGTAACCGTTGATGGCGATGGCGCCGGCGATGCCCAGGAACGAGGCGGCCGAGAGGTAGTCACCGGCGATCGCGAACCCGTTCTGCGGCCCCGTGAAGGTGGAGCCACCGGTGTAGAAGTCCTTGGTCGACTTGGTCGACTTGGACGCCCGGAGGACGAGGGTCATGGTCACGACGATGAAGATCCCGAACACGACCATGTTGAGAAGCGTGCTGCCGACCTGCTCACCGGGGGCGAGCTCGCGGATGTTGTACAGCCAGTCGCCCATCAGGCCACCTCACCTTCCAGCTCGTGGCGGATCGCTTCCGCGCGGGGATCGACCACCCGGTTGGCGAACCGGATGTAGAGGAACGTGATGAGGAACGTGGTGACGAACTGCGCCAACCCGATGATCAGCCCCCAGGTGATGTTCCCGAAGACCTTGGTCGCCATGAAGTCGGTCGCATAGACCGCCAGGAGCACGTACAGGAAGTACCAGACGAGGAAGGCGATCGTCATGGGGAAGACGAACGCCCTGAACTTGCTGCGCAACTCCTGGAATTCCGGGCTGGAGTGCATCGCCTCGAAGTCAGCCGGCTCCGGGCTGCGTCGTGACGATCCTCCCACCGGTGGATCAGCTGGCTGGGACACGGAGGTCCTCCGTTTCAATTGTCTCGAGCCGCACCGCTGTAGTGATGGGCCTCACAGATTTGGACGGAAGAAGTGTGACACGGGACACAAGCCTTTGCCGAGTGCGGTGTGTCCCCCGGAGGCTGATTCGCCAAAAGTCCTGGTGGACCCACCCCCGTCGGAGGGGTAGACCACCTAATCCGGGGGGTCGAGGGGTGAGGTCGCTCACCGATGACCCCGGCGCCCTCCGGAAACAGCGGACGTGCGGGCCGGTCGCCGCTCGGGCCCGCTGACACTCAGGTCATCGACCGCGGAACACCGGTGGCCTCTTCTCCGCGCGGGCGGCCCGCGCCTCGGCCATGTCCTCGCTACGCCAGGCGAGTTGTTGCAGCTCGGTGTGTTCGTCGCGGGGCAGGAGCCGGGCGTCGTCGTCATTGATCACGGACTTGATGTGCCGGAGGCTCAGGGGGGCGAACCGCGCGATCTCCGCGGCGAGTTCCATCGCCGTGTCGAGGTCACCGATCTCGTTGGCCAGGCCGATCCGGGCCGCCTCCTCCGCGCCCACCGGACGCGCGGTCATGAGGACCGACCGCGCGTGTCCTCCCCCGACCACGTTGGCGAGCCGCTTGATGGTCCAGTTGTCCAGGGCCAACCCCACCTTCACGACGGGTACCGCGAACACCGCGCCGGGGGCCACGACGCGGAGATCGGCGGCCAGGGCGAGCTGGACCCCGGCGCCGACTGCGGGCCCGTTGACGGCCGCGATGACGGGGACCGGCACCGACTCCACCGCCTCGAGCATCGCGGCGTGGGCGTCGTAGAAGTTCAGGTTGTACACGCCGCCGGACAGGTCGGCGCCGGCGCAGAAGGCCGACCCCGCCCCGGTGATGACGATCGCCCGGACCGGGTCCTCACCCTCCGCCGCGGCTCCCGCGACTTCGATCGCCTCCCGCAGGGCCGTGCAGACCTCCGCGTCGAGGGCGTTGCGGGTGCGGTGACGGTCGATGGTGACGACGGCGACGGGTCCGTCACTGCGTGTGTCGATCATGGCGGCGGGGCCTTCCGGTGCGTCGCGGTCTTCTGTGTCGCGGTCTGGTCGTCGCGGTCTGGTCGTGGCGGACTCGAGGCGGGGGTACTCTCCTGCACCCGTGACCGAGGATACCTGCTGGTGAACGCGCCCACCGTACGATGCGTCCATGGCCAGAACCGGAGCTCTGCAGATCCTCGACATGGTCCTCGACGACGGGTCGTTCCGGTCCTGGGACGGCCCGCCGCTGCGCTCGCCCCAGGTCGACTCGGTCCCGGGGTACGAGGACTCCCTCGAGCGCGCGGCGCGGGTGTCCGGGGTGGACGAGGCCGTCATCTCCGGTGAGGGGACCCTCCTGGGTCGGCGCGTGGTGTTCATCGCCTGCGAGTTCGACTTCCTCGCGGGCTCGATCGGAATCGCGGCGGCGGAGCGGATCGTGTCCGCGATCGAGCGAGCCACCGCCGAGCGCCTGCCGATCCTGGCGTCCCCGACGTCCGGTGGGACCCGCATGCAGGAGGGCACGATCGCCTTCCTGCAGATGGTCAAGATCTCCGCCGCCGTGGCCGGGCACAAGTCGGCGGGGCTCCCCTACCTCGTCTACCTGCGCCACCCGACCACCGGAGGGGTGTTCGCCTCGTGGGGGTCGTTGGGCCACGTCTCCGTGGCCGAACCCGGCGCGTTGATCGGGTTCCTGGGACCCCGGGTGTACGAGGCGCTCTACGAGGCCCCCTTCCCGGAGGGCGTGCAGGTGTCGGAGAACCTCGCCCGCCGCGGCATGATCGACGGCGTACTCCCCCCGGAGGGGGTGCGGGACCTCACGGCGCGGGCCCTGCGCGTCCTCTGCCAGGACCCCCCGTGTCAGGACGAACCGGCGCCACCGCACGGGCCCGTCCCCGAGCCGGAGTCCGACCGCGCCGAGCCGCCCGACGCATGGGACGCCATCGTCCGCTCCCGCCGCCGCGACCGCCCCGGTGCCCGGTCGTTCCTGGAGCGTGTTGCCCCGGACCGGGTCCCGCTCTCGGGCACCGGTCAGGGCGAGGACAGCGGGTCGCTGTTGCTCTCCCTGGCGCGGTTCCGAGGGCAGTCCGCGGTGGTGCTGGCCCAGGACCGTGACGCGGAGAACGAGACGAGCCCGCTCGGCCCGTCCGCACTTCGCTCCGCGCGGCGCGGCATGCGCATCGCCGCCGAGATCGGGGTCCCGTTGGTCCTGCTCATCGACACCCGCGGGGCCGCGTTGTCCCGAGAGGCCGAGGAGGGCGGTCTCGCGGGAGAGATCGCCCGCAGCTTGGCCGACCTGGTCACCCTGCCCACCCCGACGGTCTCGGTGATCCTCGGCCAGGGCACGGGGGGCGCCGCGTTGGCGATGCTCCCCGCGGACCGCGTGCTGTGCGCCCGTCACGGGTGGCTCGCCCCGCTCCCCCCCGAGGGCGCGAGCGCGATCCTCTACCACGAGACCACCCGGGCACCCGAGGTGGCGCGATCCCAGGGGATCACCTCGTCCGACCTCCTCCGGGCGGGGATCGTCGACGTGGTCGTCCCCGAGCGACCCGATGCGGCGGACGAACCGGACGCCTTCTGCGACCGGCTGGCGGACGCCGTCGCCTCGGCTCTCGTCGAGGTCAGGCGACGTCCCCCCGAGCGGAGGTATGCGGAGCGGATGTCGCGGTATCGGGACCTCGGTCTGAGACTAGAGTGAAACGCGTCACAGGCCGTCGGCACTGATTCGGGGGCCGCATCGCCGCACGAGAGGCTCAACCGATGTCGGACTCCACGACCTCGTCGACCTACGCCGAGGCCCACCGGCTCTCGATCACCGATCCCGATGCCTTCTGGCTGGAGGCCGCCGGCGCCATCGACTGGACCACGCCCCCCACGACCGCGGTCGACGGGTCCAGGCCGCCGTTCTACCGCTGGTTCCCCGACGGCCGACTCAACACGTCGTACAACTGCCTCGACCGCCATGTCGAGGAGGGACGAGGGGACCAGGCCGCGTTCATCTACGACTCGGCGGTGACCGGGGCCACCGAGACCATCACGTACTCCCAGTTGCTCGAGCAGGTCCAGGCCTTCGCGGGTGCGCTCGTCGCCGAGGGAGTGGGCCACGGCGACCGGGTCGTGATCTACATGCCCATGGTTCCCCGCGCGGCCGTGGCGATGCTCGCGTGCGCCCGGATCGGCGCCGTGCACTCCGTCGTGTTCGGGGGTTTCGCCGCGCCGGAGCTGGCCATACGCATCGACGACGCCCGGCCGAAGGTGGTGGTGACCTCGCCCGGCGGAATCGAGCCCACCCGCAAGGTCCCCTACTTCCCGATGGTCGCCAAAGCCCTGGGTCTCGCCCGCCACACACCGGGTGCGGTGATCGTCGCCGACCGACCGGACCAGTTCCCGGACGAGTCCTTTCCCGAGACCCCCGGCACCACCTGGAGCGACTGGGATGAGGCGGTCGCGGGGTCGGAGCCGACCGGGCCCGTCCCCGTCGCCGCGACGGACCCGCTGTACATCCTGTACACGTCCGGGACCACGGGCCTGCCCAAGGGCGTCGTGCGGGACAACGGTGGCCACGCCGTCGCGCTGGCGTGGTCGATGTGGAACGTCTACGGGGTCCGCCCCGGCGAGGTCTGGTGGACGGCCTCGGACGTCGGCTGGGTCGTGGGACACTCGTACATCGTCTACGGCCCGCTGCTGGTGGGCGCGACGTCCATCATCTACGAGGGCAAACCGGTCGGCACCCCGGACGCCGGCGCGTTCTGGAGGGTGATCGCCGAGCACGGGGCCACCGCGCTGTTCACCGCGCCCACGGCCGTCCGGGCCATCCGTAAGGAGGACCCGGAGGGCCGGGAGATCGCCCGGTACGACCTGTCCGGTATGCGCACCCTGTTCTGTGCGGGCGAACGGCTGGATCCCGACACCTATCGATGGGCCACGGAGAAGCTGGGCAAGCCCGTGGTGGACAACTGGTGGCAGACCGAGACGGGCTGGCCCATCGCCTCCAACCTGCGCGGTCTCGAGCCTATGCCGATCAAGGCAGGGTCCCCCACCGTGCCCGTACCCGGATACGACCTGCGCGTCCTGGATGCCGGGGGGACTGAACTGCCCGCGGGGGAGGAGGGCAACCTGGCGATCCGGCTGCCGATGGCGCCGGGCACCCTGTCGGGCCTGTGGGAGGACGACGAGAGGTTCATCTCCTCGTACATGTCCGTCTTCGACGGGTACTACTCCACCGGAGACGGCGGCTACATCGACTCCGACGGTTACGTCTACGTCATGGGCCGGACCGACGACGTCATCAACGTCGCCGGCCACCGGTTGTCGACGGGCTCCATGGAGGCCGTGATCGCCACCCACCCCGCGGTGGCCGAGGCCGCCGTCATCGGTGTGAAGGACGAACTCAAGGGCCAACGGCCGGTCGGGTACGTGGTCCTCAAGTCCGGTCAGGTCCGCGATCCCGAGGAGTTGCGGGCGGAGTTGGTGGCGATGGTCCGCGAGGAGATCGGCGCGGTGGCCACCTTCCGCGACTGCACGGTCGTGCAGGGCCTGCCCAAGACCCGGTCGGGCAAGATCCTGCGCAAGACGATGCGACAGATCGCGGACGGACACGAGGACGTCACAGTCCCGTCGACGATCGAGGACCCGGCCGTGCTCGATGCACTCACACCGTTCCTCCGACCGGCGGAATAGGGCGCGCCGGCCGTCACCCGTGGTCGCCGCGGCGGACCCCGCACACGACGACGCCCCGCCCCCCGGAACGGGGGGCGGGGCGTCGGGTTGAGACGGGGGCGGTCTCAGGCGTCGAGCAGATCGATGACGAACACCAGGGTCTTGCCGCCGAGCGGGTGCAGGGCCGCGGAGGTCCCGTAGGCCTTGTCCGGCGGGATGACCAGCTGACGGCGACCCCCGACCTTCATGCCCGGGATCCCTTCCTGCCAGCCCTGGATGAGGCCGTTGAGCGGGAACGTGATGGACTCGCCCCGGTCCCACGAGGAGTCGAACTGCTCGCCGGTCTCGTAGTCGACACCGACGTAGTGGACGGTGACGTTACCGCCGGCCACCGCCTCGGCGCCCTCCCCGACAGTGAGGTCCGCGCTGACGAGGTCAGTGGGGGCGGGGCCGGTCGGCATGTCGATCTCGGGCTTGTCCATGGTGTCTCCTCCTGGAGTCCGTTTCCCGGGCTCAGCGCTGGCTGATCGGGGTGAAGCTCCGCTCGGCCGGGCCGGTGTAGACCTGGCGCGGGCGGTTGATCTTGGTGGACGGATCCTCGCGCATCTCGCGCCAGTGCGCGATCCACCCCGGCATCCGGCCGAGCGCGAACAGCACGGTGAACATCTCGGTGGGGAAGCCCATCGCGCGATAGATGAGGCCGGTGTAGAAGTCCACGTTCGGGTAGAGCTTGCGCTCGACGAAGTAGTCGTCGGCCAACGCGGTCTCCTCGAGCTTGAGCGCGATCTCGAGAAGAGGGTCGTTGCTCTGCGACAGCAGGGCGTGCGCGTGCTTCTTCGCGATCTGGGCGCGCGGGTCATAGCTCTTGTAGACGCGGTGGCCGAAGCCCATCAGCTTGACGCCGTCCACCTTGTTCTTGACACGATCCATGTAGTCGGTGGCGTCGCCGCCCTCCGACTCGATGCGCTCGAGCATCTCGAGCACGGCCTGGTTGGCCCCACCGTGCAGCGGCCCGTACAGGGCGTTGATGCCGCCGGTGATGGAGGCGTACAACGGCGCCTCGGAGGACCCGACCATGCGGACGGTCGAGGTGGAGCAGTTCTGTTCGTGGTCCGCGTGGAGGACGAGCAGCATGTCGAGGGCGTCGGCGATCTCGTCGGTGACCTCGTAGTCCGGCCCGAACGTCATACGGAGGAAGTTTCGGACGTATCCGAGCGAGGGGTCCGGATCGACGGCGTCATGGCCACGTCGGATGCGCTCGATGGCGGCGGCGAGAGTCGGGCCGCGGCCCAACAGCCGGGCGGTGGCCAGGTCCACGGCCTTGGGGTCGTCGATGTCGAGGTCGTCCCCGTGGGTCCCGAAGAGGCTCACACCGGCGGAGAAGACGGGCATCGGGTGGGTGTCCAGCGGGAACGCCTGCAGCAGCGGCATCATCTGGCCAGGCAGCGCGGTCTCCCCGAGCACCTTCTCGGTGAACTCCGCGAGCTGGGCCTCCGTCGGGTCCTCACCGTAGATGAGCAGGTAGGAGACCTCGAGGAACGAGGCGTTGTCGGCGAGCTGGTCGATCGGATACCCGCGGTGACGCAGGATGCCCTCGTTGCCGTCGATGTAGGTGATCGAGGAGGTGCAGGCGGAGGTGTTGACGAACCCGACGTCCAGTGTGGTCATCCCGGTCTTGGCCAGCAGTGAACCCAACTGCACCGCGTCGCTTCCGCAGGTCGCGTCCACCACGTCGAGCGCGAGCTCACCGCCGGGATAGGACAGTGTTGCCTTGCGGTCCGAACCGTTCGAGCCTGCGGTCACGCGATTCCCTCTCCGACGACTGGTCCCGGCGGCATCTCCCGCCACGAATGTGCTGTGCCACACCCTACCGTGACGGTCGCCCGCGCTCCGAAGCGTGCACCGGTCCGCTCCCCCCGGGCCGTGCCCGCCCGGGGGGCCGATACGCGTGCGCGACCCGTCAGCGGGTCAGGGTTGCAGCCGCCGGACCGTCCACCCCCCCTGTTCCCGGAGACATTCCACCCGGTCATGGAACCGGTCCCGACCCCCCTGCCAGAACTCCACACGGTCCGGGCGAAGTCGGTATCCACCCCACCGGTCGGGCATCGGGATCTCCTCGACGTCCGCGAGCCGCTCCTCGGCGACCCGGTAGAGCGCGTTCAACTCCTCGACCCCGCCCACGGGCTGCGACTGCTCCGACGCCCACGCCGCCACCTGGGACCCCCTCGGACGCGTACGCCAGTACGCCAGGCTCTCCGCCCGCTCCAGTGGACTGCAGCGGCCCTCGACGTGGACCTGGCGTTCCACCGTCAACCACGGGAACGTCGCCGAGGCGTACCCGGACCGCGCCAACTGCACACCTTTGCGGGAGCTCATCGTCGTGAAGAACGTCAGGCCCCGGTCGTCCGCGCCCTTGCACAGCACCGTCCGGGTCGACGGCCTGCCGTCGACGCCGACGGTGCCGAGGACCATCGCGTTGGGCTCGCGCACACCCCGGTGGCCGGCCTCCTCGAGCCACGCGGCGAAGAGCGGCAGCCAGCCGTCGTGCAGATCGCCCACGTCCAGGCTGGTGTGCAGACCGTATCCGACGCGCATCGTGTCGAAGTCGGCCGGTTCGATTGCGGGATCGCCCATGTCCCAGACGCTACTCCGAGGCCGACGCGCCCCCGACTAGGATGGTGACGATCGAGAATCCCACCACAAGGAACGGCACCCCACGAGCATGAGCGATCAGTTGCCCACCATCCCCGCCGACCTCGCGCCCGCCGACGGCCGCTTCGGCTGCGGCCCGTCCAAGGTCCGCCCCGAGCAGATCGAGGCCGTCTCCGCCGCCGCCACCTCGGTGATGGGCACCAGCCACCGCCAGGCGCCGGTCAAGAACGTCGTGGGAAGGATCCGTGAGGGCCTGTCCTCCCTGTTCTCCCTCCCCGAGGGATACGAGGTCGTGTTGGGCAACGGCGGCACCACCGCGTTCTGGGACGCCGCGGCGTTCGGCCTGGTCCGCGAGAAGTCCCTCCACCTGACCTACGGTGAGTTCTCCTCGAAGTTCGCCAAGGTCACCGGCGCTGCGCCCTTCCTCGCCGACCCGATAGTGGTCTCGGCCGAGCCGGGGTCGGCGCCCGATCCCACCTCGGACCCGTCCGTGGACCTCATCGGCTGGGCGCACAACGAGACCTCCACGGGTGTGATGGTGCCGGTGACCCGCCCGGCGGGCTCGGAGGACGCCCTCGTCGCGATCGACGCCACCTCCGGGGCCGGCGGGCTTCCCGTCGACATCTCCGACGCCGACGTCTACTACTTCGCGCCGCAGAAGTGCTTCGCCTCCGACGGTGGCATCTGGGTGTCGATCATGAGCCCGGCCGCCCTCGAGCGCGTGTCCGAGATCGCGGCCACCGACCGCTGGTGCCCGGACTTCCTCTCGTTGCCCACCGCGGTGGACAACTCCTCCAAGAACCAGACGTACAACACCCCGGCCGTGGCCACCCTGTTGATGTTCGCCGACCAGATCGAGTGGATGAACACCCAGGGCGGTCTGGACTGGTGCGTGGCGCGCACCCGGGACTCGTCCTCCCGCCTGTACGACTGGGCCGAGGCCAGCGACTACGCCACGCCTTTCGTCACCGAGCCCGCCCACCGTTCGCAGGTCGTCGGCACCATCGACCTCGACGCGTCGATCGACGCCGCACTGGTCGCCAAGACCCTGCGGGCGAACGGCATCCTCGACACCGAGCCGTACCGCAAGCTCGGCCGCAACCAGCTCCGCATCGGCATGTTCCCGGCGATCGACCCCGAGGACGTCACGCGACTGACCCGGTGCATCGACCACGTGGTGGGGCAGCTCGGCTGACCCCCGGCCCACAATTCCGCAGCCCACCCGGCCCGTCACGACGCCGGGTGGGCTGTGCTGACCTACGATGGTGGGAACGCCCGGGGCCCGGGAGCGCGCCGTTCGAGCCGCCCAGGGGACCGCGAGGAGTCGAGGAGGCGGTATGCGGAAGCTGAGGATCATCGGGGTGGACGCCGACTCGGCCGTGGTCGAGTGTGAGCTCCCCGACTCGGGCGAGACCCTGGCCCTCCCCCTCGACGACAGGTTCCGCGCCGCCGCCCGCGGAGAAGCCGTGACCCCCGAGGCGTCCCGGAGCGTTCCCGTCACGGGCACGCTGCGCCCGCGAGAGATCCAGGACCGGATCCGGCACGGCGCCTCCCCCGAGGACGTCGCCGCCGACGCCGGGGTCCCGATGTCCCGGATCGAGGGATTCGCCGTCCCCGTGCTCCTCGAGCGCGCGACCGCGGCCGAACTCGCGCGGGCGTCGCACCCGGTCCTCCCGGACGGACCCGCGCTCGACACCCTCGCCGACAGGGTCGAATCCGCCCTCGATCACCGCGGCGTCGACCCGGACGTCGTCGCGTGGGACGCCTGGCGCGACCGTGCCGGTGGATGGATCGTCCGGGTCTCCTGGCCCGCCGGGCTCTCGGACGACGCCTCGGCGACCTGGTCATTCGTCCCCGATTCCCACGGGGGGTCCGCCCGGGCGTTGGACGACGAGGCCGAGCGCCTCCTCGATCCGTCCCGCGCCACGGCTCTGCGCACCGTCACCTCGCCTCCCCCGCTCCCGCCGGGACCTCCGCCGATCCGTTCCGTGCCGACGCCCGTCCGCCCCGCGCGCGGTGGGTCGGAGGCCGCCCCGGTCGAGAGGTCGACATCCCAGGCCGGACACTCCCCCGGGTCCGCGTCAGCAGACCCCGAAGACCCCGTCGAGGACCACTTCCTGCAGCACCCGCCTGCCGAACCCGAGCGCCGCACCGCCCGTCGGCACCCGACCATGCCCTCGTGGGAGGACGTCCTGCTCGGCGTCCGTGGCAAGGACGACTGAGACCCGCCATGGGCCACCACGTCGCGACCTTCTGGTATGTCGGAACGGACGACCCGTCCGCTCCCATCAGGTCCGGCCACCCCTCTGACCCCGGGTTCGCCCGGCGTCTGCTCTCCCGCCTCCACCCGACCGTCACACTCGCCTCGCTGGGGATGTTCCCCCTCAACCGGTCGGCATCCGCTGGTCCCGGTGAGGTGTACGTCGGGTCGTATCCCGGATTGACCGTTCTGCAGACCCAGCTCGAGCAGCCCGTACTGCCCTCCGCGACCGACGAGACGTGGTTACGCCTCGTGGAGGCTCCCACGGTTCTGTTGTTCTCGCACGACCCCGACCACGGGATCAGCGGGTTCGCCCGGTGGGAGTCGGGTCGGCTGGTGCGCTCGTTCGCCGGGGCGGACGACCGGATCGTCGAGGACGAGGGCATGCCGCTGCCGTTCGAGCGGCCCTACTGGGCGGGTGAGTTCCCGCCGGCCGGCGCCGACGACACGCCGCTCGCGCTCCCGTTCTCGCCGTCGTCGCTACTCCACGCCGCCCACCGTGACTGGCTGGGGTTCGATCTGTCGCCGGGCGGGCTCGACGTCCCCGTGCACGGCTTCGCCACCGACGGGCGCCGCGAGGTCCGCCAACGCAGCGCGCCCACCGGGGCCGCGGTGCACGTGGTGGGCTCTCCCGGCCGCGCCGAACTCCATGCCGCCACCCGTCGCGACTCCCACCCCGCCAGCAGAGATGCCGGTTCGTCCTCCCCGTACGCCGACGACGACTACGAACGGGCGCCGCTCGTCCCCGCGGTGGCGCGGGCCTCCTCTCCCGTCACCGGGGCCGTCCGCAGGATCGCCGGCGTCCTCGGTGACACCGTGCGGCGCGCCGGCGGGGCGATGAACCGTCGTCTGGCGAACCGGCGCTGACGACGCCGCCGGACCCTAGTCGCGCGACCGCTCGTAGAACGCCACGGCCGCAGCCGTGGCCACGTTGAGCGAGTCGGTTCCCGCTGTCATGGGTATCGCCGCCCGGACGTCGCACGCACGCATCGCGTGCTCGGTGAGCCCCGGCCCCTCGGCGCCGAGGACGAAGGCCACCTTGTCGGCGTCGACGGCGCGGGAGAGCGGAACCTCCCCGGAGGGGGTCAGCGCCACGGTGGTGAAACCCCGCGCTCGCAGATCCCCGAGGGAGCGGTGCCAGGTGGTCGGGGTCCCGTGCAGGTGCGCGAACGGCAACCGCAGGACGTGTCCCATGGACACGCGCACCACCCGCCGGTAGAGCGGGTCCCCGGTGGCGGCACCGAACAGCACCCCGTCGACACCGAGCGCCGCGCAGTTGCGGAAGATGGCCCCCAGGTTCTCGGGGTCGTTGACCCCTTCGAGCACCACGAGGGTCCGGGCGCCGTCCACGACCGCGTCGACGTCGAGCGGGGCCGGCCGGTGGGCGGCGGCGAGGATGTCGCGGCTGGACCGGAACCCGATCACCTCGCTGAGCACGTCCTTGGTGGTGCGCAGGTAGACGGCTCCGGCGGCCCGTTCGTCGGCATCCCAGCCCTCCGCGGTCGCCTCGCGGCGCAGTTGCCGCAGTCGGGCGTCGGTCCCCAGCAGGAGGTGCGGCCGGAACCGGGACAGGAGCATCCTCCCCACCACGTAGGTGCCCTCGGCGATCACCAGGCCCCGCCCTCCCGGCAGGTCGGGGCGGCGGTCGGAGTGGTTGAGATCGCGGAGGTCGTCCAGCCGGGGATCGGCGGGATCGGAGACGTCGGCGACGAGCACTGTCCGCGCCGCTCAGGCCAGAAGGTCGGTGATGGGCCCGATCGCGAAGAACACGAGGAACGCCGCCGCGACCACCCACAGCAGCGGGTGGACCGACCGGGCCTTGCCGGTGGCCGTGGCCATCACGACCCAGGCCACGAACCCGATCCCTATCCCGTTGGCGATGGAGTACGTGAACGGCATGGTGACGATGGTGAGGAACGCCGGCAGGGCGATGGAGAATCTCGTGAAGTCGATGTTGATGATCTGCGACATCATGAGCGCGCCGACCACCACGAGCGCGGGGGCGGCCGCCTCGACGGGGACGACCTCGTAGAGCGGTGTGAAGAACATCGCGACGAGGAAGAGGACACCCGTGACGATGTTCGCCAGTCCGGTTCGGGCGCCCTCGGCGATACCCGTCGCCGACTCGAGGAAGACGGTGTTGGAGGAGGACGAGGTGAATCCACCGGCGACGGCCCCGACTCCCTCGACCACGAGCGCGGTCTTCATGTTGGGCAGGTTGCCGTTCTCGTCCATGAGCCCGGCCTCTTTGCCCAGGCCGGTGAAGGTACCCATGGCGTCGAAGAAGTTCGCGAGCAGCAGGGTGAAGACGAACAGGCCGGCGGCAAGGGGGCCGATGCGGACGAATGCGCCGAAGAGGTCCACCTGCCCGATGAGGGAGAGGTTGGGCAGTCCGCCGAGCGTCTCTGGAATGCCCGGGACCGCGAGGTTCCACCCCGTGGGCGAGGGCTCGCCGTCGACGAACGACGGGCCGGCGTCCGCGATCGCCTCGACGATGATGGCCACGACGGTGGTGACCACGATGCCGATGAAGATGCCGCCGCGCACCTGACGGGCCACGAGGATCCCGCACAGCAGCAGCCCGAACGCGAACACGGCCGTGGGCCACGACGCGATCGATCCCTCGATCCCCAGCCCCACCGGCACCGTGGTGCCCGCGGCGTCGGGGAGTCGACGCACGAACCCGGAGTCGACGAACCCGACCATGGCGATGAACAGCCCGATGCCCACGGCGATGGCGGCCTTGAGGTCCGGGGGAATGGCGTCGAAGACCGCCTTGCGGAACCCGCTCACCGCGAGGATGACGATGATGACGCCCTCGATGACGATCAGCCCCATCGCCTCGGCCCAGGTGACCTGCCTGGCGATGGTGACCGCGACCAGGGAGTTGATGCCCAGGCCGGTGGCGAAGGCGAACGGATAGCGGGCGATCGCGCCGAAGGCCACCGTCATCACCCCGGCGGTGAACGCGGTGACCGCGGCGATCTCGATGATCGACAGCTGGTTGCCCTCGACGTCGACACCCGAACCGAGGATCAGCGGGTTGAGCACGATGATGTAGGCCATCGCGAAGAAGCTGACCACCCCGCCGCGCACCTCGCGGGACACGGTCGAACCGCGCTCGCTGATCTTGAAGTACCGGTCGAGGGGGCCCCGTGCTGGGGACCGCGACGGGGCCCCGGTGCTCTGCGACATCTGGAGACCTTCCTGGCGGTGGTGAGGAACCGTCATAGGGTAACCGGCCCTCCGCCTGCGGTAGCGTCGCGGTCATGACCGAGAGGCCGACAGAGCCGCAGG
Source organism: Dietzia sp. JS16-p6b (assembly GCF_003052165.1). Lineage (NCBI taxonomy): Bacteria > Bacillati > Actinomycetota > Actinomycetes > Mycobacteriales > Dietziaceae > Dietzia > Dietzia sp. JS16-p6b. The sequence goes on along the minus strand of NZ_CP024869.1, from coordinate 879,834 downwards.
TGCCCCGAATCCCGGGCTACCTCCTGGACCCGCGGCCCGTCGTCCTCATCGGGACCCTCGCGTGGACGATCGCCCTCCTGGCGATGATGCTCATGGACGAGGTGGACATGCGCGCGGTCATCCTCTGCGCGGTCGGTGTGGGTGTGGGTGCGATCGGCACGCTCGTGTACGCGCTCCAGCGGCGTGCGGTCCTGCGCGGCAGCGCGGGGGCACAGGTCGGTCTCGACTTCGACCACACGTGAGCCGGCCCGCCCGAGGGGTCTGCGGGGTCAGGCCTGGTCGGCGGGGTCAGGCCTGGTCGGGAGCGCTCGCCTGACCGGTCTCCCCTACCTGGTCCTGGGCGTCCGCCGCCCCGCGCGCCCGGGCGGCCGAGGCCGCCAGCTGCTGGGGAAGGACCACCACGTCCACGGCTGCGTCGTCATACGCCTCGGCCACAGGGGCCGTGGACTCGGTGGCCACCTGCACCTCGCTGTGGGCGCCGCAGCCGTACTGGAGATGAACAACCTGCCCGTCGGCGGAGTACTCGTTGGCACACACCCCGAACATCGCCCCCAGCGAACCGGAGATCGGGAGCAGGAAACCACAGGACCCGCAGTGGTGCCTGGCCCCGCGGGCGATCTCGGAGTCCGGGCCGCGCGCGGCGGCCCAACGGGCGGCGGCGGCCGACCGGCCCTCCCGACTCAGGTGCCGGGGCCGTCCGAGGCCCACGGGGCCGGCGACCTCGTCGAGCTCGTCGTCTCCGGTGAGGAACTGCCCGGGCACCAGTCGCTCGTCATCCTCCGCAGGGGGCAGGAGATCGCCCGCACCCAGATCTCCCGGCCGGATCCTCTTCTCCCAGGGCACCCATTCCGGGGCCACGACCGACCCTGGCCCGGGGAGGAGGGAGATCTCGTCGACCGTCACCTCACCGCCGGGGACCAGCGCCAGGACACAGGCCCAGTACCACCCCCGGTAGCCGGCGAGGTCGGACGCGAAGCGGTGGGTCGTGGTGAACGGCGCCTCGACGACGCTCCCCAGGTGCTCACCCACCCCGTGGACCGCGAACTCCTCCACGGCCGCACGGGCCACGTCGACGCCCGAGGCCAGTCGCTCGCGCAGGGCCTCGTCGAAGCCCGAGGCCTGATCGGTGCTCACGGGGTCCGCCTCCTGATCCGTGTCTACCTCGGTGTTCACCCGACCCATTATGCGCGCCATCGCCACGACGTCGCGGTTCGGCCCGGAGTACGGCATTCTTGAGTCATGCGCAGCGTCCTCGGCACCCTCGGCCCTCTCGCCGTCACACTGTCCCTCGTCGGTGCCGTCGCGGCGTGCTCCTCGACGGGTTCCGACTTCGCCGGGAGCCCCACGCCCGCCGAGGCCTCACTGGCGTCGTCGAGCATGCCCACCGGGTCGGGTTCGGGCTCGGGCGCCACGGCCGGCGAACACGTGCCGGTGGGCCCGTCCGAGCCGCGTCCCACACGGGGCTCGGTCGAGGTCGTCCGGACCCTCGAGCACGACCCCGCGTTGTTCACGCAGGGCCTGCAGGTGGTGGGTGACGAGATCTACGAGTCGACCGGGCAGTACGGCCACTCCGAGGTGCAGCGCCGCCCTCTCGCCGGTGGCCCGCCCACCGTCTCCGTGAAGATGGCCGACCACGAGTTCGGCGAGGGCCTGGCCGTCACACCGGACACGCTCTGGACCCTGACCTGGACCAACGGGATCGCCCACAATCGTGATCCCCGGACCCTCGAGGTGCGCTCCGAGGCCCCGTACCAGGGTCAGGGCTGGGGTCTGTGTTTCGACGGCGGGCGGCTGATCATGAGCAACGGCTCCGACGAGCTCACGTTCCGCGACCCCGTCACCTTCGAGCCCACGGGCACGGTCGCGGTGACCTCGGGGGGCGCGCCTGTCCGCCAGATCAACGAACTCGAGTGCACGGACGGCTCCGTCCTGGCCAACGTCTGGATGACCGACGAGGTCATCCGCATCGACCCGGCCACCGGCGCGGTCACCGCCATCTACGACGCCTCGGCGCTCGAGCGGCCCCGGCCCGCCAGCCCGGAGGCGGTCCTCAACGGGATCGCCGCGCTCCCCGGTTCGGAGAACGTGCTGCTCACCGGGAAGCTGTGGCCCACGATGTACGAGGTGCGCCTCATTGGGTGACCGCTCCCCCGGTCCGGCCCGCCGTGCCGCGGCCAGAATCGGCCGAGGCGTCCGGCGGGTCTTCCACGCCGACGGGGCGAACAGATCGGGCCTGTCGCAGCTCAGCTACGTCACCGTCGCCAACTTCGCGTGCGACGCCATCCTCGCGGTCGCCCTGGCCAACACGTTGTTCTTCTCCGCCGCCACCGCCGAGTCGCGTAGCAACGTGGCCCTGTACCTGCTGGTGACGGTGGCACCGTTCGCGGTGATCGCCCCGGTGATCGGACCGGCGCTCGACCGGCTTCGCAGCGGGCGGCGCCTCACGGTGTCGCTCACCTTCACCCTGCGGGCGGTGCTCGCGGTGATCCTCGCGCTGAATTTCGACTCGTGGCTGCTGTACCCCCTCGCCCTGGGAATGCTCGTCCTGTCCAAGACCTTCGGCGTGGTCAAGGCTTCCATCACCCCCCACGTCCTGCCGCCGGCGCTCGACCTGGTCCGGACCAACTCCCGACTGACCGTGCTCGGCCACGTGTGTGGGTCACTGATCGCGGGCGCCCTGGCCGGGGCCGTGTCCTGGCTGTGGGGCTCGGACGCGGCGCTCTGGTTGCTCGCCGTGGTGGCGCTCGTGTCGGCATACGTCGCGATGACCATCCCCGCCCGCGCCGAGGCCTCGCTCGACGAGGAGTCCGCGACCCTGCGCATGGACCGCGGCCGTCCGCTCGTCAGCGGACTCAAGGCCGTCCTGACCCGGCCACTGGGTCGTCAGGTCCTGGCCAACCTCTGGGCCGTGTCGATGGTCCGTCTCATGACCGGCTTCCTCACCCTGTTCCTGGCGTTCGTGGCCAAGGCCCAGGAGAACGCCACGGCGGCGGAACAGGCCGGGATGCTCGCGATCGCCGGTGTGGCAGGAGGTCTGGGCACGTTCGCGGGCAACGCCGTGGGCGCCCGCCTCCCGCTGGGCCGCCCGGGCCGGATCACCACGACGGCGGCGGGGGCCGCGTTGTCGGCCGCGGTGGTGGCGGCGGTCCTCGGCTCCATCTGGGCGGCGGCCCCCCTCGCGCTCGTGGCCGCGGTGAGCAGCGCGCTCGGCAAGGTGGCGCTCGACGCCTCGATCCAGACGGACATCCCGGATTCCGCGCGGTCGTCGGCGTTCGGCCGGTCCGAGACGGCTCTGCAGCTGGCATGGGTCGCGGGCGGCGCGCTGGGGGTCCTCCTGCCGCCGGACTTCACCGTGGGCTTCGGCGTGATCGCGGTCGTCGGCGCCCTGCTGTTCGCGCAGTCCCTCCTGACCGCGCGCGGATCCACGCTCGTGCCCGGGCTCGGCGGCAACCGACCCCGGTTCCCCGGAGAACCACGTGACCCCCGTTCGTTCGGCGCACGCCTGCTGGGCAGAATGGAGGAGTGAGCTCCCGCAGCGATGCCCCCGCCTCCGGCCCCCGCGTTCGTCCAGTCACCTGGGCGATCCTGGCGTGGGTGGTCGTCATGATCGCCGCGATCGTGGGGGCGTGGCAGGGCTCGGCCTCACGCCACGGGTCGGTGCCGTCGATCACCGTCGCGACCGACCGCGATCACGTCGAGGTCCCTCCGTTCGCGGCCACGGACCTCGACGGCACCACCTATGCCAATCCGGTGGGCCGGTTCGTCATCTCGGGTGAGCACACGCTCACGGTTCGGCTCCCGGTCGAGCTGCGCCGCGCCACGCTCGACGTCTACGAGGTCCGCGCGGACGGGTTCCGCGAGTACACCGTCGAGCCCGACGGGCCCGGCGAACTGCTCGTCCCGGTCACCCTTCCCGACGAGGGACGGATCGAGGGGCTGGCGCTCCGGGCGGTCGCGCTGGTCTACGCCGCGGACGGCTCGGAGACGATCCTCAGCGGCGAGTGGTCGGTCGGGTTCGACTACGCGGACTGATCCTGCCGGTCACGCGTCCAGTTCGCGGGCGACCCCGCGGAGAACCGATGCCACCCGGCTCGACACCTTGTGGTCGGGACGGTGGCCGCGCCGCAACTCGGGCTGGACGGTCGACTCGAGCACCTTGATCATGTCCTCGACCATCCCGTGCAGCTCATCCGGGGAGTGCCGTGGGCCACCCCGGGGCGCACGGTCCTGCGCGACGGTGGGCTCCTCGTGGACGACCACCCGGAGCGCCTGGGGGCCGCGCCGACCGGAGACCATGTCGAACTCCACCCGCTGGCGGGGCCGGAGCGTGTCCACGCCGGCAGGAAGGGCGTCGGACCGGACGTAGACGTCCTCCCCGCCCTCATGGGACAGGAAACCGAATCCCTTCTCCGCGTCGTACCACTTGACCCTGCCACTGGGCACCGCGAACCACCTCTCCACACGATCGCGCACAGGTGCGACCGACCATCACCACGTCGCCGTCGAGCCTACCCTCGCCGAGGTGGCGGTTCGGTGCCCCCATCGGGCCGGTAGCCTGCCCGGTGTGACCTCAGATGCCCGACCCCCGGCCGACGACCCTGACCCCTGGACCCCTCACGCGGCCCAGCCCACCCCGTCCCGCCCCAGACGTCGCGGGCTGTTCGTCGCCGCCCTGGCCGTCTTCGCAGTCGGAGTCGTCTTCACGATCCTCGCCGCACTCACCCCGTTCGTGCTGGACCGGGACGCCCCCACGTTCCTCTACGTCGGCGCGATGGTGTTCACCCCGGTCGGGTTCCTCCTGGGGCTGCTGTACGCCATCCTCGGCTCCCGGCCGCCCAGGGCGTGACGGAACCCACACGTCCGCGAATCTCCAGGTAACGAGCGGATAACACTGATAGCCGCCCTTCTGCGTGACCTGGTTTTATCTCAGAATGGTGACGATCCGGCATCAACCCGCTACTGTTCGAGTCAGACTCGTCAGCGAGTTGGCATCGGACGCACCACCGAACCCCGCCCTGCGGCCGTTGCGACAGTGACCGTAACCGGGCGGGGACGGGGGACCCGATCAGGGCCCTTGCCGGGCCGGCGACCACAGGTCGCCTTGGGGTCAAGCCGCCATCCGCGGCCGGGCGCACTCGTCCGAACCCGACAGCTCACCCCGTAGGCACCGAGTGAAAAGGACTGACGCGTATATGACCTCGAACACCGGACGCCACCGCGCTGCCACCCCCGCCTCCGCACCCAGGACGGCGGTGAAGGTGGTCCTCGCGGGCACCGCGTTCTCCGCCGCCGGGCTCGCCCTCGCCCCGGCCGCCAACGCGGCCCCGGACTCCGACTGGGATCGTCTCGCCCAGTGTGAGGCCGGCGGCAACTGGGGGATCAACACCGGCAACGGCTACCACGGCGGACTGCAGTTCTCGCCGAGCACCTGGGCGGCCTATGGCGGCACCCAGTACGCTCCGACCGCCAACCAGGCGACCCGCGAGCAGCAGATCGCCGTCGCCGAGAGGACCCTCGCGGGTCAGGGTTGGGGAGCGTGGCCCGCCTGCTCGGCCAAGCTGGGCCTGAACTCCGCGCCGACCCCGCGTGACCTGTCCAACCCGGCGCCCGCCGCGGCCCCGGCTGCACCCGCCGCTCCGGTGGCGGTCACGGCCGCCGATCACGTCGCGACGCTCACCGCGTTCGCCGAGGGCCGCGGACTCGCCCTGCCGATCACGGACGGCTACCAGGCCAACAAGGACCTCATCGACGCCGCCTACGCCGAGAACCAGACCGCCGTGGACGACTTCTTCGCCACCTACCTGGCGAACTGATCCGGGTCGGACCGGCCACGAGAACGGCCCGCCACCCCCTCTCAGGGGGTGGCGGGCCGTTCTGTCGTCCACACCGACGCCGTCACGCCGACTGACGCGCCGACGCCGGGCACCGGTGGGTGGGTCAGCGGGACGGCAGGGACCTGTTGACCACCGTCTCCGGATGGACGTAGTTCAGGCGCTCCTGCGGCAACGGGAAGATCTCCTGCCCGAAGGGGGACAACCCCCCCGCCACGAGCGCAGCCAGTTCGGTCACCGGGTGCTCGCCGAACGAGGCGTCGGGCCATCCCGGGTTGTCGTAGGTCAGTTTCTTGGCAGCCACGTGGACATCATCTCACCTCGAGCCCGATCCGTCAGCACCTGGGTCGGACCCCACCGCCACCGGTTCCCGCCGACGGCCGCATCTCACTAGGCTGGTGCGGATATGTCGACCTCCCGCACCACGCCCCGGCACCCCACCAGTGGGGAACCCGATTTCCCCACCTGGCTGGCCGGACTGCCCGACGAGACGCTCGTGCGGCTGTGCGAGAGACGCGCGGACGTGGCCACCCCTCCCCCGGCGTCACTGGGAGTTCTCGCCTCACGGCTGCGGTTGCCCGCGTCGACCGCCCGCGCGCTCGGCACGCTCACCTGGCCGGAACTACTCGTACTGTCCACGGCCGCCGCGCTCGGTGCCGACTCCGGCCCGGTGCCGATCGGTGCGGTCTCGGAGCGTCTCGGTGTCGACCAGGGCGACGCGGCATTCCGCGCGGCCGTGGACACCCTCCGTGATCTCGCGCTGTTCTGGGGCGAGATCACCCACGCCCGGATCGTGCCCGTCACCGGCGCGGCGGTCGACGCCGCGCCGGTGACGGCCCCTCGTCCCGGGGAGCCTGTCGGGACCCGGCTCGACGCCGCGTGGAGTGGCCTGTCCGACCGGGCGCTGGGTGTCCTCACGGCGGTCGCCCGCGGCCGCTCGCCCGCGGGTTCCCTCGGGCCCGCCGCGTCGGAGACGGTCCGTGCAGCGGCGGCGGAGCTCGTCGAGGCCGGCCTCGCCTCGGTCACCGCCACCGGCGACGGCGAGGTGGTCGTGCCCCGCGCACACGCCCTGGACCGGGCCAGGCACGGAGCCCGGTCGAGCGGCTCGTCTCTCCTCGACCTCCCCTGGTGGTCGGCATCGGGCACGGGGAGCCGAAGGCCCGCGGGCACCGGGGCGACGGCCGGGACGTCGTCCGGCGACAGCATCGACGCGTCCGGGGGCGTGGCCGCCCTCGACCTCCTCCACCGCTGCGACGCGGTCATCGCGACGCTGTCCCTCCACCCCGCCGCCACCCTCAAGGCCGGCGGGGTGGGGGTCCGGGAACTGCGCCGGATCGCCCGGTCCGCCGGGGTGGGAGAAGCGGAACTCCCCCTGCTGCTCGAGGTCCTCGCCGCCGCGGGTCTGATCGCCGTCGGCGACACCGACGTCGGCGAGACCGGGTTCGACTCGGTGTGGGCACCGACCGAGGCCGCGGACGTGTGGGCCGCACGCGACCGGGCGCGGCGCTGGGCGGATCTCGTCCTGGCCTGGTGGTCGATGCCCCGCGCGCCGTGGCGGGTCGGTTCCGAGATCGAGGGCGGCGGCACGGTGCCCGCCCTCGGCGATCCGGTGGGCCCGCCCGCGGCCGGCGAGCGCGACCGGGTTCTGCGCGCACTGTCCGGGCTCGAGCCCGGGGCCGCGCCGGGCGACGAGCTGGTGCCGGAGGTGGTGCGCTGGTTCTCACCCATGTGGTTCTCACGGGCAGGGTCACGGCCGTGCTCAGAGATCGTCGCGGAGGCGAGGCGGCTCGGGCTCGTGGTGGGGACGACCGCCACCAGCGCGGCCAGGCTCCTGGTCTCCGGTCCCCCCGCCGCGACCCCCTCGGTCGACGACCTCGAGCCGGTCCTGAGCGCGGCGCTCCCCGAGCCCGTCTCGGAGGTGATCGTCCAGGCCGACCTCACCATCCTCGCCCCCGGGCCGCTCGTGCCGGAGCTCGCGGCGGACTTCGAGCTGCTCGCCGATGTCGAGTCCGCGGGGGCCGCCACCACCTACCGGGTCACCGAGACGTCGCTGCGTCGGGCTCTGGACTCGGGACGGACCGCCGCCGGGATCAGGGAACTGCTGGCGCGGACCTCCGTCACCCCGGTCCCACAGTCCCTGGACTACCTCATCGAGGACGTGGCGCGCAGACACGGCCGGCTCCGGGCGGGGGCCGCGTTGTCGTTCCTGCGCTGCGACGACCCGTCGCTGGTGGCGCAGGTCCTGGGCTCGCCGGTGGTGGAGAGGTGCGCGGTGCGATCGGTCGCCCCGACCGTCCTCATCTCCCAGGCCCGCCCGCTGGACCTCGTCGAGGCGCTCCGGGAACACGGATTCGCCCCCGTCGTCGAGGACACCTCCGGGGCGGTCGTCGCCCTCACCCGCCCGATGGCCCGCGTCCGTGCCGCCGCCCCCGGTCGGGCCCGCCGCGTCCCGACCCGTCTGGCCACCCCCTCGGAGCTCCGTACGGCGATCGCGGCGATGCGCTCGGCCGACCGAGTCCGCGCGGCCCGTGGCCCCTCGGGGGCGGGTACACCGGTGAGGCCGCCATCGCCCGCCTGCACGAGGCCGCGGGGTCGGGCACCGCGGTGACGGTCTCGGTGGTAGACGCGCAGGGCCGTTCGACGTCGCGGCTCGTCGTCCCCGTCTCCGTCGCAGGGGGACGGATCGAGGGAATCGAGCCCGACTCCGCCGAGGCCGTGAGCCTGCCGCTGCACCGCGTGATCTCCGTCGCGGACGTCGACCCGACACGCTGAGGCGAAATTCGGGACACTGGAGGGTCGGGCCCGACCGGACCCGCGACACGCGAGGAGAACCGAAGTGAGTGGTGGACCGCTGATCGTCCAGTCGGACAAGACCGTGCTGCTGGAGATCGACCACGACCAGGCAGGCGACGCCCGACAGGCCCTGGCACCGTTCGCCGAACTCGAGCGCGCGCCCGAGCACGTGCACACCTACCGGATCACGCCGCTCGCCCTGTGGAACGCGCGGGCCGCCGGGCACGACGCCGAGCAGGTCGTCGACGTACTGGTCACCTATTCCCGTTTCCCCGTCCCTCAGCCGTTGCTTGTCGACATCGCGGACACGATGGCCCGCTACGGCCGCCTCCAACTGGTCAAGAGCCCGGTCCACGGTCTGACGTTGATCTCGCTGGACGCCGCCGTGCTCGCCGAGGTCAGACGGCACAAGAAGATCGCCCCGATGCTCGGCGCCCAGATCGACGCGGACACCGTGATCGTCCACCCCTCCGAGCGCGGCCGCCTCAAGCAGGAGTTGCTCAAGGTGGGATGGCCGGCCGAGGACCTGGCCGGGTACGTCGACGGCGAGGCGCACGAGATCGCGCTGTCCACCGAGTCCGAGCCCTGGGAGCTGCGCGACTACCAGCAGATGGCGGCGGACTCCTTCTGGGCCGGCGGGTCCGGTGTCGTCGTGCTGCCCTGTGGCGCCGGCAAGACCATGGTCGGTGCCGCGGCGATGGCCCGCGCCAAGGCCACGACGCTCATCCTCGTGACCAACACCGTCGCCGGGCGGCAGTGGAAACGCGAACTGCTCGCCCGCACCACGCTCACGGAGGACGAGATCGGCGAGTACTCGGGTGAGCGCAAGGAGATCCGCCCGGTCACCATCGCCACCTACCAGGTCGTCACCCGCAAGACCAAGGGCGTGCACCGCGCACTCGAATTGTTCGATTCCCGTGACTGGGGGCTGATGATCTACGACGAGGTGCACCTGCTCCCAGCACCGGTCTTCCGGATGACCGCGGACCTGCAGTCGCGTCGCCGACTCGGGCTCACCGCCACCCTGGTGCGCGAGGACGGACGGGAAGGGGACGTGTTCTCCCTCATCGGCCCCAAGCGATACGACGCCCCCTGGAAGGACATCGAGGCACAGGGATGGATCGCCCCGGCCGACTGTGTGGAGGTGCGCGTGACGCTCACCGAGAACGAACGCATGATGTACGCCACCGCCGAGGCGGAGGACAAGTACAAGCTGTGCTCGACCGCGCGGACCAAGACCGCGGTGGTCAAGAGCATCCTCGCCCGGCACGCGGGCGCGCCGACCCTGGTGATCGGCGCCTACCTCGACCAGCTGGAGCAGCTCGGGGGCGAGCTCGACGCACCGGTCATCCAGGGCTCCACGCCCACCAAGGAGCGGGAGGCACTGTTCGACGCCTTCCGTTCCGGGGAGATCTCCACCCTCGTGGTGTCCAAGGTCGCGAACTTCTCCATCGACCTGCCCGAGGCGAGCGTGGCGGTCCAGGTCTCCGGGACCTTCGGCTCCCGTCAGGAGGAGGCGCAGCGGCTCGGACGACTCCTCCGTCCCAAGCAGGACGGCGGGCAGGCCCACTTCTACTCGGTGGTCTCCCGGGACACCCTCGACGCCGAGTACGCGGCCCACCGCCAGCGTTTCCTCGCCGAGCAGGGGTACGCGTACCGGATCGTCGACGCCGACGACCTGCTCGGACCGGACCTGCCCGAGGTCGGTTGAGGGCACGCGGACCACCCTGGTCGCCGCGCCCGCCCCGCGACGCCTGGGATACTGGACCCATGGCCTCAGACCGCACCTCCCGCACGCCGCACGAGCAGTACCGCCTCGCCGACTTCCCCGTCGACGACGCCTGGGTCCGCAGGAACAACGAGAGCCTGGCCGAGGTGCGTCGCCTCCAGTGGTCGGCGGGCGTCCTCGGCGTCGTCGTCCTCGCCGCGGGGGCCGGGATGCTCCTGTACTCCGAGCTGGCCGCATGGGGGTGGATCGTCGCCACCGTGGCCGGGGTCTTCGCGATCGGGTGCCTGGCGATGATCTGGTACATCCCCCGCAAGATGGGGTCGATGGCGCACACCTACGCCACCTCGGAACTGGTCCCGGCGATCGTCGCGGAGGTCCGACCGCGCGGAGTGACGCTGCTGGCCCTGGTCGACCGCGCCGTCGACCGATCCGCCGGCACGCTGCCCGCCCTGGCGGTCCGCAGTTGCGAGAAGATCCCCGGTCACGAGGCCCGTGTGGGCGAGCGGGTCCCCTGCGTCGCGGTGGTGGGTAACCGCAGCGCCCGCGGCGCCGACAACCTGTACCAGTTCATCTCCCCCATGCCCGTCGCGTGGGCCACCCCGGATACCGCCGTCCTCCGGCGACTGACGAGGGAGATCCCCGCCGGTGAGTGGGAGTCCCTGCGCCAGAAGCTCGATCGGGTCGACGAGGTGTCCCAGACCCCCACCAACCTCCTCCCGTTGGACTGACCCGGCCCCCTCTGCGGGGCCCTCCTCCCGCCACCCCACGGGGTCCTCACCCGGCGTCCCTCGACCTGTGAGCAAGTCGTCACGGCGCCGTGATCCGCCGCCATTGAACGGCAACACGCGGTTCCTAGCCTGGTCGGCACAGGCTAGAAGGAGGTCCCCCCATGACCGAGCACATCGTCGTCGTCGGGCACGGAATGGTCGCCCATCGGTTCGTCTCCACCCTCGCATCCCGGTGGGCCACCGCCGATCTCACCGTGACGGTGATCGGCGAGGAGTCGGACCCGGCGTACGACCGCGTGGGCCTGTCCTCCTACGTCGGTGAGTGGGACCGCGAGTCGCTGCACCTCGAGGACGCGCAGCACGCGGCCGACCCCCGGGTGACCGTGCGATCAGGCCAGCTGGTCACCTCGATCGACCGCGAGGTCCGCGAGGTCGAACTGACGTCGGGTGAGCGGATCGCCTACGACACACTGGTCCTCGCGACGGGGTCGCGGGCGTTCGTCCCGCCCGTACCCGGCCACGACCTGCCGGGGTGCCACGTCTACCGCACCCTCGACGATCTCGACGGGATCCGCGCGGCCGCCGAACGCGCCGGGGCCGGCTCCCACGGGGTGGTGATCGGCGGCGGTCTGCTCGGGCTCGAGGCCGCCAACGCGGTGAGCCTGCTCGGGCTCACGCCACACGTGGTGGAGCGCAACGACCGGCTCATGCCGCTGCAGGTCGACGCCGGGGGCGGGCATGTTCTGGCCTCGCTCATCCGTGACCTCGGGATCGAGATCCACCTCTCGATCACCGGAACGGAGATCACCGAGACGGCAGACGGCGTATCCGTCCGGCTGACCGACGACGAGGGCGTCACCACGGTCGTCGACGCGGCGTTCGTGGTGTTCTCGGCGGGTGTTCGACCGCGGGACGAGCTCGCGAGGCTGTCCGGACTGGACACCGCCGAGAGGGGCGGCATCCTCACCGACCTCGGGTGCCGGACCTCCGACCCGAACATCTACGCGATCGGCGAGTGCGCCGCCATCGACGGCACCTGCTACGGGCTCGTCGGCCCCGGGTACACCTCCGCCGAGGTCGCCGCGTCCACGATCCTCAGCGGAGAGGGCGAGTTCACCGGGGCCGACCTGTCCACCAAACTCAAGCTCCTCGGCGTGGACATGGCGAGTTTCGGCGATGCGCACGGCGTCACGCCCGGTTGCCTCGAGGTGGTGGTCAACGACCCCGTCGCGGGGACCTACTCCAAGCTGGTGATGAGTGACGACGCCACGACCCTCCTGGGAGGGGTGTTCGTCGGTGATTCCGGGCCGTATTCGCTGCTCAAGCCACTCGTCGGCCGCGCCCTGCCCTCCGACGACCCGATCTCACTCATCTCACGGACCACCGACGCCGGGCCCGGGGTCGGCGTGGAGGCGCTCCCCGACGAGGCACAGATCTGCTCGTGCAACGCCGTCACCAAGGGCGACGTGCGCGAGGCGATCTGCGGCGGCGCCTGCGACGTGGCCGACCTCAAGTCCTGCACCCGGGCCGGCACCTCGTGCGGATCGTGCATCCCCCTGCTCAAGCAGGTCCTCGAGGCGGAGGGGGTCGAGCAGTCGACGGCGCTGTGCGAACACTTCGAGCAGTCCCGCTCCGAACTCTTCGAGATCGTCACGGTCACCGGCATCCGGACCTTCTCCGGTCTCATCGAGCGCTTCGGCCACGGGACCGGCTGTGACATCTGCAAGCCCACAGTCGCCTCGATCCTCGCCTCCACGAGCTCCGACCACGTCCTCGACGGCGAGCAGGCCGCCCTGCAGGACACCAACGACCACTTCCTCGCCAACATCCAGAAGAACGGCACGTACTCGGTGGTTCCCCGTATGCCGGGAGGTGAGGTGTCCGCGGAGCAGCTCATCGTGATCGGGGAGATCGCCCGCGACCACGACCTGTACGTCAAGGTCACCGGAGGTCAGCGCATCGACATGTTCGGGGCGCGCGTCGAGGAACTGCCGGTGATCTGGAAGCGGCTCGTGGACGCCGGGATGGAGTCGGGGCACGCGTACGGCAAGTCGTTGCGCACCGTCAAGAGCTGCGTCGGCACCTCGTGGTGCCGGTACGGACAGCAGGACTCCGTCGGGATGGCGGTGACGATGGAGAACCGCTACCGCGGGCTGCGCGCCCCCCACAAGATCAAGATGGCGGTCTCGGGCTGCGCCCGCGAGTGCGCGGAGGCCCGCGGCAAGGACGTCGGAGTGATCGCCACGGAGACCGGCTGGAACCTCTACGTCGGCGGCAACGGGGGCGCGACGCCCCGGCACGCGCAACTCCTCGTGGGGGACCTGACCGACGAGGAGTTGATCCGCTACATCGACCGGACGGTGATGTTCTACGTCCGGACCGCCGAGCGCTTGCAGCGGATGGCGCCCTGGCTCGAGTCGATGGACGGTGGGATCGACCATCTCCGCGAGGTGGTGTGCAACGACTCGCTCGGCCTGGCGGCGGAACTCGAGGGCCGCATGGAAGCGCATGTGGCGGGCTACGTGGACGAGTGGTCCGCCGTCCTCGACGACCCGGACAAGCTCGCGCGCTTCGTGTCCTTCGTCAACGCCCCCGAGTCCCCGGACCCCACCGTCGAGTTCGAGGAGCAGGACGGCCGCAAGGTCCCCGTTCTTCTCGGCTCCCCCGCGATGCCCGCACGGGCCTGACCACCCAGCAGCACATTCAGAAAGGACACCATCATGACCGCCACCCTCTCCCCGACCGAGATCGTGGTCTGCTCCCTCGATCGGCTCATCCCGGGTCGGGGCGTCGCCGCCCTGCTGCCCGACGGCCGACAGATCGCCGTCTACCTCCTGGACGACGGGAGCGTCCACGCCCTGTGCAACATCGACCCGATCGCCCGGGCCGCCGTGATGAGCCGCGGTCTCGTCGGCGACCGTGGGGGCGTTCCGGTGGCCATCTCCCCCATCGGCAAGCAGGCGTACGCCCTGGACGACGGACGGGGGATCGACGACGAGGCGTACGGGCTGTCCGTCTTCCCCGCCAGGGTCGTCGACGGCACGGTTCTGGTCTCGACGCAGCCCGCGATCCGGCACCAGACCAGTCGGACCGCCGCCTAGCCGAGTACACCTGGTGCGCCCCTGATCGGGCCGTACCGCCACTCAGGCGCCACCGCGTGGTTCACGTGGTGGCGCCTGTTCGCGCGTGTGGCCCGTCCTGTCCCCCGGTGGTTCTGGACCGAGCGCCGACTCTAGACCGAGAGCCGGTATCCGCGTTTGACCACGGTGGTCACGAGGCCGGGGACCCCGAGCGCTCTGCGCAGGCGTCCCATCGCCGTCTCCACGGCGTGGGGGTCGGCGCCGTCGCCGGGGAGTACGGCGAGGAGGTCCTCCCGGCTCAGGCACTTGCCCGGCCGGTCCGCCATCGCCTGCAACAGCGCCAGCGGCGCCGGCGAGAGCTCGATGGGGCGACCGTCCATGAGGACCCCGGCCGCACACACGGTGAGCTCGTGCCCTGCCGCCGTCACGGTCCGCGACCGCGCGACCAACTCGTCGGTGACGTGCCGCATGAGCGCGCCGAGGCGCATCCGGTCCGGCATCGACACGGGCACACCCAGCTCGACGAGAGGTTCGGCGGTCACCGGCCCCACGCAGAGGGCGGCGACCGGGCCGGACAGGGCATCCAGCACGTCATCGTGGATCCCCATCAGGTCCGCCCGCTCGAGCATCGAGACCACGGCCGGGGCGGCGGTGAACGTGACCCCGTCGACTCCCGCCCGGGCGACGGTCCGGACGAGGTCGTCGAAGGCCTCCAGGTCCTCGGGGAGCTCCCACCGGTAGATGGGCACCACGATCACCTCGGCTCCCGCCTCGCGGAGTCCCTCCACCAGCGGTGCCATGGGGTTCCAGTCCGAGCTCGCCCCCTGCAGCTGCACGGCCACGGTGAGGCCGTCGACCCCGCGCTCCAGCAGCATCTCCAGTAGTTCGGGGGTCGCCTCGCTCGCCGCCGACGCGTGCTCGCGCAGGCCGGCCGCACGGAGTGCTCCGGTGACCTTGGGTCCGCGGGAGTACAGCGGCACCCGGTCCATCAGGGCGTGCAGGTCCGTTGAGTACCCCCACTCCTCACACACCTGTGTCCACCACCGGACGCCGGTCGCCGTGGTGAGGACCATGAGGTCGGCGGGGGCGGCGAGCACCCGGGCGGTGGCGGAGCGGACCAGCTCGTCCTCGGCCACGGGGATCATCCGGATCGCCGGCGCGTGCAGGACCGTCGCTCCCCGGCGTTCGAGGAGGACCTTCTGTTCCGACGCCCGACGCGCGGCCGTCACCGCGACCGTACGGCCCAGCAGTGGTAAGTCGTCGTTGGTCGTCACGGTGTCCATCCTGCCTCAGTCCTGTGTCGTCCGTGTGTCGCCGGCCCCGGCGCCCGGGGTCCCGGGTGCCCGGGGAGGTGGTCCGTCACGCGCAGTCCCGCAGCCATCCGCAGATGCCGTCCACGGCGGCGGAACACCCCCCGCACCCGGTCCCCGCGCGGGTCCGGGAGGCCATCGCCGCCACGTCCCGGTGTCCCTCGGACCACGCGTGGACGAGGTCGGCCTTGCTCACCCCGTTGCACCGGCAGACCACGGCCGCGGCCGGCATCGTGGACGGGGTGTCGGTGGTCGCGGCGCCGGCCCGACCGAGCACGACGGACAGCACGTCGTCGGGGACGGGCAGCGCGTGTTCGTAGAGCTGGGTGAGGAATCCGACGGGCTCGGGGTGACCCACGAGCACCGCCCCGGTCACGCGGGAGTCCACCACGTCCACCCGCGCGTACCGGCCACGTGAGGGCTCGCAGACCGCGGTCACCTCCACCCCGGTGGCGTGGATGTCGTCAGCGAGTTCCCCGAGGGAGACCACGTCGACCCCGAACGCCTTCAGCCTGGTCACCGCGACGCCGCCGGTGTACCTCGCGGCCGGGGTCGCACCCGCGAGTCGGGCGGAGACCACGCCTGCCTGATCCCAGGCGGGACCGACCAGGCCGGTCACGCACCCGCGGTGCTCGGCGCAGTCACCGATCGCACTGATGTCCGGGTCGCTGGTCCGGAGGGTGTCGTCGACGACGATCCCCCGGCCCACCTCGAGTCCGGATGCCGCGGCAAGCCGGGTGCGCGGCCTGGTCCCGGCCGAGAGGACGACGGTCCGGCACTCGATCTCGGTCCCGTCGTCGAGCCCCAGCGCCGCGCCGTCCCACCGCGCGGCCCGCGCACCGGTCACCATGCGGACGCCGAGTTCGTCCAGCGCGCGGATGAGCACGCGGCCACCGTCGGCGTCCAGGTGCGAGTCCATCGGCCAGGCCCGTGGGTGGACGACGACGACGTCCCGTCCCGACCGCGCCAACGCGCACGCCACCTCCAGGCCGATGAAGCCGCCGCCCACCAGGGCGACCCGTCCGGGGTGCTCCTCGAGATGGGCGGTGAGTCCGCGGCAGTCCGAGGCGTCGCGGAGCGGAAACACCCCCGCGGCGAGGGAACCGTCCGGGCCGCGGACCCCCTCGATCGGCGGGATCGTGGCCTCGGATCCGGTCGCGAGCACCAGGTGGTCGTACGGGACGCGCTCACCGTCGGCGAGCTCCACCTCCCGTGCCACCCTGTCCACACCCTGCACCGAGGCCGCCGTGCGCATCCCGATGTGGTTGCGCTCCCACCATCCGGAGGGCTTGAGCCGGGTGGCTCCCGGGTCACCCATACCGCCGGCCACCACGTGCGAGAGCATGATCCGGTTGTACGGCGCCTCGGGTTCGTCGCCGAGGACGGTCACCGCCATCGTCTCGGGATCCGGTTCGGTGCGGCGGAGCTCCTCGGCGAGCCGCGCACCGGACATCCCGGCTCCCACCACCACCACCCGCGTCATGCGGCCTCCAGCCGTACGGCACACGCCTTGAACTGGGGC
Source organism: Dietzia sp. JS16-p6b (assembly GCF_003052165.1). Lineage (NCBI taxonomy): Bacteria > Bacillati > Actinomycetota > Actinomycetes > Mycobacteriales > Dietziaceae > Dietzia > Dietzia sp. JS16-p6b. The sequence goes on along the minus strand of NZ_CP024869.1, from coordinate 862,841 downwards.
ATGCGGCTGTAGGGGTCGAGCTCCGGCAGGGTCACGAGGTTCGCTCGGGCGGCCCCGGCGTAATGGAACGGCAGGAACAGGGTGTCGGTCCGCATGTCCTCGTCGCACCGCACGAGCGCCTCGACGGCGCCGCGACGGGACACCACGCGGGCGCGTCCGCCGTCGTCGAGCCCCGCGGCCCGTGCCACCACCGGATGGACCTGGACCCACATGTCGGGGGCAGCGGAGGCCAGCTCCGGAACCCGCCGCGTCTGGGCGCCGGACTGGTAGTGGGAGAGCACCCGCCCCGTGGTGCCCAGCAGCGGGTAGTCCGCGCAGGTGTCCTCCGCGGGCCGGTCCACGGCGGCGACGGCGAAGCGGGCGCGGCCGTCCTCGGTGGCGAAGCGGTCGAGGAACATGCGCGGCGTACCGGCCGGGGAGTCGGCACCGCACGGCCAGAACAGCGCCTCCCCCGCGTCGAGCCGGTCCCAGTCCATCGCCGAGTAGTCCGCCTTACCCCCGGCGGAGGCGCGCGCCAGCTCGTCGAACACCACCCGAGGGTCGGTCGGGAACCGATCCGGCCGCCGCCCGAGGCGGCGTGCGAGCTCGTTCCAGATCCAGAGTTCGTCGCGGGCACCGTCCGGCGGGGTGACCGAGCGGCGTCGACGCAACACCCGGCCCTCGAGGTTGGTCAGCGTGCCCTCCTCCTCCGCCCACTGCGGGACCGGCAGGACGACGTCGGCGAGCTCCGCGGTCTCGGAGAGGACGAAGTCGGCCACCACGAGGGTGTCCAACGCACGGAGCCGCGCGGTGATCCGCTCGGCGTCGGGGGCGGAGACCACGGGGTTCGATGCGTGGAGCAGCATCGCCGTGGGACCGCCGGGCTGCCCGAGGGCGTCCAGGAGCTCGAAGGCCGAGAGCCCGGGGCCGGGGATCTCCTCGGGCTCCACGCCCCAGACCGCGGCGACGTGCGCGCGAGCGGCCGGGTCCGTGATCATCCGGTATCCGGGGAGTTGATCGGCCTTCTGCCCGTGCTCCCGGCCCCCCTGCCCGTTCCCCTGGCCGGTGAGGGTTCCGTAGCCCGTACCGGGCCGGCCCGGTAGTCCCAGTGCCAGCGCGAGGGCGATCACGGCGCCGACCGTGTCGGTCCCCCGTGAGTGCTGTTCGGCCCCCCGGGCGGTGAGCACGTACGCACCGGTGCCCGCGTCCCTGGAGTCCGCCAGTAGCTGCACCGTGCGTTCGAGCTGACCGGCCGAGACCCCGGTGACGCGTTCGGTGCGATCGGGCATCCAGTCCGCAGCGATCGCCCACGCGTCGTCGAAACCCGACGTACGGGCGGCGACGTACCCGGTGTCCAGGTACCCACCCACCACGGCGACGTGCAGGAGCCCGAGGGCCAGCGCGGAGTCCGTGCCCGGCCGCAGCCTCAGATGGATCCCGCCGCCGTCGATGGCGCGGTGGGCTGTCGCGCTGAGCCGGGGATCCGCCACCACCATGCCGCCGGCCGAGGCGGCGGTGTCCAGGTGCTGGACGAACGGGGGCATGGTGTCGGCGGGGTTCGCCCCGATGAGGAGCACCGCCCGGGCCTCGTCGAGGTCGGTCACGGGGAATGGCAACCCCCGGTCCAGCCCGAAACTGCGGTTGGCCCCGGCCGCCGCGCTCGACATGCACCACCGCCCGTTGTAATCCACGAGTCTGCTCCCCAGCGCGAGCCGGGTGAACTTGCCCAGTGTGTAGGCCTTCTCGTTGGTGAGGCCTCCCCCACCGAACACGGCCACCGCGTCGGGCCCCCCTGAGGCCTGCGCCCGCCGGATGCCGTCGGTGACCCGGGTCAACGCGGTGTCCCAGTCGGTCGGACGCAGCTGCCCGTCCACCCGGATCAGCGGCGTGGTGATCCGCTCCGGGTGGTCGAGCAACGCTGCCGACGTCCAGCCCTTCCGGCACAACCCGCCCCGGTTGGTGGGGAACTGCTCCGGGGTGATCGTCACCTGCCCGCCGTCCGAGGGCGGGGTCACCGACATCGCGCACTGGAGGGCGCAGTACGGGCAGTGGGTGTGTGTCGGGCGGCCGGTCGTCGTCAACGCGTGCACCATGTGTCCTCTTCGTCTCGCTCAGCCGTGCTCTGTCAGCCGTGGACCTGTCAGCCGTGCTCTGTCAGCCGTGGACCTGTCAGGCCTCGGCGCCCACGGGGACCCGTGCGCGGGTGGGTGCCGCGGCGACCGAATCGACGCCGGCCGAGGCACGCATGTACACCACGCGGGTGATGATCGCGGCCACCACGTAGAAGACCATGAACACGACGAACGCCGAGGTGGCCGCCCCCGAGGACTGGTAGGACGTGCGCAGGGTCATGTTGATGAGGAACCCACCGAACGCCCCGACCGCGCCGGCGACCCCGATGAGTGCTCCCGCATGAGCCCGCGACCACGAGGTCCGTGCGGCCTCGTCGAGTCCGAGCGTGTGACTGCGGGCCTCGAAGACGGACGGGATCATCTTGTACACCGAGGCGTTCCCCACCCCGGTGAGCCCGAAGAGTGTCAGGAAGGCCGCGAAGAACAACACGAGCGCGCCCCCCGAGAGGCGGCCGTCATTCGAGGCCTGGATGTTCGAGGTCACCACGAGTGCCACCGTGGTGACCGCCATTCCGCAGAACACCGCGAAGGTCACCCGTGCGCCGCCGAACCGGTCGGAGAGCCGGCCGCCGACCATGCGGGTCAGCGAGCCCAGCAGCGGTCCGAGGAAGGTGATCTGCGCCGCGTGGAGCGCCGCCTGGGCGGGATCCTGGCCGTTGCCGGTGAAGGTCATGGTGAGCATCTGTCCGAACGCGAAGGCGAAGCCGATGAACGAACCGAACGTGCCGATGTACAGCAGCGACAGCACCCAGCCGTCCTTGTCGCGGGTCATGTCTTTCATGCTCTGTACGTCGACGGTCTGGTGCGCGAGGTTGTCCATCTTCAGGGCCGCGCCGATCCCCGCGACCACGAGGAGGACGATGTAGACCCCGATCACCCAGTGGGGTGACCGGTTACCCGCGAGGGCGATCACGATGAGCCCCACGATCTGGATCGTCGCCACGCCCAGATTGCCCCCGCCCGCGTTGAGGCCGAGCGCCCAGCCCTTCTCCCGTTGGGGGAAGAAGGCGTTGATGTTGGTCATGGACGACGCGAAGTTGGCGCCGCCCAGCCCGGCGATCGCGCCGACGACGAGGTACAGCCACAGCGGTTGACCCGGGTTCGCCATGATCCACAACATCCCGACCGCGGGGATGAGCAGGACGAAGGCCGAGAACATGGTCCAGTTGCGGCCTCCGAAGGTCGCCGTGGCGAGCGTGTACGGGATGCGCAGGAAGGCCCCGGTCAACGTGACCACCGCGGAGACCAGGAATTTGTCGGGGGCGTCCAGCCCGTAGACGTCCTGGGGCATGAACAGCACCATGACGGCGAACAGGGTCCACACCGAGAACCCGACGTGCTCGGCGAACACCGACCAATAGAGGTTGCGCATGGCGGTCTTCCTGCCGCCCGCCTCCCATTGCGCGTCGTCCTCCGGATCCCAGTTCTCTATGACGTGTGAGCGCGACATGAGGTCGACCCCCTCTCCAGTTAGGTGGACACCCCCTCGGTGCCCCTGCGCACAGACGTTATGCACGCCCTGTTTCCCCGGCGCTACCCGGTATGACGTCATGGTCACGGTGTCCTCACGTCCGTGCGATCCCGCCGTGAGGGCTCGGAGAGCGTGGTGTGATGGCGGCATGTCACACCCGTTCTCATTCCGCCGAGCCGTGCTCACCGTGGTCCTCGTGGCCGCACCGCTCCTCGGGTCGGCGGCGGTCGCGCCCACGGCTCTCGCCCAGTCGCTGGAGGATCCCGCCTAGCCGGCCGACCTCCCCTTCCCACCCGCCACCGGGGGCCCGTTCGGGTGGGCCGAACTCTCGTACTGTCCGTACGCCGTGGTGCCGTCGGACCCCCGGTTCTGGGCCCCGAACAGTGCACCCATGCGCGTAGTGTCCCCGCTCGGTAGGGACACGGAGATCTGGTGCTCGAACTATGTCCTGCAGGGATCGGACTGCTGGCAACTCGACCCCTCGGGAACGCCCCACCGGCTCCACCGCGTCACCGGGCTCTCGGATGCGATCACCGGATCGACCGGCTCCGCGGCAGACGGGAGCGTCCGGGCCGCCTACGAGCTCGCCCATCAGCGAGGGTGGCCGGCCACGTCGGGCGGCGTCGGCATCCCCGCCGGCACCGTCCCCGGTTCGGCCACCGACACCTGGGGCTCGCTCATGCCACTCTCCCCGTTCGGTGCCGACTCCCGCGGTTTCGACGTGTGGGTGCATCCCGGGTACGTGCCCGGGAGCTGAGTAACCTGGGGATCCTGTGAACCCGGTCGAAAGGATCCCCCGCCGTGCCGTTCCCCCTGGATGTTCCCGAGTCGGTCCTGCGCAGGCGCCGAAGCCAGAAGTGGGTGGCGTACCCGGAGGACGTCCTGCCGCTGTTCGTGGCGGAGACCGACGTCCTGCTGGCCCCGGCCATCCGGGAGCGCCTCGCCACAGCGGTCGCCGACGGTGACACCGGATACTTCGCCGAGATCGAGCGCCTCGCCGGGGTGTGCGCCCGGTACTACTCCGGGTTCGGGTTCGAGGTACCGGAGGAGTCGGTCGTCCCCGTCAACGATGTGGGCGTGGGCGTCCGCGAGTCGCTCGCGCGGACCCTGCCGGCGGGGAGCGCGGTGGTCTACACGCCACCGGTGTACATGCCGTTCGGACCGTGGATCCGGCGTGTGGGGATGTCACCCGTCGCGGTGCCCCTGGTCGACCACGACGGCGAGGACCCGCGGCTGGACCTCGTGGGCATCGAGCGCGCCCTGGCCGGCGGGGCCAGGGCCGTGCTCCTGAGCCACCCGCACAACCCCACGGGTGTCCTGCACTCCTCCGCGGAGTTGGCCGAGCTCGCCGAGCTGGCCGCACGCCACGACGCCGTGGTGGTCTCCGACGAGATCTGGGCGCCCCTGACGATGCCCGGGGTCCGGTTCTCCTCGTTCCTGGCCGCCTCCGGCACCGCCCCCGAGGTGGGCTTGGCCATCTCCTCCGCGTCCAAGGCGTTCAACCTCGCCGGGCTCAAGTGCGCCTTCGTGGTCAACGGCAATCCCGAGCGGTTCGAGGTGCGGCGCTCGGCGTTGTCCGGCGCAGTGGGGCACTTCGGGGCGCTCGCCGCGGAAGCCGCGCTGACCGGGTCACTGGACTGGCTGGAGCAGATGAACGCCGCGCTGGCCTCGAACCTCGATCTGATGGACCGGCTCATGGCCAAGCACCTCCCCCGCGCCCGGTGGCGCCGACCCGACGCCGGATTCGTGGCGTGGCTGGACCTTCGCGCCTACCCCGGGCTCGGTGACGACCCCGCCGCGGCGTTCCTCGACGACGGAAAGGTGGCGCTGAGCAACGGTCCAGCCTTCGGGCCCCAGGGCAAGGGGTTCGCGCGTGTGAACTTCGCGTGCTCCGAGGACATCCTCACCGAGGCCTTCACCCGGATGGGCCGCGTCGCCGCGGAGCGTGGCTGAGGGCGGCCCGCGCTCACCGACATTTCCTTTTTCTCGGAACCGCCCCGGGGAAATTGCGCCCCGGCCCGCCACACCCGTTATTCGGTGAGCGAATCAGGGTCACCACTCGCGGAATTGTTCACGGCACTCAAATTCACTACCGGCATAGCCTTTCCCTTATCGTTGCCGTACCCTCATTAGGCATACCTAACAAGCCCGGAGGACTCATGGAGACGATCATTTCCGCACCCTTGTCGAGAGCACTACATGACTCGACGATGGCCGCGCATGAACAGGCGGAGAACGCCTTGTTCATCACCCGCCTGATGAACGGTGAGGGCACGCCTGCAGGCCTGGTCGCGCTCCTCCGGCAGTCGCTCCCCGTCTACGCGACGCTCGAGGACGCCTGCCGCGGGGTCGGCGCGGACCCGAGACTGTCCGCCATTCTCGACCCGCGCCTCGAGCGGACCGGGGCGTTGCGAGCCGATCTGGAGTCGCACCGCGCCCAGGGCCGCTCCTTCGACACGGTGGTGCCCGCCACCGAGGCCTACGTGGCCGAGTTGCGCGCGTGCGCGACCGACCCGGCCGCCTTGATCGGGCACCACTACGTCCGGTACCTCGGCGACCTCTCGGGCGGGCAGATCATCAGGACGATGGTGCGCCGCCACTACGGCATCGAGACCGGTCTGAGCTTCTACGACTTCGACATCGCCAAGCCCAAGGTCTACAAGGACGACTACCGGGCCGCACTGGACGCCCTCCCGCTGGGCGAGACAGACCGCGCGTCCGCTCTGGCCGCCGCCACCCGGGCCTTCGACCTCAACCACCGGATCTTCCTCGACCTGGAGGCCCTGGGCGTCCGCTGACCGACTGCCACATGCCGACACGCGACGCGGCCCCGACACCGGATCGGTGTCGGGGCCGCATCCGGTGTGTGCGCCCTACATCAGGCTGCCGAACAGGTTCGTCATGCCCGCGAGCGAGCCGCCGCCCCCGGTACCGGTGTCGTCGTCATCATCTCCGCCGGTGGTGAAGGTGATCGGCGTGCTGAGTTCCCACGCGGCGTGGACGGCGCCGGAGGCCGCGTAGGTGTAGATCCCGTAGCTCCCGGTCTCCGACTTCGCGTCGGCCGCGTCCTTGGACACGGTGACGGTCGTGGTGAAGGTGCCGTCGGGCCGCAGCTCGACGGCCCCCGCGGCGGCTCCGCCGATGGTGGCGTGGTTCTCCGCCGCCAGGACCCACTTCTGCTCGACGACCGTGCGAGCGGCGGAGGTACCGCCCGCCGAGGGCTTCCATGCATCCCCGAACTTGCCGTAGACCAGGTAGAACCCGGCGGGCTTGCCCGCGAGCGGCGGACGTGTGCCCAGAACCGACGGGTCGGTGAACCCGGAACCCGTGATGGTCACCTCGTGGCTTCCGTCAGCGGCCAGAGTGGTGTCCGAGACGGTGATCTCGGGGGTGCCGACGGGCACCTGGGTCTCGTCCTCGGTCAGCTCGTAGGTCACCTGGAGCGGCAGCGGCCCCTTGAGGTTCTGGTCTCCTCCACACCCGGTGTTGTAGTAGTGCGGGTGCACCGAGCTCGGCACGGCCGCCAACCACTCGGGGGTCCACGCGCCCCAGATGTTCGGCGCGGTGCAGGAACGGTCCTGGTTCCCGCCGTTGTGCTGCACTCCCGCGTACTGGGGCGACAGGGTGATGGTGCCGTCCTGGGCCACCTGGGCGGCGCCCGGACCGAACGACAGGACGGTCGTGCGACCGGCGTTGACCTCGGGAGTCGGGGTGCCGTTCATGTCAGTCGCCGCGCCGATGGTCACATCGGCGTCGAGCGTTCCGGACCCGTCGGCGTTGACGGTCAGCTTCGGATCGGCCAAGGTCTCATCCGGCGCGTTGAGGTTGGCGGGGTAGGCGTTGAAGGTGATCTCGCCGTCCCAGTCGATGGTGACGGTCCCGTCCGCGCCGCGCGCACCCTCACCGTCGGAGAACTTGATGGCGTTGGGCGTCGCCTGCTGTCCCGAGACGATGTTCACGGGCATCGAGGTGGCCGGGAACGCAGCGGGGGTGTACTCGGTCTGCGCGCCACCCGAGACCGACCCGACGAGCGCCGAGGCGTCGCCGGAGGCGTCGACGATGCGCCACGGTCCGAAGATGCCCTTCTGGGCGTATCCGCTGATGCCCCAGACGAACGAGGCGTCCGTGACGGTCCCCGGGGTCGCCTCCTGGGCCTGGGCCGCCGGGGCTGCGACGACTCCGGCCAGCAACGCGAGCGTCGCCCCCAGCATCGTGCCCCGTCGGCCGGCGAGCGCGAGCCGGGATCGAGATGTGTTCACATCAGTCCTTTCGTCGAACTGTCTGGTAGAACAGCACTGCCGCGAGCGCGAGCAGTGCGGTCCCCACCCACCACTGCCATTGGTGGGTGGGGTTTCCGGCCTTCTGGGAGCCGGAAGTCTGGGCGTAGACCACGTCGGAGCCGTTGAGGGGTGTGTTGGCCGCCACGGGGATCGTCGACTGGTCAACGAGGGGTGGGGTCGCCGCGGGTGAGGACCCGCCTGACGACGGGCCGCTCGGGGATGCGGGGATCGTGGCGACGGTGCCGCCCACGGTCCCGGCGGTGAGAGGGGCTCCGGCGGTGTAGTAGTCCGCGAAATACTCTTCGAAGACCTCGTCCACACCGCCCCCCTCGGCGGCCGACGCGTCCGGTGCCGCCGCGGCCGGGCCCGCGCTGTCCCGCGCGGCGTTCACCGCATCGGGTTGGAGCGGTTTCCACGCCTCGTCCATCCACGCGGCAGCGGTGTCGGCGACGTCGGTCCCCGCGGCCCGGAGGATCTGTTCGACCGTGTCGTCGAGGACCCTACCGACGATTCCGCCGGACCCGCCGGACCCACCGGAATTCGGCATTTCCTCGGGTTCATCCGAATTCCAACTCACCGCTATCGGCAGCGCGGGTTTCGTACTGTCAGAGGTTCCGGTCGAATACCAGAATCCCCCGGATCCCGCTTCCGCGGCGAAGTCCACGAATTCCCGCGGGAAAGCTCCCCAATACGCGCCGTCTCTCGTCTGAGGGTTTTCTCCGGCACCGGCGGAATAGGGCACACCGAGGTATTCGGGAGTCACGGAGAACCCTTTTTTCCCTCCCAGTTCCACGCGACTGCGGGGGAGATTCGCGAGGACGACGGTGCGGGACGGCACCGGGGTCGACACCTCGGGGTTGTCCTGGGCGCTCCGTCTCCCACCCAGGGTCGCGGTCACGGTGGCCTTCGTGGGCGTGACCGTGAGGACCGGGTCGGTGACGCTGAGGAACACCAGGCCCGAGTAGTACAGGACCGACGCGGTGCCCTTCCACTGGATCTCCGCCGTGCCCGAGGCGGCGTCGACGGTTCCGGTCCCCTTGCCGAAGACCATCTCGAGGCCGCTGTATCTGCTCGAGGCGGCGTCACGGAGGGCGGTGCCCGCCTGGTCGGTCTGCGTCCCGGCCCAGGTCGCGGTCGATGTCCCACCGTTCGCGGACCGCTTCTCGATCGTCACCTGTCCCGACGTGGCCCTCCATGTCTGTTCGGTGATCGTCGCCCCGGGCCCGGCGAGCGCCGCCGAGCTGTCCCCGGCGGAGAGGAAGTTGAGTCCGGGTCCGTGGCTGGGCCCGGCGCTCTGCCTGCTCAACCCCCATCGGAACTCGGCATCGGTCAGCTCGACCGCCGAGTCCTGTGCTCGGGCCGCCGGCGAGTACATCAGCGAGCCGAGGGCGAGGGCCAGGGCCAGGACCAGGGCGGCGCCCCGGCGGTGGCCCGATAACTGGTCACTGGTCATCGGGATCTCCTTCGGTGTGAGCTCTCGTGTGGGGGGCCGGGTGCCCGTCGGCACCGCCGGCGTCGGCGAGGCGTCTCCGGTTGACCGCGACCGCCGCCGCGACCGACAACGCCAGCGCGGCGAGGGTGAGGAAGACCCACCCCGCCGGGCCACCGAGGCCGGCGGCCGATGCCGCGGGGGAGATGTCGGTGCGCACCGGGAACCGCTCCGCTGCCTCGAGACCCGAGCCGGCACCCGCCGCCCGGATCTCGTGGGTGCCGGAGGCGATGTCCTCCGGGAGCACGATCACTCCCGCGACCTCGCCGTCGACCCCCGCGGCGACGGGGCCGACGGCGGCGTCCCCCTCGCCGAGGACCACGTAGACCTGCTCGCCGGGCCAGAATCCAGCGGCGGCGAATCCCATGGCCCCGCCGGGCCGGGCGGCTTTGCGGTCGACCTCGATCACCGCGGTCACGGTCGTCGTGGTCCCGCCGGTCGCCGCCGTCGGCGCGCCGTCGGCGGGAGCGCTTCCTCCCGCTCCGGTGTCCACGCCACCCGGACCGTCCGCGCTCGCGGACCGCCCGGCGGGGCCGGCCACCCCTGCGGCCGCCCCCTGCGCGGCCCCGTTGGTGCGCGCGCGGGTCGCGGCCCGACCGGGCGCGGCGGGTCGTCCGGTCTGCGCGCCCACGGCGGGCGCTCCCGCCGCCGGCGACTGCTCGACCGCGGGTGCGGGGTCCCCGGCCCGGAAGGTCACCGGGGTGAAGGTCTCGTTGGCGCCGTTGCGCACCCCGTGCGCGCCCCAGGTGAGGAAACCGCAGGTGACCTCGGTGCAGTCGATGCTCTTGCCCCCGGCTCCGGTGAACGTGGGACCCGGGACCGTGAGGTTCACCCGGAACGATCCATCGGAACCCATCGTCGCCTGGGCTTCTCCGGCCGTCGACGACCCGGGGAAGGCGACGAATGCCTGGTATCCCTGGTTGCTGCGCGACTGCTCGTCCGGGATGTAGTCGTAGGTCCGGCCCGTCGCGCCACCGTTGGACGGCCCCCACCCGGACCCGCTGACCCAGCCGAACCCGACGTACACGCCGCCGAAACCGCCCTCGACCGCCTGGAAACCCGAACCCGACAGGGTGAACCCGGTCTGGCCCGACGTCGACGCCACCGCCCCGCCCAGCGAACTCGATGCCGTCAGTCGCGCGGCGGCGTGCGCCGGGGCCTGGGTCAGCACGGCCAGCACCGAGGTGCCGAGCAGCGCCAGTGTCAGAACGGCGACGATCCGGGCCACGGTCGCCCGTGCCGTTGATGACAGTGTGTGTCTCACGAGAACTCCTTGACGAGGGCCGACGCGTGTGTGGTGTCGACCGCGGGCTCCACCGGCGTCCGGGCGGTCCGGAATCGTCGTCGATCCGGGGTGACCAACAGATCACCGGTGACGGGATGCCGGTCGACGACGACCGTCTGCTGGTAGACCTCTTCCACCAGTTCGGAGGTGAGGACCTGCTCCGGGGACCCCTCGGCCCGTATGCGGCCGTCCGAGATCATCACGAGACGGTCGGACCACGCGGCCGCCAGCTCGAGGTCGTGCAGCACCACGACCACCGCCCCACCGGCGTCGGCCACGGTCCGGGCCAGTTCCAGGACGACCTCCTGATGGCGCAGGTCGACCGCCGCGGTGGGTTCGTCCAGCAACAACACACCGGCGCGTTGCGCGAGCGCCCTCGACAGGGAGACGCGCGCCTTCTCACCACCGGACAGGGTCGGGAAGGTCCGGGACCGCAGGTGGGCGGTGTCGGTGGCGGCCAGCGATTCCTCGATGACCTCCTCGTCGTGGTCGCCCTCCGGCCGCGCCGCCCAGGGTGCGCGACCCATCGCGACGATCTCCCGCACGGTGAAGGGGAAGGCGACGGAGTTGGCCTGGGTGAGCAACGCTCGGCGCCGGGCGAGATCCCCGAGGCGCCACCGCCGTAGATCGCGGCCGTCGAGGACGGTGCGGCCGGCGTCGGGGTGGGTGTCCCCCGCCACCACGCCGAGCAGCGTCGACTTCCCCGCCCCGTTGGGACCCACCAGAGCGAGCACCTCACCGGCATAGATCTCCAGGTCCACCGAATCGAGCAGGGTCCGACCGCCGAGGCGTACCGTGACCCCCTCGGCGGACACCACCGGCACGCGTGTTTCGCCGCCGCTCATCCCCAGCCCCCCGCGGTACGACGTGTGCGGTGCAGCAGCCAGAAGAAGAACGGGCCGCCGACGGCGGCCGTCACCATGCCGAGCGGCAACTCCGCGTAGTCCACCGCGGTCCGGGCCAGCAGATCCGCGGCCAGCAGGCACACCGCGCCGCCCAGCGCGGACGCCGGCAGCAGCAGTCGGTGTCCCGGACCGGCGATCATGCGGATGAGGTGCGGCACCACCAGTCCCACGAAGGCGACGATTCCGCAGAAGCTCACCGCAGCGGCCGTGAGCAGTCCGACCAGCAGGATGGAGTGGATTCGCAGTCGCTCGACGTCAACGCCCAGGTGACGGGCCGGACGCTCCCCCAACGCGAGCAGGTCGAGCGGCCGCGCCAGGCGGGTCGCCAGGGCCAGTCCGAGCAGCGCCAGGGGCGCCACCACCAGGACGTGGTCCCACCGGCTGCCGTTCAGACTCCCCAGCTGCCAGAAGACGATCTCCTCGCGGGCCTGGGTGTCTCCGAGGAACATGAGCAGGGCGAGCGCGGCTCCCGCCACGGCGTTCACGGCGATGCCGGTCAACACCAGGGTGACCACCTCGGTCCGGCCGTTACTCCGACTGAACAGGTACACCACCGTCGTGGTGAGGATGCCGGCGACGAAGGCGCAGACGACGCTGGTCCAGGCACCGAAGGCGGTCAACCCGAACACGATCGCCGCTGCCGCGCCCACGGCCGCACCGGCGGACACCCCCACCACACTGGGCTCGGCGAGCGGGTTGCCGAACGCTCCCTGCATGAGCGCACCGGCCACCGCGAGGGCGGCGCCCACGACCATCGCCATCGCCACTCTGGGGAAGCGGACGCTCCATAACGTGGCATCGGCGCGGGGGTGGCTCGCGGCGGGGCCGAGGTCGACACCGAGACCGCGGAGGAACCCGGAGGCGACCTCTGTCGCGGGGATGGGCAGCTGTCCCGACGCCGCGGCCACCACGCCCAGAACCCCGAGGGCCACCGCCAGCCCGACGATCAGCAGGCCCCCGGTCACCATGCGGTGGGCGCCGCCGGATGTACGCGCAGGGACGGGGTGTGACGTCGGCCGGCCGACCCGCGCCCGTGACTCCTCGGTGAGCGTCACAGCGCGTCGGGGGCGTAGAGGGCCACGGCGAGGGCGTTGAGCACCGCGGGGGTCCTGGTGCCGAAGGACAGGACGAGGTCGTCGTTCATCGCGACGATCCGCCGGTTCGCCCCGGCGGGCGTCTGGGCCATGGCCGGGAACCTCTCGAGCAGCCCGTCGACGCCGCCGACGGACTCGAGCCCCTTGTTCATCATGATGATGACGTCCGGCTGGGCGGCGATGAGCCCCTCGTCGTTGGCCGGTTTGGCGCCCTTCCACCCGACCTCGGAGGACACGTCGTACCCGCCGGCGGCGGTGATCAACTCGTCCGCGCCGCTGTCCTGGCCGAACATGTAGTAGACCCCGGCGTTACCACGTGCGTAGAGGAACACGGTGCGCAGCCGCGCGGTCTCCGATTCCGGCACGACAGACGAGATCGATCGTTCGGTCTCGACGATCTTCGCGCGGGTTCGCTCCCCCAGTTCACGGCCCAACTCGGGCACCCCGAGGCCGTCCGCGACGGCCCGGGTGAGCGCCTCGACGTTGTCCGGGGACCGGTGCGAGTCCACCACGATGACAGGGATCCCCGCGTCGCGCAGCTGCAAAATCACGTCCCACGGACCGAGCGAGGTGTCCGTGATGATCACACTGGGATCGAGAGCGAGGATCGCCTCGGCGTTGAGCTGGTGACCGTCCTGCGTGACCAGTGGGCGATCAGCGATCTCGGCGAAGGCCGAGGAGACGTCCCGGCCGATCACGTTGTCACCCAACCCGAGTTCGAACACGATGCGCGAGAGCGTTCCGTAGATGTCCAGGGGCAGGATCCGGGAGACGTCGGCGACCTCGACGACCGTGCCCTGGTTGTCGGTGACCACGGCGGGCAGCTGCGGGGCGGGGTCGGTCGCGACGGGCTCGACCGGGTCGTCGACCAACTCCAGGGCGAGTTCGCCGGAGAAGGATCGTGGGTCCTCGATCGCCGAGACCTCCGACGCGAGCGGTATCCCCGAGATGGTGGCGGGGTCTCCGCCGAGCCCGGTCGCCACGCCGCACGAGGTCAGGGAGAGAGCCAGGAGGGCGACGGCCAGCCGTAGCGAGCCTGAGCGCTGTCTGAACATGCGGCTACAGTAGCACCCAAACAAAGGACAGCCTAACCTTCACATGGGAAGCCTTACCTAATTTACAAAATCGCAGGCAGAGGCCGGTTCTCGCGTGCCGAACTCGATCGCCCTCGCCCACACGGGGTCGACTGAGAACGGTGAATTACCCCCAACACGGCGACGACACGCGGCCGCCCCCGGGGCGATCCCCGGGGGCGGCCGCTTCTGTCTCGTCCGGCTCGGGCCTTCGAGCCCGTGGCCGTTTCACTCCTGTTCGGCGGCAGCCTTCCTCAGCGACTCGGTGGGCAGGAAGTGATCACCGTACTTCGCGGCGAGCTCCTCGGCGCGGGCGACGAAGCCCTTGTAACCCGACGGTTCCGTGGCGCCCGGTGCCGCGTAGTTCCTGGCGTACTGGCGGGTACCGCCGGTCCACGCCGGGAATCCGATCCCGATGATCGAGCCGATGTTGGCGTCGGCGTCGTCCACGATCACGCCCTCGTCGACGCACTTCTGGGTCTCGAGAACCTCGGCGAAGATCATGCGGTCGACCAGGTCCTGCAACGGCGGTGCGTTGTCCGGCGAGGTGTTGAACGCCTCCCGCAGGCCCGGCCAGAGTCCCGCTCGCGTGCCGTCGGTGTAGTCGTAGAACCCGGCCCCGGCCAGACGGCCGCTGCGGCCGAGCTCGTTGACCATCGTGGCGGTGACGCGGTCGGACGGCACCTCCACGAACTCCTCGCCCGCGGCCGCGGCGGCCTCGCGCGCGGTGTCGCGGATCTTGAGCATGAGGTTGAGGTTCAACTCGTCGGACAGCTGCAGCGGCGCCGCCGGGTACCCCGCGATGCGGCCGGCCTGCTCGATGGTCGAGGGCTCGATCCCCTCGTCCAGCATGCCGATCGCCTCGTTGACGAACGTGCCGATGACGCGGGAGGTGTAGAAGCCACGCGAGTCGTTGACCACGATCGGGATCTTCCGGATCGCCAGCGTGAGGTCGATCGCCTTGGCCAGGGTCTCGGGGGTGGTCTTCTCACCCTTGATGATCTCGACCAGCTGCATCTTGTCGACGGGCGAGAAGAAGTGCAGTCCGATGAAGTCCTCGGGACGCTTGACGCCGGTCGCGAGGTCGGTGATCGGGAGGGTCGACGTGTTGGAGCCGAGCAACGCGTCGGGGGCGACGATGTCCTCGATCTCCTGGAAGACCTTCTTCTTCAGATCCGGCGACTCGAAGACGGCCTCGATCACGAGGTCGCATCCGGCCAGCGCCTGCGGGTCCGTGGTGGGCGTGATGCGGGCCAGGAGGGCGTCGGACTTCTCCTGCGTGGTGCGGCCACGCTCGAGCGCCTTGGCCTCGATCTTCTCCGCGTACGCCTTGCCCTTGTCCGCGGACGCCTGCTCGACGTCCTTGAGCACGACCTCGATCCCCGCCTTCGCGCACACGTACGCGATGCCGGCGCCCATCATGCCGGCGCCCAGGACGCCGACCTTGGTGAACTCGGTCCGAGGGATCTCGGAGCCGTCGGCGGCCTTGGGGCGTGCGCCGCCGGACGAGCAGTGCTGCATGTCGAAGAAGAACGCCTGGATCATGTTCTTCGCGATGGGACCGGTGACGAGCGAGACGAAGTATCGCGCCTCGATCTTCTCGGCGGTGGCGAAGTCGACCTGCGACCCCTCGACCGCGGCGGCCATGATGGCCCGGGGCGCCGGGGAGGGCGCGCCCTTGGTCTGCTTGCGCATGTTGGCGGGGAAGGACGGCAGGACCCCGGCCAGGGCCGGGTCGCTGATCGTGCCGCCGGGCAGCGTCCACCCCTTGCGGTCCCAGGGCTGACTGGGCTCGGGATCGGTCTTGATCCACGCCTTCGCGGCGTCGACGAGCTGCTCGGGGGCCACGACCTCGTCGACCAGGCCCGCCTTGAGGGCCTTGTCCGGGGCGAACGAACGGCCCGACATCAGGATGTTGGGCACGGCCTGCGCCAGACCGAACATGCGGACGGTCCGGACGATGCCGCCGCCGCCGGGCAGCAGACCGAGTGTGACCTCGGGCAGGCCGACCTTGGCGCCGCGGGCGTCGGCCATCACGCGGTGGTGGCAGGCGAGGGCGAGCTCGAGACCTCCGCCCAGGGCCGCGCCGTTGATCGCGGCCACGACCGGGACCCCGAGGGTCTCCAGGGCGCGCATCCGGCCCTTGATCTGCATGGACCGCTCGAAGAGCTCCTCGGCGTCGCCGGGGCCCGCCGTGATCATGGACTTGAGGTCGCCGCCGCCGAAAAAGCTCTTCTTGGCGGAGGTCAGGACGATGCCCTTGATGGACTCCTTCTCGGCCTCGATACGGCCGACGGTCTCCGAGAAGTCGTCGATGAAACGCGCGTTCATGGTGTTCGCGCCGTGGTCGGGGTCATCCATGGTGAGGGTGACGATGCCGTCGCCGTCCTGCTCCCACCGGAACATGTTGTCGCTCACTGGTTCTCTACTCCTAAAGGCTGTGGTGTCGGTGGGGCGGATCAGACGCGCTCGATGATGGTGGCGACGCCCATTCCACCGCCGACGCAGAGGGTGATCAGGGCGCGCCTGCCGCCGGTGCGCTCGAGCTCATCGAGCACGGTGCCGGTGATCATGGCGCCGGTGGCTCCGAGGGGGTGACCCATCGCGATGGCCCCGCCGTTGACGTTGAGCTTCTCGTCGGGGATGTCCATGTCTTTCTGGAAACGCAGCACGACGGAGGCGAACGCCTCGTTGAGCTCCCACAGGTCGATGTCGTCCGGGGTGAGCCCCGCGATCTCGAGAGCCTTCTTCGCGGCCGGGGTAGGGCCGGTGAGCATGATGGTGGTGTCGGCGCCGGAGGTGGCCGCGGCCACGACGCGGGCGCGCGGCGTCATGTTCATCTCCTTGCCGGCCTTCTCCGACCCGACCACCACGAGTGCGGCGCCGTCGACGATGCCGGAGGAGTTGCCACCGTGGTGGACGTGGTTGATCTTCTCGACCCAGTGGTACTTCTGCAGCGCGACGGCGTCGAAACCGCCCATGTCGCCGACCATGGCGAACGAGGGCTTGAGGCCGGCGAGCGCCTCGACCGTGGTGCCCGGTCGCATGTGCTCGTCGTGGTCGAGGATGGTGACGCCGTTGATGTCCTTGACCGGGACGACCGACTTGGCGAACCGGCCCTCCTCCCACGCGCGGGCGGCGAGTCGCTGCGAGCGCTCGGCGTAGCGGTCCACGTCCTCACGGGTGAACCCCTCGAGCGTGGCGATGAGGTCGGCCCCGATCCCCTGCGGGGAGAAGTACGTGTCGTAGTTCGTCGCCGGATCCAGGGCCCAGGCGCCGCCGTCGGTGCCCATCGGCACGCGCGACATGGATTCGACGCCGCCGGCGAGGACGACCTCGTCCCAACCGGAGCGGATCTTCTGGGCGGCCATGTTGATGGTGGTCAGGCCGGAGGCGCAGAACCGGTTGATCTGCACACCGGCGACGGTGTCGGGCATCTTGGCGGCCAGCGCGGCGATCCGCGGCAGATCCATGCCCTGGTCCCCCAGCGGGGTGACGATCCCGTAGATGATGTCCGAGATCCGGTTCTCGTCGAGGTCGGGGAACCGACGCCGCATCTCTTCGATGAGACCGACGACCAGGTCGATCGGCTTGACCCCGTGCAGAGCGCCGCCGGGCTTGCCCTTGCCTCGCGGAGTCCGGATGGCGTCGTAGATGAATGCCTCGGTCATGGGTTGTCCACGGCCTTTCTCTGGGCGGAACTGATACGTGTTCGAGGTCAGCGTACGTGGTCCCTCGCCCCCGCTCGGAGTGTGGTCCGTTTTTCGCGATCCGCGCCCGGGGCGCTCCGGTGGCACAGTGGACCCTGACCGTCCGCGGCGCCCGGTAGACGGCGCCTCCCGACCCGACGCGAGGACCCCGTGACCGTGACCGACGCCGTTCCCCCCGCCCTGGTAGAGCTCGCCGAGAGGTGCGGCGTGGCCACGAGCTACGAGGACGCCCGCGGTATCCGCCGCGAGATCCCCGCCCGGACGCTGCGTGCGGTTCTCGCCGCGATGGGCATCCCGGTCGGTGAGGACGACGACGAGGGCGGTGGCTCGGTCAGCGCGGCGCTCGAGGAGGTTCGTCTGCGGCCGTGGCGCCGGGTGCTCCCCCCGACGATCGTGACGAGGCAGGGCTCGGGGGCCCTGTGCGCCGTCCATGTACCCCGTGGAACCTCTGTGGGGCTGTCCGTCCACCTCGAGGACTCGTCCGACCCGCTCGACCTGGTGCTCCCCGCCGCCGCGGAGGAGTCGAGGAGTGTCGATGGGAAGCCAGTCGACCGATTCGATCTGGAGCTGCCCGACGCGCTCCCCCTCGGGTGGCACCTCCTGGTCGCCGTCGTCACGGACTCGTTCGACGGCACCGGCCCGTCGGCGGGGGAGCCGCGGGTCGTCGAAGCCGCCCTGGTGGTGTCCCCGCGGTCCATACCGGTCCCCCCGGATCTCGGACGGCGCCGGGGGGTCGGGCTGGCCGCGCAGCTCTACCAGGTCCGGTCCGACACGTCGTGGGGGGTCGGTGACCTGTCGGACCTCGCCGACCTCGCCGACTGGGCCGGGCGGGACCTCGGCGCCGACTTCGTCCTGGTCAATCCGATGCACGCCGGGGAACCGCTCCCGCCGGTGGAGCCGTCCCCGTACCTCCCGACCACACGTCGGTTCGCCTCACCGCTGTACCTCCGGCCCGAGCTGATCCCGGAATACGCCTCGCTCCCACCCGAGGAGATGCAGGTGGTCGATGACCTCGCGGCCGGGCAGCGGCAGAGGAACACCGAGGACACCATCGACCGCGACTCCTCGTGGGGAAGCAAACTCGAGGCGCTCCGGGTGGTGTTCGCCGCGCCTCTCACGGAGGACCGGGCCCGGGCGTTCGACGACTTCGCCGACGAGCAGGAGCCCGGACTGTTCCGTTTCGCCACGTGGTGTGCTCTGGCGTCCGAGTGGGGCCCGGACTGGTCGCGGTGGCCCGCAGCGCTGAAGGACCCGGATTCCGACGACGTGGCGCGTTTCGCCACCGACCACGCGCGGGAGGTCCGATTCCACCAGTGGCTGCAGTGGCAGGTCGCGCAGCAACGCGCTGGTGCGCAGCGCGCCGCGTTGTCGGCGGGAATGCGGCTGGGGATCCTCCACGATCTGGCCGTCGGGGTGCATCCCACCGGCGCCGACGCCTGGGCGCTCCGCCGGTCACTCGCCCGCGGGGTCACCGTGGGCGCGCCACCGGACGTCTATAACCAGCTGGGCCAGGACTGGTCCCAGCCCCCGCTGCGGCCCGATGCTCTCGCCGAGGAGGGGTACCGGCCCTTCCGGGACATCGTCCGCGCCGCGCTGCGCGACTCGGGCGGGATACGGATCGACCACATCCTGGGTCTGTTCCGGCTCTGGTGGATCCCGTCGGGGCTCCCGCCCACCGAGGGGACGTACGTGAACTATGACCACGAGGCGATGATCGGCGTTCTCGCGCTGGAGGCGTCGCGTGCCGGCGCGGTCATCGTGGGAGAGGACCTGGGGACCGTCGCACCCGGGGTCCGGGAGGAACTGTCCGAGCGCGGGGTGTTGGGCACCTCGGTGATGTGGTTCGAGCAGCAGGACTCCCAGCCGGTGCCCCCCGAGGACTATCGCCGGCTCTGCATGGCGTCGGTGACCACTCACGACCTCCCGCCGACTGCGGGGTATGTCGACCTCGTGCATGTGGATGTCCGCGAGGAACTGGGCCAGCTGACGGGCGATGTCGAACAGGAGCGCGCCGACGCGGCCTCCGAGATCGGGTCGTACACCGAGGCGGTCAGACGGCGCGACTTACTCGAGGGCGCCAGCACGGAGGATCTGGTGGTGGCGCTCCACGCATTCCTGGCCGCGGCACCATCTCTTCTCTACGCGGTGTCGGTGGCCGACCTCGTCGGTGATCGCCGCCCGGTCAACATGCCCGGGACGTCAGAGGAGTATCCGAACTGGCGTGTGCCGCTCTCCGACGCTCGAGGCGACGTGGTCGACCTCGAAGGGCTTCGTGGATCGGACCTGGCGAAGCGGGTATTCGGCGCGGCGTCGGTTGGGGTGGTGGGTGCTCGGGTTCTAGGGATCGTTGCAACACGATGGATTCCTAGGTTGAGGCTAGTAGGTCTCGCATCCGTTCGGCGGGGGTCTCGAAGTTGAGGGTCTTGCGGGGGCGGGCGTTGAGCTCCTGGGCGACGTGCTCGAGATCCTCGGGGCCGAAGACGCTCAGGTCGGTTCCCTTGGGGAAGTACTGGCGCAGCAGCCCGTTGGTGTTCTCGTTCGATCCCCGCTGCCAGGGGCTGGCCGGGTCGCAGAAGTACACCGGGCAGCCGGTGGCGATCGAGAACGACTTGTGACCGGCCATCTCGCAGCCCTGGTCCCAGGTCAGCGATCCGCGCAGGTGCTCGGGCAGGGTCGAGATGACCTTGACGAGCTGGTCTCGGACGGCCTCGGCGGTGTGGCCATCTGGCAGGTGCACGAGCATGACGTAGCGGGTGCTGCGCTCGACCAGGGTGCCGATCGCCGAGGCGTTCCCGGCGCCCAGGATTAGATCTCCCTCCCAGTGGCCGGGCACCGCCCGGTCCTCGACCTCGGCGGGCCGGTCGGAGATCATCACCATCTCATCGACGAACCTGCTGCGCCGCTGATCAGGGCGCTTGCGAGGGATCCGCCTGGCACGACCGGTCCGGAGAGCTGCCTGGACCTGCCGCTTGAGGCCACCGCGGGATTGCAGGTACAGGGCTTGGTAGATCGTCTCGACGCACACCCATATAGCCTGATCGTCGGGGAACTGCCGGCGCAACGCTCCGGCAATCTGCTCGGGCGAGTGCCGTAGCGACAACCGCTCCTGGATGAACGCCGCCAGAGCCGGGTTGGCGGCGATCTTGGCGACCTTGGGCCGGAACCGTCGCAGCACGCTGCGCCGGTGGGCCTGATGTGGCTCGTAGCGGCCCTCATTGCTGCTGTTACGTGCGATCTCGCGAGAGACCGTACCGGGACTGCGGCCTACCTGGCGGGCGATCTCGCGGATGCCCTTGCCCGCCCGGCGCAGGTCGGCGATCTTCTCCCGCTCGAGTACTGACAGGTAACGGCTCGAGATGACCTTCTCGACCCGCTCGACAGGCACGATTTCCACCGGCACCGCCTGGCGGCCCGGGACGCACTCCAAGACACTCATCAGACGGTTATAGAGGCCGACGTCCGGGCCGGCGGGGACAAACGCCGATCGTGGCTGACCATTGCGTTTGGTCACGCCCTTATCCCAGTCCAGCGCCGTTTCGACGCTGATCCCCACCGCCTTGGCCGCCCCACGACGATCCATCGACCGGGCCCGCAAGAGCAGGTACTCGCACCGCCTGGTCGTCGACTTGCGGGTAACGCCATCGCAGTGGCGAACCCACAACCCGGCGGCCATCCCGACCCGGTACACCACCGACGAGCCGACCCCGACGGCACGAGCGACGTCCATCGGCTCCATCCCCGACGCCAACGCCGCCCTGATCGTCGCTCGCTCGTCACCAGTTGAATGCCGCTTCGTCGACACCGGCCACTTGCGCGAGTGCGCCAACGCAAGCGCCCGCCCGTAATGCACCCCGACCCGGCCGGCCGCCGCACGAACCGAAAGCCCGCCACAAACCAGCGACTCCAGCTCCGACTCCTGCACCGGCGAGATCTCCCACACAGAGCCCTCAGCAGCCACAACGCAACACCTCGATCACACTCAGGTGTTGCAACGACTCCTAGAATTCGCCGTGTGGGGTGAAATGACGAGGGCCCCCGGGGGCCGCGGTGGGCGGTCTCGGGGGCTCTCGTGTGAAGTTGTGTTCGGCGGTGACCTACTCTCCCACACCCTCTCGAGTGCAGTACCATCGGCGCTGGCAGGCTTAGCTTCCGGGTTCGGAATGGGACCGGGCGTTTCCCTGCCGCTATGGCCGCCGTAACTCTGTGAAACAAGGCCCGACCCGCGATCGAGACCGCGGATGGGTGTGTTGTTTCAGATACTGCACAGTGGACGCGGTGCGATTCTTTTGGCTTGAGTGTGTGTAAGCCCTCGGCCGATTAGTACCGGTCACCTCCACGCATTGCTGCGCTTCCAGTTCCGGCCTATCAACCCCATGGTCTGTGGGGGGCCTTAACCACGCAAGGTGGTGAGAAACCTCATCTTGGAACAGGCTTCCCGCTTAGATGCTTTCAGCGGTTATCCCTTCCGAACGTAGCTAACCAGCGATGCTCCTGGTGGAACAACTGGCACACCAGAGGTTCGTCCGTCCCGGTCCTCTCGTACTAGGGACAGCCTTCCTCAAGTTTCTTACGCGCGCGGCGGATAGAGACCGAACTGTCTCACGACGTTCTAAACCCAGCTCGCGTGCCGCTTTAATGGGCGAACAGCCCAACCCTTGGGACCTACTCCAGCCCCAGGATGCGACGAGCCGACATCGAGGTGCCAAACCATCCCGTCGATATGGACTCTTGGGGAAGATCAGCCTGTTATCCCCGGGGTACCTTTTATCCGTTGAGCGACACCGCTTCCACTTGCCGGTGCCGGATCACTAGTCCCGACTTTCGTCCCTGCTCGACGTGTCAGTCTCACAGTCAAGCTCCCTTGTGCACTTGCACTCAACACCTGATTGCCATCCAGGCTGAGGGAACCTTTGGGCGCCTCCGTTACTCTTTGGGAGGCAACCGCCCCAGTTAAACTACCCACCAGGCACTGTCCCTAACCCAGATCATGGGCCGAGGTTAGACGTCCAATACGATCAGAGTGGTATTTCAACAACGACTCCACACACACTGGCGTGCATGCTTCACAGTCTCCCACCTATCCTACACAAACCGAATCGAACGCCAATACCAAGCTATAGTAAAGGTCCCGGGGTCTTTTCGTCCTGCCGCGCGTAACGAGCATCTTTACTCGTAATGCAATTTCGCCGAGTCTGTGGTCGAGACAGCAGAGAAGTCGTTACGCCATTCGTGCAGGTCGGAACTTACCCGACAAGGAATTTCGCTACCTTAGGATGGTTATAGTTACCACCGCCGTTTACTGGGGCTTAAATTCTCAGCTTCGCCTTGCGGCTAACCGGTCCTCTTAACCTTCCAGCACCGGGCAGGCGTCAGTCCGTATACATCGACTTACGTCTTCGCACGGACCTGTGTTTTTAGTAAAC